>NZ_JBNDJO010000017.1:0-194709 GCF_050434965.1 Paraburkholderia sp. GAS38 | reverse complement strand
GTCTATCGCGGCCAGCCCGATCCGGGGTTCTGGCCGCGGCTGTCGGCCAAGGCGACCAATTACCAGTTTCTGCCGGGCGTCGTGACGGGGCTGGCATTGGGGATGGCGCGGCCGTGCTTTGGGCAGACCATTGCCATGCGGCGCGAAACGCTCGAGAAGATCGGCGGCTTCGCGCAGTTCGTGCATCACCTGGCGGAGGATCATGCGATCGGCGAAGCGGTGCGCATGATCGGCGAGAAGGTGGTGATACCGCCGTTCACGGTGTCGCATGCGTGCGTCGAGACCAGCGCCACCAAGCTGATTGCGCACGAATTGCGCTGGAGCCGGACCATCCGCACGATCGATCCGGTCGGCCATTTCGGCTCGGTATTGACGCATCCGCTCGCTTTCGCATTGCTTGCTGCCGCATTCTCGGGTGGTGCGCCGTGGGCATGGCCGCTCGTGGCGGTGGCGCTGCTCGCGCGACTGGCGTTGAAGGTACAGTCGGATCACGCGCTGGGGCAAGCGTATAGCGACTTATGGCTGCTGCCGCTGTGGGATCTCGTGTCGTTTCTGATCTTCGTGGCGAGTTTCTTCTCGACGCGAGTGATCTGGCGAGGCTTCAGCTTCAAGGTGGACGGCGACGGCTTGCTGTCGCCGGTTCAGGACGAGTAGGGCAACGAAGATGCTATCCAAAGACCGCGCACGCCCGCTCCGGCCGCGTGCGCGGATTTCCGCGGCAGTCACGCTCCTTTGAAGCGCAATACCATTTTGCAGCCTGGCTGATTGTCGTGTATTTCCACGTCGGCGTCGTGCACGCGCGCAATGGCTGCAACCAGGCTCAAGCCGAGGCCGTGTCCGGCCGGCGCATGGGCCTGTTGATTCGGACTGCGATAAAACGGCCGCAAGACCGCCTCGCGCTCACCCGCCTCGATGCCGGGCCCCGAATCTGCGACAGACACAATGGGTTCCCCCGCTTCCGTCGTGGCTTCGAGCGTAATCATGCCGCCACGCGGAGTGAACTTGAGCGCGTTATCCAGCAGGTTTTCGACCGCGCCGAACAGCAGGTCTACGTCACCCGTCACCTGAACAGGCTCGTGCCCAAGCACGGTCACTGACAAACCACGATCATCCGCAACGGGTTCGTAGAGATCCACGACATCGCGCAAGACCGTGCTGAGCGACACCTCGCCAAAGCTGGCGCGCCGCCCGTCGGCTTCGATTTCGGCGATTCTGAGCAGTGCGGTGAAGCGGTTCAGCACGATGTCCGATTGCACGATGGCCGCTTCGACGGCGGTCTGGTAATCGTCCACACTGGCCGAACGGCGTCGCGCCCGTTCCAGGCCTGCGCGCAGATGCGTCATCGGCGTGCGCAGGTCGTGCGCGATGCCGGCACACACGCCCCGCACTTCGGCCACGAGCCGCTCTATCTCGTCGAGCATCGTATTGACGATCTCGGCAAGGCGATCCAGATCGTGATGCGTGCCTCGGGTCGGCAGGCGCCGGTTTAGCTGGCCCGCCATGATCTCGCGCCCAGTCACGCTGATGGCCCGGATGCGACGGTTCGACATCGCGTTCAGCGCCGCTCCGCATCCCACAGCAAGGATGATCGTCAACATCAGACCCACGCAGAGCATCTTCACCAGGGTCCGGTCGAAGTCGATGATTTCGTCGATCGAATGCCCCACCACGATGCGCAAGCCGCTCTGGGTCGGCACGATGATGCCGCGAAAATGCGCGTCGATGGCGCGATGGCCGTCTTGCATGACCTGCGTGTAGTAGAACGGTTTGCGGTGCCGGGCAACCGGCAGCGTATGAATATTTCCCGCAAGCCATGTGCCGTCGGCGTCGAACACGCCATAGGGTCTGCTGCTCGCAACATCGCGCCGGCTGAGCGCCGCGATGTCGGCAATCGCCTCCGCGCGGCCAATTGAGTGGAACTCGGCGACCTCTCCCAGCAGCCGCTCGTCGACCTCGTGCAGCAGATAGCTGTGCGTCACCCAGTAAAGCAGGGTGAACAGGACGATAGCCGAACTGATAAACACCGCCAGCAGCCACGTGACGCTGCTGAAGTGCATGCGCGTCTGGCGCTTATTCGCCTGCATGGAGGATATAGCCGACATTTCGAACCGTGTGGATCATCACAGAGAGCCGGCCATTCAGACTGACCTTGCGGCGCAACTGTCCGATATGCATATCGATCACGTTGGTCTGCGCGTTGAAGTGGTAATTCCAGACGGACTCGAACAGCATCGCCCGCGTGACCGGCTGTCCGGCGTGACGCATCATGTATTCGAGCAACTGATACTCGCGCGGCTTGAGCTCGATGACCTCGCCTGCACGCTCGACGTGATGGGTGCTGGTATCGAGGACGAGATCGCCCACGCTTAGTGCGGAGGCTTCGACAGGCGACGAGCGGCGGCGTAGCAATGCATTCAGTCGAGCGGTGAGTTCAAGACTGTCGAATGGTTTGGTCAGATAGTCGTCTCCGCCGGCACGCAGGCCCCGCACGCGCTCGTCGACCGCCGAAAGCGCGCTCAGGATCAACACCGGGGTTTGCTTGCCGACATTGCGCAAGGTGGAGAGGATCGACAGACCGTCGACATCCGGCAGCATGCGGTCCAGCACCACTGCATCGAAATCGCCTTCTAGCGCGCGCAGCAAGCCAGTGTGGCCGCGCGCGACGCTCTCGACGGCAAAGCCATAGTCCTCGAGCGCCGCAGTGACTTCGAGCCGTGTGGGGTCGTCGTCTTCGACAACCAGGATGCGAGGCATGGGGCCCGGCTGGCGGAGGATCGATGCTTCACTTTCCAAGAGGACGTAGTTCCATTAGATGACGCGTCGTTGGGATGCATGCGCAGCGTCGTTGCGGTGTCGCCTGACATCGGGCGTAGGTTCGCGGGCCTCAACGTCTGGCCGCGAAGCGTGCCATGAGTATGTGGCTGTTTCATGACTCGATCTGCGACGCGCCACTTGTCGGCAATCCGTAATAAGAACTTTAACTTCGTAATTTACCCATCACCGGGCATTAATGCGTGGTCTATAGCATCCGGCCTTGTCTGACTCACTGCCCCACCGCCCCATTCAAAAACAAGGATGCATGAACCATGCAACGGGTACGTTCAAAGTTCAATCAGAAACCGCTGACGCAATTCGTTCTTGCGACGCTGTGCGCCGCCGGAGCGCAGGTCTCGCATGCGCAGGCAACCGGCGATCTCGGCTCGGTGCAAAGCACGGCCGTGTCGTCTTCCGATAACAGCGCGCCTGCCGCAAAGAATGCAGAGTCGGCGCCGGCCCAGGCGCCTTCCCAGGGTTCGCTGACGGCCAGCGAACCGAAATCGGTCATCAGCCAGCACTACATACAGAACAGCACGGCGCCCACCTCGAACTACAGCGATATCGTCCAGATCGCGCCTAGCGTGTCGAACATCGACCCGAACGGATCCGGTTTGATGGAGTCGCAAAGCCTCTCCATTCGTGGGTTCCAGGACGGTCAGTACAACGTGACATTCGACGGCATTCCGTTTGGCGACTCCAACGACTTCACCCACCACTCGACCTCGTTCTTCTCGAACCAGGTGCTGGGCAGCATCAATATCGACCGCGGTCCGGGCGACGCCTCGCAGATCGGCTTCGCCACCTTTGGCGGCACGATTGGGTTGGAGTCGAAGGATCCTTCGCTCACGCCGTCGTTTTCGGTGCTGGGTTCATACGGTAGCTGGAACACGTGGATTACCGGCGCGGAACTGAATACGGGCGACATGCAGCAGTGGGGCGATGCCCGCGCGATGGTGGGCTACACGCAGACCGGCAGCGACGGCTACCTGACGGATTCTGCGCAACGTCGTCAGAACGTCTACTTCAAGCTCGAAAAGCCGATTGGCGACAATACTTTAATCACCGTCTTCGCCACCTACAACAATATTCACCAGAATGTGCCGCTCGGCGCAACCGCCGCACAGATTCAGGCCTATGGTCCGAACTTCGGTCTGAACGACAATCCGGCGAGTCAGGCGTTCTCCGGCTACAACGTCGACCTGATCAACACGGACTTCGAGTACATCGACGTTCAGACGAAGGTCGCTCAATGGGTCATCAATAACAAGCTGTACACCTACGGCTACTACCACAACGGCTTTAACGGACTCGATCCGAACGGCGAAACGCCGAACGGCACCAGCCTCGGTGCGAACGATGTGCCGGGTCAGGAGATGAACAACAACTACCGCGCATGGGGCGACGTGCTCACGGCCGAACGGAAGATCGGACCGGGCACGCTGCAGATGGGGGCGTGGATCACGCACCAGTCCAACTTCCGCGACAACTTCAATGTCGACGATTCGTTGAACTTTGCGTTCCTGTCGCAGAACTTCACGATGACCGATACGTTGCTGACGTTCGAGCCTTACCTGCAGTACGCGCTGCAACTCCCCTATGGCCTGACGGTGACGCCGGGTGTGAAGTATGTGTCGTTCAATCGCGATATCGATTCGCCGATGAACCAGAAATCGGGCGATCCGCTCGATTATGGCCATACGTGGACGAAGGTGCTGCCCTCGCTCACGGTCCACGAACAGATTGCTTCCGACTGGAGCGCGTACATCCAGTATGCGCAGGGCTTTCTGGCGCCTAACCTGAATGTGTTCTACGTGCAGAACCCGTCGGTGTCGGGGCAGCCCGATCCGGAGCAAACGGATAACTACCAGATCGGCACGACCTTCAAGACCAACCGTTTGACGGTTTCAGCGGACCTGTACTACATCAACTTCCGCAACGCGGTGACGAGCCGCACGGTGGGCGACAACACGATCTTCACGAATGCCGGCGGCGCGGTGTACAAGGGTTTCGAGTCCGAAGCCACCTTCTCGCTCGGCTACGGTTTCAGCCTCTACGCCAATCTGACGTTCAACTCGGCCAAGCAGAAGAGTACCGGCGACTGGATGCCGAACGCGCCGCAGCAAACCGCTGCAGCCGGCGTGCTCTACGAACACGGCCCGCTCAACGGCTCGCTGATCACGAAGTTTGTGGGCCACCAGTTTGGCGACACCGGCGACACGCAGCCCATTGGCGGCTTTGCGGTGACCAACTTCTCGGCCGCCTACACGATCAAGAGCCTTGCGCCGTGGCTGCATAACACGCGCATCGGCTTCCAGATCGACAACCTGTTCAACCGCACCAGTATCGACGCGCTGGCAGGCTATACCGCTGCCGACAACACGCCGCTGTACTGGACCATCCCGGGCCGTGCCTTCATCGGCACCTTGTCCACCGACTTCTAACCGGAGCTTTCCCATGACCGTCGATACCCTGCTACACCTCGCGAACAATTCGGGCGGCGTTCTGTACGTGATTGCCGCCATGCTGTTCGTCGCCTTGACGATCATCATCGAACGTTGCTGGTTTCTGCAGCGTGCCGCCGGCAGCAGCCGCGCGGCGCTCGAGCAGCTCGACAGACTCGACACGTTCAATGCGGCGACGCTGACCGCCTGCGCCGAGCAGTTTCACGCGCTGCCGATGGCGACGCTGTTCGCCACCGCCGGACGTCTTGCCGGACAGGCCTCGCGCGAAGAGCTCGATGCGTGCCTGGAGGAAGCCATCATGCGCGAAGCGCCGCGCATCGACCGCTTTCTCTGGGTGCTCGACACCATCGTCACACTTGCGCCGCTGCTCGGTCTGTTCGGCACGATCGTCGGCATGTTCAACGCGTTTCAGGTGCTGTCGAACCCAGGCAATGCGCCGACCCAGGTGACGGGCGGCGTGGCCGAGGCGCTGATCGCGACAGCGTCGGGGCTGTTCGTCGCGATGATCGGTCTGGTGTTCTTCAACGGCTTGCACAATCGCGTGCGGGGTGTCGTGCATCAGATGGAGACTGTGAAGGCCGCGCTCGTCAACCGTCTCGCTGGGACGTCGCACGAAGGCTCAAAAGCCGTGCGCGAGGCACCGCGTGCAGTGGTCGGAAAACTTGCGTCGCAGGGAGCGTGACGATGAAGTATTTCGAAGCGCGCAAGGCTCGCATCGAGATCATTCCGATGATCGACATCATGTTTTTTCTGCTGGTGTTTTTCATCATGATCACGCTGCACATGATTCCGAACGCCGGTTTGCGCACACAGTTGCCTTCGAGTACCACGACGCAGTCCTTGCCGCCGCCGAAGGTGACCGTCACGCTCGCGACCGACGGCAGCCTCTCCGTCGATGGCCGCACTTTGAGTCCCGCTGAACTGACGGCGATGCTGGCAGCGAGAGCCGATGCTTCACACACCGTGGTGACGATTGCCGGCTCGAAGCAGGCGCAGATCCAGAAGCTCGTCGCGGTCATGGACGCCTGTCGTGCCGCGGGCGTCTCGCAGATCGCGCTGGCTGCGCAACCCGTGGCGAACTGATATGGCGACTGTCTCCGCCCCCGAGGTTGTGCGGGAACGGCCGCGCCTGATGTCCGCTGCGGTGCTGGCGCTGCTCGCGGAAGTGCTCCTGCTTGGCGGTGCATTTGCGTTTTTGACGCATCGTTCGCCTGCGCCGGCCGAACTGCCGCCGACGTTGCTGACGCTAGCGGCGCCCGCGCCCATGCCGAAACCCGCTGTCGTGCCACCCAAACCGGAGGCGCCAAGCCCCACGCATCCGGTCGTGCCGGTGCATCGTGTGGCGCACGTTGCACCGCCGAAGCCTGCCGCGATCGCGAACCCACGGCCTGAGCCAACGCCCGCGCCGGTCATGCCCGCGGCAACGCCGACTGATCCGCCGCCCGTGCCGCGTCCGCCACCGCCGCCTGCTGCCGCGCCCGCGCCGGCAGTCGTGACTGCCACACCGAGTTTTGAGGGGGCCTTACGCGCGGCCATTCAGGCGGCGCTGCGCTACCCGGAATCGGCGCGTATGGCGGGCATGGCCGGTCGCACGCGGGTCGCGTTTCAGTATCGGGACGGCGAGGTGTCGAACGTGAGCGTCGTGGTGTCCAGCGGCATTGGTTTGCTCGATCGTGCGGCGCTCGCGGCGGTGCGCGATGCGTCGTATCCCAAGCCTGAACCCGCATTTGTCGGCAAGACGCTCGCGGAACAATTGTGGGTCACCTTCAACCTCGACGACCACGAATGACAGCCATCCCGCACTGAGGTTTCGGCATGGCCGGATTAAAGACGCGACGGTTTCAGACCGGAGCGCGATAGCGCTCGTCCGAGTTTCAATCGACATCAACAAACGGAGTCAATTCAAGTGAAAATAAAGCACATTCTGCAAACGCTGACCGTGGGTGGCGTTATCTCTTTGCTTGCCCTTGCCGCGGCGCACGCTGCAACGGTTAAACCCGACGCGCAGTTCGAAGTCGTGAGGCATTATGGTCTGGACGGCGACGAACATTGGGACTACGTAGCGTACGATGCGGTGCGCCATCATCTGTTCATCAGCCGGGACACGCATGTGCAGGTCGTCGATACGCAGACGGGCAAGCTGTTCGGCGAGATCGCGCATACCGATGGGGTGCACGGTTTTGCATTCGTGCAGGACCTTAAGCTCGGCTTCGTGACCAATGGCCGGGCCGATACCATTACCGTCGTCAATCTCGACACGCTGCAGGTGGTCGATACTATCAAGGCCGCAGGCCCGGATCCCGACGGCATTCTCTATGTCCCCTCGCTGCAGCGGATCTTCGTCAGCAACGGGCATGATCAGAGCGTGAGTGAAATCGACGTCGCAACGCGCAAGATCGTCGCCACCTTGCCGGTGGGGGGCAAACCGGAAGCGCTTGCCGCGGACAACCACGGGCATGTCTTCGTCAACGTCGAAGACAAAGGCGAGATCGTCGAAATGGACGGCAGGTCGGCCAGCGTGCTGGCGCATTGGTCGATCGCACCGTGCGAGGAACCGACCGGTCTCGCCATCGACCCCACGAGCGAGCGCCTGTTCTCCGTATGCGCCAACCAGCGCATGATGGTGACGGACGCGGTGTCGGGCCGTCATGTGGCTGAGATTCCGATTGGCGGTCATCCGGACACGGCTGCCTTCGATCCTGCGCTGAAGCTAGCGTTTAGCTCGAATGGCGCGGATGGGACGCTGACGTTGGTGCATGAAGACGATGCGAACCACTACAGCGTCGCACAAAACGTGCAGACGCAAGAGGGCGCGAAAACCATGGCGCTCGACGCCAAGGCACATCGCGTCTATCTCGTGTCGTCGAAGTTCGGCCCTGCGGAAGCGGCTAGCGCCGACACGCCGCATCCGCGACCGAGTGTGATTCCCGGGACCTTCGAGGTACTGGTGGCACAGCGCAAGCCAGCCGGCAGCCGCCATCTCACACCGGATTGATCTCGTCCTGACTACGCCGGGTGGTGCGGGGTCCCAGTACCCGCACCGTCAAGGCCACGGTCAGCAGCGCAGCGGCGATGATGCCGAACATGGCGCCTGCGCCGTACGCACTCAATATCGGCAGCAAGATGAACGGCAGGATGCCGCTGACGATGCGCGACAGCGAATAGGTGCTGCCGATGGCCGTGGAGCGTGCGCCCGCCGGAAATATCTCCGACTGGTACACGTGATAGGCATTACTGAAGACATTCGATGCGCAGGTGGTCAACACACCAAAGCAGACGATCAGCGTGGAATTGTTCGAATAGGCGAAACACAGGCCGCAGGCTGCGATGGCCAGGATCGATACGATCACGAGGGTGCGACGTTCTATCCAGCTGAGAAGCGGAATGGACAGCAGCGAGCCGACCGGGTAGCCCAGAAACGACAGGGCGATAAACAAGGTCCCGTCGGTGACGTCATATCCGCGGCTTTTTACTACCGTGCTGGCCAGTGTGCCAAAGCCGTAATAACCGAATCCTTGCAGCAGGTGGAAGATGGTCAGCATCAGGTAGCGCTTGTCATAGGGCGGGCGGCGCAACAAGGCCACGCGCTCGCGCAACGTGACCGGATGCTGCGTGTTCGCCGCTTCAGGCAGGATGCCCGATATGGTCACCCCCGCGCTTGCGGCGAAGCGCCGAAGCATGGCGTGCGCCTCCTCGACGCGCCCCTGCGCCAGCAACCAGCGCGGACTCTCGGGCAGCTTATGCTGCACGATCAGGACCAGCACAGCCCCCAGGCTGCCGATCACCAGGATGATCCGCCAGCCCGCCACCGCGCCAATGTGCAGCGGATTGAGCCACAGCGCGAGGAACCCCACCAGCGGCACGGCGACATACGAGGTGGTGTAGGCCCACGCGGCCAACCGGCCTCGACGTTCCTTGGGCAGAATCTCGGAGAGGAAGCTATCGGCGACCGGGTAAATCGCGCCTACACCGATGCCGGTGAGCACGCGGCAGATCACGAGCATCCCGGCGTTCACGGAGAACGCACCGGCCAATGAAAACGCGCTGTACCAGACCAGGTTGAACAGGAACGCCTTGCGCCGGCCGATCCGGTCGGCCATGCTGCCGAGACAGAACGAACCGAAAAACATGCCGATAAAGGCCGAGGCCAGCAGGAGCTTGAAGTCGGTGCTGTGTCGGTCGATGCCGTATTCGCCCTGCAGTGCGGTGCCGATCGAGCTGACGAGGAAAATCTCATACATGTCGAAGAACAGGCCGATGCCGATCACCAGCACAACGAATCGATGCAGCGGGCCCACCCGCATGTTGTCCATCCAGTCGCCGAGCGTGAGCGCATGGGTATTTGGCGAGGGCGCCGCATCGGGTGCGGCGCCGGGTGCAGAGGCAGGGAAAGCGGCCTGGGCGCCCGCTCCGCTGCCCAGGCCCAGATTGTTGGCGCTCATGGCGTCTCCTTGATTTATTGGATCATGCTGATGTGCCGCCCACGGTTCTTATGCCTGGTGCGGTGCCGCTGGCTGTGTCATGGCGGGTGCGCGACCTGGGCGCACCCTGCACCACACACCGCGGCAATGACCTTCGCGACTCAGTTCAAGAGTTCGGAAATTTCGATCAGGTTGAGATCGGGATCGCGCACGTACACCGAGCGGATCTTCTGCGTGGCGCCGGTGCGTTCAACCGGCCCCTCGACGATCGGCCACTCCACCTTGTTCAGATGCCTGATCACATCGTCGAGCGGGACGGCGGCAATGAAGCACAAGTCGAGTGCGCCGGGCACGGGGACGTGTGCCTTCGGTTCGAATTCGGATCCGCGAACGTGAAGGTTGATCTTCTGATTGCCGAATCGGAAAGCCAGCCGGCCCGCGCCGAACGTCTCGAGTTCCATCTGCATGACCTGGGTGTAGAAGTGCCGGGTCGCCTCGGGGTCGACACAGGTCAGAACCAGATGATCAAGGTGGTCAATCAATGGCATTGCAAACTCCTGGTTGAACGAAGGCGCGCTACGTCGGAATGCCGCGTCATGTCGTTCATCCTGCTGCATTTCCAGGCGCGCGATAATCGCTGGATTCTCAAGGATGCTTTCCATCCGGGAAAGGCGGCCGCGAGAACCCGCCGGCAAGGCATTGCGGTGGCAGCCTAAGGTTTACCCGCTTAGGCGAGCGACACGACGTGCCGGGGGGTGCCGGCCTGAAATGCGGCGATGTTGTCGATGAGTTGATCGGCCAGCGCCTGAATCGCTTCGTCGCTCGCCCACGCCACGTGCGGCGTCAGAACAAAACCAGGGTGCGACAGGATTTCCTGGAACGGATGGTCGAGCGGCATCGGTTCTTGCGTCACGACATCGAAGCCGGCCCCCGAGATCATCCCCGACTTCAAGGCTGCAACGAGTGCGGTCTCGTTCACCAACCCGCCGCGCGCGGTGTTGATCAGCAGCGGCTTGCGCTTCATCTGAAGAAATTCGGCTTTCCCGATCAGGTCCCGCGTGGCGGGCGTCAAGGGACAATGCAAGGAAATGATGTCGCTCGTCTCAAGCATCTCCTGGAACGGTGTATAGAGCGGACCCATATCCGCGCGGCCTTTATAAGCGGAGAAGAGAACGCGAAGTCCGAGCGCGCGTCCGATATCGGCAACGGCGCGTCCGAGCGCCCCATCGCCGATGATTCCCAGCGTGGTGCCGCTCAGGTCGCGGATGGGAAAGTCGAAGAAGCAGAACTGGTTCGCCTCCAGCCAGCGGCCGGCGCTTACCGCGTCGCGGTAAGCCACGAGGCTGCGCCGCAGTGCAAAGATCAGCGCAAACGTGTGCTCGGGGACGGTGTGCGTGGCGTAGTTCCGGATGTTGCTCACCACGATTCCCCGCTCGCGACAGGTCGTGAGGTCGACATTGTCCGTACCTGTCGCGGCGATGGCGATCATTTTCAGGTGCTTCGCCTGTTCCAGGTCCGAACGGGTGAGGCGAACCTTGTTCACGATGACGATATCCGCATTCGCGATGCGAACCGCAACCGACTCAGCGGGTGTGTTTTGGAAAACCTCAAGGGAATGCGGGAAGGGGAGTGCCTTGAGTACGGTTTGGGGGGAAATGGTTGCGCGGTCAAGGAAGACGACCTTCAGGGGGGCGGGAGCGTTTGGCATGATCGATCTGCAGTGTGGCGTTAGACGTTCGGTGTCGAATCCCCTCCATTGTGAACGGCGCCTGGCGCTGCGGTTTGCTCGATCCTCAACGACGCTTTCCCTAAGGGAAAGGGGCGCTCGAAGTCACGATGAGTGCGGAGACCGGAGCCAGCATGGCCATTCTCATTGGAGCATTTTCCTTGGGATTGCTTGTGAAATTCAGGAACGAGCGACTGTACCGGCAGCGTGACGCTCGAAGCGCCCCCATTCTCGCGCGTGCCGTGTGCGAACACGCGCGAGAGAGAAATCCGCGCTAGCGCGTCAGGCTTCGATCGCAGACGCCTGGTCCTGCGCAGTTCGGCGGAGCTCGATCGCCTGGATCAGTCGCCTGATGGAGTTCGAGATGAAGTCGAGGGTCGGCTTGTCCGTGAAGATCCCGTTTTCGACCTTCTTGTTGACGTGCGGAATGACGATTTCCGGCATAGGCACAACGTGGCAAAGCATTGAACTCAGCGTTTCCCGCAGTTGATACTGCGCGCGGACGCCCCCAAGCGCGCCCGGCGAGATCGTGCAGAAGATAACCGGCTTGTTCTCGAAGCAGCTCGCAAATGCGGGCCGGGAGAGCCAGTCCAAGGTGTTCTTCAGGACACCAGGTATGCCGTGATTGAACTCCGGCGCAACAATGACGACGCCGTCGCTTTGCTCGACGAGGTGGCGTCCCGTTGCGACCGCTGCCGGCAGACCGGCTTCTTCGATATCCTGGTTGTAGTGCGGGAAGTCGCCGATATTCAACAGATCGAGACCGTGCCCGTGGGAGTGAAGCTGCTGGCCGAACGCGTTCAGCACGGTGGACGAGAAAGACGCCTGACGCAGGCTACCCGACAGGCCAACAAATTTGAACGATGTTTTCATGAGCTTGTAGACGAACAACAGGGAAGAGGGACTGGGCAATAAAGAGGATTCGACTATAGCCAACGCGAACACAAGCGGTCGGACATGCACTTTCGAGTTTCGGTCAAATGGTCTACTCGTTGGTCTGACGAAAATGTTCGACCGCGAGATCGATGAATGCCTTGACCTTGAGCGACTGGAATTTGCGGGTCGAGTACACGATCCGGAACTCCCTATCGGCCAGGTGATATTCAGGCAAGATGCGCTGCAAGCGTCCCGTCCGTATGTCGTCCTCAACGAGGTAGGCCGAGAGCGTGGCAATACCCATTCCGGCCAGTGCGCTCGCACGCAACATGCCGATGTTGTTGCACACGAAGGACGTTTTTGGCTGCACGGCGATCGACGTGCCGTCCGCCGCGTGGAAAATCACCTCTTCGCTGCTGTGTTCGGTACGAAAAGCTAGGTAGGGATGATCGGCCAGCTCCGACGGGTGTATGGGCGTGCCATGTTCGGCGAGATAGCCGGGCGCGGCGCAGATGTGAAAATCGGTGGTCGCGAGGTGTCGTGACACGAGGCTCATGGCATTGATGCGGCGCGCGGCGAGAATGCCAAGATCGAACTCTTCCTCGATCAGATCGACCGGGCGATCGGCAAGGACAAGGTCTACGATGACATTCGGATAGGCACGCTGATAGGCCGCAAGCACCGGCGCGAGCTTGTGCTGGGCAAAGAGCGCAGGCGCGGCGACGCGGATGCGTCCCGACGTGCTGACCGCATTCGCCGAGAGCATGAGGTATGTCTCTTCGATTTCACCGAGGATCTGCCGACAGCGTTCCAGATAGATCCGCCCGGGTTCGGTCAGCGACATCTTGCGTGTGGTTCGTTGCAGCAAGCGGGTGCCGAGGTGATCCTCGAGTTCGGAAATGATCCGGCTTGTTCTCGGCACCGCCATATCCAGCGCTTCGGAGGCCCGTGCGAAGCTGTTGAACTCCGCGACTTTGACGAAGACTCGCATCGAATTCAAGGCATCCACGTTGCATTCTCCCGAGCATTGTTAAGGGTGAGGGCCTTGATGCTGCGCCCTGACTACCGGACGCACTCTATCGCGCGGTGTTTCGCTCGACGGGTCAAACGCTTTCGAATTTCGGACATTCGACCTTTTCGGGTCGGCCGCGGGCATCACGGAGCCGTTCGAACAGTGCGTCAAAATGCCACGCAACTTCGCCACCCATCTGGATATGCCCCTATCGAAGTGATAGACTTCCGCGCGTTATTGCGCCCAAACGACATGACCTTCTACAACCGCAAATACCTGACTGCATGGCTTGGCCTGATCGCCATGTGGCTCATCGTATTCGCGCCGGTCGTGAGTCAACTGGTCGTCTCGGCACGCGCGGATGAACCCGTCGCCGCGCTTTGTTCTGCTGCTCAACCTGGTAGTCCAGAGCATCACGATCCCGTCAGTTCACTGGACGCCTGCGGTTATTGCAACCTGTTGGCGCATCATGTGGTGGCGCCGCCTGTTCCTCCCGCTGCGCTGTCTCTCTTCGTACTCACGAGTGCCGCTGCTGCGCCGGTTCTGAATATCCGCTTTACGCCACTCGGCGCTTTTCCTTCCGGTCGTCCACGCGACCCGCCTGCCGTTTCCTGATCGCCGTTATTGCTGCTGGCCGTGCCTAGCCATGCGCCCATGAAGGGCGCGCGCGGCCGCTTGTCCAATGCATTCAGGAAACCTTCATGTTTAACTTCGCTTTGCGAAGGCGGCCCCTTTGCGCGCGCAAACGGGCACGCTCTGTCTCGCCTGTCACGCTCGGCTTGCTGCCGCTTTCCGTCATGCCGTCATTCGCTCAGGCCGGCGATATCGCCAGTGGCGTTACATTGCCTTCGGTGACCATTACTGCGAGTGCACCCAACCCCATCACAGTCGATCCCAATCTGCCGGCCACCGTCGAGACGGTCACCCCCGCCCAGTTCCAGAACTGGAACGTGGTGAACAGCGAGGACGTGTTGCAGTACATGCCTAACCTCGCGGTACGCAAGCGTTTTATCGGCGACCTGAATTCGATCATCGCCGTGCGCGGCACGAGCAATAGCCAAAGCGCGCGAGGACTCGTCTACGCAGACGGTTTGTTGCTGAGCAACCTGCTCGGCAATAGCTATTCGTTTCCACCGGCATGGTCGATGGTGGCGCCTGACGAAATCCAGCAGGTGAGCGTGATCTACGGTCCGTTCTCCGCCGCCTATCCGGGCAATTCGCTGGGCGCGACGGTGCTGATTACCACGCGTATGCCGACGCATTTTCAGGCGGAAGCCGACGTCAAGGGATTTACCCAGCATTTCAGCCTGTTCGGCGTGAACGGGAACTTCAACGGCAGCGAGGCGAGTGCGTCGATCGGCGACAAGGTCGGCAATTTCTCGTATCGGCTCGACGCGAATCATCTCGAGAACACCAGTCAACCGCTGCAGTTCGGGACACTCGCCAGGTCGAACACACTGGCCAAAGCCGGCGACATCCCCGTTACCGGTGCGTATTTCTACAACAACCAGACCAACACGCCGACTGCGGTACTGGGTGTGAATGGGGAAGGTATCGAGCACTCGATCAACGACCAGTTCAAGCTGAAGATGCAGTACGACTTCACGCCGACGCTGCAAGGCGGCTTGACGCTGGGCTATTGGCATCACAGCTATAACAGCCAGACGTCGACATTCCTGCGCGATGACAATGGCAATCCGGTGTATAGCGGCAACGTCAATATCGGGGGCTACGAATACCGGATTCCCGCGGCCGAATTTGCACCCAGCTCGGGCTACAGCGAAAACTGGCTCTATGGCGTCACGCTGAAAACGCGCAACGCGACGGGCTGGAATGGCGAAGCGATTGCTTCCTACTACGATATCGGCAGCAGCGTCGCGCGCACGGCGAACTCAGGCGCGCCCGGCAACGGTCCAGGGAGCGTGACCTTCGGCGACGGCACCGGCTGGAAGACGCTCGATCTGAAGACGACGTATACGCCGGCTACGCCTGCAGCCGGTCTGGCGAACCATGCGCTGACCTTCGGCTATCACTACGACAACTACTTCCTCGACAACACCACGTACAACACGCTCAACTGGCAGGACGGCGCGGGCAACGCATTCGCTAACGCGTTTGCGGGCAAGACCCAGACGCAAGCCGTCTACGCGCAGGACGCCTGGCGTTTCCTGCCGCGCTGGAAGCTCGTGTATGGGGCGCGCTATGAGGATTGGCAAGCCTACGACGGTTCACAGGCGATCGCCGGCACGCGGGTGCCTTATAGCGATGTGAGCGACCAGCATGTCTCGCCCAAGGCATCGCTCTCGTTCGATTTCACCAACGATCTGACGTTGCGCGCATCCATTGGCCGGGCCTACCGCTTTCCGACCGTCAGCGAGCTGTTTCAAGGGCAGATCAACGGTTCCTCGATCGTCAACAACAATCCGAACCTGAGGCCGGAAAACGATCTTTCGAAAGAGCTCACCGCCGAATGGGCTCACTGGAACGGCCTGTTCCGTTTCACACTGTTCCAGGACGACGTCAAGAATACGATCTTCAGCCAGACCGATACGACGGTCGTGCCTAACGTCACGAACTTCCAGAACATCGGCGAGGTGCGTTCGCGCGGCGTCGAGACGAGCTATGCGGGGGAGGACGTCGTGGTGCGCGGGCTGGATCTCATGACGAGCGTGGCTTACACGCAATCGAAGATTCTTGCTAACGCCCAGAATCCGGCGACCGTCGGTAAGTACTTCTACCGCATTCCGTTGTGGCGTGCCGATCTGGTGGCGAGCTATCGCCTGGACGGGCGCTCGACGGTCACCGCGGGCGTGCATTACTCGGGCCGGCAATACAACACGCTGACCAATACCGACACCAATCCGGACGTCTTCGGCGGCACCAGCAGTTACACCGTCGCCGACGTGAAATACACGTTCAAGCCCACGAAGCTCAGCGAGATCGGTATCGGCATCGACAACCTGTTCGATGAGCGCTACTTCGTCTATCACCCGTACCCGGGCCGCACGTTCTACGTGGAAGGCAAGCTGCGCCTGTGAAGTCGGGTCCGAGCTTTAGTCTACGTTTAGCTAATCAGGAGAATTGAATGTCCGCGACCACGACGCACTCCGTGTCTTCGGCACGCAGCACAGCCGGTGCCGGCTATCGAACCTTATGGCGCTGGCATTTCTACGCCGGCCTCTTCGTGATGCCGTTCCTGGTGGTTCTGGCCATCACCGGCACGCTGTACTGCTTTCAGCCGCAAATCGAACCGCTGTTGTACCGGCATCGCCTGGTCGTCGAGCCGCAAGCGCGACCGCGTCTGAGCGAAGACGCGTTGCTGGCGAGCGCCCGCAAGGCGATGCCTGAAGGTGCGCTGGCGACGACCGCGGCCATCGATCAGAACCCTGCACGCAGCGCCGAATTTGTGTTTCGCTTGCCGAGCGGCGAAAAGCAAAGCGTCTATCTGAATCCGTACACAGGAGCGTTGCTTGGCACGCTTAGCGTGGAGCACCGCTTCATGCAGGTGGACCGCATGCTCCATCGCAAGCTGTTACTGGGCAAGCCCGGCGAACTCTTGATGGAGCTGGCCGCCTGCTGGACGCTCGTGATGATCGGTACCGGCGTCGCCCTGTGGTGGCCGCGCGAGACGACGACGTTGCGCGACGCGTTATGGCCGCGCTTCGCGCTTAAGGGGCGTGCGCTCTGGAAGAGTTTGCACGCGGTGTTGGGCATCTGGCTTGCGCTTGGCGCCTTGGCCTTCGTGCTGACGGGGTTACCCTGGTCGGGGTCGTGGGGAAAGCAGTTCAAGGCGCTGGCGACCAGTGCCCATCTCGGCGCACCGCCTGGCTCGTGGGGTGGGCTTCCGTTGCAGTCCACTTTGCCTGGGAGGAGCGATGGGAAACCTGCGCCGGCTAATGTCGCCCACCATGAATCCTCCATGGAGTCGATGCCGGGCATGACGATGGACGACCTGCCGCTGCCCACGACACCGTGGGCGGTGGGCAATGTACCGGTGCCGAATTCGCGCAGTGACGACGCTCAAGGTCACTTTCCACTCGGACGTGTGGTGGCCCTGGTGGCGTCGCTCGGTGTGGCGGGTGGCTACGATATTGTGCTGCCTGCCTCGGCAAGCGGTGTTTATACGGTGTCCTACTTTCCACCGGATCCGCAGCAGGAGCGCACGCTTTATATCGACCAATATAGCGGTGCAGTCCTCAAGGACATTCGTTATGCGGACTACGGCGCGGTGTCGAAGGCCGTCTCTTACGGCACCTCGCTTCATATGGGCCGCTATTTCGGGCTGGTCAACCAGATATTGTGCGTGCTGATCTCACTGGGTCTTGCCGCCATGGCGGTGACCGGTTGCATGATGTGGTGGAAGCGCCGTCCTGCGCGCTCGCTCGGCGCACCAGGCCGCGCACGCGCCGTGCCGCCCATGCGTGCATGGAAGGCCGGCCTGGTGTTCCTTGGAGTCCTGTTTCCGTTGATGGGCGCCAGCATGCTCGCAGTCTGGATGGCCGATCGAACCTTCTTTGGCCGTGCGGCATAGCGTTTGGGTTCTTGAGCACGTGACGCTCGCCGCCCAGACGCGTGGATGCGCGACGCCGCGAGCGGCGGTGCGTCGCGCTGCCGGTTATTCGCCGATGATGTGCGCGACGATGTCGCGGCTTTGAGGATGCTGCCGATGCTCGAACAGGTAGATGCCTTGCCACGTACCGAGCGTCATGCGTCCATGCTCGATCGGCACGGATAGCTGCACTTGCGTGAGGGCGGTGCGCAAATGTGCGGGCATGTCGTCGAGCCCCTCGGTATCGTGCTCGTAGCGGTTGCGGTCTTCCGGCGCGATGGTGCCGAAGTAGGTTTCCAGGTCGCGTTGCACGGACGGATCGGCGTTCTCCTGAATCAGAAGAGAGGCCGACGTATGACGGCAAAACAGCGTCAGGATACCGATCTCGATCTGCTGCTCTTCGACGAACTCGCGGACCTCCGCCGTAAATTCGACGAGTCCACGTACGGGCGCCCTGACGTGAAAATGACGAATGGCTTGCTGCATTGAATCGACTCCTGCCTGGCCGGTTTCATGGGATGCGAAGCACGGGTGCGCCGGCCTGGGTGAAGGGGCGGCAACCGCGCAAGACGATGCGACGAGTATGCCACGCCCTACGGTCCACAGCGCCGGACACGACAGCACCTTCCGCGGCGCGAGTGACGTGCCGGGCCGGCCGTCGCCAGGCAGAACCGGCAACGCGCTTTGATCAGGACTCCCGTGGAGATAGGGCGCCGCAGCCAGGATCGTGTGATTCAGCGCCCGCTGAACTTGCCTTCAATTACCGTTTTCGTCTAATGATTGAAGACGTCGCGCAATCGTTTGCGCGTTGCCGGCAAACGCCGAAGGTTCACAAAAAGCCGTACAAACAGGCTGACGGCGCTGAACTTTATGCATTGCGGGCCGATAACCAGCTATGAGGCGGAAGCGTTCGATCGGTGTCGTGGGCGACATCAACGCGCTGTGCCCAGAATTCGAACCGGAGAATGAGGTATGGGGGCAGATCTGCATGTGGCCGACGAACGTACGAGCTTGACCAGCTCGAACAAATTCGAATTGCTGCTGTTTCGCCTTGGATCGGTCCCCGACAGCGACGCGCATGAGCTCTACGGAATCAACGTCTTCAAGATTCGCGAGATTTCGACGATGCCGTCCGTGACGCCGATTATGGGCGCGTCGGAGTTCGTGATGGGCGCGGTCGACATCCGCGGCCAGATCATTCCCGTGATCGATCTGCCGCGTCTGATGGGTTGCGAGCCGACGCGCGGCCGCAACATCCTGCTGGTGACGGAATTCGCTCGCTCCACGCAGGCATTCGCGGTTGAAGAAGTGGACGATATCGTTCGCCTCGAATGGAATCAGGTGCTGACCGCCGAAGGCGCCGCCGCCGGCAAGTCGATCACGAGCATCGCGCGGATCGACGGCAATACCGGCGACTCGCGGCTCGCGCAGGTGATCGACGTCGAGCAGGTGCTGCGAGATGTGTTTCCGTCGCAACATCCGGCGGTCGACCCGAAGTCCGTCGGCGATCATCTGCAGATGCCTGCCGGCGCCAAGATTCTCGCGGCCGACGACTCGGGATTCGCACGCAAACTGATCGAGCAAGCCTTAGGCGCGATCGGCGCCGAGTACATCATGGCGAAGACCGGCGAAGAGGCCTGGAACATGATGCAGCAGATCGCGCGCGAAGCCCAGACCGAGAAGGTCAGAGTGCGGGACAAGATCGCACTCGTGCTGACCGACCTTGAAATGCCGGAAATGGACGGCTTTACGCTCACGCGACACATCAAGGGCGATGCGCGGATGCGCGACATTCCCGTGGTGATTCATTCGTCGCTCACCGGGGCGGCCAACGAAGCGCACGTCAGAAACGCGGGCGCGAACGGTTATATCGCCAAGTTTGCCGCCGGCGAACTGGCCCAGGCGCTGCGCCAGGCGCTCGCGGGATCCACCGCGGAGTTTCAGATTCAACCGGCCTGAGACGCGCGCGTCGGGTTGCCCGTCAACCCGGCGCGCCTCAATTCGACACGTGCAGGTTCTTCGATAGCACGGTGCCGGTCTGCGGGCTGATCAGCCAGACCGCCTGAATCTCCGTGTAGAGGATCGAGGTGCGGGTCGTGATGTCGGTCGGCTCGTCGTCAGTCGGATCGCTGTGCTCGCGCTGGTCGCTCAGGTAAGGCGGCGCCAGGCTGCACATCAGCGCAATTGCGAAGTCGCCATCCACTTTGGCGAAGGTCGCCGCCGGTAGCGTGAGGTGGCCGCGAATCCTGGTTTTGCCGGTTGCGTCGGACTTGAGTCCAATGAGATCGATCTGCTGGATAAAGCCCTTCGCCTTTGCTTCCGCCGCCACCGTCAGTCCCCGGCCATCGGGTCCGTCGACGGTTTTCTTCAGCAGGATCGCGCCGGGTATGTCTTCGTTAGCCAGGTCCGCGTCGATCGTCAGCACGTGGCTCTTCGACTGGTACAGCACGCCGTAGGGGATGGGGACGACGAACACCAGTTCGCGGTCGAGGCTGGCTTGTGTCAGGCCAAGATCGTGCTGTGCCTTCCGGTAAGGAATCAGCGCACGGATACGGTCGCGCAACGACGGTGCGTTGCCATGGATGCTGTGTTTGGCCAACGTGTTCCGGATGGCAACCGGGTCGTCGCCGACAATTGGCCGTGCCGCGAGGACCTCGGCAATGGCAGCGCTCGCCGCCCCGCTGGCGGCAGCGGCGGTCGATGCCGCCGCGGGTGTCGCAGCGTGTGCGAGGACCGACACGCAGGCCAGCAGGCAAGCCGTGTTGAAGCGAATCAGTCTGGTTTTCAGGTTGGACACAGTGACACCCTCCGGTACGGCAGGAGTCTATCGTAACGGCTGGGCGTTCAACATCGCCGAGCGTGCGGCCCACGTGAAATCAGCCGTCGTGGCATCATCTGATGCACCTTCCCCCCACCGCAGGAGTCTATGCCATGGCGACTTATATCGTCTTCACGCGAGAAAGCACACAGGACCAGAGCGAACTCGACATTTACAGCAGCAAGGTCGGTCCTACCTTCAAGGGCCATGCGGTCAAGATTCTCGCCGCTTACGGACAGCAGCAGGTGCTAGAGGGCGATGCCCCCGAGGGCGTCGTGATCGTGGAGTTTCCGACCACAGCGGAGGCGCGTGCCTGGTACGACAGCCCCGCCTATCAGGAAGTCGCGCAGCACCGCTTCAAGGGCTCGCGCTATCGCGCCGTCCTCGTCGAAGGCGTGTAACACGCGCGCATTGCGCTGTCCGTAGGATGCGCAATGCGCGGTTTTTCTCGCACCATGTTAACGATGGCAGGCGGAGCAAGGCCCGAGATGCATAGGACTACTTACGCCGACAACGAATAAAACGGCCCGGCGAAAGTCGGCTAAGGCTCACGCGCTACGCGTGCGGTACGTCATGAATATATGCACAAATAGATCATATTTAGCGGATCGTGAGGTCGTGGGGACGACTGCTTGAGGCGGCAATGAAAGAGGGGGCAAAGTGAAAGATGCGCTTTTGCGTGCGGCAATTCGCCACAGGCGCTACACTGCGACCGAGTTCCCCCGGAGTTTCTGAGGGGCGTCTATACATTCCAATATAGGAGACGCGACTTCATATGAAAAACATAACAATTCGGCAACTGAAGGCTTTCGAAAGTGTTGCGCGTCATCTGAGCTTTTCCCGCGCGGCGGAGGACCTGCACCTCACCCAGCCGGCCGTGTCGATGCAGGTCAAGCAGGTGGAGGATCAGGCGGGGTTGCCGCTGTTCAGCCATATCGGCAGGCGGATCTTGCTGACCGAGGCAGGCAAGCTGCTGCTGCGTCACAGCATGGTGATTCTGGCGGATCTGAAAGCCGCCGAGCAGTCGATAGCGAGTCTCCAGAGCGGCGGCGCCCAGCGTCTGCGGGTCGGACTGATTACCTCGGGCAGTTATTTCTTTCCGCATCTGATCAGTGCTTTCATGCAGGACAGGAGCCACATCAACCTCGACATGACGGTGCGCAGTCGCGATCAGCTCATCGGTTTGCTGCGAAGCGACCAGATCGATCTCGCCGTGATGGTGCATGCGCCGGATGACCCGGCCATCGTAGCCGAGGCGTTTGCACCGAATTCGTTCGTGCTGGTAGCCGCCCCGACACACCCGCTCGCCGACGAACGCGACATCCCCTATGCGCGTATCGCACTCGAATGCCTGATCGTCAGGGAGAGCGGCACCGACACGCGCAGCGCCGCCAACGATACGTTCCGCAGCCTTGCATCGACGCCACGTTTCATGGAGATCGGTTGCGCCGAGGCGATCAAGCAGTCGGTCATGGCAGGCATGGGCATCAGCTTTCTATCGGCGCAGGCGGTTCAGTCCGAAGTGCGCGCCGGTCTGCTCAAGGTGCTCGACGTGCAGGGTTTTCCGCTTAAGCGCCACTGGTGCGCGGTCCATCGCGCGGACCGGCATCTGCCGCCGGCGGCCCTCGATTTCCGGCAGTTTCTTCTTGCCGAGGGCGGCGCGCGGCTCGAGCATTTCACGGGGATCGACAAGGTGCATACGGGCATGGATATTCCACGTCCTGACGACGCGGCTCGAGAAACACGAACGATTGCCACCACTAGCGCCCGTCACGAAGTCGCGCTTCGTACCCGCGCACTCTTACGAGACGACGGATTGCCAGATGAGCATCACGTTCAGGGCCAGAATCACGCCGGTGGCGACGACAGCGGTGCCGATCAGCTTGCGGCCCGCCGTAAATCCGCCCATCACTGAACGGCGCGAGGACAGGACGACGAGTGCGACGAGCGGAACCGGCAGGATGATGCTCAGTACGATCTGGCTATCCACCATGGCGGTCATGGGATTGCAGGTCATGCAGACGATGACGGCCGGCACCATCGTGATGAGGCGTCGCAGGAGCACCGGCGTCTTGAAACCGACGAAGCCCTGCATGATGTTCTGACCGGCCATCGTGCCCACCACGGAACTGGAGATGCCCGACGCCAGCAGCGAGACGAGGAACAGCGCGGCCGCACCGGCGCCGAGGACGGGCGTCAGGGTGTGATAGGCCACCGCAATGTCCGAGATGCCTGGCGCCTTCTTGCTGAATACTGAAGCGGACATCGTTACCATCGCCAGATTCACGAGGCCGGCGAAGCCCAACGCGATCACCACTTCGCGGTTCGAAAAACGCACCAGCTTGCGGCGTTGATAATCGTTGCGGGCCGGCGCGCGGTTCTGCGTCAGACCCGAGTGCAGGTAGATCGTATGCGGCATGATGGTTGCGCCGACGATACCCACCGCGAGCATCAAGGCATCGTTGCCGTGAAGACGGGGCACGAAGGTGTGAAAGATCGCGGCGTGCCAGTCGGGCGGCGCAATCACCAACTCGCACAGATAGCTCAGACCGATGACGGTGATCAGCGCGGCGATGACGATTTCGAGCGGCCGGAAGCCTTTTTTGTCGAGCGTCAGAATGCCGATCGTGATGATGCCCGTGATCAGCAGACCCCAGCCCATTGCCAGATGGAACAGTAGCGAGATACCCATCGCGGCGCCCATGAATTCGGCCAGGTCGGTCGCCATGGCGGCAATTTCCGAACCGATCCACATCCCCATGACGAGCGGACGCGGAAACTCGTCGCGGCACAACTCCGCGAGACTTCGGCCGGTTACGATCCCGACCTTCGCGGACATCGCCTGAAACAGCATGGCCACGAGGCTCGACAGCAGCACCACCCAAAGCAGTTCGTACCCATAGGTCGAACCGGCCTGGATGTTCGTCGCAAAGTTGCCCGGATCCATGTAGCCGACCGAAGCGATCACAGCAGGACCCGCGAACGGCAACAGTGCACGCACGCCGCGGCGGTTGTTGTCGAGCGTGTCGCGCATCGCCGTGACGGTGTCGGCCGTCGCTTCTCCAGAAAGCGCGTAGCTGGCGGTTCGTTTAATTGCCATCAACATGATGAGCGTCTCTCTTCACGGTGCTGCGTGGTATCGATAGGGACTGACTGCTTCTGCTTATGCTTATGCGCCGGTATCGGAGCGGGACTGCATCGAATCCGTGTGGGGCGCCGTGGACCCGCAGTTCGGATCGAACCGCCGGGCGCACGGCGCCAGCTGCTGCAGGGCCGGCGCGCTTACGCAAGCACGTCGCGGCGTTGCTTCAGGTTGTGGATCGCGTCGAGCGTTTCGTCGTCGACGCGCAAATGCTCCTTGAGCAGTTGACGGGGGACATTCGCTAGCCACTGCGACAGGGTCACCTCGGAGAAGTGGTCCGACTTGAAAAGCTCAAGGAACACAAGATCTTCCTTACCGGTGTTCTTGATGTAGTGACCCAGGTTTTTCTCCACGTAGCCCACGTCCCCCGGGTTGAAGTCCACCGTCTGTGCCGCGGGGCCCGTGTTGAACACCGTCATGCGGCCGGTGCCCTTGATGAAGTACTGCCATTCATCGTTGTCCGGGTGCCAGTGCAGCTCACGCAGACCACCCGGCCTGACCGTCACGAGTGCGGCTGCCACGGTCTTCGAAATCGGGAAGTTGCGGCTGTCCACGATGCGCACTTCGCCGCCCGCGTTAGAGAGGGTCGGCGCCATCGAGCCCATACGGAAGATAGACGGATGATCGGGACGGCCTGCCGGCGACGCGCAGTATTCCTGGTCTGCTGCCAGCGCACCGGCCTTCGCCCCCTGATAGATCCAGAGTTGATCGAGCGGGATTTCCTTGAATTTTTCGGCTGGCACACCGAAGTTCTGCGCCAGAATTTCCGGCGGAGTGTGCGCGAACCAGTCCGTTACCATCAGCGTGTTGAATTCGCCGGCCGCGCCGTTATCGAAAGCCAGCACGAATTCGCCGCCGTTGTCGCCCAGGCCTTGCAGCGAGTGCGGCAGGCCCGGCGGGAAGTACCAGATGTCGCCGGTTTGCACATCGGCGACTTCAGCGCGGCCCTTGGTATCGATGGTCGTGATACGAACCTCGCCGCTGACCATGATGGCCCACTCAGCCTGCTGGTGCCAGTGCAGTTCACGCACGCCGCCCGGTCCGAGGCGCATGTTCACGCCGGCGATGTCCTTCGATACAGGGAACGCCTTCGTCGTCACTTCGCGTGCCCAACCGCCCGCCTGAATGCGCTTGTGCGCCTCGTTGAACGATGCCCATGGAATCGGCATGCCGCCGACGTCGGTGGGCGGCGGGTTGTTGAACGAGGGCAAAACGTCGCGCAGTTGCGGATTTTGCGGGCCGGGTTCGGAAATCGCGGCAGGCGTCGAGTTGATACTTCCTTGCGAAGGACGATCCGGGTTGCCGAATTCCGCGGCTTTGGCAGCGGCCGACGCGCCAAGCGCGACCGCCCCCGCAGCTGCTCCAGCCAGGACACTGCGCCGTTTCATATCAGTCATGCTTTCTTCTCCTAACTATCTGTTTTCGTCAATTCCTGGTGACCGGGATGACGTCCCGTGCCACGCAGGATGTGGGGCAGAACCGGCGAGTTTCCGTGCTGCAGTGAAGCGTCGGTCAACATGAGGCTCACTGCACGATCGGCACCGTCGTCATTCGTTCCGTGCCGCAAATATTAGAAAGATGGGGCACGAATCACCAATCAGGATTTATTGGAGAAACCATAAGCACGTTTGATACACCGTCGATGCAAATCCCCTTACGATCTGCGCCTGACCTGCGGTACTCAGGTGGGGTTGGCGGGTCGGTTCCATACAAACGAAAGGAGTGTGATTATGGGTAGCCTCAGCATGGCTCACTGGTTGATCGTTCTGGCGATCGTCGCGCTTGTCTTCGGTACGAAGAAGATCCGCCATCTTGGTTCGGACCTGGGCGGCGCAATCAAAGGCTTCAAGGAAGGCTTGCAGGAGAGTGAACCCGTCGCGGCGCAGGCGGCCTCGATTCCTGCCGAGCCTGCAATCGACGCGCAGATTCCTCGCGCGACCTCGCAACAATAAGTCGCAGAACTGAATTTTCAGTCCTGCAATGTGGAGATACGGTTGCCATGCTTGATTTCGACATTTCCAAACTGGCCGTCATCGGCACTGTCGCGCTGGTGGTGCTCGGACCGGAGAGACTTCCCCGCGTTGCGCGTACCGCCGGCACGCTGCTAGGACGAGCGCAGCGTTACATCGCTATCGTGCAGGCGGAAGTGGACCAGCAGATCCGCATGGACGATCTGCGCAAATTCAAGGACGGTGTCGAGCGGGCTGCCGGCGATATGCAGGCCACGGTCGACCGTACCGTTGTCCAGCACATGGGTGAACTGCAGGCAGGCGTCGATGCCGCAGCAGCGGATATCCGGGAAGGCTTGCCTGGCGCCTATCTGCCGTCGGTTCACGAAAGTGCCGGCGATTTGCAGAGTGAACTGTTCAAGGTTCGACCGGCACCGGCACCGTTGCCGTTGCCGGTTTCGGTACAGGCCGTCGGCTCGAACCATTCGCTTCGTCTCGCCGCGGATCTGCCGAGCGCGCCGAGGTTTCCGGCTCAGCGCATGCGAACGAAGTGGCACGGCACGGCATCGGCGGGCCGACGTGGCGCAGTCAAGCGCAACCGCATCGTCTCGATGGCTGCCAGCAAGGCCATGGGACGGAATATTGACCGGCTCGCGTAACGCGCGCCGCTTCCGCGAGCGCGGCTGTGGCCGGGAAAGCCGGTAAATTGCAAGCTTGTGTGTCGGCGGAAGGTCCAGATACATTGGGATACAAAGCCCGCCGCGAGCTGGGCTATAAAGCACACATACATGACTGATCGTGGACGTGGAGTGCTTTATGACGACCGATTCGACACAACCCGCCGTTGCCCACGCTCGTGCGTACGGGTTGCCTCTACGGCATCGATCCGTATACGCTGGAGCCCTGTCCGACGCAGCGCGCGAGCCCGTGCGCCGTGGAGGCGGGATGCGTCGGCTGCTGGCCATGCTCGTCTTCCTCGCCGGCGGTTTGATTGCGGAACTGGCGCATCCCGTGCAGTGTTCGCTGATCAACGTGAACCGGGTGCGCGTCAATCTCCGGAAGGAATGATCGCTTGATGGAAACCCTCGACCATGTGCTGATCGTCGACGACGATCGCGGCATCCGCGAGTTGCTCGCCGGCTATCTGGAGAAGAACGGCATGCGCGTCTCGCTCGCCGCCAACGGTCGCCAGATGCGCGCCGTGCTGGAGCAGGGCGCACCCGACCTGATCGTGCTGGACCTGATGTTGCCAGGCGAAGACGGCCTCGTGCTGTGCCGCGAATTGCGCGCGGGCAAGTTCCGTTCGGTTCCGGTGCTCATGCTGACCGCCCGCAGCGAGGAGACGGATCGGATCGTCGGGCTGGAGATGGGCGCCGACGACTATCTCGCCAAGCCGTTTGCGGTGCGTGAGCTGCTGGCGCGCATCCGTTCCGTGCTGCGCCGCGCGCGCATGCTGCCGCCCGGCATGCAGGTGACGGAGACCGCACCGATGATCGGCTTCGGCGACTGGCGGCTCGACACCACCGCGCGCCATCTGCTTGACGCCCAGGGCACCATGGTGGCCCTGAGCGGCGCGGAATACCGCCTGTTGCGCGTGTTCCTCGATCATCCGCAGCGCGTGCTCACGCGCGATCAATTGCTCAACCTGACCCAGGGCCGCCAGGCCGATCCGTTCGACCGCTCCATCGATCTGCTGGTCAGCCGTTTGCGGCAGCGCCTCCAGGACGTGGCGCGCGAGCCTCGTTACATCAAGACGCTGCGCAGCGAAGGCTATGTGTTTTCGGCGGCCGTGACCATGATCGAGGGCAATCCATGACGTTGAGCGCATGGCCGCACTGGCCGCGCACGCTGTTCGCGAGGCTCGCGCTGATCCTGTTCGTCGGCCTCGCGCTGGCGCAGACATTGTCGGTCTGGCTGACCATGACCGAGCGCGATCAGACCATGAACAACGTGATGATGGGTTACATCGAGCGCGAGGTCACGAGTTCGGTCGCACTGCTCGATCATCTGCCACCTGACGAGCGCGCCGAGTGGTTGCCGCGCCTCGCGCGGCGCACCTATCGCTTCATTCTCGGGCCTGGCGTGCCCGGCGCTGCGCCGGACGCCGCGCTGTCGGCGCGCGTGGCGCAATCGATTGCAGACGGCATCGGCAAGCGGTATCCGCTGACCGTCAACGCGGTGCCGGGCCAGCCCGAACGTCTGCAGGTCCATCTGCGCCTGAGCGACGGCTCGCCGCTGACCATCGACTATCAGCCGATGGCAGGCGCGCCGCTCTCGCCCTGGCTGGCGGTGGTGCTGGTGCTGCAACTGATCGTGCTCGCCGCCTGCTGCTGGCTGGCGGTGCGGGTGGCGACGCGTCCGCTGAGTCATTTGGCGCGCGCGGCCGACACGCTAGGTCCCGATCTGAAAGCGGAGCGCCTGCCCGAAGACGGCCCGGACGAAGTGGCGCGCGCGGCGCGCGCTTTCAATGCGATGCATGACCGCGTGAAGCTGTACATGACCGAGCGCCTGCAGATTCTCGCGGCGATTTCGCACGACCTGCAGACGCCGATTACCCGCATGCGTCTACGGGTCGACGTCATGGACGACGACGCGCAGGGGGCCAAGCTGCGGCAGGATCTGCAGGAAATGGAAACGATGGTCAAGGAAGGTGTGACGTACGCCCGCACCATGCACGGCGCGACCGAGGTGCCCATACGCATCGATCCGGACGCGCTGTTCGACAGCCTCGTCTGCGACTATCTGGACGCGGGGAAGGACGTGTCGTTGCACGGGCAGGTCGCGACTTCATTGATCACGCGGCCGCAGGCGCTGCGCCGGATCGTCGGCAACCTGGTGGATAACGCGCTGAAGTTCGGCGGCGCGGCCGAGATCGCGGTTGCGGCCGCACAGGGCGGCGAGGTGACGATCTCAGTGTTCGATCGTGGGCCCGGCATTCCTGCCGAATCGCTGGAAGCGGTGTTCGAACCGTTCGTCCGGCTGGAAGGATCGCGTAACCGCCACACGGGCGGCACCGGACTCGGGCTTGCCATTGCACGACAGCTCGCGCTCGCGATGGACGCAGCGCTGTCGTTGCATAACCGGCCCGAGGGTGGGCTGGAAGCGCGACTCGTGTTGAAAAACGCCGGCTGAAGCGACGTTTACTTCACCGCTCCCAAAGCCAGCCCCTTGACCAGATAGCGCTGCAGCCACGCAAACACCACTGACACCGGCAAGGTCGCGCACAAGGTCGCGGCCATCACCAGATGCCATTCGACGACGTATTTGCCGGCCACCATATCGGTGACCTGCACGGTCAGCGTCTTGTTCTCCGGCGAACGGATCAGCGTATAGACCACCGCGAATTCATTCCATGCGTTGATAAACGTAAAGATCGCAGTGACGACAATGGCGGGCACGGCCAGCGGCAGGAACACCTTGAACACGGCCTTGGCCCGTCCGCAGCCCTCGAGCCAGGCGGACTCTTCGAGATCGCGCGGCACGGTCTGAAAGTACGACGACAGCATCCACACCGCGAACGCAATATTGAACGCCGCATACGAGACGATCACCGCGAGCTTCGAGTCGACCAGATTGCCGTCGCCGTACGGAATCATCGCGGCGAGCCGGAACAGGCCCACCACCAGCAGGATCGGCGAGAGCATCTGCGTGACGAGCAGGAATTGCCGGTACAGGCCACGTCCCTTGAACGGAAAGCGCGCGAGTGCATAGGCGGCAGGCAGGCTGACGGCCAGCGCAAGCGCCATCGAAAGCAGGCTGATCACCACGCTGTTGCGCAAGGCCACGCCGAAGTTGGCGGCCACCCACATATCGGCGAAGTTGCTCCATTGCCAGTGCACCGGCAGCCAGCGCGCCGGATAAACGAACACCTCGTCCGCCGGTTTGAGCGCGGTGAACAGCATGATCGCAAACGGGAACAGCACGAGGACGATCAGCGGAGACAGCGCGAGCCAGCACCACAGCGTGCGTTTCATCTTGGTGCTCATGCGTTTTCTCCTTCCTTCGCCGGCTGCATGCGCAGATACAGCATCGAAAACACGAACAGCATCACCAGCATGATCAGCGATACCGCCGCCGCCTGGCCCGGACGCCCGAGCCGGAAGCCGACTTCGTACAGATAGGTGACCAGAATATGGGTGCTTTCATCCGGACCGCCTTGCGTCATGACCCAGATGATCGGAAACGAGTTGAACACGTAGATGACGTTCAGCAGGATCGCCATGTTGACGAAGGGTTTGAGCAGCGGCAGCGTCAGCTTGCGGAACTGCTGCCAGGCGCTCGCGCCGTCGATGCGCGCCGCTTCGTAGATATCGCCCGGAACGGACGACAGGCCGCCTAGCAGGATCGTCACCGTGAACGGAATCGACACCAGAATGCCGACGCCGATTTCTACCGGAAACGCGAGCTCCGGCGTGGCCAGCCAATGGATCGGCCCGTTGATCAGGCCGAGCCGATGCAGCGTGACGTTGACCATGCCGTAGTCGTCATTGAAGGCCCAGCGCCACACCACGGCGGTCATGGTCAGCGAGACGGACCACGGCAGCATCACAATGGTGCGTGCCACGCCGCGTCCATAGAAGTCCTGATTGAGGACCAGCGCGACCGGTACCGAGATCAGGACGGTGCCGCCCACCACAAAGAAGGTCCAGTAGATCGTGCGCCGCAACGCGCCCAGAAACTCCGGGTCCGCGAAGACGGTATAGAAATTCTTCAGGCCGGTGAAGTCGCGAATCGCGCCAAAGCGCGACACATCGTGCAGCGACTGATACACGATGTTGAAAATCGGATAGCTGATGATAAACAGCGCGAGTATCAGGCTCGGCGCAATCAGCAACCAGGGCGCCGACAGGCGCGGAGAAGCAGGACGGCTCATGCGTGCTCGATCGTAAGTCGCGCCGTGGCCTCATGGCTGGCGCAACGGGATGGGCCGGGTACAACACGGCGCGCGCCGCCTGTCTGCGGTAGCGCGCGCCGGTCTACATTAACGCGGTGTTTCTTCAACTGGGCATGAGCTGGGCATCGGCTATGCCTCGACCCAGCCTTGCCTCAGCCTTACTTGCCGAGCGATTCGTTCGCCTTGTCGGCTGCCGCGTTGAGCGCAGCGGCCGGCTGGGCCTTGCCGAGGTAGATCGATTGCATCGCGTCGGAGACGGCCTTCGCGGTGTCTTCCCAACCCGTGATGGTCGGCGCAAAGTGCGCGCTCGGCAGCAGCGCGATGAACGCCTTCGTGTCAGGATCGTTGAACGCCGGATCGGTCGCTTCGGCCTTCGTCGTCGGCAGGAAGCCTTCCGTGCTGGTGAACTGCACGCGCGGTTCCTTCGTGAACAGATAGTCGAGGAACTTCCAGGCGCTCTTCTTCACCTTCGAGTTCTTGAACATCACGATCGAGTCCGTCACCGCATACGTGGCGTGCGTCGTGCCCATCGGGATCGGATCGATGCCGTACTTCAGGTTAGGCGCTTCCTTCTTGATCTGCTTCGAGAGGAACGGTGCGGAGATCACCATCGCCACGCGACCCTGCTTGAACAGGTTCTGCACGTCTTCGCGGCTGTAGCCGGTCACGCCCGGTTCCGTCAGGCCGTCGTCGATCAGCGTCTTGTAGAGCGTCGCCGCCTTCACGCCGGCCGGCGAGTTGAACGCAGCCTTGCCGTCCTTGCCCACCACGTCGCCGCCGTAGCTCCACAGCGCATAGTAAAAGTAGACGTCCGTTTCGATTTCCTTGCCTTGCAGACCGAAGCCGGCAATGCCTTGCGCCTTCAGCTTCTTCGACGCATCGATCACGTCGTTCCATGTCTTCGGACCGTTCGGGTAGCCGACCTTTGCCAGCAGGTCCTTGTTGTAGTAGAGCGCGCGAGCGGAGGCAGCGATCGGCAGACCGTAGACCTTGCCGTTGATCTCACCCGGCGCCAGGAACGGGCCGATGAAGCGGTTCTTGAAGCTCGCATCCATGTAGCCGTCGAGCGGTTCAGCCACATCGTCCTTCACGAAATCGAGCAGCCAGCGCGTGCCGACAATCGCCAGATCGGCGTTGGCGCCACCGGTAATGTCCGTTTGCAGCTTCTGTTGCAGCGTGTCCCAGCTGACGTCCTCGATCTTGATGGTCGTGCCGGGGTTGGCCTTTTCGAATTCCAGGGCCACTTTCTCGAAGTACGGGGCGGTCGCATCGCTGTAGTGGGCGACGGTGACGCGGACCGTGTCGGCGTGCGCCGCCACGGCCATACCTGCAAACGCGAGCGCTACGGCAATCTTGCCGAGCGCGAAGGAAGCACGGGCTTGCAACGACATTTCTCTCTCCTGGGGTGGTCCGCTGCCGTCGCCGGCCGCTGGGTTGTCAAATTGTTTGAAAAAATCCTACAGGAGTAAAAATTTGTTGTCACGTAGGGTCTACGATATTTTTTCTCGCGGCTGTTTTTGCATAAGATGCTGTAAAGAAGGCGTATTTTTTGCGGTGCAGAGGCGGGCGGCAGGTTGGTCGGAACAGACCCGGTATGCGAAATGAGTGCGTTGTGTTGGAAATTTACAGCACGCGAAGCCTTTAAGCACGAACCTGAGAGCGTTTGACGAGTGGTGCCGGCGTGCTCCGGACCACCGCGATTCACCCGGTCGGCGGCGGTGCCGGCAGGCAAAAAGCAGGGAGAGACATGACTCGAGTGGTGTTGGTCACCGGCGCCTGTGGCGGGATTGGTAGCGCGCTGTGCCGGCGTTTTGTCGAACTGGGCGACACCGTGCTGGCGCTCGACCTCGACGCAGCGGCGCTCGAAGCGCTTGCCGGCGGCTTCGAGGCGGGCCGCGTGACGCCGGTGGTGGCCGATCTGGCCGATGCGGCGGCGGTCCAGCAAGCCGTCGCGCAGGCGGTCGCGCTGCGCGGGCCGGTCGACGTGCTGGTCGCCAACGCGGGCGGCGCCAAGGGGCTGACGCTGGCGACGACCGACGTCGCCAGTTGGCACCGCGACGTCCATCTGAACCTGAACGGCACGTATCACACGGTGGAGGCCGTGCGTACGTCGATGATCGAACGCCAGCAGGGCGTGCTGGTGCTGATCGGCTCGGTGAACGGCATGGCTTCGCTCGGCCACCCCGCGTACAGCGCGGCGAAGGCCGGTCTGATCAGCTATACCAAGGCGCTGGCGCTGGAATTGGGCAAACACGGCATCCGCGCCAACATCGTCTGTCCGGGCACCGTGAAGACGAGGGCCTGGCAGGCGCGGGTCGACAAGAATCCACAGGTCTTCGAGAACCTGAAGAAATACTATCCGCTGCGCGACTTCGCGACACCGGACGACATCGCCGACGCGGTGCAGTTTCTCGCCTCGCCGATGGCGCGTGTGATTACCGGTGTGGCGCTGCCGGTCGACGGCGGCCTGATGGCGGGCAACCGGCTGATGGCCGAGGAATTGACGCTCGAGACGCTTTGAACCAGTGAACGTGGTGCGCCCGCTTCGCGGTGGCACCGGACGACGATGAGGACAGCATGGCAGCAGTGCAACTGAGCGGCATTTTCAAGCGTTACGGCGACACCCAGGTGGTGCATGGCATCGATCTGGATATCGACGACGGCGAATTCGTCGTGCTGGTCGGGCCGTCCGGGTGCGGCAAGAGCACGCTGATGCGCATGGTGGCCGGTCTCGAAGAGATCAGCGGCGGCGATCTGCTGATCGGCGGGACGCGCGCCAATAGCCTTGCGCCGCAGCAACGCAATATCTCCATGGTGTTCCAGAGCTACGCGCTGTATCCGCATCTTTCCGTCTACGAAAACATCGCCTTCGGGCCGCGCATCCGCAAGGAGTCGTCCAGCAGTTTCAAGCCGCGTATCGAAGCCGCGGCGAAGATGCTTAACCTGGGCGGCTACCTCGACCGCTTGCCGCGTGCGCTTTCCGGCGGCCAGCGTCAGCGCGTGGCCATGGGCCGTGCGGTGGTGCGCGAACCGTCGCTGTTCCTGTTCGACGAACCACTGTCGAATCTCGATGCGAAGCTGCGCGTGCAGATGCGCACGGAGATCAAGGCGCTGCATCAACGTCTGAAGAATACGGTGATCTACGTCACGCACGATCAGATCGAAGCGATGACGATGGCCGACCGGATCGTCGTGATGAACGCGGGCCGTATCGAGCAGATCGGCCGGCCGCTGGATCTCTACGATCGTCCGGCGAATCTGTTTGTGGCCAGTTTTCTCGGCTCGCCTTCGATGAACTTTGCCGAAGGCGTACTGGTGAGCGGCGCAAGCGGTCTCGCGCTGAAACTGGCTGACGGCAGTGAAGTGGCGCTGTCGCAGGCACCGGCTTCAGCCAGGACCGGCGCCAAGGTCACGTTGGGCATTCGGCCCGAGCATATCGAAACGCTGGCGCCGCCGGATGGCGTGTCAATGGAAGTCGAAGTGGTGGAGCCGACTGGCGCCGAGACCCACTTGTACGGGAAAATAGGCGGCAGCACGTGGTGCGTGACGACGCGCCAGCGCTCGACAATCGAGCCTGGCCAGCGCGTGGCGCTCCGCTTGCCGATTGGGCATATTCATCTGTTCGATACGGAGAGTGGACGCAGGCTTGCCTGAAACCGCGTGTGGCCGCTGATCTCCATAGAACCAAGACGCGGATTCCAGACCTTGAACCCATAAGGAACACACGGGTGTCCGCTCCCAACCTGATTCCCCACATTCGCGGCGCATTGACCCAGCTACGTCCGGCTGAGCGCAAGGTCGCCGACATGGTGCTGAGCGACGTCGACTTTGCGATGCGCGCCAGCATCACCGAGCTCGCTCAGCGCGCGGAGGTGTCCGAGCCTTCGGTGACGCGCTTCTGTCGCGCGGTCGGTGCGAATGGGCTGCGCGACTTCAAGATGCAACTGGCGCAGAGCGTGGCGGGGGGCTTGCCGTATGCGTCGACGGCCGTCGCGCGGGATGACGATATCCAGACCCTGCTCGACAAGGTCGGCGAAGCGGCGGTCGAAGGCATCACGCATGCGCGTGGGGCGCTCGATCCGGTTGTCGTGGAGACGGCGATTGCCGCGTTGGCCGGCGCGCGCCGCGTGTATTTCTTCGGCGTGGGTTCGGGATCGGGACTGGTGGCCCAGGATGCGGCGCTGCGTTTCCTGCGGCTCGATATCGCCGCGAGCGCATTCACCGATGGTCATTTGCAGCGCCTCTACGCCGGGCTTCTCGAGCCGGGCGATGTGGCGTTTGCGGTGTCGCACTCGGGGCGCAGCGTCGAAGTGAACGAAAGCATCCAGATCGCCAAGGAGCGCGGCGCGACGACCATTGCGCTGACCAATGTCGGCTCGCGGCTTGCGTGGCTGGTCGATATTCCACTGCTGCTGCGCGTGCCGAGTGCGATCGATCCGAATACGCCGGGCGTGTCGCGGCTCGTGCATCTGTGCATCATGGATGCGCTCGCAATCGGCGTGGCGCTCAAGCTTGGGCCCAAGACGCTGGAGAAGATGCGGCATGCGAAGGCGCGGCTCGCGCATGAGCCGGAGCCGGCGGCGGGGGAGTCGTCGTAAGTGCCGCATATTTCCTTGCCAACTCCGACGTTGCACACCGCTCGCCTGCTATTGCGTCCTTTCACGGAAGCCGATACGGACGCCATCTTCGCGCTGCACAGCAGCGCACGCGTGTTGCGCTACTGGGATGCGCCGCCCTGGAAGACGCGCGCGCAAGCAGAGCGCTTTGTCGTGGTTTGCAGAAAAATCGAGCAGGAAGGCAGCGGCGCGCGGCTGGCCATCGAACGTGCCGCCGATGGTGTGTTCATCGGCTGGTGCTGTTTGATCAAATGGGATCCGGACTATCGCAGCGCGACGATGGGCTACTGCCTCGATGACACGGCATGGGGTCAAGGCTTCGCCACCGAAGCCGCAGGCGCCTTGTTGCAGTGGGGCTTCGATACGCTCGATCTGAACCGCGTTCAGGCCGAGACCGACACGCGCAACGCGGCATCGAGCCGCGTGCTCGAGAAGCTCAGGTTTGTCCGCGAAGGTACGTTGCGGGAAGATTGCATTGTGGATGGCGAGGTCTCGGATTCCTGGGTGTATGGGCTTCTCAGGCGGGAATGGAAGCCGTCGCTGTGAGGTCACTCACGGTTTGGCAAGTTGCCTGACCGAGTCCCTCTATCAACTGAGTCTGCACCGACAGGGCTTGCGCGTTGAGCGTGTCCGGCGCCAAACGACTGCCCGACAACCAAACGTGCAGAACCTCGTCTCGATGGGTTACGACCTCTGTACAGACCTCGAAAGAATTGCGAGCGAAGTCGGCTATGCCGACTCGGCGACGTTGCGGAGCTTGGGCAGCACGGCTAGCCCGGCAAACCAGGTGAACGGCCAGATGAGCGGCCAGATGAACGGTACAACGAGCGGCTACGGTACGCCAGGCACTCCCAACTCGGAGAGCGGCATGGCTAACGGGGCGCCGAACTCGGGTTTGCCGAGCAGCAATAGCTCCACGGCCAACAGCGCTCCCAAGACCAATAACACACTAGCGACCCCGAGCGTGGTGTCGCCCGCCGCGGGACAATAGCAGCGGGTAACGACGGTGGACAGGGAGCGATCAACCAGTGACAATCGTTTGTAGAATAAATCAATGTCCAGAGTAATGTTCTCCATGTTCCCAGATCCCTGGCTAGACCGTTGGCTAACACTGATCGAGTCGCGGGCCGGTGATCGGCCCGTGCTTGAGATTGGCTGCGGTTACGGCGACGATACTGCAACCTTGACGAAGACCGGTCTACGCGTAATCGGTTTTGACCTGTCGTTGAGCGCGGTAACGTCGACCAAAATCAGAGTACCCTCGGCGAGCATCGAACGGCGAGACGTTCGCGATCCGCTTCCCGAAGAAGCGACGGACCTGGGCGTTGTGTTGGCGAGCCTGTCGCTTCACTATTTTGCCTGGGAAGAAACCGTGTCGATTGTGGAACGCGTGCGATTGGCGCTTCGACCGGGCGGCGTATTGCTGTGCCGATTGAATTCCACCGAGGATCGAAATTTTGGTGCGGACGGGGGCGAGGAAATCGAGCCGAACTATTTTCTGGTGGACGGACAGGCGAAGCGCTTCTTTGACGAAAGCGCGGTGCGTCGACTCTTTGCGGATGGCTGGCGCACGGTTGCGTTAGAGCATACCGTGACTGATAAGTACCGCAAACCAAAAGCAGCTTGGGAAGTGGTTCTCGAGCGGGAATGATCGTCCGGAGCGGGCGCGCGACACCCGGAGTGCGTCACCCGAGGATCACAGCAAAGAGATCAAAACAGCAAGGATACCTGGGCAGCAGATAGCGGCCACCCGCAATCCATAAAGCAGGCAGCGCGCGGAGACGCGACTATCGCCGTAGCCGCTTCAGGGCAGATTCTTTGTGATGTCCTCGCCCAGCCACTTCTGCGAAATTTTCGCGAGCGTGCCGTCCGCACGCAGGCTTTGCAGCGTGGTACGTATCTTCTCGTTCCATTCGGGATCGCCTTTGTCGGTCGCAATCCAGTTCGGCTCGGCGTACAGTTGGGCGACGATCTTGAACGCCGCCGTCTGGTTAATACGCGCCTTGGCGGTCGCCAGATCGGAGATTACGGCATCGAGACGCACGCCGGGACCCAGCGCCAGGTCGCCGAAGGCGACCGTCTCGTCACTCGGTATTGCTTGCACGGCGCCGAAGGGAAAGGCAATCGGAGGCGTATTGGGGATCACCAGATTTTTCTGCAGATAGTTTTCATAGCTCGAGCCCAGGCCCACGCCGACTTTCTTGCCGGTCAGGTCTTTGGCCGACTGGATCCGGGTCTCCGCCTTGTTCACCACCAGCACTGCCGGGGAGGCGTAGTACGCCACCGGAAAGTCCAGCACACGCGCACGTTCCGTGTTCGGTGTCATCGAGCAGACGCAGAGGTCCCAGCGACCGTTCCAATGTCCGCCCACCACCACTTCCCAACTGGGCGCGGCGAGTTCGATCTTGACGCCGAGGCGTTGTGCAATGGCTTTGGCTACGTCGACGTCGAAGCCCGCATAGTGATTGGACGCGTCGACAAAACCGAATGGGGGATAGCTGTCCACCAGAATGTCACGCATGACGCCGCTGCGCTGGACACGTTGCAGGGTTTCGCCGGCATGCGCGGCCAGCGCGCTCAACATGACGGCGGCCATCACAAGGGCACTTGGGATCGATTTGAACTTCATGAGGTTCCTTAACAGGAGATCGGGCGCGCGCCGCACGTCCACCGATCAGATATGAGCACGTGCATAGCCTTTGCCGAAGCGGCGTTCAAGGCGTGCTTGCAGCAACTCGCAGACGATGGACATCACCCAGTAGATCGCGGCCGCCGCGATCAACATTTCCATATAGTGGTATGTGCTGCGGCCGTAGGATTGCGCAACGAAATTCAGTTCCCATACGCCCATCAAGGAGACGAGGGAAGAGTCTTTCAGCATCGAGACGAACAAACTGCCGGCCGGCGGGATGATGATGCGCAGCGCCTGCGGCGCGATCACGCGCAATGCGATCACGTGCCGCGGCAGACACAGGGCCAATGCCGCTTCTCGCTGTACGGGCGGGACCGACAGCACGCCACCGCGAATGGTTTCAGCCAGATAGGCGCCGTAGTTCAACGACAGCGCCATCACACCCGATGTCACCGGTCCCATGACGACACCGACCTGCGGCAGTGCCAGGTAAATCAGCAGCACTTGCAGCATCAACGGCGTACCGCGAAAGAACGAGCCATAGAACGTCGCGAGGGCGAAGGCAACCGGACTCGCGGACATGCGACCGGCGGCGACGAGCGTTGCGATCACGCAGCAGCATGAGATTGAGATCAGGGTGATCAGGATCGTCAGCGGCGCACCCTGGATAAAGTCGTCGGGAGAGAGGTGCAGGCCCAACAGAAACGGCAGTTTGTCGCGCACCAGTGAAAACTGTAGTCCGAGGTGCGACAGCAGCAGCACCAGCAAGGCGAGCAGGATCAACCATGTGATCCGCGCACGGATCTGGAAGCGGGCACGGCTACGCAACTCTTCACGTAGCGTGTCGAATTCCACGAGGGGCGCGCCTGGTGTGTCGGGTACGGCGGCAATGTCGTGCAAATGCCTGAGCTTCAGCTTGAACATGGAAACGCAAACGGTGAGGTGGCTCGGAAGGCGGCAAGCCTATGCGCTTGCGCCCGAAAGTGTAAATGGTTAGTGACGCGCAACGAAAAAGTAAAAATGCTTATGGATATATTGATACGGTATAAGGGCAATTGCGTCCGGGTGCTAGCATGCACGATCATAAAAATCATGTACCACCGCGACGCGCACAGGAAATTGGCGTCATGTCGGAGCGTAGCGGGCCAGGTACGGCAATATCATTTAAACAGCATGTCAGATAGACCTTCCGACTCACTGATCTCGTTGCGCGGCGTCAGCAAATGGCACGGCCGCACGCAGGTTTTGAAAACCGTCACGCTCGATATCCGCGCCGGCGAGACTCTGGTGATCTGCGGGCCGTCAGGCTCGGGTAAATCGACCCTGCTGCGCACGATCAATGGCCTGGAGAAACGTCAGGTGGGCTCCATTGACGTTGCCGGCGTCGCGCTGGATCTGGAATGCCGCAACGCCGAAGCGGTCCGACGCCATGTCGGCATGGTGTTCCAGCAGTTCAATCTGTTTCCGCATCTCACCGTACTGCAAAATCTGCTGCTGGCGCCGATGCATGCTCGCCGTATATCCCGGGACGAGGCGGAACAGTCGGCGCGATACTACCTTGCCCGTGTGCATCTTCAGGACCACGCCGATAAATACCCGGCGCAACTCTCCGGCGGCCAGCAGCAACGCGTCGCGATTGCCCGGGCGCTATGCATGCGGCCGAAGATCATGTTGTTCGACGAACCTACCTCGGCGCTGGATCCTGAAATGGTCCATGAAGTCCTCGATGTGATGGCCGAACTCGGTGAAGAAGGCCTGACGCGAGTGTGTGTGACCCACGAAATGGGTTTTGCCCGCCGCGTCGCGGACCGGGTGGTGTTCATGGACGGTGGAGAAATCATCGAAGTGGCGGCGCCGGATGTGTTTTTCGAGCGCTCGTCGAATGAGCGTACGCGGCAGTTCTTAAGCAGGGTGCTGGCGCATTGAGCCTGCCATGAGTCGCGCGACGCGCGACTCGATCAGGAGAAACGGGCAATCGTAAAGGCGGACGAGGCGGACACAGATCCGCTCGGTGGTATTCAGACGTATCTTGACAGGTGAGCCAAAAAAATGAACCAGAAAAGCTACTTCGGTATTAATTTAGGATTACTGATGTGGTCGGTGTCGGCCGCATCGGTATGGGCCCAAAGCGCACCGGGCGCAGCCACATCCGGTGTGCAACCCGCGGCAGCCGCCAGCGCGCCGGGCGTGACACTGGACTCGATGGTGGTCACCGGTAGCCGGGCGGTCAACCGCTCGCAGCAGAACAGCACCACTCCCATTCAGGTCATTAGCGCAAAGGATCTCGCGGCCACGGGACAGGGCAATCTGCTCGATGCACTGAAAACTTTGGTGCCGTCATTGACGACACCCGCTGTGGGCTACGACGCCGGCGCGCTGTCTCGCACCTTCCAGCTGCGCGGCTTGGGACCGGGCGAAACACTGGTGCTCGTCAATGGCAAGCGGCGCCATCTTTCGGCGACGCTGTATGCGGACGAGGATCCATCCCAAGGGGCGAATGCGGTTGACCTGGACTTGATACCGCTCGCGCTGATCGATCACGTTGAAGTTCTGTTGGGGAGCGCGGCGGCGCAGTATGGCTCGGACGCCATTGCGGGCGTGATCAACATTGTTCTGAAGCGTGCCAGTCAAGGTAGCACGGCCACCGTTACCGGAGGCGCATACGGCAGTGGGGGCGGCGCCACTGGTCAGGCCGATGTCGAACAGGGGCTGCCGATCGGCGATGACGGTTACCTGACCTTGAGTGCGGGATTCCGGCACCATGGCTACTCCAATCAGAGCGGGCCCAGCGGTGGACCCGAACCCGCCAGGGTGCAAGGCGATCCGCAGACCAATATCGGTACGTTCGGTTTTAACCTGGAGCGCTCGCTGACCCCGGGCGTGACGTTGTACAGCTTCGGGACGGTTGCGGACCGTACCGTGCGTGCCTACGAAGACTACCGTTCGCCGTCCTATATCAGCGAGAACATGCCGGAGTTGGCGGCCCTGTACCCGAACGGCTTTTCTCCGGTGGAGCGCAGTCACGAAACCGACTTCAGCTTTACCATCGGCGTCAAAGGCAGGACGGATTCGAACTGGGACTGGGATCTGAGCACGACCTATGGTCGCGACGAAATCAGTTTGAGCAATCTGAATACCGCCAACTACAGTCTGCTGACCGACAACGGTTATACGCCAACGTCGTTTTACGTCGGCAGCTATACGTCCTCGGAGTTGACTACCAACCTGGATTTGCGCAAGTCGTTTCAACTGCCGCTGTGGAGCGCGCCGGTCAACGTCGCGGTGGGCCTCGAACATCGCTATGAAACGTTTAGCCTGGGCGCGGGCGAGCCCGGCTCGTACTATGAAACCGGGTCCGTTGCATTCCCGGGTTATCTGCCGACCGATGCGAGTAGCTCGAACCGGCAGAGCGTCGCCGCCTACACGGATGTCTCGACGCATATCTTGCCGCCCTGGCAGGTCGATCTGGCCGTGCGCGCCGAAGATTACCAGGCCCTCGGTGCATCCGTTGACGGCACGGTATCGACGCGCTACGACTTCACCGATGCGTTTGGTGTGCGCGGGTCGGCAGGGACGGGCACTCATGCTCCCACCCTGGTGCAGGACCACTACTCGGCCACCAACGTGACGACCGGCGGCGCCTCGATCCAGATTCCGTTAGGCTCACCGGGTGCGGCGATTCTCGGTGCTCCTAATCTCAAGGACGAAACATCCCGGCAATTTAGCCTCGGCATTGCTGGCAAGCCGACTCACAATTTCGACTATAGTCTGGACTTCTATCAGATCGACGTGGACAACCGTATCGTGGATAGCGGCGGTATCTACGGGCCGCTTGCCGCAGAGGCGATTGCAGCAAACGGAACCACGGTGCCGGCCGATGCGGTCGAAAACACCTATGCGCAGTTCTTTACCAACGGCGCCGATACGCGTACGCGGGGGATCGATGCGGCATTGAACTACCTGACGGATTATGGCCGCTACGGCAGCGTGAAGTGGAATCTCGATGCCAACTATAACCGCACCACCATCCGTCATATCAACACGCCGGCAAGCCTCGCTGCGGCCGGTGTTTCAGTGCTGGACGCCATTCAGACCTCGAACCTGACGACCGCGACACCGCGCATCGTGGTCTCGGGGGCGGGTGTCTACACGCTGGGCAACTGGCGGGTAACGCTGCGTGAAACCTACTACGGCAAATCCACGCAGGTTCAATGGTCGACGGACTACAGCACGGTGTATCCGGACAACGTCAATCCGGCCTTTATCACTGACCTCGATATCGCCTACAAGATCAACCGGAACGTGACGGTGGCGCTCGGCGCCAACAATCTGTTCAACACCTTCCCCAACAAGAATAATCCGAACGCGGAGCCTAACTTCGACATGTATCCGCATTTGTCACCGTATGGGATCAATGGCGGCTACTACTACATGCGGTTGACCTGGCAGATTTGAGTTCGATGGCGGTTGCGCGGCGCGATGCGGGTTTGATCGTGGCAAAGCGGAGCGGGACAGTGCGTGGTGCTTGCCTGCTGCTATGGCTGGGCATTGGGTTGGGCTGCGCTCTGCTTTTCGAAATCCTGAGCGGAAATGCCACGCCCTTTATATAGGAACGCGGTCAAGTCCCAGATCGTCTGGTCGTCTTGCGTCTTGCCGAACGCGGGCATCGCGGTCATTTTGACGCCGTTCTTGATGACCCAGAACATCATCTTGGGATTGTTCCGGCGCGTCGGCGCCAGCAGTTCCGGTGCGAGCGGCAGGATCCCCTGACCGATCGGACTCAGCGCGTGTCCCGGTGCGCCGTGGCACGCCGCACAAGTGCTCGCGTAAAGACGCGCACCGGCCTCGACGTTGGCGGTAGTCATCAGATCGGGCGGCACCTCGATATCAGCCGCGTGGCGGTGCAACGACTGCAGGTAAGTCTTGTGCAGCAGCCACGCGACGAGCGGGTTATGTCCGGACGTGGCCGAGACATCGTACACGCCCGAGTACATGAATCCGAAGCCGGCCGCGCCGGCCACGACCGCCGTCGCGACGAACGCGCTCAGCGTGGGATGCCGGGAAAGGAATGAGGCTTCTCTGGCTACCGAGTTCATGTTCGACTACCTGCTATAAAAAATGGGGAAGTGGATTGCTGCGTGCAAGGCCTCGAAATACACACTGACACAAGCGCTTGTGTCAGACCGTGTAGTCATTGTTGGATCGGGTAGATGACGGCGCCCTTGCCCGGTGATTACAGATTTGTCATTTACCCGTAGTGACCGGACCTGGTCGCGCATAGCACTTCAACGCGCATTGGGTCTGGACTGTGCTGCGTAGGCATGACGCCCGACGAGCGCTTTGAACCATTCGACGTATCGATCAAAATTGGCGACAATCGCCCCACGCAGCGACGGTGAATGGCCCCCGTTGCCGTATCTGCCGCTCAATCTGAAAGTCTGAAAAGGCAATATGAAACACGTGCTCCTCGCTGCGCTCGCGGCCGCCTCTTTCGTCACCTGCGTTCATGCGCAAAGCAACGCGTCGGGCCCGCTCGCCACGCCTTCGGGCACGCTGCAATTCGTGCGTGCCGATCGCGATTTCACTGCCATGCTCGACAAGGAAACGTTCGATCGCTTCGAGGCGAACGGGCTCACGCATTTCGATGACGTCGGCAGCACAAACGACAGCGTTACGCGCATGCTCGTGCAGACCGAGTCAGGCCCGGTGCTGTACGACTTTCGCCGCCGTCCGGCGCTCGTGCAGCGCCTGGACAAGCGCATGACGATCAGGCGCGTGTTCTGGCAAGGCGATGAAGTCGTCATGCAAGGCTCGCAAGGCTGGTTTCGATTCGAGCACGGTGTGCTGACGAAGCTGCAGTCTACGAGCACGATCTACCATTGATCATTCAGCTCAGACGGGCTGGTGATGCGCGAAGAAATCAAGCAGACTCTGCGGCGCGTTGGGACCAAGACACGCTTCGAGTACGCCTTCCGCCGCTATAGCCTCAGACGCGCTGCGAGGGAAGAGGTCTTTTTCATACGCAGCGAGCGCCGCTTCAACGTCGCCAGGATTCGCGGCGATGGCCTGCGCGAGTTCAGCGCCGTCGAACATGGCGAGGTTGGCCCCTTCACCAGAGGGGATCATCAGGTGCGCCGCATCGCCTAGCAGCGTCACCCCGGGTACGCGAGCCCATCTGTGCCCAACCGGAAGCGCATGAATAGGGCGCGGCACAGGGTCCGTCTCGCCGTCGGTGATGAGCGCTGTTAGCGCCGGAGCCCAACCCTCGAACTCCTCGGCAACGCGGGCCTTGGCCGCTACCGGGTCGGAGAAGTCGATGCCGTCGATCCAGTCCTTGGGCTTGTGTAACTCCACGTACGTGTGCAGCACACCATTCGGCTCGCGGTGCGCGAGGATGCCCTTTCCGGGCGCAAGCGCAAACAGCGCGCCATCGCCAACCGCTTGCGCGCTAGCCTTGTGACGGGTGTCGCTGTCGTACAGGTGCGTTTCAATGAATGCTGTGCCCACGTACGCCGGTTTCGCCTCTGAAAGAAGCGGACGAACTCTCGACCACGCGCCGTCCGCCCCCACGAGCAAGTCTGTCGTCACCGTCGAGCCGTCGGCAAAGGTCAACTTATGCCGGCCGTCGCCGAGCGCAGACGCTGTGGCAAGTTTGTGTCCCCAGCGGATCGTGTCGGCAGGAAGTGAGTCGAGCAGAATCCGCCGAAGTTCGCCTCGCGGTACCTCGGGGCGGCCGCCGGTGCCGTCGTCGGGTTCATCAAGCAGGACGTTGCCGTCCTTGTCGAGTACCCGCGATGCCTGACCGCCGGCGTGAATGATCGCGAGAAACGGATCGAAGAGCCCTGCTGCCTTGAGCGCGAGCTGCCCGTTGTATTCGTGGATATCGAGCATGCCGCCCTGCGTACGCGCGTTAGCCGAGGCTTCCGCTTCGTAGACCGTCGCGGCAATGCCGTGGACGTGGAGGACTCGGGCAAGCGTCAGCCCACCCAGTCCCGCACCAATAATCGCAATCGAAGTGTTCATCCTGATTCCTTGATGGTCGGAGGTCGTCACACGATCTGCTTCAGACAGTCTATGGAACGTCATTCCATAGTATTATTGGAACGGCATTCCATAAGTGTCAAGATGAACAATGGCAAAAAAAGCACGCAGCACCCAACGGCGCGAGGATTCGCTCTCGCCGGATCGAATCATTGAGGCGTCCATTGCGCTGCTGGACAGTAGCGGGGAGAACGGCCTGACGTTTCGCGCCCTGGCCGAGCGGCTCGCCACCGGCCCTGGTGCGATTTACTGGCACGTCGCCAGCAAGAGCGATCTGCTGACCGCCGCGTGCGACGCTATCGTCGCTCGCACGCTGAGCGAGCCCGTGGTCGGCGCGACGCCGGAGGCCAGCATTCGTGCGCTCGCGCTGGGCATGTTCGACGCGATCGACGCGCATCCATGGGTTGGCTCGGCGCTCACGCGCGCCCCGGGTCAGTTGCCCGTCGTGCGTATTCTCGAACGCCTGGGGCAGCAGTTACGCGCGCTTGGCGTGCCGGACGAAGAACAGTGGGAAACGGTGTCCGCGTTGTTGAGCTATATCCTTGGCGTCAGCGGACAGAACGCGGCGAACGCGCATTTCGCGCGGGAGCGGGACGCCGATAGGTCCAACTTCCTGGATGAGGTGGCGACCATGTGGTCTCAGCTCGATCCGGATGAATACCCGTTCACTCGCAGCGCAGCCGCACAGTTGCGGGTCCACGACGACCGTGTCGATTTTCTCGCCGGGATCGATCTCATCCTTGGCGGGATCAGCCAGCGCGCGGCCGCTGCCCGGAAGGGGCGTGCAGGCGTCGCCGGGACGAAGAGCAGGCGTTGATTCTTCGAGGTCGTATTGAGTGAGGATGACTGACTATCCCCTCACTCCACCACCGCCTTCGGCTCAGCCGAACGACTCGAGCCGCGCACAGCCCGTCCACCAAACGCGCAGACGATCAACGTCGCCGCCACCAGCACGCACAACGCCAGTCGCAACCCCAGCAGTCCTGCGCCGAATCCGATTAGCGGCGGGCCCACCAGAAAGCCCGCGTAGCCCGCCGTGGCGGCCATGGAGACACCTACGGCCGGCGTCGGAGTCGAGCGGCCGGCAGCACTGAAGATGACCGGAACGATGTTGGCCAGACCGAGGCCGACGAGCGCAAATCCTATACAGGCGGTGAACGCGCTTGGGATGCTCAGCACCAGAGCAAGACCGCTCGCCGCGACGAAACCGCCCAGCGCCACCACCTTGCTGGAACCCAGCCGGCGCACGAACACGTCGCCGATGATGCGACATGCCGCCATCGAAAAGGCGAACGCGGAATAACCGAGTGCCGCAATGCTCGCCTCGCCGGTCAGGACGGTGCGCAGGAACACTGCGCTCCAGTCGGCTATCGCGCCTTCCACCATCATGCACAGGAACGCCAGCGCGGCGAGCCTCATGACAGCCGCACTGGGCAGCGCGAAGCCGCTGCCACCTGGCGCTGCACGCGGTCCAAGCTCGCGAAGCGCAAGACCGGCGGCAGCAAGGATCAGTGCGCCGATCAACACATCCGGCAACGCCAGGCTGGCGATCACGCCCATCCCGCTCCTTTGGAGCATCGCGCCGGTCGCGGCGCCGAGTAGGCCGCCGGCGCTCCACGCAGCGTGGAACGACGACATGATCGGCGCGTGCCAGGCGCTTTCGATGGTACTGGCATGGCCGTTCATGGATACATCCAGCGCGCCGTTTGCCGCACCCAGCAACAGAAGCACGATGCACAACAACGGAAAGTTCGGCGCTAGCGCAGGCAGCGGCAGCGCCGCCACAAACGCTACGCCGAGCAGAGCGGTGGCCCGGCCGCTGCCAAGCCGGGGCGCCAGGCGTCCTGCAAGCGGCATCGCGACGATGGCGCCTAGCGCGAACGCGAACAGCGCCATGCCCAGCGAGGCATCGCTTAGCGAAAGGTGTTCCTTGATACGTGGCACTTCGACCGCCCACGCGCCGATCCCGAAGCCATTGGCCAGAAACACCGCGACGGTTGCAATACGCTCCTTGACAGGCTTCATGGCGTGGCCACGATTACGCTACCGCAGACCTTTTCAAGCGTGCGTCGCCCGTCGGCGTGGAGGTCCGCCTCGATCACCAGATAGTCGACGTCCGATGCCGGCGCGACCACGAACGGGGCCGCGGTCATCAGCTTTTCGGATGTCATCGCAATGGCGACCAGACCGCTCGCTTTCACCATGGCGCGCTTCAGTTCGGCATCTTCCGCTTCGAAGGCCGCCACACCTTCGATGGGGTCGAGGGCGCACGCCCCCAGAAAGCAAAGATCGGCCTTGATCTGCTGGACCTGCAGCAGCGCGGTGGCCCCAACCGCACCGGCAACCTGTTTCCCAACCCTGCCGCCGACCAGGATGACATCGAAGCCCGGCCGATCCAGCAAACGCAGGCACGCCTCGGGCGAGTTCGTGATGACCGTGAGGCCGGCGTTGTCAGGCAGCGCTTGCGCGATCGCGACGTTCGTTGAGCCCGCGTCGAGCAGGATGACCTGCTTCCTCTGCACGATCGACACCGCAGCGATAGCGAGCCGCTGCTTGCGATCGACCGCCTCGCGCATCCGCGTGGATGCGGGATGGTCAGCGGGGGAGGTGAGCAGCGCGCCGCCATAGACCCGCTTGCAATGGCCGGCGCTGGCGAGGTCGCGCAGGTGGCGGCGCACCGTATGCTCGGACGTGCTGAGTTCGACCGCCAACTCCGACGCGAGCACGCGGCCCTGCGCTCTGAGCCGCTCAAGAATGAGCCGCTCGCGCTCCTCGGGCAGAAGCCCGTCTACTGCATCCTGCCGCGTTCGTTGCATGCGTGCTTCCCGCTTGAATGGCAAAACGATCATAAACGAGCATAATGTATATAAAACGAGCAGAATACGCAATAGGCGGCGAGCCGGTTAGCCCAAGGTCGAAAACGCGGTGGAGGTAGTACGCGGCGACCTCGGCGGTCGGCACGTTGAGGGCATTCAACCGGTAGGCGCTGAACAGGCCGTTGGCTAGAGCGCGTCAATCCAGGCGGTGACTGCAGCGTTCACGTCTTTGCTGCGGTCCTGCATGATCCAATGGCCTGTGTGGGACCACACGTCAACTTCCGATTTCGGATGTGCGAACCAGGTTCGCATGCGGTTGGCCTGCTCGTTGTCGCGGCACAAGTGCTTCACAGGCACTGTGAGGCTTTTGCAGAACGTGGCGCTCGCCTCTCCAATGCCGACCTGATCGCCGCCAAAGAACAGTGGGGCAAAGGACTCGCGTACGACATGCGCGGGCATGCCCTGGACGCGCCTCGCGTGCCAACGCTTGTACGCCGGATCGGTGCTGCGGTCATAGACAAGTTCGAACAGGGCAGGCGCCGCCACGCCGGGATCGCCGGCGTTCAGATCGCGGCTGGTTGTCGCAAAGAGTTTGGCCGCGGCTTCGGAGAGGCCGAGCGCGCCGTCGACGGACACCACGGCACTGACCAGGTCCGGCCGCCTGGCGGCAAGTCGGGCGGCGATCTGACCACCCATCGAATGGCCCACGATGATGAACTTCTGGCCGGGATATTTCGTCGCGATAAACGCCTCGATGTCCGAGACATAATCCGCGGGCGTGTAGGCGCCCGAGGGCATGACCTGCGATCTGCCATGTCCGCGCAGATCGACAGCGACGACACGGTATTGGCTTTCGAAGTACGGCAGTTGCCAGCTCCAGTCATGGGAGTCGCAAGTCCAGCCGTGGAGAAACATCACATTCTTGCCTTGGCCTCGCTCCGTCGCGAACAGCGTCGCCGGCGATTCGGGCGCAGCAGAGGCCGTACGGCTGCCCAGCGCGCCTGCTACAGTCGCCGCACCGGCGATCTTCAGCATGCCGCGTCGGGACAGTTTGTGTTTCATCATTTCCATTCGTTATCCTTATTGATTGAGCGTGCATCAACCGCCTGGCTCGCTCGCCTGCATGACGTCGAGCTCGAAGCAATTGACCTGACTCCATGTTATACGTTGGATATCTACGGTCAATTACGCACCTTCAGGTGCGCAGATATACAGAAGGATGCTGGGATGACTTGCGAGGTCGATGAGGTTTTCTTTGCGGACTGTGCCGCACGCTCGTTTTTCGATCAGGTGGCGAACAAGTGGTCGGTGATGATTCTCACGCTGCTCACCAGGAAGCCAACCCGCTTCAACGAGATCAAGCGCAGGCTGGAAGGCGTCACGCACAAGGCGCTTACGCAAGCCTTGAGGCGCCTCGAACGGAATGGCCTGATCGCGCGGGCGGTGCTCAATACTTCGCCGGTAGCGGTGGAATATTCGATCACGGAACTCGGGCGAACCTTGCAGGTTCCGTTCGGCGCGGTTTATGCGTGGTCGATCGAGCATCTGGATGAGATTGACCAGGCACAAAAGGTCTATGACCAACATGCGCCGTGAGAGCCATAGTGCCAACACCCGGCCCGTAGCGGGAGACCCTGCCGCTAGTGGGTGATTGGAGACGAGCACCTATTGAGGCGAATCTCCAAAAACCGAAATTAATCTTTGCGAACAACGCGCTTAATTCTTAGCGCCCGCTTTCCTAAACTTGCTGTTAGCTGCTATGGACTCGGTCGCGCGAGTTTGATCGCCACGAGCCAAGCGTACAACGACCGCTATGGAGACATGCAAATGGGTCGTTTACGTCGAAATTGCAGTCCAATCAAAGAGGAACGGGTCATGAAAAAGGCAACTAGCACACTCATCGCGGCGCTCGCCGCACTCACGCTGTCGGGCGTCGCTTATGCGCAGAACAACACGCTGGCCACCCCGACCACCGTGTCGCCCGCCGCCACTGCAACGAGCGGCTACGGCGCGCCTGGCGCCACCAATTCGGAAAGCGGTATGGCCGCCGGATCGTCGAACTCGAACCTGTCGAATAGCTCGAGCAATAGTGCGGCGGCTCTCACTAACCTCCCCGGGAGTCACAACACGCTGGCCACCCCGAGCACAGCGTCTCCGGCTGGCCAATAACGGCAATTGAGGACGACAACCAGGCGTCAATAAACGACGGCAGGAATAAGTCAATACGACTGGCTTAGCTTGCCGTCACGCGCCAGATGGCCGAACCCGCCCCCACGTTGAATGACAGCGTCGGGGCGGGTTCGGCCATGAGCGCTTGTCTGTCTCGCGTGCCTCTGTTCGGCCGCGTGGCGCAGACGCCGCGCCCCATGCCGTTCCCGCAGAGCACCGCCTCCATCGCCGCAACCTGTTGCTTACTTGCCGCCGGTGACATCGAGGAACGTGCCGGTGATGAACGAAGCCTCGGCGCTTGCCAGCCATAGGATCGCCCGCGCAACCTCTTCAGGCTGACCGCCTCGTCCCATGGGGATCGAGTCTTTGACGCGGTCCACCCGTCCCGGCTCGCCGCCACTAGCGTGCATGTCGGTGTAGATGTGTCCCGGGCGAATGCAGTTGACACGTATCCCATCCCGCGCGACTTCTTTGGCGAAGCCGGTAGTGAATGTCTCAAGCGCACCTTTCGAGGCAGCATAGTCGACATATTCGTTTGGACTGCCAAGCCGGGCCGATGCCGATGAGATGTTGATCACCGCGCCGCCTCGACCATTGTGACGACGCGACATCCGCTTCACCGCCTGCTGCGCGCAGAGGATCGGGCCTATCGCATTGACCGCAAAGATGCGCTGCATCCGCTCGAATGCGAGATCCTCTAGCCGAGACTGCTGCGCAATGATCGCGGCGTTATTGACCAGCACATCGATGCGGCCGAACTTCCGGTCGATCGCGGCGAATAGCTGAGCGACCTGCTGCGGATCTGCGCTGTCTGCACGCATGGCTAAAGCCCGGCGCCCGACAGCTTCCACATCGGCGGCCACCGCAAGAGCGGCAGACTCGTTGGAGACGTAGCTTATCGCTACGTCGTAACCCTGTGCGGCAGCCAACCGCGCAGTCGCCGCGCCTACGCCACGGCCTCCGCCCGTTATCAGAATCAATGGGGTCTGCGGAACAGTATTCATTGAGGGAACCTCCATGTGTGATGCTTGCGCTGTGCCGCCTTTATCCGAATGCTGCCTGGCTCGGCCGAATAACAGAGCAGTGTCAATCGCCTTATGCGCAAGAGCGTCAAGCGGCGGCCCATGCGTTGATGTCGAGGACCGCGTCAGCGAACGCTTCGGGTGCCTCCTGCGGAAGATTGTGGCCGGCGTTCGGCACGACGCGGTTCTGATGGCGTCCCGTGAAGCGCTGTGAGTTCGCCTGCCTTCCCCCGGGTGGCGAAACGCCATCGGCGTCCCCTTCGAGCGTGATCGTAGGCACCGTGATCGACGGCATGGCGGACAAGCGGCGCTCGATATCGTCAAACTGGGGATCGCCGTCGACCAGTCCGAAACGGTGCCGGTAAGAATGGACGACCACATCGACGAAATCGGGGTTGTCGAACGCCGCTGCCGAGCGCGCGTAGGTGTCGTTGTCGACGCGCCAGGTCGGTGACCATAGCGACCATAGCAGACGACAGAACGCGCGCCGGTTTTCAGTCAGTCCGGCCCGGCCGCGCTCGCCATGGAGGTAGTACTGGTACCACATCCGGTATTCCTTTTCGGGGTCGGCGGGCCGCACGGCGCTAGCTATGTTCTGGATGTTGTAGCCGTTGACCGAGACCAGTCCTCGCGCTCTCGAAGGATAGAGCGCGGCCACGATGCATGCCGCCCGGCCGCCCCAGTCGTACCCGCCGAGCGTGGCCTGGCCAATCTGAAGTGCATCGAGTAGCGCTAGCAGGTCTGCTCCAAGCGCCGCTTGCTGGCCCGAGCGAAGTGTCGTGGGCGCAAGGAAGCGCGTTGGCCCGTATCCCCGAAGATAGGGGGTGATGACGCGGGCGCCCTGGGATGTCAGGCGTGGCGTCACCTCCGCGTATGCGTGGATGTCGTAAGGGAAACCGTGTAGCAGGACCACCGGCCAGCCGTCGGCATTGCCCTGTTCGTCATAGGCGATGTCAAGCAGGTCGGTTGCAATATGTTTAAGCATGGTGTCTTCCTTCGCAGCAAGAAGGATATCTATCCTGCGGCGGTCCATCAAACCAGATAAATTGCCGAATCGCGTTAGAAAAACGCCTGGTTCCGGGTTGGACTGCCAATGTCGGCCGTTCGACATTGCGAACTGGATCGCTAACAACCGATCACTTTGCCCGACTTGACCTGCTACGATAGCTCTGTCCCTTTACGGAGAAACGGTCGATGACGAACATAGAAGTGCTTCGCGCTTTTTATGCGCGATACATAACGGCCAAGGGAGCGTGCCGAGACCCGAGCGTCCAGGCGGCATTTGCGTTGGTCGAAAGGGAAAAGTATCTGGGTCCCGGTCCATGGAACGTGTACACGTTGACGGGATACATCTCGACCGACACGTCCGACCCTGCCGTTCTCTATCAGGACATCCTGATCGGGCTCAAGACCGATCGAGGCATTAACAACGGTGAGCCGAGCCTCCATGCCCGGTGTCTGGACGCAGCCGCCATCTCGCGGGGCGAAACCATCACACACATCGGTTCGGGAACCGGCTATTACACGGCACTTCTCGCGCACCTCACTGGTGAAGCAGGGCATGTGGCTGCGTATGAGATCGACCCGGGTCTGAGTGCGCATGCGACGTCGAACCTTGCTCACCTGGAACACGTCCGGGTGCTTGAAGAAAGCGGAACTCACGCAGTGCTGCCGCGCTCGGATTTGATTTACGTGAGCGCGGGTGCGACGCATCCATTGGATAGCTGGCTTGAGGCACTCAATGATGGCGGCCGTCTGATTTTCCCGTTGACGCCAAATCGCGGCCTCGGCGGCATGCTGCTTGTGACACGTGTTGCGGCCAACTCATACGCGGCAAAGTTCATCTCACCGGCGCAGTTCATCGAGTGTATCGGAGCTCGCGACGATGCGACCGGAGAATCCCTGGTCAGTGCGTTCAAATCAAATACGACGGCGGCAGTCAAGTCGCTAAGATTGAAAACGCCCGCGGACCAATCGGCGTGGTTCGTGGGGGCCGACTGGTGGCTATCGACCTCCGAGCCGGCCTGACTTCCGCCAGATTCCACCAGACTTGTCTGTTGAGCGACCGTTACACACTACCTTCACCATGGATTCCTGCGTCATGACCGCCACCCGTCGTGCCTATCTGATCGAACAACTGGCCGAGATGCCGCGCTTCCTCGCCGAGGTCTTTCAGGGGATGCCCCGAGAGCACCTTGCTCGCGCGCCGGAAGAAGACAACCTGTCGCTGGTCGAGCATCTCTGGCATATCAAAGACTGCGAGAGCGACCTCTATTACCCGCGAATCGTACAGGCTCTCGATCACGACAAGCCGGCGCTGTTGCCAATGCCGGACATCGGCAGTTGGCCGCTTGCACGCGCTTACGCACAGCGTGACGGCGACGACGCGATCCGTGAGTTTACGACGCTACGGCGGCACTTGATCGATCGCCTGCAAGATCTGGAGCCGAGTCAGTTTGAGCGGGTCAGTATCCGGCAGAACGGCTCGACCTATGAGGTGTACGACCTGCTTGAGCATCTTGCGGATCATGATCGTGACCACCGGTGGCGTATGGCTGCGCTATTGCGGCGCGGCTTGCTCGCCTGACACCGGATTTCGCCCTCTTCATGCCGTGGTCCTCGAGATGAATTCTTTTTCACGGTTCCATAATCGACCCGCCGGGCGCAAGCGGCTACGCTTTCGCTTATCCGGATGCAAGCGAGTGGTCGCCGAAGAAGCGGGTGAATCGCCCATCGAACTTGCCCGCATTTGAGTGAGCGTCGGCCGCGTGTGTCCGACGCTCGCAAAACCTATATTACGTTAGCCTATCATCATGATTTACGTAGACGAGTTGAAAAGCGGCGCCTGGAGCGCCCGCGGTCCGCAAGCCCAACATTGCCGGCTGTTTTCGGACGATCCGACGCCCGATGCGCTGTTTGCAATGGCCTTGCAAATCGGACTTGATCCCGCCTCATGGATTCCCTCACGCGCGGCCGACGGCACCTTCACGCCGAAGGGTGCGCCGTACTACTGGATTCGCCCCGACGTGCGAGCGAAAGCTGTCGCTGCCGGCGCACGGCGCCTTAAGAACAAGGACGCCGACCGGCTTCTGGCGCAAGTCACGGTTAATGTCTCGAACATGCCAATGCCGGTTGCGGACTAGGCAACAGGGGACCCGTATATCCATGTAAATCGTCGGCTAACTCATCAGGTACGGTTGGCGACTTCAACGGAATGAGATCGCAGCGGCGTCGGCCTGGAGCGCGGCCTCGAACATGGGTTTGCCTGGACCTGCTAACCATTCGTCGAAACTCAACAGGTGTCCAAATTCGCTCTTTAGGGCAGCGATGTCCGCATGGCCCGCGAGTCGGCCGTCGTCGAACAGGGATGTAAGACGATCAAGGAAGCTGTTGTCCTGCAACAGGCTATCGGGGAAGCGGTAATAGGCGATTAGCTTGCCCGCCGCGCGGCTCAGACTTTCCTGTAGCGTCACGCCAGTCACCTCGTCCCCGGCAATTTCGATGGTCCGGCCGACGAATCTGTCTGGATCGGAAAAGATGGTCGCGACGATCTTGCCGATGTCTTGCACCGCAATCACCTGTCCGGTCTGACCCGGTCGCAGAAACGACATGAAAACTCCCTTGTCGAGTCCCATGCCGGGAAGCATCAGAAGTTCCATGAAGCCGGCGGGGCGAATGATCGTGCTGCGCAGACGGGTGCCGCGAACATGCGCTTCAATCTCGGACTTGCTATCGAAGTGGCCCATTCCGGTCTTGTCGGGACCAGCAGCATTGACCGAGGTATAGACGAAATGTTGCACGCCCATTTCGATGGCGATGTCCGCGACGCTTTTGCCGTAGCGGATCTCCTGCTCGTCGGATATGCCGTACAACGCGCCCTGTCCCGAACTGGGTTGCACGCTGAAGACGCCATAGGCTCCCGACGTTGCGTTCCTGATCGAATCGCTGTCCGAAAAGTCGCCCTTGAATAGCTCGACGCCCAGGTCCAGGAGAGCTTTCGCCTTGTCGCTGGTGGGATTGCGGACCAGCGCCCTGACCGGCCATCCTTGCAACTTAAGCGCGGTTGCGACGGCTCCGCCTTGCTGTCCAGTGGCACCGAACACAAGCACGGCTTTGGAGGCGGCTGCATCCTGCCTGATCAGGCTGTTTGATTCATGAATATCAACGGTCATTTTCCACCCCAGTCTGTTAGAGATAGGTTATGGTATACATTTGATACTTGAATGCAATTACGCACCTGAATGCTACTAGGTAGCCTGGAATATCCCGGACAATGTCGACACCATCCCGAGAAGACCTTGAATTAAATCGCGTCGTGCTCGAAGAAATTACGACCAAGTGGTCGCTGCTTGTCCTTGGTTGTCTCTGCGGCGGCGCCATGCGGTTCAATGCGCTGCGAAGAGCAAACGAGGGCATCACCCAGAAGGCGCTGACTCAATGTCTTCGCCGGCTTGAGGCCAATGGCTTCATCAATCGCTCGGTCATCAGCACGGCGCCAGTTGCCGTCGTCTACGAAATATCGCCGCTCGGGCGCTCTCTCGAGCCGCATCTACAAGCGATCCTGAAGTGGGCAGAAGATCATCGGGAGGATGTCCAGGCTGCGCAGAGAGCCTTCGCCGCTCGCAGCCCTTTTCCTTGAGAGCATCACGCCGTGGCAATACCACAGCAACGTTGCGTAAAGCCTGGCCACCCGCAACACGATGGCCCGCTACGCAGGGTTAGCGAGCCATGCTTTCCTGGATGGACATGTTTCCATAGCGCGCTTGTAGCCTTCGCGTGCGCGGGTGCGAGCCATGTAAGACTGCTCTACCTCACCGAGGGTGATGCCGCCACTTGTTTGGGGGCAACTCCAGAGCGTAGGTCACCGAAATGTCGGCTGCGGTGAACGTCTCGCCAGCAAGATAGGGTGTATGCGCAAGCCGACGCGTCACCAACGTCAGCCGGCTTTCGAAAACCCTCCGCGCCTGACCCGCACTCCAGTTCTGCCGCTCGGACTCCGGCGCGATAAGGCGGGCGCCAACGACGAAGTAGATGGAGGCCGCGAGACCGGCTTCACCGAGGTGGAGGAACTGCTGGTAAGCGGGGAACGCAGGATCGCGCGGGGTGGGCGCGAGCGGCGTCGGCCCGTAGCGAGCCATCAGGTACTCCATGATCGCAATGGACTCGACCATCGTGACGTCGCCATCCTGAATGGCCGGAATGAAACCGGCGGGATTGATGGCCAGGAACTCCGCGTCTTCTTCGACACCGGCTAGCAGGTCCACTGGCCTCAGCCGGTAAGCGAGCCCCATCTCCTCCAGCAGCCAGACGACCCGGAACCCTCTTCCTTCTCCAAATACGGTGATCATCTTTCGCAACCCTCCTTTGATCAGGTTTTATCTACCTTATTTCGGAACGACGAATGGGAACCTCGAAAATCGACATCATCGTTGGGGTTGGCTGCGGAGCTGGGAAGCCTCCGAATCTGCTGCTTCGCGCGAGAGTGCGGTGCAAAGCGGCCATTACAAAAAGTTGTAGACTCGCGGTTAATCTGGCTATCGATTGACGAGCAGCGGTGTGAGCACGCTTACCTTGCTACTGACCGTCTGTGTTCGCGTGCTCCAGCCGGAGTTCGCGAGCTAAACGCGCAATGTATCAATCAACGCGCGTAGACCGCTCGATACGTGACGGTGGCCAGAGTAATAAAGACACAGGCCGGGCATAACCGGGCACCAATCGGCCAATACGCGCTCAAGGTGACCATCGCGCAATGCGTCGCGGACATGATGATCCGGCACGCCTGCTATACCACCTGGAGCGGCCTTCGGGATGCAGCACCTCAGCCGCATGAAAGAATCGCTGTTTTGGGTATTGGGGGATTGGGGCACGTTGCCTTGCAGCTATCCAGGGCGTGCGGTTTCGAGACCATCGCGATTACACACTCCGCGGACAAGCGGGACCTGGCCATCCAGCTAGGCGCGGATCAAGTGGTTGGCAATGGCACGGAACTTCGCGATCTTGGTGGCGCCGACGTACTATTGGTCACCACCAACGAGTCCGGCGCTGCAGAGGAGGCCATGGCGGGTCTGAGGGTCGACGGTCGCGTGATCCTTTGCGGACTGGACTTCAGCAAGCCGTTCTCGATCTCGTCGCAGGGCAAGCCGTTCCACATGATGCGCCAACGGGTAATCGGCTCCACGCATGCGGGACTGCGCCATCTCAGCGAGGTGCTTGACCTCGCCGCAAAAGGAAAAGTTAAGCCAATCGTCGAGACCTTTTCGCTAGACCGTGCCACCGAAGCGTATGACCGTCTCGCTTCCGGGAAGATGCGCTTCCGTGGAGTATTCACACCTTCACATAGCAACTGAACGCAAGTACTGCCGAGCGGACGCCGCGTTGCGTCTCGCTCGGCAAGTGCTTTGGCCTGGCTTTTCATTCCAGGGGGTGCATAGGCTTGCGGGCGACGAAGTGCAACCACGACGCGTCACTCGTGTGGGCATCGCCATCGATACGCTTGCCGTCACCGCATCCGAACACGGATTCAACCCGGAACCCTAGTGATTCCAATTGGCGCCGCTGTTCGGTCAACGTCGTGTACACGATCAGGATGCCGAAAAAATGGGCTGCCGCCGTCTTGATCGAATACCCTTCGTAGTTGCGATGAAAACGCGCGTGCCGCATGTAGTTGTAGGAGGCAAGAGGAAGCGTCCGTAGTGCCCGTAAGGTCCGCCATCCGTAGCGTAATGGGTTGAGCGTAAAACGCGGCATCAGCTTCGGGATACTGTCCTGGAACCCAGGGCCATCGCGATTGTGGCTTGAGAACCAGACCAGGCCGCCGGGCCGGGTAACGCGGAACATCTCTTTCAGGATCAGAACGCGGTCTTCGTAGGCCACACAGTCGATTCCGTTGCAGCTGAAAGCCGTCAGCGCATAGTGATCGGTTGGCAACCCTGACATGTCCCGCGCATCCATGTGATACAGATTGAGATCCGGGTAGCGAGTGCGAGCGTGCTCGAGCAGTTTGGCCGTGTAGTCGATCCCAGTGTAATTGGACGAAATCTGCATCATTAACGGAATCGTGCGGCCCGCGCCGATACCGATGTCGAGCAACGGCTCGCCGCGACACTCCTCGGCGATCTGGTCGAATGCGGCTTTTTCCCCAGGGTCGATCCACGACTTGCTCCGAAGGAACTCGCGCGAGGCATCGCGCGAGTTCCAGGCACGCTGGTTTATCTGGTCAAGCGTAAGTTGAATGTCCATTACGAGACTCCCGTCTCATCTCAAGCCCAAAACCGCAATCGCCAAAACGAGGACGCACCTTTCCGGCGCCGGTCGGTGGCGACGAGGCGCGGGGAGATCTTTATGCGTTGACTCGGGCGGATGGAAGCGTTCGTCCAGGTCCGTTGCTACGGCCCTGACTCCCGGTTACTGCTCAAACAGGCGAGCGAATACAACAAAAACAATACGGTGATCTATACAAAAGGATAAATTTATCGATACGATTACCTTTCCCGTTGCCTACATCATCGTAAGTTAACCCGGTGAGGTCAACGCTTCAGTGTGCGCCAGCGTACACTCTGCCCAGCCCATCGGCAGAATGGTCCGGTCATGACCAGCGGAGCGGTGCGAACGTCCGTTCTTATAGCGAGCGGAAACAGCGCACCGCGCTCCCGGCGTTGCCACACGGGTCGAACGCCACACCGTGTTCGCCAATCAGGCGACAATCAACCCGTGCTTGGGCAACAACCGTTTGAGCACGAAATGCCTGTGATACTCGGCTGCGGAATGGAACGAATAGGCTCGACTGTTCCTGATGCGCGTGAAGTTCCTCTCTGTCAGCGCCTCATCCAGTTCCGAGCCCCACGCACCAACGGAATACGCCGCACATCTCGCGACCTGAAGCGACCCTTGCTCCATCGCCTCCGTCCAGGCGCGCTCGCGCTCCGTCATTTCTCCTTCGTGTGCAATCAGCGTCTGAACGGCGTTCTCGATCGCATCGAACGGGACAATTGTGCCGCGCGAGGCTTCGGTATAGCGCTTTTCAGCGACGCGCATAAAGAAGGCGTGAAGCTTGCGAGACGCTTCCAGAAAATTGTCCGGATTCGAGCGGCTCTCGAGGTGACCGCTTTGCTTATAGCGGAACGCCCATTTCAGGAATGGACGATCCGGGCAGGTATCGACGCCACCGTGTCCGATATGTGCAGCATTCTCAATGAACCCATAGAGCCGTCTGAACTTCGAAGCACTGCCCTCGACGTAATTCTTCGTCTCGTGGCCATGGCCATCGGAAATCTGAATCGAATCGATATCAATCGAATTCAGCCACGATGTAACACCTGCGAATCCAAAATGGGCGAACGTGTCGGCGTAAACGTGGGCCGCAATCCCTGCCAGCACCAAACCGAAGTCTTCCTGCGCGAAGCCCAGGTGATGCTCCAGCATTTCGTTCGCAATAGCGCTGTCCTTCTGGCAAACGAGCTTTTCCAGGTAGTTGGTCCCCTTGTTACCTGGCAAGAAATGAAACGGCACCCAAACGAGCCGGCTATCGTCGCGCCCCTCCTTGTGATTCGTCTTGCGGCGCACGAAGTTCGCAGCCTCCCTTTCAAGGTGACCGAGCCCTGCGAAAATACCGGTCTCCAGGGGGTGATGCGCCGTGGGTATAGTGACCACCGACTCGCAAAAGTCGCCCCCTACCTCCCGAACGGAAATGAGGTCTTCGTCGTTCTGGTCGTCCACATATTGCGAAGCATAGGCAATAGTTTCGGCATCCTCCTTCGGAATGCCGGCCGCCGCAGCCATTGCATATGTCGCGTAATAGTGCATATCGCGCTGCATAAACTCCCCCGGACGTGTGTAATCGGGTCGATTCTACTGCCGGCTCTTCTATTAAGGTGGGTCGATTCTCACTGAAAACCTGCCTGTTGCCAGAGCGCTTTTGTCCTTAACGTCCTTTGCGCCAAAATTTCCCCATACAGGAAACGCCAGAAGCCGGTGTTACCATCCTTCGCTCAGATTAAAGCCCGCCTCGTTCATATCCTTTGGACGACAGTTCGAATTTCCAACCAGCACCTTCGTTCGAAGGAACAGACAGTGAACTGCACACACCCGTCGGCGCATTCCGATGCACCCGGAGAAGAAAGGCATGGACGAATCCTGGAGGCCCTTCATGACCATGGCTGGTCGGAACAGGACAACTTTCTTCCGCCGGATTTGACGCTCTCGCTCGCGCTGGAATGTGCGACGCTTGCGGCTGCCGGGACGCTCGCATTGGCGCGGGTCAGCCAGGGCGCGGCGCGTTCGCTCCAGCCCGATGTCCGCGGCGACCGGATTCACTGGTTGGAGGCGGGGCAATCCGACGCCTGCGACCGGTATCTCGCGATCATGGAAACGTTGCGTGTCGCGTTGAATCGCAGGCTCTTTCTGGGACTCGAAGAATACGAAAGCCATTTCGCGTTCTACGCGCCTGGCGATGCGTATCTGCGACACCGCGATCAGTTTCGCCATGACGACAGGCGCACGGTGTCGGTCGTCGTCTATCTGAATGCAGACTGGCTGCCTGAGCATGGCGGTGAATTGCGACTGCATCCGGAGGGCCTGCGCATGTGGGATATCTCGCCGGTCGGTAGCCGGATTGCGGTGTTTCTATCCGCCGATATGCTGCACGAGGTATTGCCCGCGACGCGCGATCGCCTGTCGCTCACCGGATGGTTCAGACGCCGCGCGTAATGGCGCTGGCTTTCATGCGTTGATTCTTGAGACGGGGAGGCTCTATGAAATTCGACTGGCACCGGGACCCGATTAATCGGGCCACCAAAATTGACGAGACCTACAGGAACACTCAGAACGTTCGGCGGTTTCTGAAGAGTGAGTGTGGTGAGACGTTTAAGTTCGATCGACTCTTCATGGCCTGGATTAAAAGCGGCGTACCCCGGAACATGGGGGAGGTGGCGGACGAATGGATCAGGTTGCGGAAGGCCGACGGCGGAATTTGACTGCTCTGTGTTGAATGGATTGCGCGGCACGCGGCCAGTCGCGGCCATTTGCCAATCTCGCTAACCGGTCACTCGAGTGGCCGGTTCACTCTGAAACCCGCCAAACGCATGTCTGGTGACGTGCCCATCGGTCATTTGACCGATACCCTACCGGCGCCTTCCCTGCGATCCTTGCGTTCATACCAATTGCGCCCCCCGACTGGATGGTGCTCTGGTTCGGCGGATTCTGAGCCGCCAGCCACCAACAGCTTTAATCCCTTCATATCAACGGAGCATCTATGTCCATCCGTATCAAGCTTGCCGCTTCACTCGTTGCACTCTCGCTTGCTGGCGCATCGTTCGCACAATCTCCGGCGACAAAGCCTGAGCGCATTCGCGGCGACATCGTGTCGTTTTCGGGCGACGCCTTGACCGTACATCGCCGCAGCGGCGACACCGTGACGATCACCTTGAGCGACGCGTCGAAGGTAAGCGCGGTGAAGGCGATCCAGCTCTCCGATATCAAACCGGGCTCATATGTCGGCACCGCGGCGATGCCGGGTCCCGACGGCAAGCTGACCGCCACGGAAGTGCTGGTGTTTCCCGATGCCGCGCGCGGAACGGGCGAAGGGCACTATGCATATGATCTCGGCGCCAACAGTTCGATGACGAATGCCAATGTGGACACTGTCGTCGAGGGCACGAGCGGACGCGATCTGAAACTTTCCTATAAGGGTGGCAGCAACACCGTCACGGTGCCGACCAATGCACCGGTCGTGACGCTTGCACCAGCCACACGTGCAGACCTGATTGTAGGCAAGAAAGTGTTTGTCATCGCTACCCCGGCCAACGGCGGAGCCCATAACGCGCAATTTGTCGTGGTCGAAAAGGACGGCGTAGCACCGCCAATGTGATTGTTTCCGGCGTCGCAGCGCGACTCAGGTGTGCGTCGGGTGACACGGTCGCTGCACGGTCTTGGCGAGGTGTGTCGCACCAGACGACACACCAGGCGAAATTTAAAAGGAGTTTCAATGGCTACTCATCTTTCGGATACCACTCGCCTTCAGAATGAGCGGTGGCTCAAACACCTTTACTTTATCCGTGCCGCGTTCTCTGTCGTCTGGGTCGCGCTTGCGTTCACCATCGGACAGCAGGTCACGGCGATCGGAGCCGCACTGCTTATTGTCTATCCCGTATGGGATGCGCTGGCCAATTACGTCGACATGTCGCGTAGCGGTGGAATGCGCAAAAATTTCACTCAGGCTTTTAATGTCTTCGCTAGCGCGGCTATAGCGATTGCGGTGATTGTTGTGTTGTACGTAAATACAAGCTCGGTGCTTGATGTATTCGGTGTCTGGGCCGTTCTGTCCGGATTACTTCAGCTCGCCACTGCCGCGCGCCGCAGGAAGCGCTTTGGTGCGCAATGGGCAATGATTCTGAGCGGAGGCCAGTCAGCACTGGCGGGTGCGTTTTTCATCGCGCAGGCCCATGCATCGACGCCTCCTGCGATCGTCAAAGTGGCCGGCTACGCAAGTGTAGGGGCAATCTATTTTCTTGTCTCCGCGTTGTGGCTGTCGGCCGGCCAACTGCGGCGAAAGTCTGCATCGACGCCTTAAAGAACTGGACTACCGTGACCGTTGTTTCGCAGGTGCTGAGATTCGGCGATCGCTGTACGGTGGGCGCCAGCACAGATTGGATCATCCTTTCGACGCGTGTTATCGAACGGTGAGCGGGTAGCGCTCCGTCGCGTCAATCTTCGCTCTGCGAAGCCATCCATCCGAACCGGCGCGACAACCTGAGCGTCGCCGCCCGCAGCGTCTGCGCGGGTCCACCGGTGAGTTCGCTATCGAAGCTGCCGCTCGGTCCCATCAATGCCAGCACGAGGCAGATGCTTCCCGTGTGATCGAGAATCGGCGCAGCCAACGTGTCGATGCCCGGCACCGGCCGGCTCAATGCCGAGTCGATCCCGTGCGCGCGGATCTGTGCGAGGCGCTGGGCGTACTGTCCGGCGGACTGCGGCGACGCCATGTCTTTGCCGCTCGCCAAGGCGGGCTTCGCTGACCGGTTCGCCGTAGCGGCGAAATGCTCCCTCTTGTCCACCCCCGCCAGCCGCAAGTGATCCTGCGCCAGCAGACCTTGACGCACGTCGTCCGCCACATACGCCGCGAACACCCGTCCGATGGCCGTGTTCACCAACGACATCACCGTGCCCACCCGCAAGCTCACATGCAACGGCCGCGCGGATTCTTCCAGGCGCACGACGGTCGGCCCAAGCGGCCCAAGCACCGCCATCGCGACGCTCATTGCCGTCGATGCCGCCAGTTCGACCACCTCCGGCTCTGCTTCGCGCGTCGGCGACAACCGCTGCAGTCCGATCAAGCCCAGCTCCAGCGCAAGCGCACCGGCTTCGAAACAGCCGGCCGCATCGCGATTCAGCAAGCCGATTTTCAGCAGGCTCACCAGATGCGGAAACGCCTTGGCCGGCGGCATGCCTGCAGCGGCCGCGAGGTCGCGCAAGTTCAGAGGGCGCGCGGCCGCGACCAGCGCGGCGAGCAACTCGCCGGTGCTGTCGAGCGACTGGATGCCGCGCTGCGGTTTCGCCGCGGCGCTAGCAGCGGTGCTGCCGGCGTGAGAGGTGTCGAGAGAATCGGTCACGATGAGGAAGAGGCCAGCAGAGAAGGGGGCGCTGTCAGTTCTGCGCTGATGTCGCGCGTCGCGGCGAGCAGCGCGCCGGCGGTCGCACCGCCGGCGGCCACGTCGATCGCGCCGGTCGAGCCGATCACTGTCAGCGCGAGGCATAAGCGGCCATGCGCATCGAGTACCGGAGCACTGAGACTGCTGATGCCCGGACTCGGCGCATCGACGCTGGATTCGAGTCCGCGTGTGCGGATGGCGTCCAGAGCGGCGTCGAAGCGGGCGCGTTCAGCACGCGGTGTCATTGCGCCACCGGTACCCGACTGATTCGCCCACATGCGCTCCAATGTCTCGCGTGGCAGATAGGCGCAAAACACGCGGCCCGTGGATGTCGCCGGCAACGACATCACCGTGCCCACGTGCAGATTGACGTGCAGCGGAAAGCCCGCGTGCTCATATCGAACGATGGTCGGTCCTTGCGGCCCGGCAATGCAGATCGCGACGCTAAAGCCGATCGCCTCAGCCAACGCGGCGACGCGCGGCACGGCGGCCCGAAATGCCGGTTGATTCTCCAGATGCAGCAAACCCAGCCGCAGCGCAAGCGGGCCGGGTTCATAGCGGCCCGACAACTCGTCGCGCTTGATCAGGCCCAACTGGCTCAAGCTGACCGCATAGGCGTGCGCCTGCCCTGGCGCAATCTGCGCAGCGGTGGCGAGATCGGACAACGCCAGCGGTCTGCGCGCCTGGGCGAGTGCCTGCAACACGCGGCCGCCCACTTCGACGCTCTGAATTCCGCGCTGCGTTTTACCGCCGTCTGCCGTGTCGCCAGCACCGGCACCCGCGCGCTTGTCCACGCCCGGGCCCTTTCTGGAAACCGCACCGGAGTCCGTTTTGGCTGCTTTGCTCACACCTGCGCTCGTCCGTAAAAGGGCTCCATGTTAGCCGAAGGTCGTCTGCTTTCCTTTCTCATCATAGGTGTTTATGAGTTTGCGTATAGCGATACATTTCGCTATTGACAAATAATCTCGCCCGGCCATAAGATGCCTTCACCCCGACACACCGGCGCAGTCATAGAGTCAAAACGGGGCGAGACAATCCTCCAATGCCGTCTGCTTGCGCGCCCCGTTCCGAACGGCGCCCATGCCGGCCGTCTCGCCTCACGTCCAACTTTTGAGGGAGACAAGCATGGCAAAGGCATTCGCATCCCAGGCCGATCTGGAAGAAAAGAAAGTCACGTGGACGCAACTGTCCGAGAACGCTTATGCCTACACCGCGGAAGGCGATCCGAATTCCGGCGTGATCATCGGCGACGACGGCGTGCTGATCGTCGATACCACCGCCACGCCTGCCATGGCGCAAGACCTGATCGCGAAGATCCGTAGCGTCACCGACAAACCCATCAAATACGTCGTGCTGTCGCACTACCACGCGGTGCGCGTGCTCGGCGCTTCCGCGTATTTCGCCGAGGGCGCGCAGCAGGTGATCGCGAGTCGCGGCACCTATGAAATGATCGTCGAGCGCGGCGAGCAGGACATGAAGTCGGAGATCGAACGTTTCCCGCGCCTGTTTGCCGGGGTCGAGACGGTGCCTGGCCTGACCTGGCCCACGCTCGTGTTCGAGAAGGACATCACGCTGTTCCTCGGCAAGCTCGAAGTGCGCATCGCACATCTGGGGGCGGGTCACACGAAGGGCGACACGATCGTCTGGCTGCCGTCGCAGAAGGTGCTGTTCTCAGGCGACCTCGTCGAATACGACGCCGCGTGCTATTGCGGCGACGCGCAACTCGCGCAATGGCCGGCCACGCTCGAGGCGCTGCGCGCGCTGAACGCGGACAAGCTGGTGCCGGGCCGCGGTCCCGCGCTGACCACGCCCGCAGACGTCAACAAGGGCCTCGATTACACCAAAGACTTTGTGACGACGCTGCTGCAGCAGGGTCGCGAAGCCGTCGAGCAGAAGCTCGATCTGAAGGCGGCCATGGCGCACACCCGCAAGGCCATGGACCCGAAGTTCGGCCACGTCTTCATCTACGAGCACTGTCTGCCGTTCGACGTTTCGCGGGCTTTCGACGAGGCGAGCGGTATCACGCATCCGCGCATCTGGACGGCGCAGCGCGACAAGGACATGTGGGACGCGCTGCAGGCCTGACGGGAGCGCACAGCGTGCAGAGCGTGAAGATGGACGGAGACAAGATGGGCATTAACTACCAGACGCTGTCGTTCGAGTATCAGTCGTGCCGCGAGCAGCAGAGCGGCACGCAAGCGACGGCGTATCCGGTGATCGTGGTCGGTGCGGGGCCGGTGGGGCTCGCCACCGCAATCGACGTCGCGCAGCAGGGCGTGCCGGTCGTGCTGGTCGACGACGATTGTTCGCTGTCGACCGGTTCGCGCGCAATCTGCTTTTCGAAGCGCTCGCTCGATATCTTCGACCGGCTCGGCTGCGGTCAGCGCATGGTGGATAAGGGCATTAGCTGGAACGTCGGCAAGGTGTTCCTGAAAGACGAACTGGTCTACACGTTCAATCTGCTGCCGGAGAGCGGTCATAACCGGCCTGCGTTTATCAATCTTCAGCAGTACTATGTGGAAGGTTATCTGCTGGAACGTGCACGGGAATTGCCGAATCTCGAGATCCGCTGGAAGAGCAAGGTGGTGGGCATTCGGCAGGACGGCGCACCCGGGAGCGACGACGCCAACGTTACGCTGACGGTCGAAACACCCGCCGGGCATTACCCGCTGTCCGGCCGTTACGTGGTTGCAGCGGACGGCTCGCGCAGTCCGATTCGCAATCTGATGGGTCTCGACACGCATGGTCGTACCTTCAAGGACCGCTTCCTGATCGCCGACGTCAAGATGGAAGCGGAGTTTCCCACCGAGCGCTGGTTCTGGTTCGATCCGCCGTTTCATCCGAATCAGTCGGTGCTGTTGCATCGTCAGCCGGACAACGTGTGGCGGATCGATTTTCAGCTTGGCTGGGATGCCGACCCCGCGCTCGAGAAAACACCGGAGCGTGTGATTCCGCGTGTGCGCGCGTTGCTCGGACCGGAGGCGAAGTTCGAGCTGGAGTGGGTGAGCGTCTATACATTCTCGTGTTTGCGGATGGATCGCTTTCGCCACGGCAACGTGCTGTTCGCCGGCGACTCGGCGCACGGCGTTTCGCCGTTCGGCGCGCGCGGGGCGAATAGCGGCGTGCAGGATGCGGAGAATCTCGCGTGGAAGCTGGCGATGGTGCTGAGCGGGCGAGCGTCGGATGCTTTGCTCGACACCTACGCCAGCGAGCGCGAATCTGCAGCCGACGAGAATATCCGCCACTCCACCCGTTCTACCGATTTCATCACACCCAAGAGCGCGGTGAGCCGGGTGTTTCGCGACGCTGTGCTCAAACTCGCCCGCGATCATGCATTCGCGCGGCAACTGGTGAATAGCGGGCGCCTCTCCGTGCCGGCGGTGTTGCGCGACTCGGCGCTCAATACGGCGGACAGCGAGCGCTTTGCCGGCCAGATGGTGCCGGGTGCGGCATGCTGCGACGCGCCAGTTCGTCTTGGCGGGCAGCCGGCGTGGTTGCTGCAACAACTCGGCCAGCAGTTCACGGGCATGCTGTTTTGCGGCGCTGGGGGCATCGATGAGGCGACATGTGATGCGCTTCAAGCCCTGCAGCGCGGGGCGATTCCTTTGAAACTGGTCGTGCTGGTAAGTGCGGATGCTACGGAGGGCGTGTCTGCACTTGACGTCGCGTTATCCGGTGCAACGGTCTTGCACGACACGGAGGGTCTGGCGAAGACGCGCTATGACGCCACGCCCGGCGCGTTCTATCTGATTCGCCCCGATCAGCACGTTTGTGCGCGCTGGCGTCGCCTGGACGCCGGCCGTGTCGAGCAGGCATTGAAGCGCGCGTTGTGCGTGGGCGGCACGGCGTGATCGTGGCGTGGCATGGGCACAGGCATGCAGCACGCGAGCGCCACGAGAGAACAGGAGACAACCATGACACTGAACACACAACCGAATCTCGCACGCCCCGACGACTTTTATGAAGCGCTGATCGACATGCATCGAGACTTCGACGATGCGCAGAGCCAGTCGGCGAATGCGCAGTTAATCCTGCTGCTGGCGAACCATATCGGCGATCACGCCACCTTGCTCGAAGCGATGCAGCATGCGCGTGCAGGCGCCGCGCAGGCAGGTGGGAAGCAGCAGGGCGCGGCTGCGTCGTTCGACGCCTGAGCGGGTGGCGCTTGCATGTGAATGCTGTACAGTGGCCGTTTTCCCGAGTGCCCAGGCAACGAGCCCGAACCCTGCAATGCAGCGTATCCCTCTCTTCCCGTTGTTGCATGATGGCCCGTCCGATGTCCAGGTATGGCGGGTCGATATCCCCTTCGATCAAACGCTCGAAAGCGAAGCATTCAGCGCGCTGTCGAGCGACGAGCGCGCGCGTGCGCGAGTGTTTCGTCGCAGCGAAGACACGCTGCGCTTCGCGGCCGCGCGTGCGGCCCTGCGCGAGCGACTCGGGAACGCATTGGGCGTCGCGCCACATGCCGTGCGTCTGGCGCGTGATGCCATGGGGCGTCCGTGCCTGGCTGCGATGGATGCAATGGCGGAGGTGGTTGAACTCGCCGAACCGGTTGGGGCGCGTGCGCTTGATTTCAACGTATCCCACTCCGGTGCCCACGGTCTGATCGCGCTGTCCGCTCGCCGCAGGGTGGGGGTCGATATAGAACAGTGCAACGTACAACTCGACTGGTGCTCGCTCGCCTCGTTGACACTGGCTGACAGCGAAGCGGCATGGCTCGATCAGGCGGAGGCCGGCCAACGTCTCCACTGGTTTTACGATGCCTGGGTTGCCAAGGAGGCGTTGCTCAAGACAACGGGCGTGGGCGTGACGCGTGGCTTGCAGCGCCTGACCGTCCTGCCACGCGACGGCACGCGTGTCGTCTTGCGCGATCAGGTGCCTGATGAAGCGCGCGACTTGTCGGCAACGTGGCTCGCCGCGCCTGCGGGCTATGCCGGCTGTGTTGCCTGGTCGACGACGGATCACGGCGCAATTTGACCGCACGCGTCGGGCCGAAGTCCCCAACTGAATCCCGAACATCGCGACATGCTCGTGTCGTTGGCGAGTTTGTTTGTGGGTTGCGGCACTCGCGCGGAGGATGTCGTGCGCGACGCGGCGAAGCATTGCGCGGAGTGTGCTCGTCGAACGAATGCCGGTTGCCTTCGACCGCATCGTGATGCAGCGCTGGCGTGAGCGTGTAGCGCGGCTATGATGGCAGGGCTTGCAGTATGCTGGCTGCTTCCTTGCCTGACAAAAGCTCGTCCCACGCTCGCTCATGTCCGCACAATTGACTCGGTCGAAATCGCTTCGCCATGACACGGAAACGCCAACGCCGAACCGGATGGAGACGTTGTGGCTCGCCGTAGCGCTCTCCCTGGGAAGCGCGATTGCCCTGGGCCTCGCACGATTCGCGTACGCGCTGTTGTTGCCCGCGATGAAACTCGATCTCGGCTGGAGCTTTGCCCAGGCCGGCGCCATGAACACGGCCAATGCATTGGGTTATCTGCTCGGCGCGCTTGCTTTTCCGCGCTTGTCGCGGGGCGCGTCGACGGCTGCGCTGTTTGTTGCCGGATGCATAGCGACGGCATTGCTGATGGCGGTCAGCGGCATGGTCGTCGACACGCACGCCTTGCTCACCTTGCGCGTGATGACCGGCGTGAGCAGCGCGCTGATCTTCGTCAGCGGCGGGGTGCTGGCGGCGCGCCTTGCTTCCTCGCGGCCGCGCGACGCCGGACTCGTGCTCGGTTTGTACTACGGCGGCGCCGGCTGGGGCATCGTAGCTTCCGCGATACTCGTGCCGTTGACGATTGCCAGGGCGATCCACGGCTGGCAGCTTGCGTGGTTTGCGCTGGCGGCCGGGTGCCTCGCTTTCTCGCTGGTGGCGATCGGCGCGGCCCGCAAAATCGAACGGGGCCACGCGGTGGTATCGAAGGCGGTGGCCGCGCAGCCGGCGTCCGACTCTGGACTGCACTGGCCGCGTTTTAGTCTTGCATTGGGCGGCTATGGATTGTTCGGCGTCGGGTATATCGGCTACATGACGTTTATCGTTGCGCTGTTGCGCAACGCGGGGATGAGCGCGGCCATCGTGACCGGCTTCTATATCCTGCTCGGCGCGGCGACAGTTGTCTCGGCGCGTCTGTGGTCAGGGCTGCTCGACCGGATGCGCGGCGGCCAGGCGCTCGCGGTACTCAACGGACTGCTCGGCCTCGCGACGCTACTGCCGGCGCTTGCCACGCATCCCTTCGCCGCGTTTGTTTCGGGGGCCTTGTTCGGCGCGACGTTTTTGTCCGCAGTGGCGTCGACGACCGCGTTCGTGCGACACAACCTGCCTGCCAGTCATTGGGCCAAAGGTATTAGCGCATTCACGATCGTGTTCGCGTTCGGGCAGATCGTCGGGCCATTGGTGATCGGTTGGGTATCGGATGGCGCTGGGCTTGCGCGCGGGTTGGTGTATTCGGCCGTGTTGCTCTTGGCCGGCGCCGTGCTGGCGGCGTGTCAGAAACCGGTGGATGGGCGGGGGTAACGACAGACGCTGGGGCGATGGTTCCGGTTCCCGGGCGTTTGATGCATCACGCCCGGGTTTTCCTCGCGTTGTCCGCTAGTGCTTCGGTACCGTTGGCGTCGACAGTAAGCTGCTGCCGCTGGTTCCGCCCGTCAGGCCGCCGAGCAGGCTCGTCAACGGAGCGAGCAGGGAGGATCCGCCGCTGGTTCCACCGCTCAGCCCGCCGAGCGTGCCGGTCAGCGAGGTGACCAGGTTGGTCAACGGCGCAACCGGACTGCTTGATGAGCTTGTACCGACGACGCCCGACGACGACCCGTGCGAGCTTCCACCACCCAGGACACCTGTTAGTCCACCTAACAAGGTTGTGAGGGGGGCGACGGGGCTGCTGCTTGCGCTACTGCCGCCGCTTTGCGAACCGCCGGTGACCGGCGCGACGCGCAGGCCGCCAAGCAATGCGGTGACAGGTGCCAGCAGATTGCCGGCGCCGGATACGCCCGTTTCGCCGGCGCTGCCTTTGTTGCCCGTCGTCCCGTTGCCTACGCCATTGCCGTTCCCGCTGCCGCTGTTGTTGCCGACGGTGATGGGCACAATCGGCACGCTGATGGCACCGACGTTGACCACCAGATCCACGATCGGATTGAGCAGGCCGCTGGTGATCTGGTTGCCGTTGCCGGAGCTGGAACTGGTGCCTGATCCAGATGAACCGCCTGAATTGCCGGAGCCGCCTGAGCCGGAACCGCCGTGGCCGCCATTTCCGCCGGTAGAGCCGCCGCCGTTGCCTCCGGAGCCGCCGTTTCCGCCCGAGCCGCCGCTTCCACCGGAACCACCCGAGCCGCTCCCCCAGCCGCCATGGCCACCATCACCAGAACCGCCCCCCGAAGAGCCGCCACCATTTCCACCGGAACCGCCGCCACCATATCCGCCGGAGCCTCCGTTTCCGCCGCTTCCGCCGCTTCCACCGCTTCCGCCGCTTCCGCCGCTTCCACCGCTTCCACCGCTTCCACCGCTTCCACCGCTTCCACCGGAGCCACCGCTTCCACCGGAGCCACCTGAGCCACCTGAGCCACCTGAGCCACCTGAGCCACCGCTTCCGCCAGAACCACCCGAGCCGCTCCCCCAGCCGCCATGGCCGCCATCACCAGAGCCGCCCCCCGAAGAGCCGCCACCATTTCCACCGGACCCGCCACCACCATATCCGCCGGAGCCTCCACCGCCACCATTTCCACCGGAGCCGCCGTTTCCGCCCGAGCCACCGGAACCGCCCGAGCCACCGGAGCTTCCTCCGCCACCACTGCTACCGCCGCTACCACCCGTCCCACCTGACCCCGTCCCCCAACCTCCTTGACCGCCATCACCTGAACCACCGCCATATCCGGAGCCCGAACCCGAACCAGAGCCCGTGCCACCGCCCCACGGCGAGCCGCCCACTGAAGCCCAGGCTGAACCGCTGCCCCAACCGTATCCCGACGCGGAGCTACCGCCCCAACTAGAGCCCGAACTGGCGCCCGTCGTACTGCCGCCGGAGCCTATTCCGGTCGAGCCGCTACCGCCCGTCCAAGGAGACCCCGCGCCCGGTAGACCGCTGCCGGTCCAGCCGCTTTCCGGTATCGAAGGCGGTGTCATGCTGGTGAAATCGCCTGCCTGACATGACGTAGCGAGCGACCACCATAGGATTACGCTCGCCGATGCAACAAGAGTGTGTTTGAAGGGAGCCATGATTAGTCCTTTCGCGATGGAATCGCGTCCTGATTGGTCAAAGGTGTAATCAGTGCCCCCGGAAAACCGCTGATCGGTCTTGCAGAAAGTGTTTGCTCCGGGCCCGATGTCGCGCGTGTGTGCGATGCCGTTTTTTAATGTCGGGCGCGGTAGCGCCATGCATGGATATGGCTTGCTCGGGCAGGCGAGCGGCGCAAGTTCCGAGCCAACGTATGCCTGACGACGCGCGATGCAAGCCGCGCGCGTGCGGTTCGAGCATCGATCAAAACGAGAGGGGGAGACGCCTTACCTGGCGGACCGGCGCACGCGTCACCGCGGAAGGCCGACGCCGCAGTGAGCGCAGTCGGGTGCGCAGACGATGTTACGTGTTCCCGTCGCGGGCGACGTAACCCCGCCGTTACGTCACACGCCGCGGCTATCTATCAGACAATTCGCCGCACGAATATAGTATGGACTCCGATATATAAGACCGCACGTTAGAAACGCGCGTTTAGATTTGCACTGACGGAATGCTCTTCATGCAGCGCAACGCGAACATCGAACGGCTGTGCCGGATGCCGGAGATCCGGTACAGCTTCTCGCGCAGAAAGCGCTCGTAGCCGGCGGTGCCGTCCACGGCCACCTTCACCAGATAGTCATATTCGCCGGACACCAGATACGCCTCGAGCACTTCGGGCAGCGTCGCCAGTTCGGCGCCGAAGCGCGCGAGCGCGTCGTCCTCGTGACGGTCCAGCGTCACCTCGAGGAGCACCACGTCGGCGAAGCCCAGCTTCTGCTGATCGAGCAACGCCACGTACCCGCGAATGTAGCCTTCGGTCTCCAGTTGACGGGTGCGATTCCAGCATGCGGTGGTCGACATGCCGACCAGATCCGCAAGTTCTGCATTCGAAAGCCGCGCGTTCTTCTGCAGCTCCCGCATGATTTTTCGATCCTGGTTGTCCAAGGGACGGTTTCGGCTGGTCATGGTGGATTAGGAAGAATATTCAGGTAAATTTGATTCTACAAGAAGAGTGTTCCTAAGGTGGTGGCTGGCGGCAAGCATTTAAGAAGCCCGTCCATGGGCGCTGAAGGTATATTTTGAGGGTGCTTCCATGCCCGGGACAAGCTTCCGGTCGGACGGATGTTCCTTCCGTCCAATCGGCGCAGCCATAAGCTGCCGCCTGATGTCGCGCCGCCTCCACCGTAGGCGGCCGCGGCGGGCCATTTCCGGTGCGACCGACGCCGAGCGATGCGCTCGCCGGGCATGGACGCATGTCCTTCATCGACCGCCAATCTATTCATCGCAACGTCCGCGCGCATCGCTGGAAACGTTTCCGGAAGCCGCGTCGAGCCATTGCTCTCAGCGGCGATAGCGCATTCAAACCCGGCGCAGCACCTGTTTACCCTGACAGTGCCTTGTCTGACGGTGTTTCTGCCATCCTACGCAACCTCATTCAAACGCCTGTCCGCGCTGGGCGAGCGTGCATTACACGGTTGTCGCGCGTGGGGACTATCAGCCGGTATTTATTCCGAAAAGATTTTTCCCACATATTGATCATTTGCGATGTCCCGAATTAAGATGACTTCCCTCGACGCACTCCGCGTGTCGAGTCGGCGAAGAGTCAATTTGCGGTATCCGTTCAACGAGTCAGGTTCGGGACGCGACGGTTGACCGTCAGCATCCCGCCAACGCAGCAGCTAAAAACTTGGGAGACGAAGATGCTGAGCCCGCACGAATTCGCAACGCTGATGCTGGTCAAGGACGCCACGGAGCAACTGGAGGTAGACCGGGCCGACCTCGACGTGCTGCTGTCACGCCAACTGGTCAGCCTCGAGCATGCGCCGTCCGGTCAGGCGTTGCCGCGCTTGACCCGCGAAGGTCACTCGTTCCTGAAGGCCGCCGGACGGATTCATTGAGCGAGTACGCCTGAAACGCCACGCGGTTCGCATACCGCCCCACCGAGGATTCGCTACAACGATAAAGTGTACGTACGTGCTGTTATAAAACCTGAGAGAGTAGTCAGTCTATTAGTTTGTTGTGCTTATTTAATAACAAGAAAATATCACGGGGATGAACGAGATCTTGCGATGCCCGCGCGCTGCAATGCGCTCGCCATCCCTTCCCAGCCATGCCATGACCCGCGCATGCCTCGCCAATCCTGGGAGTGCAACGGTGGGTCGATTTTAGGAGCTTGACGATGAACGAGTGGATTCCGGAGCAGCTTGCCTCCGCTCAAAAGGCCAACCTCGAAGCGTTTTACGGAGCGGCCAATCTGGCCTTCGAGGGCTTCCAGAAGCTGACCGAACTGAATCTGCAAGCGGCCAGGGCGGCCCTTGCCGACACGCACACGTTGATGTGCGCAACCGATCCGCAAGCGTTCGTTGCGCAGCAGGCCGGACCCAACGGTGCGCTCACCGAACACGCGCAATCGTATTACCGCCGTCTGTATGAGATCGCCGCCGGCACCCACGCCGGTTTCGCGACGATTGCAGGGGCGCAGTACGAAGCGCACAATCGCCGGGTGCAGGCGCTCTTCGAGGACGTGTCGAAGCAGGCGCCGGCCGGTTCCGAAGCGGCCGTTGCGGCGCTTAAGAAGCTGCTCGAATCGAGCAGCGCCCTTTACGACAGCGTCAACAAGTCGGCGCGGCAGGCCGTCAACATGGCCGAAGGCAGTTTCGACGCGGTGCTCTCGCACACTTCGAAAGCATCAGGGGTAACGACCGGGTGAGCGGCCGGCCAGGCTGAACGCGCGGTGACCGGAGCAACATCCTCTCACGCGAGGCAGCCGCCATGACAAAGCAGATCGCACTCATCACCGGTGGAATGGGCGGGATCGGCGAAGCCATTGCCGTCAAATTGCACGACGCCGGTTATACGACGGTGGTCACCTACTCGCCCACCAACACCGGTGCGCACACGTGGCTTGAGCGAATGGAGGCGGCGGGGCGCCGCTTCCCCGCCTACGAGGTGGACGTCGCGGATTACGACTCGTGCCAGCAGGGTGCGCAGCGGCTTCAGGCCGAAGTGGGCAATGTCGACATTCTCGTCAACAACGCCGGCATCACACGCGACGCCAGCTTCAAGAAGCTCGACAAGATCAACTGGGATGCGGTGCTGCGCACCAACCTCGATTCGCTCTTCAACATGACGAAACCGCTCTGCGACGGCATGGTGGAGCGCGGCTGGGGCCGCATCGTCAACATCGCGTCCATCATCGGCTCCAAGGGCGGCTTCGGCCAGACCAACTATGCGGCCGCCAAAGCCGGCATGCATGGATTTACGAAGTCGCTGGCGCTGGAAGTGGCTAAAAAGGGCGTGACGGTCAATACCGTGTCGCCTGGTTTTATCGCTACCAAAATGGTCATGGCCGTGCCGCAAGAAGTGCTCGACACCAAGATCATTCCGCAGATCCCGGTGGGAAGACTCGGACAGCCCGACGAAGTCGCGGCACTCGTACTCTATCTATGCTCGCACGAGGCCGCCTTCGTTACCGGCGCCAACATCGCCATCAACGGCGGGCAGCATCTGCAGTGAAGCGCAGTCAAGCGCACGTCGATTTCTGCCAGCACCCCTAAGCATCGCGACGGGCTTCGATCCCACAGTGTGCGCTTTGCCAGCATCTCCACCGGCAGATTATTTCGACACGGTCTTTTTTTCGTGGAACCATCTATATTGTTGCAATGGCCGGCGGCAGGCAGGGCGGCGCGCGGTCCATCCACAGCCCGGCAGCAGCTTGCTTCGGGATCGGTCGTCAGGCACGGCAAAAGGGGGAGACATGTCGACCTCACCGCTTATCGATGGTGGCGCCCCGCGCGATGCGGGTGGGCATGTCGCGCAGACCGACGAGCGTCTGTATAACCACGACCTTGCGCCGGTGCCGCTCAACAAGCGCACCTGGACCGGCTATTGCATTTTCGCCATGTGGATGTCGGACGTGCACAGCGTCGGCGGCTACACGTTTGCGGCGAGCCTGTTTCTGCTCGGCATTTCCGGCTGGCAGGTGCTGATTGCGCTAACCATCGGCATCCTGATTGTTTATCTGCTGATGAACCTGGTCGGCAAGCCCAGCTATGTGCACGGCATTCCGTTTCCGGTGATGGCCCGCGTCAGTATGGGCGTGATGGGGGCGAACCTGGCGGCGGTGATTCGCGGCGTGGTGGGGATTGTCTGGTACGGCGTGCAGACCTACTTTGCCTCTAAAGCGGTGGCCACGCTAGTCATCCTGTTCTTCCCGGCGGCCACGGCACTGCACGATTTCCGCTTCTTGCGGCTCGATGGATTGGGTTGGATCAGCTTCCTGTTCATGTGGGTGTTCCAGTTGTTCATTTTTCAGCGCGGCATGGAGACGATCCGCAAGTTCATCGACTTCTGCGGACCGGCCGTATATGTAGTGATGTTCGCGCTGATGGCGTGGATCCTGTCGCAGGCGGGCCTGGGCAGTCTGAGCCTGACGCTCGGCGGCAAGGTGCTGTCGGGCAGCGAGCAATTCGCCAGCATGGGCAATGCCACGCTGCTGGTGGTGAGTTACTTCGCCGCGCTGCTGCTCAACTTCGGCGATTTCTCGCGCTTTGCCAAAAGCGAGCGTCAGATGAAGGTGGGCAATTTCCTCGGCCTACCGGTCAACTTCATCGTCTTCGCCATCATCACGGTGGTGGTGACGTCGGGAAGCGCCACCGTGTTCGGCTCGATGATCATGGACCCGGTAGCGATCGTCGCGCACATCCAGAACAAGGCGGCCGTGGTGATCGGCAGCCTGACGTTCATCGTGGCGACAATGGGCATCAATATCGTCGCCAATTTCGTCTCGCCTGCTTACGATATCGCGAACCTGTTCCCCAAGCACATCGACTTCAAGAAAGGCGGCCTCGTGGCTTCCATTCTCGCGGTGCTCGTGTGCCCGTGGATTTTCGTCGACAGCCCGAAGGCGATCACGATCTTTGTCAGCGTGTTCGGTTCGGTCCTCGCGCCGCTCTATGGCGTGATGATGGCGGACTTTTACCTCATCAAGAAGCAGCAGGTCGAAACGGCCGAGCTGTACAGCATGTCGCCGCAAGGGCGCTTCTACTACGACGGCGGCTGGAACAAGGTGGGCATCGCGGCGCTCGTCATTGCCGGGATCATCTCGGTGGGCTGGGAACTCTGCACGCAACTGCTGCATGTCTTGCCGGACAACAACTTCGGCTGGCTCATCGGCGCCATGGTGGGCGCGGTGCTTTACGTGACGATGATGCGGGCGGCGCACCGCACCTGACGCGAGCGGCCCGCAAGGACCGTGGCACCGATGGCTACTTGTGCTGGGTGCGCAGGTCGACCGCCATGGAGGCGCTGGCCGGTTTCGCCGCGTCGTCGAGATGCACCGCGACGTTGCGATACACGTCGCGGCAAAACTGCATGCCGTTGGTTACATCGTGAGTCTTGTCGACCGGGGGCGCGATTTTTTCAGGGTTGGCGAGCGCGGCGTCCACCGCCATCTCGTCGCTGGAATCTGCCTTCATGATGCCGATGCCCTGAATCGTCACGGCAACGCACGGGTCCGGCACGTCCTTGCCGTGCGTCGCGGCGACGTTGAAGTTGATATTCAGGCGCCAGAACCCTTCGTGAATGTTCTGATGAATGATCACGGCCTTGACCAGGTCCTGATGCGATAACAAGTACTCGCTGTTTGCCATGATGTGCTCCTCGAACAGGGTCCTCTTTCGAGTGCAATGTCGCGCGAGGCGTTGCCTCAGCCTGACGGGATACTGCATGCCGGATCACATTGTACGAGGCTGAAAATCACAATCAAGACGCGTGCTGCAATCAGGCGACACGTTGCGACCTGGACCTGTTTAACGCCCCGACTGGGATGCGCTGCGCGGCGCGACGAGCGGCAACACGACCCATACCTCGAGTCCACCGCCGTCGCGTGCGTGAAACTGCAGAGACCCACCGTGCAGTCGCGCGATACGTTCGACGATCGCGAGCCCGAGTCCTGTGCCTCCCGCTTGCGCACGTGCGTTGCGGCCGCGCTGAAACGGCGCCTTCAAGGCTTCGAGTTCGTGCGCCGCGAGCCCCTCACCGCGATCGCCGACCGCGACATAGGCGGTGCCGCTGTGCACCCATGTGCGCACAGCGAGACCCACGCGGCCGTATACCACGGCGTTCTGCATCAGGTTCATCAATAGCCGCATCATGGTGATTGGACGAAACGCGAACACCGGCACGGCACCCAGCGAGAGTTCGAATTCGTGGCCCAGCCCCGCAAAATCCGCGGCGAGCCGGCTGATGAGCGCATTGAGATCGCCGGCTTGCGCCGTCTCGCGCTCGCCGCTGCCGGCGTAGTCCATGAACTGCTGGAGGATGGTTTCGATCTGGTCGAGATACGCTTCGGCCGCCACCACGAAGCTATCGTCGCCGTTGTCGGTGATTGCCATGGCCATCGCTAGCCGCAGCTTGGTCAGCGGCGTGCGGATGTCGTGCGAGATGCCGGCCAGCATCACCGCGCGCGTCGCTTCGGCTTGCTGCAGCGCTTGCGTCATCTGGTTGAAGGCGCTGCTTACCTCGGCGATTTCCGTGGGGCCATCGGTCGGCAGCGGTGGTGGTGTTTCGCCTGAACTTACGCGGCGTGCCGCATGCGCCAGATTTTGCAGCGGCCGGTTCAGATGCCGCTGGATCAGATAGCCGGTGAGCGCGGCTGCTGCGGCAAGGCCGAGCGAGAGCAGAATCGCCGCGTCGAGACCTGCGCCGCGAGCGTCCTCGGGAATCGGCAGGGCGATCCAGTAGGGCATGTCATGCGCGTGAATGCGGATCCACAGACGCTGGCCGCCCAGGGTTTGCCAGCGTACCGGCATGTCGGCGGGCAGGTGTTGGCGCAGGGCGTCCAGAAACACCTCGCGCTGATAGGTGACGTAGAAATGCCGCAGGCTCGGCGTCGGCTCGAGCTCGTCTGTGGCCGGCGGCTGTGCGCCGTGGTTGAGGCGGGCCACCAGTGCATCGCGCGCATTGTCGGGTGCGGCCTCGAACAGCGAGTCGAGCGTGGTGACGTAGTTGGCGAACACGGCGGCGGTGCGTTCGACGCGCGGTCTTTGCACATAGTGCAGCAACACCGTGAGCGAACAGACCTGCGACAGCATGACAAGCACGATCAACAATACGATGTTGCGTGCGAGCAGCGTGCGCGGCAAGCCGAGGCGCTTCAAGGCCACCGTCATGATTCGACGTCGGCGATCAGCATGTAGCCGACGCCCCAGACGGTCTTGATGAAACGCGGTTTGGACGGATCGTCCTCGACAATCTGGCGCAAGCGCAGTACCTGCACGTCGATGCTGCGATCGAGCGCATCGTGATCGCGACCACGGGCGCGCGCGATCAGATTGTCGCGGCTCACGGGCCGATTCGGCGATGACGCCAGTGCCACCAGCAGCAACATCTGCGCGGAGTGAATGTCCAGCGGCTCACCCTTGCGCGATAGCGCCTGCTTGCCGATGTCGAGACTGAAGTCGCCGAAGCGCACGGTCTGCGAGATGACGGTTGGATCACCTGAGGCGATTTTCTGGCGCCGCAGCAAGGCGCGGATTCGCGCCACCAGTTCGCGCGGCAGGAAGGGCTTGGCGAGGTAATCGTCGGCGCCCGTTTCGAGACCCACCACCTTGTCGAGCGGGTCGCCCTTGGCGGTCAGCATCAGGATGGGCAGCGTTTGCCCTTCGGCGCGCAGCCGGCTACAAATTTCAAGGCCGTTCTCCTCGCCGATCATCAGATCGAGCACCAGCAGGTCGTACGGCTCGCGCTGCAAATAGCGGTCGAGCCGTTTGCTGTCCTCGACGACGCGCACTTCGAAGCCATGGCCGGTCAGAAAGCGCTGCAGCATATTGCGCAATTCGGCTTCGTCGTCGAGCACGATGATTTTCGCGGGTCGATCCATGCATGGGCTCCTTAGGCGCGCATCCGGCTACCAGAATAGCGGTTTTCGGGGACAGTGCGAACATACGCACCGCTCGCCCGATACGCCCACGATCCCTCTGATGATTGCCTCGCTCAGTGTGCTGCCGCGCGCTGCTGCATGAATGCTTCGATTTGCGGCAAGGTTACGTAGCCGGCCTTCTGCGTATCGATCGCGTCGAAATTGCGGGCGACCATCGGCATACCGGCTGCCGCCTGTTGGCGGGTCAGCTTGCCGTCCTGCGTGGTGTTCGCGCTGGCAAAGCGGCTTTGCAACTGCTGCGCCATTTGCGCCATGCGCTGCGGGTTGCCGCCCATGGGCGGCGTCGCGGTTTGCGCAAAGGCGCCGCCGCAGGCGAGGCACAGCGCCAGAATCGTCAACATCTTCTTCATTACGTTCTCCGTAGAGTTTGCCATCGTGCGTCGTCGGCCTTGTGCTGCGATCCGTTCGATGACAGGTCGAATTCTTGTCGACTCTGGCGGGGAAGGCAATTTGGAAATCATGTCGCCGTATGTCGCGACATGGTTGGGGGGCTGGTGGCGGGGAACGGGAAGTGGAACGCGAAGCGCCGTTGCGTTCGCGGAACGCAACGGCGGCTGCCGTGACACGCGCCGGATGTTGCCGCGCGCGTGCCAACAGGCAGTGGGTTTCTTAGGGCGTCACGTCAATGGAAGATCAGATACAGGATGACGAGGACGATGAGCGGCACGCCGAGTAGCCAGCCAAGGATATAGGGCATGAGAATTCTCCTCCGGTTGATGGTTTGCGTTACCACCGCTATCCAGCATCCGGCGTGCCTACTCCTGGTCAGCGTGGGTTGGGCGCCGCTGCCGTCCCCTCAAGCGACGCGGCACCTCCCGCTGCAAAAGGCAGTTCACCGCTGACGATCGTCTCATATGCCGCGTTCAATCGCGCCACGTCCTGCTCGCGATCGCTCGCCTGCACATTGCGCAGCTCGGGTAGATTCAGCGTGACAGGCAGGCAATGCGGATAGTCCCGCACTCGCAGTTCAGGCGCGATGGTCGTGAAAAAAGCCGTAGTGGGGACGTCGAATCCGGCGGCGATATGCACTGCGGCGGTATCGGAGGTCAGCACGTAGCGAGCGTGCCTGATCCACGCAAGAAAGTGCGCCGTGCCGGTCGAGGTGGCCGCCACGTCGACGTAATGCGGATGATCCACGGCTCCAAAACCGAGCACAGGCAGACCGAAGCGCTCAAACAGTCGGCTCACCAGCGCGCGGCGTACCGGTTGTGGAATGCTGCGGATCGGCGTGCTGGCCGTCGGGCAAAACAGCACATACGGCTGCTCGCGCCAGGGCTCGGGCAAGCGTGGCAACTCGAGCGTCTGGAGCCAGCGGTTAGCCTTGTGCGCGGACGGAACGCTTTCGGGCAGCACGCCAAGCGCAGCGAGAAAAAAGTCGATCATCGGCAACGACATGAAGCCGGGCCAGAAGAGGTGGTTGCCCATGTCGATGCGCGTTTCGCCGGCCGGGATATCGGCGAGCGGCCACGGCAATGGACGCGTTGGCGCGAGCTTGCCTGCCGCCAGCGCGTAGAGCTGTTCGACGTAAGGCGGCGAGAGTTCCGGCCGGTAGATCACGAAGCGCACTTGCGGATGAGCGTGCTGGATCGCAGCCAGTGCGGTCAGGCCGATGATCGAATCGCCGAGCGTCACGCCCATGCCGTTGATCACGTGGGCGACGGCAATCGTCGAGTAGTCGAGTACGAATGGATGAGCCGCTGCGTTGAGGATGCCGGGCTGGCTCGCGAGCGCGTCGTGCTCACCGATCTCTGCATCGCGCTGCTCCAGGTCGTACGGCGCGATGATGCGTCCGTCGGGGGCGAGCAGGGATCCGGCATGGGTGAGCGCTTCGTCTGCACGTAGGCTTTGCAATTCGAGGGTTCCGTTGGTTGTGTCGAGGGGTAAGCCTTGAATCATAAGCCACCCGAATGAAGACCATTGGGAATAAGCATTTTACGAATGTATTTCGGCGAAGGATAAAGGGCAGACCAGACTAATTACGCGGCGTTCCGCGGGTTGAGCCGGTGGGACCGATGCCGGTTCGACCCAGCTCACGGCGCCCGCGCTCCACGACACAGGGCTGCCATGTCTCTTCCCGAGCAAACGCATCAACCCGTACGCGCCGCAACCGCGGCTTTTATCGGCACCACCGTCGAGTTCTACGACTTTTACACCTACGCCACGGCGGCAGCGCTGGTCCTTGGCGACGTCTTCTTTCCCAGCAGCAACCACTTTCTGAGCACGATGGCGTCGTTTGCGACCTTTGCGGTCGGCTTTCTGGCGCGCCCGTTGAGCGGCATGGTGTTCGGGCATTGGGGTGACCGCCTGGGCCGCAAGAAGATGCTGCTGCTGACGATGTTCCTGATGGGCATTGCCACAACCGGCATTGGACTGCTGCCGAGCTACGAACGTATCGGCATATGGGCACCGGCGTTGCTGATCGGGCTGCGGATTCTCCAGGGGATCGCGGTGGGCGGCGAATGGGGTGGCGCGGTGTTGATGGCAAGCGAGCATGCGCCGCAGGGGCGGAAAACCTTCTTCGCGTCGTTTCCGCAGATGGGCAGCCCGGCCGGCCTGATCCTGTCGCTGTTGTCGTTTCGCTTCGTGACCTCGCTCGATCACGCGAGTTTTGTGTCGTGGGGATGGCGTCTGCCGTTTCTCGCCAGCTTCGTGCTGCTGGTGATCGGTCTCGTGATCCGGATGGGGGTGAACGAATCACCGGAGTTCGAGCGCTTGAAGCGGACGCAGCAAGTGGCGAAGTCGCCTGTCGCAGAGGTGCTGCGTACGGCCTGGTATCCGATTCTGCTGGCCGCCGCCGCGACCACGATCGGCTCCGCGGGATTCTTCTTTACCAACACGTTCATGATCTCGTATGTCACGACGTATCTGGGCATGCCCAAGTCGCTGATTCTCGATTGCCTGTTCGCGGTCACCATCATTCAGCTTTGCTCGCAACCCATCGCGGCGTTGATTGCCGAGCGTGTCGGTGAAACGCGGTTTCTCACGGGCGCGGCCTTGCTCTCGATGATCACGCCGTATCCGATGTTCCTGCTCGTCAATACGCAACAACCGCTTGCGCTGATTGCGGGGATTTCGCTGGCGGTGGTCACGTTGTCCGCGATCTACGCGGTGATTGCCGGGTTCATGACGCCGGCGTTTCCGACGCGGGTGCGTTACTCGGGAATCTCGATTGCCTACCAGTTGTGCTGCACGATCGCCGGCGGCACGACGCCTTTGATCGGGACGATGCTGGCCCAGCATTACAAGGGCGAATGGATGCCGCTTGCGTGCTTCTTTACGGTGCTGTCGGCGATTTCGTTGTTTGGGATTGTTGGGCTCGGGCGTTATCGGAAGGGGTTGGGTTCGGAAGAGGTGGTGGGGGTGTTGGCGAATTGATTTCGCGCTGCATGGCCAGAGGTTGAGGCGCGATTGCTCGCGCCCGTTTGTCTATGGATGCTTTGTCCGCTATCGGGCCGCCCCGATCTCTCGCAAGCAATCGTCGTATTCCGCCGAATCCAGCAGCACGAACGAGAACCAGGTTTCTTGCCCTTTCGACGCGATTGCACGCTGCAAGAAATTTAACGCGGAGCGATTGCATTGCTGCTCGAAGACCCGCCAAGGTGTGGTGGTCCGTGGCGAATAGTCGGCGATGGCGTCCGAGTAAGGCATCGTTCCCCTTGCATCGATGCGGAAAGCTTCGACTCCGATAACGGCGATTTCCATGCGTTCACACGTCGCGACAAGATCCAGTGAGTCGCTGGGGTTCAGAAATATCTCTCCGCCCGATTGGACCTTCGCGCGCTCCAGATATGGGGCATAGAGTTCGGTTTCTGTCGTCATGTCCAGTTTCTCAGAACGGATTTAACCAGCCGGGATTGTTTCGATTGGAGACCTGCACAATCGTACCATCGAGGTCATTTCGGATGACATAACTTCCGTCACTGTTTACGTAAGCTGTGCGTTACGGGTCGTGTCCGGGTGGCTAACAGCCGTCGCGCGGCCGGTCGCGTCGTATGTCCATTCCAGCACGCGCGAGCATCGCATGCAGCAGCACATCCGCGCCACGCGCGACGTCCTCCGGCAGCGCGTCTTCCGCTTCGTTATGACTGAGCCCGTTCACGCAGGGAATAAACACCATCGCAGTAGGGCAGTATTTGGCCAGATGAATCGCATCATGTCCCGCGCCGCTGATGATGCGCTGATGCGGATAGTCGAGCGCCTCGACCGCATCGGCAACCGCCTTCACGCAGGCCGGGTCGAACGGTGTGGCCGGGCTGATCCAGTGGTGCGCGACATCAACCGTCACGCCACGCCGTTCGGCAATCGCATCGAAACGCTCGCGCAGCGCGGCTTCCATTGCTTCGATGCGCGCGTCGTCCGGATGACGCAGATCGATCGTGAACGACAGGTCCGCTGCAATCGTGTTGCGCGACGCGTTGCGAATCCCGATCTCGCCGACGGTGACGAGTCCCTCGGGCGCAAAATCCGCGGCCATCGCTTCCAGCGCCGCTGCCATTTCTGCCGTTGCAAACAAAGCATCGCGACGAAACGGCATCGGCGTGGTGCCGGCATGCGCAGCTTGCCCACGCACGCGTGCGTCGAGCCAGCGAATCGCCTGGCCACCTGTCACGACGCCAATCGGCACGCCGTTGTTTTCCAGTACCGGGCCCTGTTCGATGTGGGCTTCGAAATAGGCATCGAAAACGGTCCCGGGCACCGCACGCTCGCCGCTATAGCCGGTGGCGCTCAACGCATCGGCAACGGAGACGCCGTCGGCATCCCGCGCGTTCAACGCCTGCTGTAGCGGCATCACGCCGGCAAACGCCGCCGAGCCGAGCATCGCAGGCGTGAAGCGCGCGCCCTCTTCATTGGTCCACACCACGATCTCGATGGGCTTGTCCGTTTCGATCCCCGCGTCGTTCAGCGTACGCACGACTTCGAGCGCGGCCAGCACGCCATACACGCCGTCAAAGCGCCCGCCTTCAGGTTGTGTGTCGAGGTGACTGCCGCTCGCCACAGGACTCGCGTGATTCACTCTGCCCGCGCGCCGGGCAAACAGATTGCCCACCCGATCCACGCTCAGCGTCAGTCCTGCCTCCGTGCACCATTGCGCAAACAACGCGCGGCCCGCGGCGTCCTGTTCGGTGAGTGCGAGACGCCGCACGCCACCGCCCGCAGTCGCGCCGATCGTCGCCATTTCCATCAGACTCGACCAGAGCCGCTTCGCATTGATTTTCAGCATCGCTTCCATTTCCTCGTGACGCTGCCAGGATCCGGCAGCTTGGGTTCGCCATGCTGTCTTTATCGAAAATCCAAAATCATTTGTCCAATTTCTAATTATTATTTTCAGTATAATTTTCGCGAATGATCACGCCCGCGGAGCGCGCAATGAACAAGGACAGGCCGGATACCTATCTGAACGACCGTCTCGACTGGAACCTGCTGCGGACCTTCCTCGTGATCGCCCGGGAACAAAGCGTCAGCCGCGCAGCGACCCGTCTGCATCTTTCGCAGCCTGCCGTGAGCCAGGCGCTGCGCCGGCTCGAGGAGCAGCTTGGCCGCCGCCTCGTCGACCGGCATGGTCCGCGTATCGAGGTCACGCGTGCGGGCGTGGACGTCCGGCAAATTGCTGAGGATGTCTACGGAACCATCTCGCGCCTCTCGCTTGCGAATGAAGACAGCAGCGACCGCGATATCTCCGGCATGGTGCGCGTGAGCGTGGTGAGCGGCATCGACTTTCCCGCTTACGATGCTTTCCTTGCCGGCTTTCATCGCGACTATCCGCGTATCGAACTCGAGAGCCAGGAGATGCGCAGCGCCGATGTCGTCAACAGTCTGCAGCAGAAGACGGCCACACTGGGATTGACGCCTAAGCGCGCGCTGCCGAAGCGGGTCGAACATCGCGTGTTTCTACGCCAGCGTTATGGATTGTTTTGCGGCCGCCATCATCCGTTGTTCGGTCAGACAGGCTTGACGATCAGTGACCTCGTCGGCGAAAACTTCGTTTCGTTCACCGGCGACAAGGTCGGCGATCACATGTCGCCCCTGACGTTCTTTCGCGACGAAATGGGCTTCACCGGGCGCGTGGTGGGTTCCTCCTCGAGCATGCCGGAGGTGCGGCGCTTCATCTTCGCGGGCTTCGGCATCGGCTGTCTGCCCGAGCACATTGTGCGCGACGACGTGGCCGAGGGCCGCCTGCAAAAGCTGCCTCCCGAGAACGGCGTGGCCGATGTGGACGTGCACCTGCTTTGGTCCAGCGACCGCAGATTCAGCGCGGCGGAAAGCGCCTTCCTCAGTGCGCTGCATACGTTCATCGATCAGCACGAAGCGCAGACCGAAGGCGCCGAAGATGCCGAAGACGAGTCCGGCGCGGAACCCACCGGCGCTGCGGCATCAGACGATCAATAGCCGCGTGCCATATCCACCAGATTGTCGAGTGGCTCGCCGCGCACGAGGCGTCGCACGTTCTGCGCGACCTGCAAGCCGATCGTCTCCGGACTGGCCACCGACGCCATATGCGGCGTAACAATCAGATTCGGCGCGCTCCAGAACGGATCGCCCGGCGGCAGTGGCTCATTGGGAAACACATCGACGATGGCGCCGCCAAGCCGGCCATCTGCCAGCGCAGCGTGCAGATCCTGCGGCACCAGATGTTCCCCGCGGCCCACATGAATCAGCTTGGCACCCGGACGCAACTGGCCCAGCGTACGCGCATGCAGGATGCCGCGCGTCGCCTTGGTGAGCGGCAGCAGGCAAACCAGAATATCCGTGCCTTGCAGGAACGGCGCGAGGGCGTGCTCGCCTGCGAACGTGTCGATGCCCGGCAGATTCTTGGGGCTGCGCGCCCAGCCGCGCACGGCAAAACCGAGCCGGTGCAGATCGCTCGCAACAGGGCTGCCAATCTCGCCCAATCCCATGATGCCGACCGTGCATCGCGACGGATCGGATTGTTGAGGCCGCAACCAGATCTCCTTGCTCTGGTTCGCCAGGACGCGGTCGAACTGGCGGTGAAAGTGCAGCACGCCCCACGTGACGAACTCGCTCATGCGGCGCGCGTGGTGCGGGTCCACGACCCGGCAGACGGGCACGCGCGGCAGGCTCGGATCCGACAGGATGTTATCGACCCCCGCGGCGATGCTATGCACGAGCTTCAGGTGCGGCAGCGTGGCAATCGCACCGGCGGGCGGATTCCAGCAGACGGCGACCTCGGCGTCGTGCGCATGGGCGGTGCTGTACAGGCTCACCTTCAGTTCCGGCGCGGCGCGCTGGATCGGAGGGATGAGGTGTGACATGTCGTAGTCACGGCTAATCAGAACGAGTTGAGTCATGAACGGGCAGGGCTTTACGCGCCGGGTCCCGACGCGGGTGGATTCGTGGATGACGAGGCAGTTAGCGGCGGTAGTCGGAGCCCGTATTGTCGATCAGGCGCAGCGCCGCTTGCCACGCCAGTTCGGCGATGTCCTCGGAGTCGTCGCGATTGAACTGGCTGGCCGTCAGTTCGCATACGGCTGCCGACGGAATCCGCAGCGTGGCGCCGCCTGCGAGCGCCGCGATCTGTGCCTGGCAGGCACGCTCGAGAAAGTAGATCTCATGAAACGCCGCGGCAGCGCTCGCGCCGCCGGCGAGCAGGCCATGGTTGCGCAGGATCATCGCCTTATGCGGACCCAGGTCGCGCACGAGGCGCTCGCGTTCGCCGAGATCCAGCGCAATGCCTTCGTAGTCGTGATAGCCGAGCTTGCCGTAGAACTTCAGCGCGTGCTGGCTGATCGGCAGCAGGCCATGCTCCTGCGCCGCGACGCCGATGCCGGCGGCCGTATGCGTATGCACCACGAAGTGCAGGTCGTCGCGCGCCATATGGACGGCCGAATGGACCGTGAAGCCGGCGGCGTTGACGCGAAAGCGCGCGGGCTCGGCTGCGGCGCGTTCGTCGATGACGCGGCCCAGGTGGTCGATCTTGACCAGATCCGAGGCGCACATTTCATGAAACAGCACGCCGTAGCGGTTGATCAGAAACGTCGGCGTGGCGCCCGGCAAGCGCGCGGTGATGTGCGTGTCGATCATGTCCGTCATGCGGAAATGCGCGACGAGGCGGTACAGCGCCGCCAGGTCCGTGCGGATTTTCCATTCGACGTCCGCGTCGGCATCGGACGAGGCAGGTGCATCCTCAGCGTGAAGCGAAGTGGGCTGGGTTTCCATCTGGGAGGTCTCTCAGGTTTGCAGTGACAAGTTCGACAGTTATCGCTGGCGCGGCGGCATTAGTCAATTTTCTAATTTTTATGCTGATCATTGGGCGCGCGAATGATGGCCCGCAGTTCCTTACGAATCACTTTGCCCGTCGCCGTCATAGGCAGGCTGTCCACGAAGCGTATCTCGCGCGGATACTCGTGGGCGGCGAGGCGCGTCTTCACATGCTGTTGAATCTCGCGCACCAGATCGTCTCCAGGCACGAAGCCGGCATTCAGCACCACAAACGCCAGCACGATCTCCGTACGCTCGGCATCCGGCGCACCGACCACCGCAGCCATGCAGACTGCCGGGTGCTGGAGCAGGCAATCCTCGATCGAAGCCGGTCCGATCCGGTAGCCGGCGCTGGTGATCACGTCGTCGTTGCGTCCGACGAAACGGATAAAGCCGGCGTCGTCGCGCTGGCCCAGATCGCCGGTGAGCAGATAGCGGCCGCGGAACTTGTCGTGCGTCGCCGCGGCATTGCGCCAGTAGCCGAGGAACATCACTGGATCGGGGCCGGCAATCGCAATGTTGCCGATCGTGCCGTTCGGCACGGGCTGACCGTCGTCGTCGACGATCGCCACTTCATGACCCGGCACCGCTTTGCCGATGGCACCGATGCGCGGCGCGAACAGCGACGCACATGAGGACACCACGACGTTGCACTCGGTCTGCCCATAGAACTCGTTGATGGTCACGCCGAGCGCAGCGCGTCCCCATGCAATCAGTTCCTCGCCGAGCGATTCGCCGCCGCTTGCCACCGCGTGCAGCGAGAGCGTCCAGCGCTCAGGCTGGGGCACGGTGCGCATCATCTTGAGGGCGGTGGGCGGCAGGAACGTATGCGTGACCGCGTGGCGCGCCAGCAGGTCGAACGCGGCCTCGCCGTCGAACTTGTCGAAACGGCGCGCGAGTACGGTGACGCCGTGATGCCACGCGGGCAGCAGGACGTCGAAGAGGCCACCAATCCACGCCCAGTCTGCCGGCGTCCAGATCACCTTGGCCTGTGCGGGAAAGCAGGCCTGCGACAACTCCACGCCCGGCAGATGCCCAAGCAGGACACGTTGCGCGTGCAGCGCGCCTTTCGGTTTGCCGGTGGTGCCGGAGGTGTAGATGATGACGGCCGGATCTTCAGACGAGGTGTCGACCGGTGCGAACGCCTCGGACTCGGCATTGAGCGCGTCCCAGAAGGCATGCACGTCGCTCGCAGCGGCGGCGCTATCCGCGTCGACGCAATACACCGCTTTCAGTTCGGGCAGCGTGTGGCGGATCTCGGCGAGTTTTTGCAGGCCCGCCGCGTCGGTGATGAGTGCTGCGGCGGCGCTGTCCGCGAGCCGGTACTGGATTGCGTCGACGCCGAACAGCGCAAAAAGGGGCACCGCGATGCAGCCGGCCTTGTAGGCGGCCAGATGCGCGAGAGCGGTTTCGGGCGATTGCGGCAGGAAGATCGCCACGCGGTCGCCCTGCACGACGCCGTTGCGGCGTAGCGCGTTGGCGAACTGGTTGGAGCGGGCCTTGAGATCGTCGAAGCTATAGCGCGTGGCGCTGCCGTCGCGTTGCTCGTAGATCAACGCGAGGCGCCCTGAGCCGTCGGCCCATTTGTCGCACACGTCCACGCCGATGTTGTATCGCTCGGGAATCTGCCATGCAAAGTTTGCCGCCAACGTCTCGTACGTCTGTGCTGCTGGAAGCATCGCTTCCTCCTCGTGTCCATGAAAGCCGCTGCACACACCAGTCTGCGCTGCACGCTCGGGTGTGCAACCGGATTTGAGTAGAACCCAGCTATGGAGGTGAGTCAAGTTGAGGTATGTGAGCGCAATGCGCCGCTCACAAACTCAAGGACTGCAATGCATCTTTACCGGATTCGAGAAAATCAGGCGCGCTATTCATGCAACAATTCGAGCGGGTTTTTGAAGGATCGTATGGATACGCTACAAAAAATGCGCGTGCTCGTTCGCGTCGTCGAAGCGGGCAGTTTCACCGGTGCCGCGCAGCACCTCAACACCACCACGGCCTATGCGTCGCGTGCCGTCTCCGATCTCGAGGCGCGTCTGCGCACGCGCCTGCTCAATCGCACGACGCGCCGCATTGCACTCACCGAAGCGGGCGAGCGTTACCTGCATCGTTGCGAGGAAATTCTCGCCTGTGTCGATCAGGCCGAAGCCGAGGCGAGCGATGCGCAGGCGCGTCCGTCCGGCAAGCTGAAGGTCCACGCCATGACGGGTATCGGCCAGCACTGCATCGTGCCCGCTATAGGCCGCTATCAGCAACGCTATCCGGAGGTCAAAGTAGAGTTGACGCTGGCGCAGCGCGAGCCGGATCTGATCGACGAAGGCTATGACGTCGCACTCGTGCTTGCCACGGAACTGCCCGACTCGGGGCTGATCTCGCAGCGCCTCTGCAGCACGTTCAGCATTGCCTGCGCGTCGCCGGCTTACCTCAAACGCAACGGCGTGCCGCAGACGCCCGCTGACCTCGCTACGCACACCTGCCTGCAAACGGCTACGCCAATTTTTCCGGCGCACGAATGGGTGTTTCAGGGGCCGCGCGGCCGGGAGTCGTTCGCACCAACTGCGTCGACGTTCTGCGTCAATATCGCGGAGGCGGTGGCGGTGGCGGTGGCGGTGGGCGAGGGCATGGGGATTGGCTTGCTGCCCTTTTACTCAGCGGCGAGCGGTCTGCGCAGCGGCGCGCTGGTGCGCATTCTTCCGGAGTACACAACGCAGCACACGAACGTCTATGCGTTATATCCGTCGCGCCAGTATCTCGACGCGAAGATTCGCACGTGGGTTGAGTTCCTGCGCGACGAGCTGCCTGCAATGTTCAATCACGAATGCGTGGATGCTGCCGCGTCGAGCAATCTGCTGTACTAACCGATACTTTGCTGCAGTGCATGATTACTGCGCTGCAGCATGCAATATGACATTTTGACAAAGGGAAAACCCGTAATCGGTAAATTCCGGCATCCTTATTGACTCGGGTCATACACCTTCGCCCTAATCGGGAAAGTCCTAACACCGTGTGAGCATGGTTCGCGCTAGTCTTCTCGTCAGAGGAGGCAAACCATGAGACGCGTATTTAATATTGCTGTACTGATGCTCCTTGCGTACCTGACAGTGGGCCGCGCACTGACCCATGCGCAAGCGGGGGAAGAAGGCACCATATCGTGCGAAAAAGGGGCCGAGATGATCCGCCTGGGCGCCATGGACAAGGGCTTCTCCGAAGCGGCGTCCAGTGGGCAAGGACAGAATTTCCTTTCGGGCTGTCTCGTGACAGGCGAGGCGCGCGTCAATGATCAGGTGGTTGCGCGCGATTAATTCGCTGCCATGCGGTACGCATGAAACGTCTGATGATTGATTTTTGCTGCGGGTGCGTTCCATACCGCGTATCGAATTTTGCGTAATCCAGCTCCTTAACGGGGCTGGATCTGTTTTCTCTCCAGCTTTTATCTCCGCTAAAAAAGATCTTCGTGCCTGCAATTGACGAGGATCTCGGCCACGCTCGCCGAGTTTGGCAACTCAATCGTATTGGCGACCAGCAACGCAATGTCCTCCGGCTGGGTCATGGCTTCGGGCGGCAGATCGGCGAGACCCGCCGCCATTTCCGTATTCACGAACCCTGGACAGATAGCGGTGGCGCGAATGCCGTCGTCCCAGCCTGCGCGCCGTACGGCATGATTGAGTGCGATCACCGCATGCTTCGACATCTGATAGCCGGCGTTGAGGTTCTTCACGCGCTTGCCGGACAGCGAGGCAATCTGCACCACGCGGGCATTGCCGGCCCGCCGCAAGTGCGGCAATGCCGCCTGAATCAACCGGAACGGCGCCTTGACGTTGATATCCAGCGTCTCTTCCAGTAGTTCGTCGCTGCCGTCTTCCAGACTGATGGGCTTGCAGATGCCGGCATTGCTGATCAGCACGTCGATACGCCCGAACCGTTCCACCGTGGCGTCGACCCAGCGGCGCCCTGCCTCGGGGTCGCGCGCTTCATAGGGAAACACCAGGCTGTCGAGGTGACCGTAAAGCCCTGCGGGATTGCGCACGCCCAGCGACAGCAGATAGCCGCGCCGGGCCAGTTCTTCGGTTATCTCCCGGCCGATGCCGCGGCTCGCGCCGGAAATCATCGCTACCTTCTGCATACGACTCTCCCTAGAACCCTGCGTCGATGACGATTTTGGTGCCGTCGCTAAAGCGGCTCAGACGAAACGCGTGGGGATCCACGAGCGCTGTATCGTTCGCGACCAGATCGGCCATCAGCTTTCCGGCTGCCGGACCGATGCCGAACCCATGGCCGGAAAAGCCCGTGCCGATAAATAATCCCGGCACGGTATCCACGTCCGAGATCACCGGAATCGCGTCGGGCGTCACATCCATGTAGCCGGCCCAGCGCTGCGCGATGCGCGCATGGCTCAAATGCGGGAACACCTTGATGAACTCGCGCAGCCCCGCGTCGACGTAGGGGACGATCGGCTCGGGATCGAGCGTGCGAACCTGTTCGAAGGCGGTGGGCTGATCGAGCGCCCAATGCCGCGGGCGCCGCAGTTCTTCGAAGAAGCGGGCGCCGATGCCGATACGCAACGAGCCCAATTGGCTCTTTAACGCTTCGATGTACTTGAAGAACAGACGGAAGCTGTCGGGGGTGAGGTCGCTGTAAGTGCGAAATCCATTCGCCACCGTATAACCTCCATCCGCGCGCTTGCGAAACGCAAAATGCTTGTTGCTCGCACTGCAGGTGGGGCCGCCTTCAAGCGGTTCGGTTCGAAGTACTGATGCTTTCACCAGCAGTTGCGGCACGTCGACATCGAGGTTGCCGCAGAACAGTCGCGACCATGCACCGCCGGCCACCACCACGCTCTGGCAGCGGATCGTGCCGTGCTCGGTGACGACCGCGCTGACCCGGCCGCCGCTCGTTTCGATGCCGCGTGCCGCGCAGGGCGTCAGAATCTTCACGCCGCGCTTGCGCAACGCGTTGGCGATGGCGGGCGCCGCCCGTTGCGGTTCGGCGCGGCCATCGCCGGCGGTAAAGAGGCCGCCCTTGAACGATTTCTTCGCGCCAGGCAGCAGGGCGGCGACATGCTTCGGGTCGACTACGCGCGTATCGAACGCATCGCCGGCGAGGTTGCGTGCGTTCTCGAGCCAGGTGCGATGCCCCTCCATGACCTTGTCGTCCTCGGTCATGTAGAGAATGCCGCACTGGTTGAAGCCGGTGTCGATGCCGAGGTCGCGGTCCAGGGTGCGCCACAGCTTCAGGCTTTCGATGCTCAGTTCGAATTCGCGCATGTCGCGATGGGTGACGCGAACCCAGCCCCAGTTGCGGCTCGACTGCTCGCCGGCAATATGCCCCTTCTCGCAGAGCGCCACCCTTAGGCCTTTGTTGCTCAGATAAAGCGCGGTACTGACGCCGATAATCCCGCCGCCGACCACAACGACGTCGACTTCGGCGGGCAGGCTGGTGTCGCTGGCGACAGTCTCGACTTGTGGTCCCATAGTGTTGGCGGCCCGTTAGATGCGGATGAGTAGGTTAGTGATGTTGTTCGGCGATAGCCGTCTCGGCTGCCGGTGCCTGCGCCTTGCGTTGCCCGCGCGTCGCGCCACCTTGCCGCGGGTTCGCGTGACGGTTCGTCCAGCGGTCGATGTGATTGATGGCATGCGTGAGCGGCACCGTGATCAGCAGATAGACCACGCCGGCGGCCACCAGCGGCGACAGGTTGGCCGTATTGACGGACGTATTCTGCCCGATGGTGAAGAGATCGCGCTGCGAGGTCAGCAGGCCGAGAAAGTAGACGAGACTCGAATCCTTGACGATCGAAATGAACTGGTTAGCCAGCGCCGGCAAAATGCGGCGGATGCCTTGCGGCACGATGACGTGGCGCATGCTGCTCCAGTACGTCATGCCGAGCGCCTGACACGCGGAAAGTTGTCCACGTCCTACGCTTTGAATCCCCGAGCGGAAAATCTCCGCGATATAGGCCGACGAAATCAGGCCCAGCGCAACGATGGCGAGCGGGTAAGGGTTAGGTCCGAAGATCGCCAGCCCGACCGGCGCGAGACCCTGGCCCACCAGCAGGATGACGAGCGCGGCGGGCAGGCCGCGAAACACGTCGATAAAGACCTGTGCGGGCAACATGAGCCAGCGCGTGTGCGATACCGCCATCAACGCGAGGACCATGCCGGCCGCGATGCCGAGCACGGTTGAAAACAGCGACAGCACCAGCGTATTGACGAGGCCGGTGCATAGCAACGAGGGCAGCGACCCGATCAGCAACGGCCAGTCGAGAAAGTTCTGCAGGAAGGCATTCATGATTCGCTCCTGTCTGAGCGTCGGCGGCCGGTCGATGAGCGTTCGGCGGCCGCCGGGTTGCGTGTTCGTTGCTGCGTCGGTGGGTCTTGCGCGTTGATTAGATGCCGCTTGTGTACAGACTAGCTGCCGGTCTTCATGACATACGGCGGCAGGTTCGCCGGTTTTGGATAGCCCGGATGGAACTGCAGGTACAGCTTGAGCCAGGTGCCGTCGGCGACGAGTTCGTCGATGGTCTTGTTCAAGGCCGCCTCGAGCTTCGCATTACCCTTGTGCACCGGAAATCCTGCCGGTAGATTGACCGCGGAGATATCGAGCTTATCGGCTATGTTCATCTGCGGATATTTGCCTTGCAAGCCTTCGACGAGCGTCTTGTCGACGAAGTAGCCGTCAATGAACTTGGAGCGCAACGACAGGAAGCCCGCATTCAGATTCGGAAAGCGCACGATCTGCGCGCCAGGCAAGTAGCTGTCCGAATACGTATCCTCGATCGTGCCTTGCACGACACCGATGCGCTTGCCCTTTACCGAAGCGGGGTCGCTCGTGATCGGACTGTCGGGCAAGGTCGCCACGCTCAACAGGCCGGTCAGGTAGCCCTCGGAGAAATCGACCATCTTCAGGCGTTCCTTGGTGATGGAAATCGAACCGGCGGCAAGATCGATCTGCTGGTTCGCCACGCTCGGCAGCAGGCCGCTGAAGTCTTGCGCGCGAAAGTCGGCGGTAAGGCCGAGCTTCGTCGCGATGGCGCGCAGCAGTTCGACGTCGAAGCCGGTCATCTTGCCGTCGTCGATATACGAGTAGGGCTTGTTGTTCGCATCCACGCCGGCGACGAGCTTGCCGGGTGTCAGCGTGCCGACGTCCTCAGCTTGCGCCGCGGTGGCCGCGGCAAAGGACAGGGGGACGACTATCGCGAAGAGGCGCAGAAAATGGCGAAACCGCATGATGTTTGCTCCGTCGAAAGGACTACCGATTGAAGAGGATGGCGAGGAAGTCAATGCAATATCCTGGAGAGAAACTCGCGTGCGCGGGCTGAGCGCGGACGGTCGAAAAACACTTCCTTCGCTTCGTCCTCGACAATCGCACCTTGATCCATGAACACGACGCGATTGGCGACGCGCCGCGCGAAGCCCATTTCGTGCGTGACGCACAGCATCGTCATGCCCTCTTGCGCCAGCCCGGTCATGACGTCGAGCACCTCGTTGACCATTTCCGGATCGAGCGCCGAGGTGGGCTCGTCGAACAGCATGGCCACCGGGTCCATCGAAAGCGCCCGCGCAATCGCCACGCGTTGCTGCTGGCCACCCGATAGTTGCGACGGAAACTTGTCCTCATGGGCGCGCATGCCGACCCGCTGCAAGAGCGCGCGGGCCTTGTCGGCCGCTTCGTCGCGGCTGCGGTGCAGTACGCGCATTTGCGCGAGCATCAGGTTCTGGCGCACGTTAAGGTGTGGGAACAGTTCGAAGTGCTGAAACACCATGCCCACGCGTGCCCTTAGTTTGACGAGATCCGGCTTCTTCCGGTTGAGAGCAGTCGTGGTCACCGGCGTGCCGGCCACCACGATCTCGCCCTGCTGCACCGGTTCCAGCCCGTTGACGGTCTTGATCAAGGTGGACTTGCCGGAGCCCGACGGTCCGCAGATCACGACCACTTCCCCACGGCCGATGTACGCCGAGCAGTCGGTCAGCACCCGGTGTTCGCCGTACCACTTCGAAACGTTGAGCAGAGAGATCATGGGAGAGGCCTCGTTCTTGACGTGCTTCACGACAGGGCGGCGCGTGCGCGGCCGTCCCAGAGATCGTCGAGCTTGTAGAGCGCAGCGCCGACCGGCACGGCCCAATGGCTCGCCATGCCCGCAACGCTGATCGGGAATGTGCCTTCGCCGAACGCGCCCGGCGCGGCATCGAGCCCTAGCAGGTGTTGCGCCACGCGCTGGCCCAGATAGCTCATCAACGCGACACCGTTGCCGTTGCAACCGAGCGCGTAGTGAATGCCGTTGTGTTCGCCGATATGCGCGAGCTTGTCGCCGGTCATCGCAACATAGCCCTTCCATGCATGGGTGATGCGCACGTCGCGCAATGCCGGCCAGAGCTGGATCATCTTCGCGTACAGAATCCGCGCGGCCTCGCGCTCGTCCACTTCGCGGATGGCGGGCCGCGAGCCGAAAATCATGCGGGTACCGTCCGGCGAGGGCCGCGTGTAGAACAGATTGCGCTTGGAATCGCTGATCATCCGCCGGCCAGGATTGAGGGCGGACATCAGTCCGGCAGGCAGTGCTTCGGTGGCGATCTGGTAGCTGGCTACAGGCAAGACGCGTCGCGAGAAGAACGGCAGGAGCGGCCCTGTGTAGCCGTTGGTGGCGACCAGCACGTGCTTCGCTTCGATCGGGCCGCGAGCGGTCTGAACATGGAAATGCGCGCCGTGCCGCTCGATGCGCTCGACGGCGGCGTGCGAATGCAGGCTCGCGCCGCGGCGCCGGGCCAGGCCGCGCAGGGCGCGATGATATTTGGCCGTATGCAGGCCGCCGTATTCGTCGACGAGGATGCCGCCATAGTAGTAGTCCGAACCGATGATCGAGCGTTGCTCGGCACGGGTAATCAGGTGCACCGTGACGCCGGTTTTATCGTGCAGCAATTCGCCTTGCTTGCGCAGATGCTCGAAATGGCCCTGCGTGAAGGCACCGAAGAAGCGGCCGGTAATCTGCAGATCGGCGTCGAGCGCTTCGTCGGCGATCAGGTGCTGCAGATACTCGAAGCTCGCCATCGACTCACGCATCAGGCGGCCTAAGCGATCGGACGAAACGCCGCGAATCGCGTTAGTCAGGGCCAATTTCTGTCCGCTCGATACCATTCCGCCGCTGCGCGTACTGCCGCCCGCGCCGATCTCGGCCGCGTCGAGTACCGCGACGCTCGCGCCCTGGCGGGCAGCTTCCGCGGCCGCGGACAGGCCGCAGTAACCGCTACCGACGATCGCCAGATCGACGCGCTCCGGCACCGGATCGCGCGACGTCTCGGGCGGCGCCGCATCCCACCAGTAGGGCGCAAGCCGGAAATCGTCGTGGAACAGCAGGGCGTCGGGTCGCATGGCTTCTTTAACGTTGCAGGATGAGAGCCAGTCTAGGTTTGCGCCGCCTATCCGGTCAAATACGGCCAAAAACGTCTTCTATTCATTTTTGATATGGCATGCTGACGAGAGGCGAGGCTAAACGGATGGGACTCATCTGATGAATCAGCGACAGATAGAGGCGTTCAGGCTGGTGATGCTGCGCGGCTCGATGACGGCGGCGGCCGAGGAGCTGGGCACGTCGCAGCCGAGCATCAGCCGCTTGATCGCGGAGCTGGAGCAATCGACAGGGCTCGCGTTGTTCACGCGTAACGGCGGCCGCATCCAGGCCACGGACGCGGGCAGCGCGTTTTATCGCGAGGTCGATCGAAGCTTTGTAGGCCTGGAAAAGCTCGTGCATTCCGCGCGTGAGATTCGTCAGTTCGGCACGGGACGCTTGCGATTGGTGGCGGCGCCTGTGCTGGCGCTGTCGTTTGTACCGACCGTGATCGAGCGTTTTCTGGCGGCGTATCCACGCATTGCGGTGTCGCTGGAAATGCGCAGTGAAGGGACGATTCAGCGCTGGGCGTCGTCGGCCTATTGCGATATCGGTTTCTCCACCGCCACGCCCGATGCGTTCGGTGTGACGAGCGCCGAGCTATACCGCTTGCCCGGTGTGTGCGCGTTGCCGGCGGGGCATCCGCTTACGGCCAAAAAACACATTCACGCCCGCGATCTGAAGGATCAGCACCTCATCTTGCCCTCGTATGCGGACGACACGCGTTCGGCCCTCGATCGTGTGCTGCGCCAGGCGGAGGTGAACCAGGTGCCCACAATCGAAACGCCGTATGGGGCGACGATTTGCGCCATGGTGTCGCGCGGACTCGGGATCGGTTTGGTGAATCCGCTCGCCACGCTCGATACGAATCCGGAGCGGATCGTGTTCCGGCCGTTTTCACCGGATGTGCTATTCCGCGGCTTTACGGTGTGTCCGCAACTTCAGCATGTCAATCCGGTCGTGCAGGCGTTTCTCGAACTCGCTACTGAGACTATGGAACGGGAACATGGACACTTCCGCAGCGATGTGGTGGTGCGGGCTTAGTGCGGGATCGATCAAGGGACCGGTCGCACACTGCAGGAATCTTGCCGCGGACCACTCAACGTGGATAGCGTATCGACGATCTCCACGAAGGATGGGCGACTCGCAACCGTCTCGCTTAAGCACGCGGCCTTGAGTTGCGCCAATGTGGCTAACGTGGCGGAAGCCGACGCCGAAGTAGACCCAGCTCCAGCTTCATCGCAGCGCGCGATCAACTCTTCGAGCAGGCAGCCGAACGCCCGTACTTCGATGCGTTGAAGCAACGGCGCTAGCGTCCGATCATCCACCGCGTAGAACGACGCCGCGCCGAAATCGCCCAGCAGTGCGCGCCCCGCGCCGCAATGAAGAATATTGTGGGCATACAGGTCGCCGTGCATGATGCCTTGCTGATGCAAATGACCGGCAGCGGATGCGATGCCGCGTGCGATGCGCAGTGCCGAGGCGAGATCGAAGCGCGTGTCTTCGCTGTAGATGTCACGGGTGCACGAATCGAGGCTGGGCGGCCCGGCCAGGTTGGTGAATTGCGGATCGATCAGCTCCATCACCAGGCCATGGCTGTCGGCAGGGTGATCCTTCACTTTGCCGAGCACCGGAATCAGGTTGGGATGGGTGCCCGCGTTGATGCAGGCGGCCATCTCGCTGTACGGCAAGCCGTCGCTTGTCACGTCGCCTTTGAAGAGTTTCACGGCGACATGGCGATCATCTTCATTAGGAATCCGATGCGCGGCACGATGGATGACACCCGAGGCGCCTTCTCCGAGCCGATGATGCAGCTCCAAAGCATCCCAATGCATATCCGCGATGGGTGTTTCGTTCAGTGCAGCAGCTTCCAGCAACGCAGTAAATGGATTGCCCGCATAAGCAAGCCATGAAAGCCGAGGCAGCGCGAGCAACCATGCAGGGAGCTCCGTTAGCCGATTCGCTGCAAGCCGGATCAGTTCAAGGCGGGAGCACGCAGACAGTTGCGAGGGCAACGACTGCAGGCGGTTGCCCGCCAGCATCAGTTTCTGGAGATATGTGCAATGGCCGATTTCGGGCGGTAGCGCCTCGACTTCGTTATCGGTCAGGATGAGCCAGCGAAGCGCGCGCGGTAGCGATTGCCCCGACACCGTGCGAATCCGGTTCGCCTTGAAGCCCACCATGCTCAACTGCTCGCACTGGCCGAGGACTTCAGGCAACTCGGTGAAGCGGTTGTTGGAGCAGAACAGGATGCGCAGCTTATGCAGACGCGGCAAGTCGTGCGGTAGCGACGAGAGCGCGTTGCCGGAGAGGTCGAGGATTTCCAGCGTGTCCGCCAGATCGAAAATCTCGCGCGGAAATTCGCGGAGTCCGCAGGCTAACGTCAGGCGCTGCGTACCGGCCAGTTGTCCGGCGAATAGTTGGTCGAGGGTCGTGGTCACTGTGATGAGGCGAGCGTGGCGCGTGCCGGCAGGTTGATTCGATAAGGCTCGATTCTACTTGCATCGTCTAACCGGTGGCTTCTGTCGTTCTGACTTGCACTTCACGAAGGCAATCCGGATTGAGAAGTACACCAGAATGATCGAGCTGAATAGTCACACCTCATGGCCCCAATGCGCAGAGCATATTGAGTGCGACTAGATGTAACACTTTGTTAGATTGCCGCTCGCGCATTTGAAAATGTCCTCTTTTGCGAACTAGACTTTCACACACAAGACGATTCGGGGCGGCGTCATTACCCGAGTTCATTCGACCGGGAGCGAAGAGGGTTGATCGATGAAACGGCAAATATTGACTGTCGCGACTGCTGTTGCACTCATGTTTGGGGCAAGCTTACCGATCGCGGATGCCGCGACTTATTCGAACGGAACGGCAACCGCGACGCTCACGGTCTCTCTCACGTTGCAGGCGAATTGCTCCATTGCAGCCAGCCCACTGAACTTCGGCACGAACGGTGTGCTGGCCACCGCCATCAACCAGCAGACCAACGTAGCTGTCACCTGTACGAACACGACACCGTATAACGTCGGGCTCGATGCCGGCACCGTCACCGGCTCATCCGTCACAAGCCGGCTGATGGCTGGCACCGCCACGGGCAATACAGCTACCACGGTCGGCTTCCAGTTGTACCAGGACTCCGGACACACCACGGTGTGGGGCAACACGCAAGGCACCAATACCGTGGCGGGCACGGGCACAGGGGCTGCGCAATCGATTGCCGTGTATGGCCAGGTGCCCGCGCAATCCACGCCGAAGCCGGACACGTACCAGACCACAGTCACTGCGACGGTCTACTTTTGACGGGCCGCGGCGCGCCAGGTGCGCAAGGACTCATCGCCGGCTTACTGCTGCTGTCGTTCGCAGTGGTGGCGAGCGCGTCTACCTTGCAGATCTCGCCGGTCACCGTGGATCTTTCGCCAGGCGAAAACGCATCGGGCATCACGCTGCGCAATCCTGGCGACACGCCGCTGTATGGTCAGGTGCGTGTGTTCCGCTGGGACCAGGCGAACGGCGACGATGTGCTCACGCCAACCACAGACCTCGCGGCCAGTCCGCCGCTCATCCAGATTCCGGCGCATAGCGACCAGCTGATCCGGCTGGTGCGTGCGATTCCGGCGCCGCCCTCTGGTGAACAAAGCTACCGACTGCTGATCGACGAATTGCCGGCACCGGACGAGCCCGTCGCCAACGGCGTGACTATCCGTTTGCGCTATTCGGTCCCGGTGTTCGTCGAACCTGCCGGCACAGCCGGCGTCCCGGTGCTGTCGTGGCATCTGATGCATGACAACGGGCACTGGGTACTGCGCGTCGACAACAGCGGTTCGCGACGCGCCCAGATCGCGGCCGTGCAACTGCTCGATGGCACCGGCAACCCGTACGATATCAACAAGGGCTTGCTGGGTTACGCGTTGGCAGGACGCGGTCGTCAATGGCAGGTGACGTTGCCGCCCGACACTGCGCCGAGCGGCGTCATGAAGATTCGCGCCCAGGTGAATGCGCTGCCCGCCGAAGCTACGCTCGGCACGCAGTAGTCGCCCAATCGCGAGCGCGCTTCGTGGGTCAACCGGAGAGGACATGACGGGTCACAAGCCGATCGATGAGAATAAGACAGACAGCACATCGCTGGTACGCCGTGCGCGTCGCGGTACTCGCAAACATTCTGCTTATCGTTGCGTGTCCCTGCGCGGTTGCTCAGGCGCCGATGCTGCCTGTCAGCACCCGCGCGCATGAATCGCGAGACCTGTACCTCGAAGTGACCCTGAACGGACAGCGCACTTCGGTGATCGTGCATTTCCGCGAGGTTGACGGACACCTGGTTGCAACCGGTAGCGATCTGAACAGCCTCGGTATCGCGACCGAGCGGCTCGGTATCGCGGATACGGCGGAAGTGCGCCTCGACGACATTACCGGCCTGCGCTATCGCTACGATGCCGCGCAGCAGGCGATCGATCTGCAGGCGCCCGACAGTATCCGCAAGCCGTATCGCTTCGATACCCGTGAGCTGAGCGCGACGCCGGCGGCGACGTCCTCGCGCGGTCTCGTGATCAACTACGATGCGTTCGTCCAGACCGATACCGAGCAACGCCTCGCGTTCTACAGCGAGGAGCGCTACTTCGACCCGGCCGGCGTGTTCAGCACGACCGGCATTGCCTACCTGTATAGCGACCTGAGCCGCTATACGCGCTACGATACGTCGTGGAGCCGCTCTAATCCCGCTACGCTGGACACGACCCAGATCGGCGATACGATTTCGGGTTCTCTCGCGTGGACGCGCTCACTTCGCATGGCCGGGTTTCAATGGCGCAGCAACTTCGCCTTGCGCCCCGACCTCGTGACGTTTCCCGTGCCGACTCTCTCCGGCACGGCGGTCGTGCCTTCTTCCGTCGACCTGTACATCAACAGCGTCCGGCAATATAGCGGCAACGTGCCGAGCGGACCGTTCATCGTCAACAACGTGCCGGGCATCACCGGTGCCGGGCAAGCCACGGTCATCACCCACGATGCGCTCGGCCGTACCGTGGAGACCTCCGTACCGCTCTACGTCGATACCCGCTTGCTGGCGCCGGGTTTGTCGAGCTATTCGTTCGAAGCAGGCTTTCTGCGCCGCAACTACGGTATCGATTCGTTCGACTACGATCCGCGGCCGGCGGCGAGCGCGTCGGCGCGCTACGGCGCGAACAGCGCCCTGACACTCGAGGGCCATGCCGAAGCGACCAGTGGCCTGTACAACGCGGGGGCTGGAGCGCTGCTGCGTCTCGGCATGGGCGGCGTCGTCAATGGTTCGCTTTCGGGTAGCGCCGGCCGACTCGCGGGAACGCAGATTAGTTTGGGATACGAATTGATAGAGCCGCACTTTTCGATCGACGCACAATCCATTCGCGCGTTCTCGAACTACGGCGACCTCGCTGCCCGCGACGGCACACCGGTGCCGACGGCGACCGACACCGTCACGCTGGCGTTGCCATTCTTCAGCCACCAGACGTTTTCAGTGAGTTATATCGGGTACCGCTTTCCCCAGGCGCCGTCTTCGCAGATCGGCTCGGTTTCATACACGCTGGACTTCGGCAACCTGGCCTCCGTGAACCTCAGTGCGTATCAGGACTTCAAGCAGCACAGCTCGCGCGGTGTGTTTTTAGGCCTGAGCTTCGGCCTCGGTCACAACACGTCGATCAATGCGAGCGTGGGGCGGCAGGGCGGCCAGTCGAACTACAACCTCAACGCAGTCCGGCCGCCCGACTACGGCGGTGGCTGGGGGTGGGGCGTTCAGGCCGGCGACAACGGCGCCGTGCCGTTTCAGCAGGGCCAGTTGCAGTACCTCGGCAACGACGGCGAAGTTACGGGTGTCGTGCAGAATCTTGCGGGGCACACGAGCGGTTCGCTCGATCTCACCGGCGCAGTCGTGCTAATGGATCACGTGCTTGAGCCTTCGCGGCGCATTGACGATGGTTTTGCGCTCGTCTCGACAGACGGCGTGGCGGGCATCCCCGTGCTGCATGAAAACCGCGTGATCGGCACGACCGACAGCAGCGGCCATCTGTTGATTCCGGACCTCAACTCGTACCAGCACAACCAGGTCAGCATCGACAGCATGAATCTGCCCGCCGACGCGCGCATCGCAACGACGTCGGCCGACCTCGTACCGCAAGCACAGTCCGGTGTGCTGGCGCGCTTCGGCGTGACACGCTACAGCGCTGCATCGCTGATTCTGCATGATCCGGACGGCAAGGTCCTGCCGCCAGGTGCGCGTGTGCACGAGGTGGAAAGCGGCAAGGACACCATCGTCGGTTACGATGGCATGACGTTCGTCGACGGCCTCCAGCAGACCAACCATCTCGTCGTCACAAGCGGTGCGCTGCGTTGCGCGGTGAGCTTCGACTATGCTCGGCCCAAGGATGGCTCCTTGCCGACCATCGGGCCTCTGACGTGCAGGCCCTTATCGGACCACGCCGGAGTCGGGCCATGAGGCGGGTCGCCATCATCTTCTGGGTCGCATGCTTGCTGGCAGGCATGATGCAGGGCGCGCACGCACAAAGCTGCAATGCCAGCGCGTCAGCGGTCAATTTTGGCTCGGTCAGTCCGATCAACCGCAGTGCGGTCAGTACGACCGGCACCGTCACGGTGACCTGCACATGGCCTGCCATCACGCTGACGCCGAACGTCGAGGTCTGTCTGAATCTTGGCGGCACCAGTCCGCGTGCATTGGCAAACGGCAGCAATCAGATGCAGTACGACCTCTACCAGGATGCGGCGCACTCGCTGACGTGGGGATCGATCTACTCCGGCACGACACCGATTTCGCTGGCGCTCGTCAAACCTCTCTCGGGGACAACCGCCAGCGCCTCCGTCACCTTCTACGGGCAGATCGCCGCCAACCAGCCCACGGTACCCACCGTGAGCAACGCCAGCACCGTCTATACGCAGAACTTCGGCGGCAACCAGACTTCGCTCAACTATGGATTCTATTTGCTGGGTGCTCCGACGTGTGCGTCGCTGACCGCCACCGAAAGCACGTTCGCGTTCAGCGCAAGCGCCACCGTCATCAACAACTGCAACATCAGCGCGACCAACGTCGCGTTTGGCGCAGCCGGCGTGCTGAGCAGCGCATTGAGCGCGACAGGATCGATCACGGCGCAGTGCACCAATGGCGACGCTTACCGGATTGCGCTCAACGGTGGCGCGAGCGCCAATGTTGCGGCCCGGCAGATGCAGCGCTCAGGCGGCGGGGGGAGTGTCGGTTACCAACTGTATGTCGACTCGGCGCATACGAGCGCATGGGGTGACGGCACCGGCGGCACCGTCATGGCAACGGGAACGGGTACCGGCATCGCCCAGGTTTTCAGTGTGTATGGTCTGGTGCCGCAGCAGAGCACGCCGGCGCCCGGCAGTTACAGCGATACGATCACCGCCACCATCAGCTTTTGACGTGACGTTGAATGAGCTGGGAAGGGGAACCCGGTTGACGATGTCCGTTTAGAACGCAACGGTCAAAACCGTGCTTTGCGTGGTTTGCTTCGCGGCTTGAAGTTGGGAGAGCGGCTGCGTCGGATCCAGTGGCCCACGCCCGATCGCGTTCGCCGCGCCGTGCAGGCACGATACGTTGGGCAGGGCGAAGGTTTTTGTCGCGTCCGAAGAGCGGATTTCGCAGGTCTCTTGTACGACGAGGCTCACGGCGATCGGCGCCAGTTCAGCCGCCGAGGCTGGTGTCGTCTTGGCGATGCTGCCCAGCAGAAAAGGCACGGCAGCGCCGAACGTTAGCGTTTTGCGCACCCCGCGCAAACGAACCGCCGCACTGCGCTGAGGCCGGGAAGGTCCGAAGATCGAAACCCCACGGCAGCCCCGTGCATGTGTATGTGCCTTGCTTTCGTGAACGAACCGCATCCGCGTGCCCTCTTGTCTTCGCGTATCCGAAGAGGTCAATCCGACTGACTCTTGCTATGTGAATAGCATCAGGTATATCGGCATTCGCGCGGAAATCTGAAGGGTGTTCCCGTTTATCGGCTATGGGCTTTCGCCGAATCGGCGACCTGCGGCGGGATATGGCGGGCGATGCCGACGATCGGCCATACTGTGGCCAGCGCACCGAGCGCGGCAATCCACATCGTCGGTACGAGGCCGAGCTTATGTGCGCTGAGTCCCGCCATCATGCTGGCGAGCGGCATCGTGCCCCAAAGCACGAATCGCATCGTTGCGTTGACGCGGCTCATCAAATCCTTTGGACATACCATCTGCCGCAGGCTGATCTGCGAGACGGCGAAGAAGACACCGCCGAAGGCCGTACCGAAGATCGAGGCTATCAACACTGCCTGCGCAAGCCGCGTTTCGTTGATCGGCAGGCTTGCGGCCAGCGGCGTCAGTATCGAGAACGCGGCCGCCACAACCAGTCCCCCGGTGAGTAGCGTGCTGATGCCGAACCGGCGCCGCGCTCGCCCGAGCAGCAGTGCGCCCACCAGGCCACCTGCCGCGACCGATGAGTAGACGCTACCCAGCCCGGCCGGTCCGAGCCGCAGCGTCTGAAGCACCAGGATGGGCGTCAGGGTGGTGAGCGCCGTGGCAAAGAAGTTCGAGAAGACCATCGCGAGTGCAATGACGCGCAAGGCGGGTTCGGACCAGACGAAGCGGAATCCGTCGATCATCTCCTGACGCAGACCGCGCTTGCTCGTACTGGCATGCGCCTCTTCTTTATGCGGTACGCGCGTCAGGATTGCCGCGCAGGCAAGATATCCGATGGCATCCAGCAGAACCACGAGGGGGGCGCTGATGAGTTTCATCACGAAGCCGATCACGATAGGCGTGCCGGCGTCGGCGGCTCGCGATGACGTTGTGAGCAGCGAGTTGGCGCGATAGCTTCCGTTAGATCCGACCAGCAAAGGTACGTACGCCTGATAGGCGATGCTGTAGAAATGACTGGCCACGCCGACGAACAGCGCAATGATGTAGAGATACGGCATGCCAAGCCGCCCACTCAGCCATACGATCGGGACCGTGCCGATCAGTAACGCGCGACTCACTGCCGAGAAAATCATCGCGTAACGTTTGGACATGCGATCGATCCATACGCCAGCGGGCAGCAGCAATAGCATGGGGCCAACTGTTTCGGCCGCCGTCAGGTAGCCGACCTGGCGACTGTCGGCCGAGAGGTATTGAATGGCGAGGACCGGAAGTGCCAGAGCCCATGAGCGGCCGCCCATCTGGATCGCCAGATTCGCGAACCAGAACCAACGGAACGCGGTTGCCCGGGTTTCTGCGTTCGAATTGATTGAGGACGCCATAGGGCGACGCTCCTGGTGGGGATCGGCTCGTTCTGGTGAATGCGTTACGCGACTTCAGGTGACTCGAGTGGCCCTTCAACGCCGCAGTGCCGCAATAGCGCTCCGATATCCGGCGCCCTGCCACGAAAGGCTTCAAACGAATCGAGCGCTCGACGGCTGCCGCCGACTGCGAGGATCTCGGCTCGGAAGCGGGCTCCCGTGTGTGGGTCGAGGACATTGCCCTGTCCGGCTTGCGCGGCTTCTTCGAAGGCGCCATAGGCGTCGCTCGACAGCAGTTCGGCCCACTTGTATCCGTAGAAGCCGGCTGGATATTCGGGGCTGGCGAAGATGTGAGTGAATTGATTGCAGTAGCGCGAGATGGGCATCAGAGGTTCGAAGCGATAACGCCGATTGACATCGACCCAGAGCGCTGCGACTGGCGATAGTGATGACGCATCTGTGCTAGATGCCGTTGGCAGTGTCGCGGGGCCACCAAGATGAATCAGCATGTCAAACATGGCGAGCGCCACTTGAGTCCGCATCTGCAAGCCGCTACGAAAATGCCTGGCCGCTGTCAATTTGTCGAACAGATCCCGCGGCAAAGATGCGCCGGTTTTGACGTGCGAGCTTATCGCCGACAGGACGTCCCACTCCCAGCAGAAATTCTCCATGAACTGCGAGGGCAGCTCGATGGCGTCGCCCTCGACGCCATTGACACCCGATACCGCGAGTTCATTGACCGTCGTGAGCATATGGTGCATCGCGTGACCGAATTCGTGGAATAGGTCAATGACGTCGGTATGGCTGAGCAGTGCGGGTTTGTCGCCGGCCGGCGGCGAGATATCGCAGCTCAGATAGACGATTGGACGCACGACCTCCCCATGGGCATTCAGATGGCGCGTGCGTCCGTCTTCCATCCATGCGCCGCCACGCTTGCTTTCGCGTGCGTAGGGATCGAGATAGAAGTGAGCAAGTAAAGTGCCGTCTTTGTCGGCAACCTGGAACAGGCGCACATCAGGATGCCAGGTTTCGCCATCCGCCCGTTTAATCTCGATGCCGAACAGGGTTTGCGCGATCTGGAACAACCCATCCAGTACGGCTTGTTCCTGGAAGTACTGTTGAAGTTCGAGTTGCGAAAAGTCATAGCGCTGCTGGCGCAGTTGCTCTGCGACGAAGGCCACATCCCAATCTTTCAACGGAGAGATGCCCAGAACCTCTTCAGCGAAAGCACTCAGCTCCGCCCAGTCGTTTGCCGCCTTCGAACTCGCACGCTGTCCAAGATCTTCCAGAAAGGCGACGACTCGAGCTGGGGTCTCAGCCATTTTGCGGGCAAGCGAAACCTCCGCATAGTTCTGATAGCCCAGCAGTTCGGCCTCTTCCTGGCGCAAGGCAAGCAGCTCGAGCATCACCGGCGTGTTATTCCATTCCGGCTTGTCGGCGGCATATTGCTGGCCCAGTTCGGACGCGAGGGTCGACCAGGCGCCGTACATTTTCTCGCGCAGCGGGCGATGCTCGGCATAACGCTGCACCGCTGTATGAAACGGCTCGTGCAGGGTGAATTTCCATGCGAGCCCCGTCTGTGCGCCCGAGTCCTGATTGGCGGCTTCACGGGCGGCCTCGCGCACGTCCTCGGGCAGTCCCGCCAGTTCTTCCTCGCGATAGACCCAACACGCGTATGCATCCCGCGCGTCCTGCACGTTGTCCAGAAACGCTTTGTGTAACGCCGCTTGCCTTCCACGCACTGTCGCAAAGCGCGCCTTACTCGCCTCCGGCAGTTCTGCTCCTGCCATGCGGAAATGGCGCAGGGCATCGTCGAGCACCTTGCGACGCGTCGCAGAGAGTTGCGCTGCTTGCGGGCTTGCCACCATGGCTTGATATTTCTCGTGCAACGCCAGGTTTTGGCCAAACGCCACCCAGAATGCCGTGACCCGTGTGAGGTTCTGATCGTAGGCTTCGCGAAACGCCGGCGTGTCGATCATACCGCCCAGATGCGTGAGCGTGCGCCAGGTGCGGGCCAACGGCTCGGTTCCAAGCTCGACGGTCGTGACAACGGCTTGCCAGGTTGCTGGCGTCGTTGGCTGGGTGGCTTTGTCAACCGTAGCCTGGGCGGTGGCTAGCAGGACATCGAGTGCCGGTGTGATGTGCTCAGGTCTGAGTTGGGAAAAGAGCGGGAGGTCCGTAGCAGCAAGTAGCGGATTGGTCGGGGGCATGGATAGGCTGGTTTTATTTTTTGGTCGGCAGAGCATGAAGATTGGCTAGATCTTCCATGCTCGCTACTTTCTTGGAACTAGCTTCTTAGAGTATGAAGACAGCAATATGTTCCGCTAAGGCCGCTGCTCTTTAGGCGCGCTTATGCCGGTTGAATGCCTAAACAACGCGGCAGCGCTCGACGCACATGAACAGCGCGCCGCCGCTGCCGGGCGCTCTAACAGTTTTGCTTCGGATAAGGCGAGTCTGGCGAATACCGCTCCAGCGTTTCCATGTCTATCGGGCCCTTGTCGTCGTCGACGAAGCCGCATTTGGCGCTTCTTAGCGAGCCGTGAATGACTACCCCGTCTTTAAGCCGCTGTTGGGTTCGCGCATCGTAGTCCGACAGTTGATCTACCAGGGCACGTAACCGGTACAACCGGTTGTCGAAAATCATGAATGCGTCGGGTTGCGCGTCATCGCGCTTAAGGAAGAAGTACGTCACATTGCCGGCATTCAACCCCTCGTGCCTGAAAACATGACTGCCGAAGCGCGGAAATGCGATCACGCCATTTTCGATAGCAATGCCCCCGTCGAGAACCATGCCGGTTGGGATCGTGCTGTCGTAAGGCGTGCAATTCAGTTGCGGATACCCCGGTATGGGGCAAACCGGCATGACGATCTTCAAGGCTGCCGCATTTAGCCCCTGGATTTTCTTGCCTTCCCTATCGAAAACGGATGTCCCGTCAGTCATGAAATTGGGCGACAGCAGATGCAGATCCGGTTTCATGTCCGGACGCAAGGTCACCTCGTCCCACGACACCTCGAACACTTTGTCTCCGTTGATGATGAACGAGGTCACGCTGCGAGGGTCGCCTTGCACGCGAACGGGAAAGTTGGGCGACATTCCATTGATCGTTCGGCCGAAATAGAAAACGTGGTCTTTATCGTGCGCCCATTCGTGATCGTCGTTCGATCCCGTCGGCGTAAAGCATTTGAAGCTGGCCAGGTCGGCGCCTTCGATCCGCACGGGCGTATACGGAAACACGCCGCTCTCATCGTCAAAGGCATGGGTGGCATAGAACAGCGAAACACCGTCCGAGGCATACAGTCCCGGCTTGCAGCCGCTGGCAGCCGTACCGCCCTTGACGGATGATTCGTCCAGTAACTTCAGCTCGCGCCCGCTGGTGACCTGGTAGTACTGCCTCTCCTTGTGGACCTCGTAGTGCCTCAGCGCGTCGGGAAGAAAACACTGCGGATCGATGACGGGGGCGCCGCGATCGTGACAACCGGGCCCTTCCGGCACCTCGGTCAACTTTACGTAGTAGCCCTTGCCGTCGACCATCGCGAAGCTCTCGGAGTGGCCCGAGTTCCATAGCTCGAGAAGTTTCATGCTATGCGATTGACAATCCCCCTCCTTGACCTTCGTCCACGATGCGGTCGAACCCGAGAATTCCTTCCCGGGTGTCGGGACGTACCAGGTTTCCTCGCAGGTCGTCGTCGTATAAGCGTGAGCCGGGCCTGCGAACAGGCAGAGGACCAGAAAGATAATGCGCGCCGCTTTGCTCAAGGATGAATGCCTCGCTTTCATGTTGTTAGCCGAAGTAAAACGTGCGTTGGCGCGGGGGTGCCGTGAAGCAGCCTACGCTCGTCACAGCAGCATGCCATGAGTCGGACAGTCGGGTAAGTCCCGATGACAGGCGATTCACAGCAGTTTACGCACAAATAAAACGACCATGCTTTTATTTACACGGCGAATCTCCGCACGTATGATGGCTTGAAAAAAGCAAACCCAAAAGTCCTTATCAAGGAGACGCCGGATGCATGTCAAAGACCTGTTTCAGTTGGAAGGCAAGGTGGCGCTGATTACCGGCGGCTCGCGCGGACTCGGTTTGCAGATGGCCGAGGCGCTCGGTGAAATGGGCTGCCGCGTGGCGATCACCGCACGCAAGGCCGACGAACTCGCGGAAGCGAAGGCACATCTGGAAGAGCGGGGCATCGAGGTCCAAACCTTCGTCAACGATCTCGCCAGATTCGAGAGGATTCCCGACCTTGTCAGCGACGTGTTGGCCGTGTACAGCCACATCGACATTCTGGTCAATAACGCTGGCGCCACGTGGGGCGCCCCAGCGGAAGACTATCCCGACGAGGCCTGGCACAAGGTGATGAATCTGAACATCAACGCGCCGTTCTTTCTCGCGCGTGAAGTGGGCAAGCGCAGCATGATTCCGCGCCGCGCGGGCAAGATCATCAACATCGCTTCGATCGCGGGTCTGAAGGGCGCGCCGGCAGGCATGAATACGATTGCCTACAACACCTCGAAGGCCGCGGCGATCAACTTTACGCGGGCGCTGGCTTCGGAGTGGGGGCGCCACAATATCAACGTCAATGCGATTTGTCCCGGCTTTTTCCCATCGAAGATGTCGGCGGGTTTGCTCGCCACCATGGAAGAGTCGATCATTGCGCATTCGCCGCTGCACCGGCTTGGCGGCGAGGAGGATCTGAAGGGCTCAGTGGTGTTTCTCGCCAGCGAGGCATCGCGGCATATCACCGGTCAGAATCTGGCGGTGGACGGCGGCGCTAGCATCGTGTGACGGTACTTGGGCGTGCTCAAGAAACGTGATAACTGGAGTCCCCCATGAACACCCTTCATCACGCGCACTGGCCGGCTGGCGTGCCGCATCATCTGAGCCTGCCGCAAACCAGCCTGTTCTATAACGCGGAAGTGGCGGCGACGCGTTTCCCGGACAAGCCGTTCATCATCTTCTACGACACGCCGCTGAGCTTCGCGCAGTTCAGGGACGAAGCCGAGCGTATTGCGGGCTTTCTGCAACAGGAATGCGAAGTAAAAGCCGGGGATCGCGTGCTGCTCTATATGCAGAACAGTCCGCAATGGGTGTTGTCGTACTACGGCATCTTGCGGGCGAATGCGGTGGTGGTGCCGGTCAATCCGATGAACCTGACGGACGAGGTGCGTCACTACGTGGAGGACAGCGGTGCGACGACCGCGATCGTGCCGCAGGACCTGTACCCGCAGATCGAGCCGCTGCTGGGCGAGGCAGCCGGGCAGGGGTTGAAGCATGCGATTGTCGCAACCTATAGCGACTACCTGAAACGCCCGTCGTCGATCACCCCACCCGAATTCGTAGCGGCGCCGAAGCGATTGATTGAACGTGCCGGCGTAACGGCCTGGAGTACGGTGCTCGAACGGCGCCTCGCGCCAGGGCCGTTGACCGCAGGCCCGGATGACCTCTGCGTGATGCCCTACACATCGGGTACGACAGGCAGGCCGAAGGGTTGCATGCATACGCATCGCAGCGTCATGAGCACGCTGGTCGGTTGCAGTGTCTGGTTCGCGGGATCGCAGGACAGCACGCATCTGTCCGTGTTGCCGATGTTTCACGTCACCGGCATGCAGGGCGGTATGAACGGGCCGTTGTATGCGGGCGCAACGATTGTCATATTGCCGCGCTGGGATCGCGACGCCGCTGCGCAGTGCATGCAACGTTACGGCATCACGTCGTGGCAGTCCATTTCGACGATGATGGTCGACTTTCTGTCCAACCCCAAGCTGGCCGAATACGATCTTTCCCGACTGACCGGTACGCGCGGCGGCGGCGCGGCGATGCCCGCCGCGATTGCACGCAAGCTCAAGGACCTGACCGGCCTCGACTATGTGGAAGGTTACGGCATGTCCGAGACGATCGCCGCGACGCACATCAATCCGCCGCAGCGTCCCAAGCCGCAGTGCCTTGGCATTCCGGTGTTCGATCTCGACGCGCGCGTGATCGACCCGGCCTCGTTACAAGAACTGGCGCGAGGCGAAACCGGTGAGATCGTCGTGAACGGGCCGCAGGTAATGCAGGGTTACTGGCGCAATCCCAAGGGTACGGCCGAAGCGTTCGTCGAGCTCGATGGCAAGCGTTTCTTACGCACGGGCGATCTGGGCCATATCGACGAGGACGGTTATTTCTTCATGACCGACCGCCTCAAACGCATGATCAACGCGTCGGGCTACAAGGTCTGGCCGGCGGAGGTGGAGGCGCTGATGTACCGGCATCCGGGCATCCATGAGGTCTGTGTGATCGGCGTGCAGGACGAACGCCGCGGCGAGACCGTGAAGGCGCTGGTGGTGCCCGCTACGGGCTACGCGGATACGTTGACGGAGAGCGAGGTCATCGCCTGGGCGCATGAGCAGATGGCGCCTTACAAGGCGCCGAGGCTGGTCGAGTTCGTGACGTCGTTGCCCAAGTCCGGCAGCGGCAAGATTCTGTGGCGCAAACTGCAGGAGGAGGATGCCGCACGCGCGGCAGCCGCCGCGGGCAAGAAAGCGTGACGCGCGCCTAGCCGATTTTCCACGACAGTTCGGCGGCGCGGCCGTCGCGTGGCAACGCGAGCGTGGCTTCCAATCCTTTGACCGCGCCGTTGCGCAAGGTGAGCGTGCCGCCATGCGCGGCCGCGACGCTGCGTGCAATCGTCAGCCCGAGGCCGGTGCCGCCGCTTGCGCCGTTGCGCGAACCCGAGACGCGGAAATACGGCTCGAATACGCGCTCGAGCAAGGCCTCGTCCGCAATGCCGGGACCCGGATCGCTGACGACGATGCGCAGCAGGTTCTCGTCGTCGCTCACGCGGATGCTTGCTGCGCCACCGTAGCGGATCGCATTGTCGAGCAGGTTCTGCAAGCACCGCTTCAGATTGCGCGGATAGCCTGACAAAGGACGATTCGCACGACCTTCGACGCTCACGTCGTGGCCCGCCTCGCGTGCATCCTCAGCAAGCCCTTCGAGCATCGAATTGATATCGATCTCGTGGCGCGCTTCGGTAATCTCCACGCCCTGAACGGCGTCGAGCGTCGCGCCTACCATGGCTTCCATCTCGTCGAGATCGCCGCGCAGCCGTTCTCGCGATTCGGCATCGGGCAACATTTCCATGCGCAGCCGTAAGCGGGTGAGCGGCGAGCGCAGATCGTGCGAGACGGCCGTCAAAAAGCGCGTGCGTTCAGCGAGACTGCGGGATAGTAGCTCCTGCATCGAATTGAACGACTGCGCGGCGGTGCGCACTTCAAGCGGTCCCGTCACCGGCAGCGGTGGCCGATGAATGTTGCGGCCAAGCGCCTCGGCCGCCTTGGCCAGTTCCTTCAATGGCTTTACAGCAAATCGCACGGCCACGAGTGCCAGCAGAAGGACGGCCGTTAGCCGCACCAGATAGATCCGCAGCAAATAGTCGAGCACGAGCGTGCCTGGTTCAGTCAGCATGCCGGCCTGGCCTTCATTGGCCTGTACATCGAGCCATTCGCCCTGTGGCAACCTCAGTTGCAGATGAAAATCGCCGGACGGCATGCGCGAATTGAACAGGCTGAGGATGCCGTGATGGCGGCCGGTTTCGTCGCGCAACTGCACGTCGAGCAGGCGGACCTCGATCGGCTCGCCGAGCCGCCGGTGAATCACGCCCGCGATCAGGTCGCTCACCGTGCGTTGCGCGAGCGAACCTGCGGGTGCCGTAGCGGGCGTATCGATCCATTGCAGACGGTAGCGCTGATCGGCGAGCTCCGCGGCAATCGCATGGCGCGTGGTCTCATCCGGAGCATGCTGCAGCAACCGCACGGTGTCGGCGAGGCGGCTGGCAAAGAGGCGCGCGGGAATCTCAAGCGTGCGGTTGTCGTGAGTCTCGAACCAGATGGTGCTAGTGAAGAGCTGCCCCGCAAACATGCCCACGACGAGAATCAGCACGAGTCGCCCATATAGCGTGTCGGGCCAAAAGCGCAGTTTCATGGCGATGCGCCGCTCAGGCTTCGTGCGTGACATCGGCCACCAGCATGTAGCCTTCGTTACGCATGGTGCGGATCAACCCGGAGCCGCGTGGCGAATCCTTGAGATGCTGGCGCAGACGGCTGATGCAAACATCGATGGAGCGGTCGAGCGGCGTGCGTTCCTTGCCGAACACCCGGTCCAGCAGAAACTCGCGTGACAGTGGCCGGTTCGGGTGATCGAGCAGCGTGCGCAGCGCGCGATAGTCGGAGCCGCCGAGCGAGACCACCACGCCGTCGGGCGAGAGCATCTGCTTCATGCGCGTGTCGAGTTTCCAGCCGGCAAAGCTCACGAACGTAGACGAATCCGTGAGCCGTTCGCCCGGCACGCTGCGCGTGCGCCGCAGCACCACCTTGATCTTGGCGACGAGCTCGCGCGGATCGAAGGGCTTGGGCAAATAATCGTCGGCGCCCATCTCGAGGCCGAGGATGCGGTCGAGCAAGCCGCCGCGCGCGCTCAGGATAATGATCGGCACGGCGTGCGTGCGCCGCAGCTCACGCGTGATGTCCAGACCATCTTCGCCTTCGAGCATCAGGTCGAGTACGACGAGATCGACGGGCGAGGTGTTGATGACCTGCTTCATCTGCACGCCGCTTTCGACGGCGGTGGCCCCATAGCCCATGCTGCGCAGGTAGTCCTGCAACAACTGGCGAATGTTGGGGTCATCGTCGACAACGAGTATGTGGTCCATCGTTCCGTTCTTGTGGGCGGCTCGCATGCTATCCGCAACGCGATTTTTACGCTCGCGTTTGCGCCAACACATTCCATTACAAAACAGCCGTGTTTCAACACATTGCCATTACATTGCGCCGCTAAAGTGGAGCCCGCAAATGGCAATCATTCTCATTTACGCACTATACCATGTCGATTTTCCGGTTTCAGTCGTTCGCACGCCCACTCCGCGCGGCCACGCGCGCCCTGACTGCCTGCGCGGTGCTCAGCTTCGCGACCCTCGGGGCCAGCATGGCCGCGCACGCCGCGACGCCGCCGGCTACGGTCGCGGTACCGGCGCAGACCGTGACCGATCTGGCGGGCCGCACGGTTCGCATTCCGGCTGAGCCGCATCGCATCCTGCTCGGCGAAAGCCGTCTGCTAATGGCGGTGGCGCTGCTGGAAGGGAAGCAGCCGCTGGCCCGGATCGTGGGCTGGCAGGGCGACTTGCCGACGATGGATCCGCAGACCTTCGACGCCTACGCCGCGAAATTCCCGGGCATCAAGCAGATTCCGCTGATCGGCAAAGCCACGGAAGATAGCATCAGCGACGAGAAGGCGTTGAGCCTCAAGCCCGATCTCGCCATCTTCAGTCTCGCGGGCCACGGTCCGAGCCGCTATAACGCGCTGGTCAAGCAACTGGAGGCGACGGGTACCACGGTGGTATTCGTCGACTTCCGGCTGCATCCCATGCAGAACACCCTGCCGAGTATCGAACTGCTCGGTAAGGTGATGCACCGCGAGCAGGAGGCCAACGCCTACGTGCAGTTTTATCAGCAGCATCTGGCGCGAGTGCAAGCGGTGGTGAACCGGATCCCGGCGCAGCAGCGACCCAAGGTCTTTATCGACCTGCTCGCCGGCGTCTGGGATGCGGGATGTTGCCACACCGCGGGTAATGGCAACTTCGGAGAATTCATCGAGGCCGCAGGCGGTCGCAACATCGCGGCGGGGTTAGTGCCGGGTGTGCTGGGCGACATCAGCATGGAGCAGATCATCGCTGCGCAGCCCGACGTGTATATCGCCACCGGCAGCCGCAGCAAACCGGGCCTGGCTTCGCTACGCGTCGGCGCATTGACGAGCGGGCACGATGCCCAAGCGAGTCTCGCGGCCCTCGTCGCACGGCCGGGCTTCGACACCATCAAGGCAATTCACGATGGTCGCGTGCACGGTATCTCGCACAATTACTATGACTCGCCGTACAACATCGTGGCGATCGAGGCATTCGCCAAATGGTTCTATCCGCAGCAGTTCAAGGATCTGGACGTCAATGCAACGCAGTCCGAACTATATAGCCGCTTCCTCGCGGTGCCGCCGGACGGCGCCTATTGGGTAGATGGGACCGGGGATGCCGCTCGGGCCGCTACGCCGGTAGCGTTGCACTGAGCGGGCGGTTCATGGCGACTCTTCAGCATCAGGCCGCGCCGCACGATCTTAGCGTGCGGCATTACAAACGTCTCACGTACCGGCGCGTCATGTGGCTCTTCGCCGTGATGGCGCTGATCGTTTGCGCGTTGCTGTTCGATCTGCGCACCGGACCATCGGGGTTGCCGTTGATGGCGCTGCTGCATACGGTCTTCGACCGCGCTGCCGCCGATCCGGCGACGACCGTGATCGTCTGGCAGATTCGTTTGCCCTATGCGGTGATGGCGCTGCTGGTGGGCGCGTCGCTGGGTTTGTCGGGTGCGGAAATGCAGACCATCCTCAACAATCCGCTCGCGAGCCCCTATACGCTCGGTGTGTCGGCAGCGGCCGCGTTTGGCGCGTCGCTTGCGATTGTGCTGGACGTCGCCATTCCCGGCGTGTCGCAGACGTGGATCGTCTCGGCTAACGCATTCGTTTTCGCGCTGCTTTCCGCGTTGCTGCTCGACGCGGTTGCGCGCTGGCGCGGCATGAATACCGCAGGTGTGGTGCTGCTGGGCATCGCACTGGTGTTCGCGTTTCATGCTTTGGTTTCGCTGATGCAGTTCATGGCCTCGGCCGATGCCCTGCAGGGTCTCGTGTTCTGGACACTCGGCTCGCTGGCGCGCGCCGATTGGCCCAAGATCAGCGTGCTGGCGATTGCGTTGGCGCTAGCGTTGCCACTGTCCATGCGCAACGCCTGGACGCTCACCGCGTTGCGTCTCGGCGAAGACCGCGCGGCCAGTTTTGGTATCGACGTGCGGCGCCTGCGGCTCTCCACGCTGCTGCGCGTGTCGGTACTGTCGGCGCTGGCGGTATCGTTCGTGGGCACGATCGGCTTTGTCGGACTGATTGCGCCGCATATCGCGCGCACCTTGTTCGGCGAGGACCATCGTTTCTATCTGCCGGGCAGCATGCTGATTGGCGCGCTGACGCTCTCGCTGGCGTCCATTGCTTCGAAGCTGATCATTCCGGGCGTGCTGATTCCGGTTGGGATCGTCACGGCGCTGGTGGGCATTCCGCTGTTTCTCGGCATCGTCGTGCGTTCGCAGGGGCAAATGGGATGAACGGCCTGTGCATTCACGATCTGAGCGTGCGCTACGACAAGCGCCAGGTGCTGACTTCGCTCGAAGCGGGTCCCTTGCCGCGTGGTCAGATCACTGCGCTGCTTGGCCCGAACGGCAGCGGCAAGTCCACGTTGCTGCGCGCGTTGGCGGGTCTCACGCGGGTCCACGCCGGTTCGCTCTCGCTCGACGGCGAAACGCTCGCCTTGTCGGCGGCGAGCGCCCGTTCGCATAGCGTCGTTTATCTGCCGCAGGCGCTGCCCGCGGGCGTGCGCCTGCAAGTGCTCGAATCGGTGCTGGTGGCATGTCGCGCCACGCGCGGATATGGCGCTGCGTCGGCGCATGCCGCGCACGGCGACGATCTTGTGCATGCGCATGCGATTCTGCGCAGGCTCGGGATCGACGACCTCGCTTCACGCTCGCTCGATGAATTGTCGGGTGGTCAGCGGCAACTCGTCGGCATTGCACAGGCACTCGTGCGCGACCCGCAAGTGTTGCTGCTCGACGAGCCGCTCTCGGCGCTCGATCTGAATCACCAGTTCCACGTGATGCAGGTGCTGCGCGAGGTCACGCGCGAAAGCCGGATCGTGACCGTCGTGGTCCTGCACGACATCAATGCGGCGATGCGCGCCTGCGAATGCGCGATGTTGCTGCACGAGGGGCGCATCGTGCGCTTCGGGCCGCCGCCCGAGGTCGTCACACCGGCGACGCTCGGCCAGGTATTCGGTGTCGCCGCGCGTATCGAGCCATGCTCGCGCGGCCACCATCAGGTTCTGATCGACGGACTCGTCGCTTAGACGGGCATCGCCAGCCGTTAGCCATACGGCCCAGCCAGCCCCTTCCATGCCGCTTTCGGCTCGCTCCGCACGACACCGCCCAGCCGCGGTGTCGTGCGGTCGCGCGCGGGCGGCTCACTAGAAACTTCAGGACAAACATGAAGAAGACTTTGGTTATCGCCCTATGCGCGGCGGGGTACGCCTGCGGGGTGCAGGCACAATCGAGCGTGACGCTCTACGGGGTGATCGACGCGGGCCTTTCCTATACGAGCAACGCGAAGGGGCATGCCGCATGGCAAGCGGGCAGCGGCGACGTGACGGGCAGTCATTGGGGCTTCGTCGGTCATGAAGATCTCGGTGGCGGTACAAAAGCGATTTTTCAGCTCGAAAACGGCTTTAGCGTAATGAACGGATCGCTTCGCCAGGGCGGCCGGGAGTTCGGCTATCAGGCGTATGCAGGGCTGTCGAACAACCGCTTCGGCACGGTGACGCTCGGACGCCAGTACGACTCGGTCGTGGACTATGTTGCGCCGCTCAGCTTCACCGGCATTCATCCGGGTGGCAACAATTTTTCCGCTCATCCGTTCGACAACGACAACCTGAATAACTCATTCCGCGTCAACAACTCGGTGAAGTTCACCAGTACGTCGTACGAAGGATTGCGCTTCGGCACGCTGTACGGCTTCTCGAACGAAGCGGGCGGCTTTGACGACAATCGTCTGTACAGCTTCGGCGCTGCGTACAATGCGGGTCCGTTGAGTCTCGGTGCGGGCTACCTGCAGGCTAACAACGGCGGCAGCAGCAACACAAACGGCGCACTGACCTTGACTGACCGCACCTTCATCGCCGCACAGCAACGAATCTATGGCGCGGGTGCGAACTACACCGTTGGCGCGGCGCGGTTCGGCTTCGTGTGGACGCGCACGCAACTGGGTGGGCTCGATACGATCAACGGGGCGAACAGTCTCGGTCTCGCGGAGAACGGCCAGGGTGCGAGCTTCAACAACTATGAAGTGAACGCAAGTTACGCGCTGAGCCCGGCGCTCAGCCTGACCGGCGAATACACGTACACGGACGCGGCGCTTTCTACGGCGAGTGGGCAGCATCATCCGAAGTGGCAGGAAGTGTCGGTGCAAACCGATTACATCCTTTCCAAACGCACGGACCTGTATCTGCAGGCGAGCTATCAGCACATCGACAGCGACGGGTCAGGATTGACGGCCGATGTAAGCGGGCAAGCGCTTTCCTCGACGGACCAGCAGGTGGTGGTGGGCGTGGGGATGCGGCATCGGTTTTGATGGGTTTATGCCAGGCCCGTGTGTTGCCGGGGTATTGGCGACACACGGGCGCAGGAACGGTGGTGAAGGGCTTCAATCCACTGCAATCATCACCTTGTTTTCGTGTTTGACGCCGCCTAGTTCGAAGTACGTCAGACCATCTTGCTTCATGCCGAGTGAGCGATAGAAAGCGATGGCGCTCTCGTTTTGCGAGTTCACCATGAGCCAGATCGAGCGGCTGCCGGTTTTCGTCAATGCGATCTCTTTGGCCCTCGTCAACAAGCCCGAGCCGATTCCCTGTCCGGCGAAGCACGCCTGGACGTAGAGTGTTTCAATCTCCGTCTGAATGTCCGCATGTTGCGAAGCGAAGCGCACGACGATATAGCCGGCGAGATTCCCCTCGCGCTCGGCGACCAGCATGACAGCGCCAGGGTCTTGCGCAAGCGTGCGGAATCGCTCGGGTGTAAAGGATGCCAGCACGTATTGAGCGATAACCTCGGAGATGCCCGCCGTCGCATAGGTGTGAATCCAGACCTGCGCGCCGAGCACCGCAATACGCGGCGCATCGTCGGCGAGGGCGGGGCGAATCAGGTACGTGGAGCTCATGTCAGTCTTTTGGAGTAAGGCGCGGATCGGCGCTATTCTGACATGCATGCGAAGCATGACTTAGGGATGTGCAAGCGATTCGACAAACTCCTGAATGAACCCGGCCACTTCAACCGGCGCCTCGAGCGGAGACAGGTGGCCGCTGCCCGGCACCACCTGCATGCGCGCGTGCGGAATGTGGGGAAGCAGTTGTGAGCGCAACGTTTCGACACTGTCCACCCGGTCCAGTTCTCCTGCGATGACAATGGCAGGCACGTCGATCGCCGCTACCTCCCTGGTGATGTCTTCGAGGCTCGCGTAGAGCGGCCATGCGGCTTTGGCCTGAGGGGCGCCGCGCAGGCTGTCTTCAATGACCTGCTCGCGATGTGCAGCGCTCAACGGTTTCGCGGTAAGCATGTGATCGATGGCTGCTTCGACCGACGCGCGAGACGTATAGGCGCTCTCCATCTGTGCGCGCACTTCGGCGGGAAGCACCAGCGGCACCGGAGGCGAAGGCGCAACCATGACCAGTCCCGCGAGTCCCTTGGGACGACGCGACGCCAGCAGTTGTGCGATCTTGCCGCCCATTGAGTGACCGACCAGCACGAACTGGTCGAGCCGCAGCGAGTCGATGACACCTTGCGCGTCGTCGGCGAAATCCGCGAGGGCGTAGCCGCTAGCGGGGGCGTCGGAGTCTCCCCAGCCGCGGTGATCGGGCGCGACCGTGCGGTAGGCCTTCGGTAGTGCGGCGATGACGTTGTTCCATGTGCGTGACGAGCCGCCCCAGTAGTGCAAAAACACGATGGCGGGCGTGCCGTTGCCCTGATCGGCGACGTGGAGGTGAATGCCGTTCGATGCGATTTTCATTGCGATGCTCCTTCGATATCCCGTTGCTTCAATGCTGTTTCCGGACCCTGAAGCGATAGTAGATTGAAGCATCGGGCGCGATAATCCCGCATCCAGTATCATCAGTCGATCGTCAAATTCCTGAATGGACCCGCCATGGACCGTTTCGCGAGCATTGCCGTTTTTGTTGCAGCGGTGGACGAGGGCAGCCTGGTGGCGGCCGGCAGACGTGCCGGGCTGTCGGCATCCATGGCCGGGAAGTATCTGAGCGCGCTGGAGGCGGATCTGAACGTGCGCTTGCTGCAGCGGAGTACGCGCAGCCTGAGCCTCACGGAGGCCGGTCGCGCCTATTACCTTCGCTGCAAGCGGATTCTCGAAGAACTCGACGACGCCAACAGCGAAGCGAGCGACGCACACAGCACCGCGCGGGGGACCTTGCGTGTCGCTGCGCCGGTCACATTCGGCGCGATGCATATGGGCGATGTCGTGGCGCGGTATCTCGAGAGCCATCCCCACGTGAACATCGAGGTTGCGCTCGACGACCGGTATGTCGATCTGCAGAACAACGGCATTGATGTCGCTATCCGCATTGGCCGCTTGCCTGATTCTCAACTTGTCGCGCGGCGTCTCGCGCCATGCCGGATGACCGTCTGTGCCTCGCCGGCGTTTCTCGCGCGTGAAGGTGTGCCTGCCACGCCGGAGGATTTACATCGCGCGCCTCGTCTGGCATTCAGCGAGGCGGTCTCGATGCCTGAATGGACGCTGACCGACGAAGCGGGCCGCGAGCACGTGGTAGACGGGCCGCACCGGATGCAGGCCAACAACATGCAGATGCTGCTTTCGGCGACGCTCGCCGGAGTCGGTATTGCATACGGTCCCACGTTCGTGTTCGGACCGCACATCCGGGCGAAGGAACTGGTGGTACTGCTGCCTGGTTACCGTGCACCTGAGTTGACCGTCCACGCGGTTTATCCGACCGCACGCTACGTGCCGTCCAAGGTGCGCCGGTTTATCGAGTACCTTGCGGATGCGTTCGGCGACCGGCCACCATGGGACGCGTATTAACCGCGCGACACCAGAGCGCCGCGGCGTTGGAAGCGGATGTCTGCGACGGTTGGTTCCAGCGGTGAACTCAAGCTGTCGATAACGCCGTCCGCATTGAACTGGAAAGTCACTTGCAGAGGCGGGCCAAAGCGGGGATCGCCGTCCTCCTTGAGTTCGAACGTCGTGCCGTCGCAGCTTAGCAGGACGCCAGTCAAGCCTCGCCAGCGCCAGCCCAATACACCCGCGTCTTCATCTTCGAACACCGAGAACTCGCCGTATGCGGGGTGCGCGTAGTCACCGACGTAGTCTTTCAAAGGCCGGGCAGGTTCGCTCCAGGTTGCCCTAAGCGCCTCGCGGCTGCGCCGCTCCGTCTCTTCCGCGTCGAGCGCTTTACGTCGCCTCTCGCGGAACGTCTCCAGCCAGTTGAGAGGTTCGTGCGAGCGCAGGCGGTCGAAGACGGAATAGATCAATAGCTCGTTCACCGGACCAGGATCGCGATTGGTGAGGACAACCACGCCGAGACGATGCCCGGGCATCATGCTCATCATCGAACCCCATCCCGGCAGGGACCCCGTATGCGAAACCGTTCGATCACCGCGATACTGCTCGCAGCGAAGCCCCAAACCATAATGGCGAGTGCCGACCTCGCTGAACTCCGATTCTTCAAAGTAAATCTGCGGGGTCATCATCTGCTCTATGACGCTTTTCGACAGTAGCTGAGATCCGTTAGCTTCGCCTTGGGAAAGCAGGAAACCTAACCACTTTGCCATGTCCGAGACGGACGTGTTGATGCCTCCCGCGGGCGCCGCGTGCATCGGCCACAACCTGCCTCGATAAACGCGAGCGGCATCTCGGGGATGCGGCGAGGCATGATCGGTTGCGGCCTCAAGCGCGTGCGTCGAAAGACTGACATGCTTAAAGCCTAACGGACGCAGCAGGCGTTCGGTGGTGAAGGTCTCCCAGCTTTGTCCGCTGATCTGCTCGGCCACGACGCCAGCCACCACGTAGCCGAGATTGCAGTACTGGCTGACCTCGCGAAGCCCGCGACTCGGCTGCAGGTAACGCATGGCCTCCAGAATGTCGGCACGCGAGCGCTCGCCCGGCGGCGACCAGATCCTGTCGTGACGCGGCAGGCCGCTTTGATGCGTAAGCAGGTCGTGTACGGTGAGGTTCTTTGAGGCGATCGGATCGTAGAGCTGGAAATTCGGCAATACGTCCTGGACGCGCGTGTCCCAGCTCAGCCGCCCCTCGTCGACGAGCAAGCCGAGTCCGGCGGCCGTGAACGACTTGGTCAGGGAGCAAAGCATGAACTGCGTGTCGATTGTCACGGGCAAACGGGTTTCCATATCGCGCGTGCCATAAGCCTGCAGCTTGATGACTTCGCCGCCCTGTACCACTGCGAGCGCGAGTCCGGGAACTTGCCAGTGCGCCATGGCCTCTTCGACCAGACTGTCCAGGTTGCTCAAATCGGGTTCGCTCATCGTATCGATACCTCCTTAAGGCAGTTCCCAATGTCAGTGGCTCGCGGGCGGTCGAGTCACGTAGTGCTCTCGAGACTAGTCGTCCAGACGCAGCATCATACGGTGCTCGTCGTAGAAGCGATCCCCGATGCGTATGGCACGCGGTTCGAAACCGTACCGCTCGAATCCGACCGATCGATACAACCCTTCCGCCCGTGGATTCTCAGTGTGTACAGCGAGATGGAGTTGCAGCAGCTTCATTTCGCGAGCGTGTGCAACGATCGTGTCAAGCAATTTGCGGGCAACACCGCTGCCGCGCCAGGCCGTGTCAACGAAGACCCCCCAAAGCATGGCTCGATGAGCGACCTGAGCCAGCGGCTCGCGCCTTAAGCCAACAATGCCAATCAACTCGAGTCCGCTAAACGCGCCGAATACGATCAGGTGCTCGTTGTGGCGAATCCGCTCGATGATGGCTTGAGGCGTGAGTCCCGCTTCTTCTTCATAGGTGGGCCACAGTGCTGCTGGGGAGTCCAGAATAGCCTTTAGACGGAGCGCCTTGAATGCTGGTGCGTCGTTGCTGGTCAAGGGCTTGATGACGAGTTGAACGTTGTCCACTGGTGTCTTTGGTAGAGTTGGTATTGGCTTATGATACTTCTGCGACAATGATGAGGTTTTCTACGACCATCATGCCATGCACCTGGACCTTACCGACGATCCCAAGGCGGATGACGAAGCGTTTGTCATTGACCAGACCCGCGCGTACAACAGGCGTTTTTCGCAGGGCGGGGCACAACGACTTTGCGTATTCGCCCGCGATGATGAGGATCACATTATTGGCGGGCTGACCGCCAAGACCTACTGGCAGTATCTGGACATCTCTTTTCTTTGGGTTCACGAGCGTCACCGGAAGCTCGGTTATGCAACAACGCTAATGCTGGCCGCGGAGGCAGAGGCGCGGCGGCGTGGCTGTAAGCAGGTCATCGTCGATACTTTCAGTTTTCAGGCGCCGGAATTCTATCGAAAGCTAGGCTACTCCGAATGGGGCCGCCTCACTGAAATGGACGGCGTACATGAGCGTCATTTCTTTCGCAAGGCGCTTTGAGTCGCACGACTTACTGAGTCGGTAGTCGCCGGTTGACGCAGCGCAGGGACCTATTGACGATCACTCGTTGAGTTCTTTACGAAGGTTGAAATCGCATCAACGACATTGTTCGCTAAAGGAAGATGCGGGTCCGTATAGGCGGCGAGGTTTTCGCTTCGGTCAGGCGTATGGACAGCCTTCAAAACATGATTGGCATCGGGGAGGAACACCAGCTCCGCCCGAGGATCCGCCTGCTTTAGCCGTTGCGCATTTTCAGGTGCGACCTGAAGATCCCGCATGCCTTGCATAATGAGCACGGGCTTGGTGTAACCCGCCAGCAGGGTAGCGGGATCAAGTGTCAATTCGCTCATGAGAAAACGCTGAATTTGTGGCCCGAACAATGGCAGCAAGAGGGGATCGATCCTCGTCGCGTCCACCGCGTGCCCAGCTTCGAGGGATTCGAGTATCGACATGGCATTGTCCAGAATCGCGGCATTTGCCGGGTTCGATCGTAACTGTTCCCTCAACACTTGCCCGAGCGGACGTCCTGCTGTGGCGACCAGGATTAGCCCGCAAATGTCGTGGCTGTCTTGCGCGGCCTTTAGCGCCACCAGGCCGCCTTCGCTATGACCCAGCACCCAGACGCAAGACACGCCGGTCCGCTTGCGGATAGTCGCTATCCACGCATGCACGTCGCTCGCGTAGTCCTGAATGGTGACGTCATTGGCATCGGGTACAGCGGATGCGCTACCGAACATCCCTCGCTTGTCGATTCGAACCGAGGCGATACCGCGGCTCAGCAGTCCTTCAGCGAGCAATTGATAGGTTGAGGTGTGAAGGCCGTTTGGGCCGTCGCCGTTCCGGTTGGTCGGACCAGAACCCGGCACGATCAGGACGACGGGCGCGCCGTGGCTTGCGGGCGAAAGCAGCGTGCCACGCAAGGGACCCATTGGACCGGGTGCTTCAAGCTCGGTCTGTACGGTCTGCGCGATGGTTGCGGATTGGATAGCTGCGGCCATGGCGATAGCGGCGAGAAGGCTCATGCGCAGTGCCTCCGAGGCACGAAGACGAGACCCGGAAGTGTGCCACATGACCGGAAATTAGCACGACCCGCGCAAGCAATCGTTGCAAACTTCTCCGCTCTCACCGGATTCTTCAGGAAGCATGCTGATGCCGGTACTCCTGCGTCACCCCCTCGTATCCATACCCTGCCGCACTGCATTCGACCACATGAACGTTCGAATGCGGATGAACCTCGTCCAGCAGCTTCGATAACAATTCGAACGCGGCCTTGTGATAGGCCGCGATCTGAAACTTCGTGTTGGTCCCCTCGGTAATCGAAACCGTCAGCCGGAACGAGTTTTTGCCAAGCTCCGCAAGCGACTGCTCATTGATAAACCAGTCTTCAAGAGCGATGTACTGAACAGCCACCGTCGTGTTCACCGGCTTCTTGTCGAGCAGCGTGCACGTAAGCGATGTCAATTCGCGCGCCACGGTGCGGGAAAGCGCCGCATTGGGCGTACCGGAGAGGTTCACAGAGATGCCAGGCATATTGCCCTCCAAACATGAGTAGGAGACAGCATCGTGCCTGTGTCGTTGCTATTGGAAAAGCGGGAATATATGATCCCATCCATCGGAAAACCAGTTGGATAGGACATGCGACGCTTCGATCTTGACGCCCTCAATACGCTCGTGGCGGTCGCGGACCTGGGCAGTCTGTCCGCTGCGGCCGCGCATCTCTGCCGGTCGCAATCCGCGGTCAGCGAACAGGTGAGGAAACTCGAAGAGCTCTGCGCCTTGACGCTATTCCTGCGCGGCAAGAAAGGCGTCAGCCTGACTCCGGCCGGCGACCGTCTCCTCGCGCATGCCCGTTCGCTTCTGCGACTCAACGACGTTGCGTGGCTGGACATGCAAGGCGTGGTGTTGTCGGGCGATCTGCGGCTCGCCATCACCGATTACTTTCGGCCTACTGATCTGGCAGGCATTCTGAAAGGTCTGGGCGAACAGTATCCGCGTCTGCGTCTGCATGTTTTCATCCGCAAAAGCGCGCTGATTGAACACGATGTGGAGCGCGCCGATTTCGATCTTGGGATCTCCATGTCCATCGTCGGGCGTGGGGAGGAGAGCGACGAGGACACTGCGCACCGGCGCGTTGCGCTTAGACGCGAACCGCTGATGTGGGTTGCGGGCGCATCGTACAAGGTGGATCGGAGCGCGCCGTTGCCGCTGATCACGCTGCCGGGTCATTGCTCGATGCAGCGGTTTGCCCTCGCGAAGCTGACGGAACAACGCATCCGCTATTTCGTTGCGCATACCGCCTCAGGCATTAGCGGCTTGCAGTCGGCACTTTCAGCCGGTCTCGGCATTGCTTGCCTGAATGCATCCGCTGTCCCCGGCGGGGTTCGGGCGTTGGAACGCGAGATCGACCTGCCCGAGTTGCCCATGGTCGAGTTTTCGCTGCTGATACCTCGCTCCGGCGAATCGGATAGGGTGCGCGAAGCGGCCGACGTGTTGATTAACCGGTTCAAGTAGCGGCGTCGGCCTGCTGGTTTCCTTGCCCCTGCCGCGCGAGTCGTTCCAGCAAAGCATGAAACGCCTGCTTGATGCGCTCCACCGCCGCCGTCTTGTACGGAAACTGCTGGTTCCGTCCATGCACGAGCATGCTTGCATTGACCTCGAACACGACGACGGCGCCGTCACGATCGAGCGCGCAGTCGATGCCGAAATAGTCCAGACCGATCGCGTCGCGAATCGACCGCAAAGCCGCTTGCTGCGCGGCGCCGAAGACGCGCCACGGATCGTCCAGAAACGCCCGTTCCTCGTCCTGCATCCAGGTATGGGTGGTCATGCTGGTGGTGACGTGGTGGACTTTCCATTTATCGTCGATGGCGAGGTGATACGGCAGGATTTCGTCGCCAACGCAGAAGAAACGGTATTTGCGGAAATAGCCATCGTCGGACCGGTAGTCGACAAACGCGGTGAGATAGTAGCTGCGTGGTTCGTGTCCGCCAAGGAATGTATGCAGTTGCGAGGCACTCTCCATCTTCTCGAAGTCGTCGCCGCCGTGTGTGCCGGCGGGTCTCGCCAGCAACGGAAACGTTAGCATGGCTGACGAATTTGAGGCGAGCAGGTCGCGCAGTTCAACTGCCTGATACTGCCGCGTTTGCGGTACGCGACAGCCCGGCAACGCCGCAAGGCGTCGCGCAATCGACTCCCGGCCCGTACCCTCGATCGCCTTGGGAGGGTTGACGACCGGACCGCCAATTTGCTCGACAAGCGCTTGCGCGGGTGCGAGGAAGGCGTGTCCCCGATCGACGTCGGAAATCAGATTGACGACAACGTTTGCGTAAACGCCCAGCCGATCGACGTCGTATGCCGTGTCCGGCAATAGGGTGACGATATTGCTTTCGAAGCGCGCCTGCTCGATCAGATACTCGATGGGGGTGTTACCCGCACTGGGCCCGAACACGAACAGCACGCGGAAATCCGGCGGCGCGACGATGGCGGGCACGGTGATCAGCGGCTTCAATTTCAGCGCACGCCGATAGGTCGCGTCGGCGGCGCTATGGAGACCTAGCGCCTGCTGCAGATTGGCGACGATGTGCAAGGTGGTGGCATCGTCGGGTTCGTGTTCAAGGGCCTGTTTGAAATGATCCAGCGCGCGTTGCCGCCGTCCCGCGCAAGCTTCGGCGAGTCCGATCTGGCGATGCACGGCGGCGTGATCGCCGGGGCGGTTCAACAGGTGACTGAGCCGGCCGATTGCTTCGTCGAACCGATCACGCCGGATCAATACCTGGCCGAGTCTAAAGCATGCGTCCCAGTGATTGGGGTCGAGGTCCAGTGCTTGTCGATAATGCGTTTCGGCCAGGTCGAAATGGCCTTCCTGATGATACGAAGAGGCCAGAGAAAGAAGACGATCGATGGGCATGATGGGAGCGCACCGCAAGCGAGCCACGTGGTGGTCATGCATGCGGGTGGTAAAGCGATGGTTCAGTGGGTCTTCATGTCCGGCGGAAGAGGTTGAACCTTGCTGGACGGGGCGAATGAACCGAGCATAGCAGCGCCGCGCTTCGTGCCAATCGTGCCTTGAAGTGGAAAATTTACGGCAGGTTACGAGAGGGGTGTTTGGTAAGGGTGCGTAATGCGAGGGGGTACTACGTGCCGATGGACGCTCTAAAGCCGACGCAGTCAAGTTCCGGTCGACGTGTACTTCCGCACCCCGAAGCGCCACGCCACGAAGCTCGTCGCAAGGAACGCGAATCCCACCGCGGGCGCCAGCGGCAGGAACCACCCTGGCGCACCGAGCGGATCAGCCTTGTGCAAAATCGCCAGCACCGGAAAGTAGGCGATGCAAGCAATCGGCACGACGAAAATCAGAAAGTTGCGGAACCAACTAGTGTAAAAACCGAGCGGGTACTGCGCAGCCTGCACGCCGCCGTAAGTCACCACGTTGACCACCTCCAGACTTTCGACGGTCCAGAAGGCGAGCGTTGCCTGCAAGACCATCAGTCCGAAGAACAACGCTACACCCCCGGCAATCGTCCAGAGCGCTAACGCAACTTCGCCCACACCCCAATGAAGATCGAGTGCCCGGGTGGCTACTGCCAGCACCAGCAGGCCCTGAATCAGACGGCCGATCACTCGCAGCCGGAAGTCGTAGCCGATTGTCGAACGGGACACGCCCTTCGATCACGACGCGGCCGGCAGTGGGGCGCAGAATGCCGGACAGAATCTTGATGGTGGTCGACTTGCCTGCGCCGTTGGGGCCGATAAAACCGAGCAGTTCGCCGCGTTGCAGACTGAAGCTGACGTCCTTGAGGGCCTCCACCTCGCGCCAGCGACGCCGGAGCAGGCTGAGCAAGCCGGGTTGGCGCTCCGCGATGCGGTAGGTTTTAGCCAGGCCTTCGACCACGATCTGAGACATGCCATCCTCGCTGAGTCGTCGATGCTGCCGATTGTTTTCAGCCCGACCGTGCGGGCCGAAAAGCGCAAGATGTTAGCAGAAACCGGGACGTGGCCGTTCGTGGCTGAGATTCACCGCTCCAAAACAAATAAGCACTCCTTGCCCGCTTAAAGCAGACAAGGAGTGCAGAGGCGCCTACGCCAACCCGGATCGTAGAAGAACCCTATTCCCCGACGACAAAATTCACCAGCCGCCCGGGGATGGCAATCTCCTTCATCACCTTCCGCCCCTCCAGCAAAGCGCCGACCTGTGGTTCGGCTTTCGCCGCTGCCGCGAGAGCATTCGCGTCGAGCCCGGTCTCGCCGTGGAAACGATGTCGCACCTTACCGTTGACTTGCACGACGTACTCCTGGCGCTCATCGAGCGCCAGCTCCGGGTCGAAGTTCGGCCATGGCGCATACGCGAGTGTGCCGTCGTACCCCAGCTTGCCCCACAACTCCTCCGCAACATGAGGTGCAAACGGCGCCAGCAGCTTGACGAAAGTCTCCACCACTTCGCGCGGCCGGATGGAAGCGTGAGTCAGTACGTTAGCCATTTCCATCAACCGCGCGATGGCGGTGTTGAAACGCAGCCCCTCAATATCCTCAGTCACCGTGCGCACGGTTTTGTGCCGTAATCGCAGCAGAACTTCAGGCACATCCGGACCATCCTGCACCAGCGGATGCGGCATATCGTTGTCGTCGCAAACCATGCGCCACGCCCGCTCGAGAAACCGGCGCACACCGGTCAAGCCCGAGGGTTGCCACGGCTTGGCGACCTCCAGCGGGCCCATAAACATTTCATAGAGTCGCAATGCGTCGGCGCCGTACTCCTGCACCACGTCGTCCGGATTGACCACGTTAAAGCGCGATTTCGACATCTTCTCGACCTGGCGGCTCAGTTCCACCGTGCCGCTGAAATGCTTGCCGTCGCGTTCGACCACCTGGTCGGACTCGTAGTAGCGGCCTGCTTCGTCCTTGTACGAAAAGGCCAGCATCATCCCCTGATTGAACAGCTTGCGGAACGGCTCCTTCGTCGACACCACGCCGATGTCGTACAGCACCTTGTGCCAGAACCTCGCGTACAACAAGTGCAGCACGGTATGCTCGGGACCACCCACATAGACATCCACGGGCATCCAGTATTTTTCCGCTTCCTTGCTGACGAACTCGCGGTCGTTGTGCGGGTCGAGGAAACGCAGGAAGTACCAGCTCGAGCCGGCCCATTGCGGCATCGTATTCGTCTCGCGCATCGCAGGGATGTCAGTATTGGGCACGGTGGTTCGAACCCAGTCCTCCGCGCGGGCGAGCGGCGGCTCTCCGCCCGGAGCGGGTTTGTAGTCGTCGAGTTCGGGCGGCAGGAGCGGCAACGCGTCCTCGGGCAACGGCACGATCGAATCGTCGGTCAGATGCAGAACCGGAATAGGCTCGCCCCAATACCGCTGACGGGAGAACAGCCAGTCTCGCAGACGATAGGTCACTTTCGCGCGACCGGCGCCGTGCTGTTCCAGCCACGTCACCATGGCCTGCTTTGCCTGCGCGACCGTCAACCCATTCAGGAAGCCGGAGTTGACCATCAGGCCGTCGCCTTCATACGCTGCCTGCGTGATGTCGCCGTTTAAACCATCGTCGACAACCCGTACGATTGGCAGACCGAAGTGTCGAGCGAACTCATGATCCCTTCCGTCATGCGCCGGCACCGCCATGACGGCGCCGCTGCCATAACCCGCCAGCACGTAGTCCGCGACCCACACCGGCAGGCGCTCACCGCTCACGGGATGGATAGCGTATGCGCCAGTGAACACGCCGGTTTTCTTGCGACCCGCATCGCCGCGCACGGTGTCGTCCAGCGTTTTTGCCCGCTCGATATACGTGTCGACGGCGGCGCGGGCCTCGGGCGTGACGATGCTGGCGAGCAATGCGTGCTCAGGGGCGAGGATGCAGCACGTCGCGCCGAACAGCGTGTCCGCGCGCGTGGTGAAGACGGTCACCGAGTGGCGGCTGCCTGCAATCGGCAAATGGATATCTGCGCCTTCCGATCGTCCCACCCAGTTGCGCTGCATGGCCTTCACATTTTCGGGCCAGTCCAGTTCGTCCAGATCGTCCACCAGGCGGTCGGCGTAGTGAGTGATGCGCAGCATCCATTGGCGCATCAGACGGCGTACGACCGGGTCGCCCGTCTCGACGTACTTGCCGTCTTTCACTTCCTCATTGGCCAGCACCGTGTTTTGCGCGGGACACCAGTTCACGGCGACCTCGGCCTGATAGGCGAGACCCCGTTCGAACAGCTTCAGGAAGATCCATTGGGTCCATCGCACATAGGCCGGGTCGGTGGTGGCGAATTCCCGGCTCCAGTCATACGAAAAGCCCAGGCGCTTGACCTGGCCGCGAAAGGTTTCGATGTTGCGCTTCGTGGTGATGGCCGGATGAACGCCGGTACGCATTGCGTAGCGCTCGGCGGGCAAGCCGTAGCTGTCCCAGCCCATCGGATGCAGCACGTTGAAGCCGAGCATGCGCTTGTACCGGCACAGGATGTCGGTCGCGGTATATCCCATCGGATGCCCAACATGTAATCCCGCACCCGATGGATAGGGAAACATGTCCAGCGCATAGAACTTCGGTTTAGTTGGATCGATCTGTGCCCGGAACGTGGAATGTTCGTCCCAATAGGCTTGCCACTTGGGCTCGATCGCTTTTGGATCGTAGGCCATCTGTTACCCCTTGCCGGCGAAACGGGTTCAACCGGCTTTGTCCGTATGCAGCCGCGATTGCGGCGATGGAATGGCTACGGCCGCCAAGACGCCATGGCTCAGCGGCCGAGCGGTAGTCGGCGGATAGGGAGGTAGACAGATAGGGGCGTGCCAAGGCGTGGGTCGTAAAACCCGTGTACATCTGCCGAGGACGCGATAGTGAACACCATAAGAGCGTAACGGTTAGCCCGTAATGTGTAACGAGTTTGCACGAATCGCGGCTTTCTGTAAATCTTCGAACGTCGAGGTCCTTCGTTGAGGCGGCACTCGCGCACTCCTTAAAACATGACTGCTCCCGATTGAACAGGATAATCAGTGACTCATTTCACCATGCGTCGAAGTCTGATTCTTGGACTACCGCTGTTACTTGGCATCGGCGTTGCCAACCCGCTTTACGCAGCCGAATCGCCGCTAGCCGATATCGAACGCCGACACGGCGGACGCCTTGGCGTGTTCGCCGTCGATACCGGTTCGGGGCGAACGCTAAGTCATCGCGCGGATGAACGCTTTCTGATGTGCAGCACCTTCAAAGGGCTTTTAGCGGCACAGGTGCTTGCCCGTGTAGATAGCGGCAAGGATAGCCTCGAGCGTTTCGTGCGGTACACGGAGAAGGATCTGATCTTCACTTCTCCCGTGACGAAAGCCAACGTTGCGCAGGGTGCCATGTCGGTCGGCGCGCTTTGCCAGGCGATTGTGGAGGTGAGCGACAACACGGCGGCAATCCTGTTGATGCGAAGCGTGGGCGGTCCTGCTGCCTTGACTCAATTCGTTCGAAGTCTCGGCGATACCGTCACACGCTCGGATCGGTACGAGCCCGAGTCGAACCAATATAGCGGCGTGCTCGATACGACGAGTCCAAGAGCCATCACCCACGCGGTAAGCCGAATTCTTTTAGGCGATGTCTTGAGTCCCCCGTCGCGTGCGCAACTGGAAAGCTGGATGGTCGCCTGCAAGCCTGGCCTCAACCGGCTTCGTGCAAGTCTGCCTGCGGACTGGCGGCCGGCCGACCGCCCCGGAACGAGCGTCGAAGAGGAAACAAACGACTACGCCATCGTACGGCCGCCAGGGCGCGCGCCGCTTCTTGTCGCCGCGTACTACGATGCGCCCGGCGTGAGCATGGACGCTCGCGAGGCCGTCCTGCGCGAGGCTGGCGCTGTCTTCGTGCAATGGGTGACGGCCAGCGCTTGATGTATGAGGAGGGTTTCAAACCCGGCCTGTGCGTGCACATGACCGCACTGACAAGTGTAGCTTGTCAGTTGACTCCGGCTTATCCGCCGGTTATCGTGTGCACATGTCGAACGCGGGCCACATCGCGTTCGGCCACCCGCTCGGGGAAATGTGTCCCGGGCGCTTCGAACTCTCCATGATCGAATGCGCCTTGACCTCGCGAAGGTCTTGGCCGGTCACGCCGGCATGTTCCGTCCGTTTGGATCGGAACATCCACACTTTGCATTTAGGATGACGAAATAGAGGGCGACGGTGTTACCTGGTCGGCCGTTACATCGCCTCCCAATTGAAAGGAAACGCCATGCAGTTTCTTAAAGCTCCACGCGATGTTCTGATTCACCCATTGCAAATCGTCTGCGGCATCGTGGAGCGGCGCAGCACGCTTCCCGTTCTCTCCAGCGTGCTGGTTTCCACCGCCGGCAACCAGTTGCATTTCCGCAGCACCGACCTCGAGTTGGAACTCAGTGCAACGGAAAATATCGACGCCCGCGAGTCCGGCACGGCCTTAACCGTGAACGCACGCAAGCTGCTGGATGTGGTGCGAGCCATGCCCGACGCACCGATCAGCCTCGCTGTGTCAGGCACTCGTCTCATCATCCAGGGGCCAGGCAGCCGGATATCCCTGCATGCGGGGAGCGCGGAGGATTTCCCGCAGATCCGGCAAAGCGCGGAGCCGGAGATGGCGCTTTCTGTCGGCGCAGGCAATCTGAAACGCCTGCTGCACATGGTGCACTTCGCGATGGCGGATAACGACATTCGTTACTTCCTGAACGGCGCACTGTTGATCAGCGGATCAGAGCTCACGGCCGTAGCCACCGACGGTCACCGGCTGGCTACCGCACGTATCCCCGCCCAAACCGGCCACGATTCGCGGGAGATCATCGTGCCGCGCAAGGCGATTCTCGAATTGATCCGCCTGCTACCTGACGACGACTCGACGGTTCTGCTCACCACCGCAGCGGGATATGCGAGTTTCGCGTTTGGGAAGATTCTCTTCACGTGCAAGCTGATTGCGGGCCGGTATCCGGACTTCAGGCGCGTAATTCCAGATGGGTTCGAGGCGGAGTTCACGATCGACCGTCAGGCGTTTTACGCGTGTCTGCAGCGTGCAGCAGTACTAACCACTGAGAAATTCAAAAGCATCCAATGTTCCGCGGGCCATGGCCGGTTACAGGTCAGCGTCAGCAATCCGGAGGACGAGGAGTCGGTTGAAGAGCTTGAGATAGCCTACGATGGTGCGCCGGTAGACCTCAGCTTCAACATCCGCTATTTGCTGGACGCCATGGCGACACTGCGGACCGATACCCTGGAGGTTCGCTTGAGTTCAACCAAACTGAGCGCCCTGATCGTCGCACCGGGTGAGGAAGCGTTCAGGTACGTCGTCATGGCATTGCGGAAGTGATGGCGTGTTTTGCGGCGCGAGCGTGTTGCACCGTAGCGTGCCGGAATCGGATAATGTCGGATATTAACCGTTGGGGCGACCGTCCATCCATTCCATGAGCTACCGCAGACGCTCTATCTACAATGCACGGCTCATGTACCTGGGCGTTGCGCTCGCCTGAGCGACGGTACGGCTTGGACCTTCGATCCGAAGCCCGATTGTTTAACCTGAAGGAGAGTGGCATGGCATATGGCGAGCACAAGTACCAGGTTTCAGTGCAGTGGACCGGCAACCGCGGCACCGGCACGTCGGGCTATCGAGACTACGGACGCGATCATACGATTCGCTCGGGCAGCAAGCCCGACATTCCAGGCTCGTCGGACGCAGCGTTTCTCGGCGACGCGGCACGCTGGAATCCGGAGGATCTGCTTGTCGCGTCCGCATCGGCCTGTCACAAGCTGTGGTACCTGCATCTGTGCGCCGATGCCGGCATTGCGGTGCTGGACTATCGCGACGACGCGGAAGGGACGATGCTCGACAGTCCGGAGCAGGGCAGATTCACGCGAATCGTGCTGCGCCCTCACGTGACGATTCGTGCGGGGGATGACCCTGACCTCGCCGCGCATCTGCATCACGCGGCTCATGAAAAGTGCTATGTTGCGAACTCGGTCAATTTCCCGATTGTCTGCGAGCCGACCATCGAACTCGCTGCAACCTGACCGGGTGCGGCAATCCGCGGACCCCGCAAGGACATCCGCGCAACGAACGAGAGCAAAGACGTGGGCGAGTGGGATACGGGGTACGTAGATGAGATTGCCTACACGTTCGGCTATTGCGACGAGCTGAATCCACTACGGCTGAAGCTTCCGTTGCTGTATGCCGGGCTTGTACCGCCCTCCGTTGGTAACGCATGCGAGCTCGGGTTCGGGCACGGCGTCAGCGTCAACATTCACGCGGCCGGGTCGAGCACGCAATGGCATGGCACCGACTTCCACCCGCCTCACGCGCACTTCGCCCAGCAACTCGCCGAGCGCGCCGGATCGCAGGCGCAATTGTGCGGTGAACGCTTCTCTGAGTTCTGCCGGCGCGACGACCTGCCCGATTTCGATTTCATCGGCATGCACGGCATCTGGAGCTGGATCTCCGAGGAAAATCGCGCGCTGCTTGCCGAATTCATCCAACGCAAGCTGAAGCCCGGCGGCGTGCTGTACCTGAGCTACAACACGCAACCCGGTTGGACACCAATGCTGCCCGTGCGCGAATTGATGCACCGGCATTTTCAGATCGGTGCTGAATCCGCGCAGCATGACGGCATGATTGCTGAGGCGCGCATGGCGGCTCGCATCAAGGACGCCGTCGGTTTTGCGCAAGCCGTATTCGCGACGCAACCGGGCTATGCCGTGGTTAACCCCTTGCTGGCAGAGCGTGTCGAGGCGCTCTCCGCGGAGAGGCCAGAGTATCTCGCGCATGAGTACTTCAATCGCGACTGGCATCCCATGTCGTTCTTGCAGGTGGCCTCGTCGCTGACTGCGGCCGGTTTGAGTTATGGCGGACCGGCGGACTATCGCGATCATGTCGACGAGATCAACCTCAGCGCGGCGCAACGCGCTCTTTTGGCGGGCATTGCCGATACAGGCTTGCGTGAGTCGGCGCGCGACTTCTGCGTGAACCGCTCGTTGCGGCGCGATTACTGGATCAAGGAACCCCGCACGCTGACGGACGACGAGCGCGATACGGCGCTGCGCGCGCATCGCGTGATCCTCGCGCTGCCGAGAGCGTCTGTGGCGCTGAAGGTGCGTGGCGCACTCGGCGAAACGACCTTGCCGGAAGCGCTATACGGCCCGATTCTCGACGCGCTGTCGAGCCATCGCCCCGTGCCTTTGTCCGATATCGAACGCGATGTTCGCGCGCGAGGCATCACCTTGGCGCAGATCGTCGAGGCTGTGCTGCTGCTGATCAGCATGGGCGCATTGCTGAATGCCCAGCACGACGCGCAGATCAGCGCGGCCCGGCCGTCAGCAGAGCAGTTGAACGCAGCAATCTGCGAGCAGGCGCGTCACCATGACGACGTGCATTTCATGGTGAGTCCGGTTTCGGGATCGGGCGTTTTTATGCCGCGTCTGCCGCAGCTTTTTCTGTTGGCGAGGCGACATCAAATGCAGCAACCGGCGCAATGGGCCGAATTCGCAGAGACGGTGTTACGCGCGGATTCGGAATCAAGCCAGAAAGCTAAGGCATCGCCATCAACAGTTTCTTTGGCCGATCTGACGGCCAAAGCGCAGCGCTTTGCGCAGCTTCATCTTCCGATCTTGCAGGCATTGGGCATTGCTTAGGTAGGGCATTCCTTGGCCCGACGCAACCGCACGCGCGCCTAGATCGCCTCCGCCACCCGCACGATCAAAAACGCAGCCGGAATGAGCATCGCCTGCGCGACGAGCGTGCCCACGACGCGTGCACCGATCAGCGTCGTAATCGCGCGGCGGAACCGATTTTCCGTGACCCGTCCTTCGATGACGTCGTCGGTCATGACGGAAATCTGCGGATCGATCATGACGGTCAGGACGATCGTCGCAAAGCCGTTGATGACCGACGACAGATTCGCGCAGGTCACGCGCAACTCCGGTTTCAGAAAACCCGCGTATAGCGACGCGAAAACGCCCACGGTCCAGAGCGCCATCGCCAGCACGTTCAATACGATGACCTTCCACGACACGCCTGAGCCGCTCGCCAGTTGCGTCACGTTGGTGCGTGACGGCAGACGCGCGCCGTGCCGGATGTAAGCAATGCCGCCGCGACTGAAGGCGTGGAGCGCGAGACGCGGAAGCGAGCGGTGCGCCTGGAAGTGCACGACGGCGCGGCTAAAGTAGCGCTGAAACGTGGGGATGAGGAGCGCGCCGACGATGGTGGCAATCGTCGCCGCCAGCAGGAGCAAACGAAAATCGCCGAGCATGCCTTGCGCAATGTGCCGCGCGATATCCTCTTCGACGCGCTTTGCCAGAAACGGCCCCTGAAAAGAATTCGCGGTGCGAGACACGAGGGCGATGATGCCGAACAGCGCGAACGATACGGCGATCCTGCGCGTGCGCACCCCTGCGATCCGGACCGCGTACGCGAGGGTCGCGATCACGTGAATGACAAAGGTCAGTGCGCAAATAATCAGTAGCTGGGCGTCCATGATCGAGGCGGTAGTCGCGGCCCCGCCAGTCTACATGACGGCAGATGATGCCCGCGAAGCTGCCGTCGTGCACATGCTTGAACTACTCGCATCCATTCACGCGCGTTTGCGGGCCACTGCCTGATAAGGTTCGCCGGCGCTGAACCGGTCCAGCCGGTCGCTTGCCTCGGTAACGGCCCAAAGCGGGGCTTTCTGCAATTGGTGGTCGTACACCGTCGCGATGGCCGCGAAAATCTCGTAGCCGGCGCGCTCGAGTACCCATTCGCCCGAGGCGCGGCCACGCTCGAAGCAGGCGGCGCTCGCGGCGTCCGCGGTACGCAGCGCTTCAGGGGTCAGCATGCCGTAGCCCGCCTCGACGATGAAGGCTGCGAGGAGCATCGCCTGCGTCACGGTCTGGGCGGCGCTGACGCTGCCTTGCCCGCGTCGCAGGCTGTCGAGTGCGAGGTGGACCTGCAGGGCAAGTTCTTCCGCGGTCGTCCTCGGAAGCGGCAGCAACATAGCCTTTGCTGCCCGCGCGCGGGCGGCCTGGGTGTTGCCGGAAAACGGAATGGTCTTGGCCATGAGCGGGCACGTGAAAGGTTGGCAGATGCAATAACGGCCTCTCCGGCAAAAGCTTAAGGCCCATCTGCACAGTCGGCCGTCGAACGCCGGCCGGCTGCACTCGGCGTGCTCAGCCGTGGAATGACCTTCGGCCACAGGCGGCAACGAAACACGCTTCCCGCTCACGCCGCCACATACCGCATCTCCCTCGATTCACCCATCAACAGCGCGCGATTTTCATCGGCCGCCGCGCGCAGATAGTCCCACAACGACGTGACGCGCCGCAGCTTGCGCAGATCTTCGCGGCAGCAGAGCCAGAAATGCCGCGTCACCACAACCTCGTCCGGTAAGACCGCCTCGAGCAGCGGATTGAGCTCGGCCATGAAGCAGGGAAGAATGGCGAGCGCGTTGCCTTGCAGCGCAGCATGGTATTGAGCGATCACGCTGGTGCTGCACAGATTGGCCGTGGCGTTGGGGATGGTGCGGTCCAGATAGAGCAACTCGCGGCTGAAGGCGAGATCCGCAACATAGCTGATAAACGCGTGGTCGCGTAAGTCCGTCACCGTGTTGACGGGCGGATGGCGATCCAGATAGCTGCGCGTTCCATATAGCTTGAGCCGGTAGTCGCACAGCTTGGTGTAGACGTACTGGCCGCGCTCGGGGCGCTCGAGCATGATGGCGAGGTCCGCTTCGCGTTTGGAGAGACTGACGAAATGCGGAACCGGCAGCAGGTCGATTGAGATGTCAGGATGCTTGCCCGCAAAGCGCGCGAGTTGCGGCGACAGAAAAAAGCAGCCGAAGCCCTCGGTCGATCCCACCCTCACGTGTCCCGAGAGCGAGTGCGCACCACCCGTGAATTGTTCAGCGGCGGATTGCACGGTGGTTTCGACGGTGTCGGCATAGGCGAGCAGACGCTGGCCGTCTGAGGTCAGGACGAAGCCGTCCGCGCGCGACTTGTCGAACAGCACGGTGCCAAGCGCAGCTTCCAGTTCCCTTACGCGACGCGCCACGGTGGTGTGGTCGACGCCCAGGCGCTTTGCTGCGCCGCTTGCCCGTTGGGTTCGCGCCACCTCGAGGAAGTAGCGCAGATCGTCCCAGTTCAAACTTTGCATCCGGTCTCCGTGCAGCAGGGCACTTGTGTTTTTTTGCATATCAGATGGGCTTTTTCATCTCTATGCCGTGGATATTCGAATAACTATACTCGGATGCAAGCCGCTAGAACAACCACGGCTTAGGCAGCCCGCGCGATTCGCGCGATCGGCGAGCCTACAAAAAAGACCGGAGACACAGGATGCAGATGCAATCGACCCCCGACCGGGCGGCAGTTGCCGCACCGCTTCCCAGGCGCGCCAGGGACTACCTGCTCGCCGGGTGGGCCAGCATGGCCGGCACCACCATCGAATGGTATGACTTCTTTCTCTACGGCACGGCTGCCGCGCTCGTATTCAACAAGATCTTCTTTCCGACGCTCGATCCCATCCTCGGCACGCTAGCCGCGTTTGCGACCTATGGCGTGGGGTTCATCGGCCGTCCGATGGGCGGTATTGTCTTCGGTCACTTTGGCGACCGGATCGGCCGCAAGTCGATGCTGCTCGTCACGCTGTTGCTGATGGGCATTCCAAGCATGGTGATCGGCCTGATTCCGTCGTATCAGAGCATCGGCTACTGGGCCGCTGCGTTGCTGGTGGCGATGCGGTTTTTGCAGGGCATGGCGGTGGGCGGCGAGTGGGGCGGCGCCGTGCTGATGGCGGTGGAACATGCACCGCCTGGCCGCAAGGGCTTCTTCGGCAGTCTGCCGCAAACCGGCGTGGGCTTCGGACTGATCTTGTCCTCGCTAGCCATGGCCGCCGTCACCGCGCTGCCGGAAGCCGACCTGCTCGCATGGGGCTGGCGCATTCCGTTTCTCGCCAGCATTGCGCTGGTGGTAGTTGGCTGGGTAATCCGCGTACGCGTGCCCGAATCGCCGGACTTCGAGCGCGTAAAAGCGCGCGGCGAGCCGGTGAAGGCGCCGATCCTCGAAGCGATGCGCCGCCATCCGCGCGAACTGCTGATCATCATCGGCGCGCGCAGTGCGGAGAACACCTGGTTCTATCTGGTGGTCGCGTTCGCGCTGGCCTATGCGGCCAACCAGTTGAAGATCCCCAAGGCCGCCATCCTCCATGCGATTACCGCGGGTGCCGTGCTGTCCTTGTTCACCATGCCGTTTTGCGGCTATCTGAGCGATCGCATCGGCCAGAAACGCCTGTTCCTGATCGGCCTCGTCATCATGTGCCTGTTTGCGGCGCCGTTCTTTGCGATGCTCGGCACGCGCGATCCGTTGACTGTCTGGTGGGCGATGGTGCTGGGCGTCGGCGTCGTGTTCCCGATTCTGTATGCACCGGAGTCACAGTTATTCGCTTCGCAGTTTCCGGCCGAGATTCGCTATAGCGGGATCTCGCTGTCGGTGCAGATTGCCGGCGTACTGGGCGGCGGTATCGCGCCGATGATCGCGACCGCCTTGCTCGCCGTGGGCGCCGGCCGCCCGCACTACGTGGTGGTTTATATGGTGGCGCTCGGCGTTGTCGCGTTGCTCTGCACGCTGATGATGCGCCCGCGCGCCGACCACTAGTCCATCCGTAGCCCACTCACCTTATCTATCCGAACCTAACCGAGAGAGCCCATCATGAATGCTGTTACCCAGGCGTCGAACGCGAACGTCAGCACGGTCAAACTGCTGATCAACGGCGAGTTCGTCGAATCGAGCACGCGCGAATGGCGCGATATCGTCAACCCGGCGACTCAGGAAGTGCTGGCACGCGTGCCGTTCGCGACCGCCGATGAAGTGGATGCGGCCATCCGTGCCGCGCATGCCGCGTTCGCCACGTGGAAAAACACGCCGATAGGCGCACGCATGCGCATCATGCTGAAGTACCAGGCGCTGATTCGCGAACACATGCCGCGTATCGCGAAGACCTTGTCGGCCGAGCAGGGCAAAACGATTCCCGATGCGGAAGGCGATATCTTCCGCGGCCTCGAAGTGGTCGAACATGCCTGCTCGATCGGCACGCTGCAGCAAGGCGAGTTCGCCGAGAACGTCGCGGGCAGCGTCGATACGTACACGCTGCGTCAGCCGATCGGCGTATGCGCCGGCATCACGCCGTTCAATTTCCCGGCGATGATTCCGCTGTGGATGTTCCCGATGGCGATCGTCTGCGGCAACACGTTCGTGCTGAAGCCGTCGGAGCAGGATCCGCTGTCGACGATGCAACTGGTGGAACTAGCCATCGAAGCCGGTATCCCGAAGGGCGTGCTGAATGTCGTGCATGGCGGCAAGGACGTCGTGGATGCGCTGTGCACGCATGAGCTGATCAAGGCGATTTCGTTCGTGGGCTCGACGGCGGTGGGCACGCATGTGTATCGCCTGGGCAGCGAACACGGCAAGCGCGTGCAGTCGATGATGGGCGCGAAGAATCACGCGGTGGTGCTGCCCGATGCCAATCGCGAACAAACCTTGAACGCGCTCGCAGGCGCCGGCTTTGGTGCAGCAGGCCAGCGTTGCATGGCGACTTCGGTGGTCGTGCTGGTGGGGGCGTCGCAGCAGTGGTTGCCGGAACTGGTCGAGAAGGCGAAGACGTTGAAGGTCAACGCGGGCAGCGAGTCGGGCACGGACATTGGCCCGGTGGTGTCGCGTGCGGCGAAGCAGCGCATTCTCGGCCTGATCGAAGCGGGCGTGAAAGAGGGCGCCACGCTTGCCCTCGACGGCCGCGGCGTGAAAGTGAAGGGCTTCGAGGAAGGCAACTTCATCGGCCCGACGATCTTCGCCGACGTCACCACCGAAATGGAAATCTACCGCACCGAAATTTTCGGGCCGGTGCTGGTGGTGCTGAGCGTGCCGACGCTCGACGATGCGATTGCGCTCGTCAACCGCAATCCGATGGGCAACGGCGTGGGACTCTTCACGCAGAGCGGCGCAGCGGCGCGCAAGTTCCAGAGCGATATCGACGTGGGCCAGGTGGGGATCAACATTCCCATTCCGGTGCCGGTGCCGTACTTCAGCTTCACCGGTTCGCGCGGCTCGAAGCTCGGCGATCTCGGCCCGTACGGCAAGCAGGTCGTGCAGTTCTACACGCAGACCAAAACGGTTACGGCGCGCTGGTTCGACGACGCGACCGTCAACGATGGCGTCAACACCACTATAAGCCTGCGCTAAGCGCTCGGCGCGAGGCACTCTGGATCACGAAGGGGAGACGCAATCATGAAGATCGGTTTTATCGGACTCGGCAATATGGGTGCGCCGATGGCGCAGAACCTGCTAAAGGCCGGCCACGCAGTGACCGTGTTCGACCTGAACGCGCGGGCCGTACAGGCGCTGGTGGCCGCGGGCGCCAAGGCGGCGGCGTCGCCTAAAGCCGCGGTGACGGACGTCGAATGCGTCATCACGATGCTGCCCGTCGCAGCTCACGTGCGCAGCGTGCTGACCGCCGACGATGGTGTGCTGGCGGGGATCGCCAAGGGCGTGACGATCATCGATTCGAGCACGATCGATCCGGCGAGCGTCAAGGCGTTCGCCGAACTCGCGGCGCAGCACGGCAATGCGTTTGTCGATGCGCCGGTGTCGGGCGGCACGGGCGGCGCAGCGGCCGGCACGCTGACGTTCATGGTGGGCGGTAGCGCAGCGGTGTATGAGCAGGTCAAGCCGGTGCTGTCGGGAATGGGCAAGAACATCGTTCATTGCGGCGATACCGGCACGGGCCAGGTGGCGAAGATCTGCAACAACCTGGTGCTCGGCATCACGATGGCGGGGGTGGCCGAAGCGATGTCGCTGGGCGCCGCGCTCGGCATCGATCCGAAGGTGCTGGGCGGGATCATCAATACGTCCACCGGGCGCTGCTGGAGTTCCGACACGTACAACCCGTTCCCGGGCGTGATCGAAACGGCGCCGTCGTCGCGCGGTTATACCGGCGGTTTCGGTACGGATCTGATGCTGAAGGATCTCGGTCTTGCTACGGATGCCGCGAAGCAGGTGCGTCAGCCGGTGTATCTCGGCGCGCTGGCGCAGCAGTTGTATCAGAGCATGAGCATTAAGGGAGCGGGCCGGTTGGACTTCTCGGCGGTGATCAAGCTGTATCAGGCTGGGGACGTCTGATAGCGGACAGAGCGGTCAAGCGGTGCTTTGAGGGCGCCGCTTGCTCTTTGATTGCTTGATTGCCCGGTTGTGGGCATTCGCGAGCTGCGAGCCTGCGAATGCCGTCAAGCACGCTAAAACGCAGACGGCCCGCCGCCGCGGTGCAGAACGTCGGCGATACGCGTGCGCAACTCGTCGCCGCCCGCCACTTCGTGAATGGGCCGGGACGTCTCGCCGATCTGCATGAATTTCCCCACCAGCGCGAGCGCGGCCGGATTGCCGCCGTCTCTTAGCACTTTCGCGGCATAGCGGCGCCATTCGGCGTCGTTGAGCTTGAACAGACATCCGGCCAGCAGGGCGATCGACGCCGTGTTGGTCTTCTCGGCCCATTCGAGGCGTTTGAGAAGACGCACGGCGCCGATCCAGTCGGCGTCGCGGATATGGAGGCGCACTTCGCCGAGGTCGATCGGCAGCGCGTCGCGGCGCAAGACCCGCAACGCCAGCAACATATCTTCCAGATCTTCGCGCGGGGCATCCTTCAAGCCCAGCGTGAAGATCTTCAGCAGCAGTGCGATCACATCGTCACGGCATGAGAGATAGGACGCAACGTGATTGGCCGGCATCGCCGTCCTCCGATTCGCGTGACGAACGGCGTCCTGGAGCCACGCCTATCAGAAGTCGTTCGTCTGGTTCAGGTCGCCTGCGGAAACCGTGACTTCCGACGACGAGAACACCGCGTTGCCGCCGTCGCCTTCTTCCGGCTTGGCCGCCTTGCCGGCGAGGATGGACATCGGATTGCCGCCGGTCTCGAGACGCTGGATTTCCTTCGTGGCGCCCGAATTCAGCGAAACGGAGCCATCCGCACCGACGTGGCCGACATTGTCGCCGCTGCCGTTGTACAGATTGCCCTGGCTGTCTTCCTGCAGATGCAGGGCTTCGCCGCCCGCCGTGGAATTGATCTTCACGTCGTGCAGACCTTGGCCTGCTTCGCTGGCGCCGGCAGCCGGACTGGCCCCTGCCCCGGCAGCGGGACTTGCACCCGCGCCCGGAACTGCGCCGCCGCCAGGCGCACCGCCGGTGGACGGGATGCTACCGGCCTGCGGCAAGCTGCTCGAGCCACTGCCGAGATCCATGCCACTACCCGAGCCGGAGCCCGAACCGCTGCCCGAGCCCGAACCGTTACCGCTCGCATCTTCAAGCAGGGTCTCGATGTCCTGCAGCAATTGCTCGACAGCCTGGTCGGCGCTGCCCGACGTGGATGTGGACGGCGCGCTTTGCGTCGTGGGATTCAGATACGCCGACGATATGGTGTTCATCGTTACCTCCTCGCGAGATAAAGTTTGGGACGGTCTCGTGGACGACTGCACAGGGGAGTCATTTGGACCTTGGGGGAGGTTACGACTGGCCGCGCAGCAAAAACGGCGCCGATACGAACGGCCGTCACGCGATGCGAAGCGGGTGAGGGGAGCCGGGGCCGGCCGTCTTCGCTACATCAGCGTTAGCGCAGCTCCTGCACTGTATGCAGATCGAGCTCGAGGAACTGGGTGCCTTCCACCGGATTGAACACGTATGCCGGGATCGGCACGAACCCGAGCAACGCGTAGACCTTTTGCGCCGCCTGCATGGTTGGGAGCGTATCGAGCCGGATCTTCGAGTAGCCGCTCTCCTTCGCGATCTGCACGATGCTTTCGGCGAGGCGCTTTCCCAGTTCAATCCCTTGCGCTCGGATCTCACGCGCGCGCGTGTTTCGTGTTAAAAAACGGAGCTCGTCCGTAGTTCGCGCGCAGGGTGCTGACACAGTGGCCAGCCAGCTACCCACCCACCGTCCGGAACGCATCCGCATGAGAAGGGCTCGATGTTCAACTATTCGTTGTTCCGCTTCGTTAGGCTCAATAGCCGGCACATCTGGCTCGCGATAGCCACGGCTTCGGCCGTTGCCCTGGCGGGTTGTGCATCGTTGCCGTCCCCGTCCACGCAGAGTCATGCGGACGCTCCCGCAGCCGGCCAACCGGCCGATGGCCCCTTACCGGTTCCGCCCAACCTTGTCGCGTTGACGCAGCCCGAAGGTCAACAGCGGCTGATGTCGAGCACCGACAAGCAGTCGTACTGGCCACTCTCGGAGTATTTCGAAACGCAGCGGAACGAGGCGTACTGTTCGGTGGCAAGCTCGGTGATGGCGCTGAATGCGTTGGGCATCCAGCGTCCCCAATCCACGCAATACCCTGACTTCCCATACTTCTCTCAAGAGGATTTCTTTCGCAGCGTCGATCCGCAGGTCGCCAATGCCGCGCGGGTCTCGCACGAAGGTATGACGCTCGACCAACTCAGCGCGGTGCTGGGTGAATTCCCGGTCGAAGTTAAAAAATTCCATTCTGGCGATCTCACGCTCGCGCAGTTTCGCGAGCTGATCCGCGATACCACGGCGCATAGCGACCGCTTTGCGCTGTTGAACTTCAGGCGGGTGGAGATCGGCGAAGCGGGCGGCGGTCACTGGTCGCCGCTTGCCGCCTTCGACGCCGCGAGCGATAGCGCGCTTGTCCTCGACGTCGCGCGCTACAAGTACCCGGCGGTGTGGGTGTCGATCGCGCAGTTGTACGCGGGATCGCAAGCGGTCGATAACGTCAGCGGGTTGTCACGCGGCCTGGTAATTGTTAGCAAGCGCGTGAATTGATGGAACGTATTGAGCCTGCCGCGGACGTCATTCGCCTGCGCTCGTCCCCACCGCGCCGTCCTGCGGCGATTTCATGCGCGAACTGAACAGCAGCGGCAGCACCAGCAGGTAGAGCGCCGCGCCGATGGCCCACACGAGACCCGGCCACATGTGCTGACTGGCCGCGTAGAGCCATGTCACCGCGAGCGGCCCTCCCACGCCAATCAGACTCGCGATGCTCGTGAGCGTGCCCTGCAATTCGCCTTGACGGCTATCGTCGACTTGCCGTGCGAGCATGGCCTGCAGCGACGGCATGGTGATGCCGCCCACCGCGAACAGCGGCAGGATGGCGAAGGGCATCCATCCGCGCGTTGCAATGGCCATGAAGACCAGGCCCAGACCGTCCGCCGCCAGTCCGATCAACAACGCGACGCGTTCGCCCAGCCGTGCCACCAGCGGCCCGATAGCGAAGGCCTGGGATACGGCATGGCAGGCGCCGAAGGCGGCCAGCGAGGCGCCGGCGATCGTCGTGGACCACGCGAAATGGTCCTCGCCGTAGATGATCCACAGCGTGGCGGGGGTTTGCGAGCCGAGCATGATGATGGCGTAGACGCCCACGAGCGGCATCAGGTTCGGCGTGCCGCGCAGACGATGCAAGGCGGCGAACGCGTTCATGTTGCGCTTCTCCCGAGGACCGCTTTGCCGCTCGCGCGATTCGGGCAAGACGAAATACGCCAGCAACAGATTCAGCCCATTCATCGCCGCGGCCGCGACGAACGGCGCCCGCAGATGCAACGCGCCGAGCAGACCGCCGATCAGCGGTCCCGCAATGAAGCCCACGCCCAACGCCGCACCCATCTGACCAAAGCGGCCCGCGCGCTCCGCTTCGGGCGTGACGTCGGTGAGGTAGGCCGTGGCGACGGCCATGTTCGCGCCGGTGATGCCGGCGAGCACACGACCGATATAGAGCCACGAGAGGCCAGGCGCCGAGGCCATCACCAGATAATCGACCGCCGCTCCCGCGAGCGATGCCAGCAGCACCGGACGACGGCCGAAGCGATCGCTCAGCGCGCCGAGGATGGGAGCAAACAGAAACTGCATCAACGCATAAACGGCGAGCAGGGCGCCGTAGTTTCTGCTGACAGCGGTGTCCGAGCCGGCGAGGCTGTGCAGCAGTCCCGGCAGGATGGGAATGATGAGCCCGAAGCCGATTGCGTCCAGCAGTACCGTGAAGAGTATGACGATATGGGGTTTTTTCAAAACGCTAGGGCCTCGCATAAATTTCCTGGCATACCTTACGAAGTGCCTCTGCGAACAGCAGGCTGGGCATGCGCTGCGCTTCGTTCATGCGCGTAAACAGCGCAATGGGCGACAAGGTCCATTCGAACGAGTACGGCACGATGGCAACGCCAGCGATGCGCACCAGCTCCTCGGCGATATCCGCCGGGACGATGGACACCGACTGCTCGCCCGCGACGATCATCTCGCCGATCAGCTTGGACGAGTAGCTTTCGACAATCGGTGTCGGCGGCGTCAGGCCTGCGCCGAGAAAGAGGTCGGCGACCTGCTCGCGCATGGGCGTGTTCGGCGCGCCCAGTATCCAGTCCAGTTCGGCCAGCTTCTGCCAGTCCAGCCGGCCGCGCGCCAGCCGGGCCGCGAGGCGGCGGCTGGCAATCAGGCGCGGTTGCTGGCGATACAGGATCTCGACGCCGACCTGCTGCAGATCGAGCGAAGCCGAGGCGCGTCCGATCACGATGTCCACCGTGTGGTCCCGCAACTGGGCCAGCAAGTGCTCGCTCGTGCCCTCGTGAATCGTCACCGTCAGGCGCCGGTCGCCTTCGGGCCGGGTGCGTTCAATCGCCGTCGACAGCATCTGGCCGGGAATGAACGGGATCACGCCGATATGCAGATGCGCGGCGTGCCCGGACGCCACCGCCTCCATTTCCCGCACCAGATGGTCGAGATCCTCGGTCATCGCCCGTGCTCGCGCCAGCACGACCTTGCCCAGCGCCGTGGGCGCCATGCCGCGTGCCGAGCGGTCGAACAGCGGCGCCCCGAACATGTCCTCCAGCTCCGCCAGCGCATTGGTGACCGCAGGCTGGCTGCTCGCCATATGTTCGGCGGCGCGCGTCAGGGAGCCGTGCTGCTGGATCTGCAGCAGCAGCGTGAGGTGGCGCATTTTCAGCCGCGAGGCCAGTCTGCGCACCACCACGTTGGGATCGAATGCCGCCATCAAGGTGCCGCGCCATTAGAAAAAGGTGATGGGGGCATATTAACTCCAAATATTGTCCTTATGGCTCGTCCCTAGAATGAGTTGTCGCTGGATTCGCGCCGCAAGGGCGCCCGCCAAACCGCCAAAGATAGGGCTCAGAACATGAACGCATCGGATCGCCAGGCCGCACTCGATTACCACGAATTCCCGATTCCGGGCAAAACGGCGGTCACCGCCACCAAGCCGCTGGTCACCCAGAGAGATCTCGCCCTGGCGTACACGCCCGGCGTGGCCGCGGCCTGCGAGGAAATCGCTGCCGATCCGCTCAACGCGTTCCGCTTCACCGGGCGTGGCAATCTGGTGGGCGTCATCACGAACGGCACCGCGGTGCTGGGCCTGGGCAATATCGGCGCGCTCGCTTCCAAGCCGGTGATGGAAGGCAAGGCGGTGCTGTTCAAGAAGTTCGCCGGAATCGACGTGTTCGACATCGAGATCAACGAGACCGATCCGGACAAGCTGGTGGACATCATTGCCGGCCTGGAACCGACCTTCGGCGGGATCAACCTCGAGGACATCAAGGCGCCGGAATGCTTTACCGTGGAGCGCAAACTGCGCGAGCGGATGAAGATTCCGGTCTTCCATGACGACCAGCACGGCACGGCGATCACCGTGTCCGCGGCCTTCATCAACGGTTTGAAGGTGGTGGGCAAGAGCATCAAGGAGGTCAAGGTGGTGACCTCCGGCGCGGGCGCGGCGGCGTTGGCCTGCCTCGAGTTGATGGTGGAACTCGGCCTGCCCATCGAAAATATCTGGGCCACCGACATCGAAGGCGTGGTCTATCAAGGCCGTACCACGCTGATGGACCCGCAGAAAGCGCGCTTCGCTAAAGACACCTCGGCCCGCAAGCTGGAAGAGGTCATCGAAGGCGCGGACGTGTTCCTCGGCCTGTCGGCCGGCGGTGTGCTGAAGCCCGCCATGGTGGCGCGCATGGCGGCTCGCCCGCTGATCCTGGCGCTGGCCAACCCCACGCCGGAAATCTCGCCGGCCGAGGTGCAAGCGGTGCGCGACGATGCGGTCATCGCGACCGGCCGCTCCGACTATCCGAACCAGGTCAACAACGTCCTGTGTTTCCCCTATATTTTCCGGGGTGCGCTGGACGTGGGCGCGACCACCATTACCCCTGAAATGGAAAAGGCCGCGGTCTACGCGATCGCAGCCCTTGCGGAAGAAGAGCAGAACGAAGTGGTGGCTGCGGCGTATGGCGCGTATGGCGTGGACTTCGGGCCCGAGTACTTCATCCCGAAGCCGTTCGACCCGCGCCTGATCGTGCGTATCGCGCCGGCCGTGGCCAAGGCGGCGATGGAAAGCGGCGTCGCCACGCGCCCGCTGCAGGACCTGGAGGCGTACACCGAGCAACTGCAGCAATTCGTCTACCGCTCCGGCGCCTTCATGAAGCCGTTGTTCGCGGCGGCGCGGCAGATTGTCCGCGAGGGCGGCAAGTCGCGCATCGTGTTCACCGAAGGCGAGGAAGAACGTGTACTGCGGGCGGTCCAGGGCATCGTCGACGAAAAGCTGGCGCGGCCGATTCTGGTGGGGCGTCCGGAAGTGCTGATGGCGCGGATCGAAAAATACGGCTTGCGTCTGCGCCTCGGTCACGACGTCGAAGTGACGAATCCTGAGTATGACGAACGATTCCATCAATACTGGACTACCTACTGGGAATTGATGTGCCGCGACGGCATCACCAAGGAGATGGCGCGCGTGGAAATGCGCCGCCGGCTTACGCTGATCGGCGCGATGATGGTGAAGCTGGGGGATGCGGACGGGATGGTGTGCGGCACGGTCGGCGCGTATCACGATCACCTGCGCTTCGTCGATCAGGTGATCGGCAAGAAAGCGGGTGCGCAGACCTACGCGGCCATGAACATTCTGCTGCTCGACAATCGCACCGTTGCGCTGGTGGACACCCACGTCAACGACGACCCGACGGCCGAACAGATCGCCGAATTCACGATTGCCGCGGCGCACAGTATGACAGGGTTGAACCTGGTGCCGAAGGTGGCGCTGCTGTCGCGCTCTAACTTCGGCTCGGGCAGTTCGGCCTCCGGCGCGAAGATGCGGCGCGCGCTTGAACTGGTGACGCAGCAGGCGCCGACGCTGGAAGTCGACGGTGAGATGCACGGCGATTGCGCGCTCGACGAAGCACTGCGCTCGCGCATCCTGCCGATGTCTCGCCTGAAGGGCGCGGCGAATCTGCTGGTGTGCCCGAACGTCGATTCGGGCAACATTGCCTACAACCTGTTGAAGACCGCGGCGGGCAGCAATGTTGCCGTGGGCCCGTTCCTGTTGGGCGCCAATGCGCCGGTGCACATTCTCACTTCGAGCTCGACGGTGCGCCGGATCATCAACATGGCGGCACTGACGGTGATCGACGCGAATCGCGAGGCCGATACGAACGCCGCCGCGCGATGAAGTAACGCCCGTCTCGAGGACGTCTGCGCGAAAAGCGCAGCGGCTTCGAGACGGAGGGCTTAGCCCCGCTTGTTCCTGCCGGCCCGATTCCCTTTCAGGCCTCTGATCTCTCTGACGCTGTGAACGTCCCGGACGCTACGGACGTCTCGCACGTCAGGCACATCTCCGCGTTTCTCCAGCGCCTCCCGCAACACCCGCCGGCCTTGCGGTTCCTGCGCGCCGCCCTTCGTGCTGCGCAGCGCGCCCGAACGCGCCAGCACAACCGCGACCCAGCAACACGCGCAGAGCAAGATGAGCACACCGGCTGAGAAGCTCATTCTTTCGTGGTCCTTTCGTTTATAACGCGGTTTGCAAGCACGTTGCGGCCTCTGGAATGATGCGCAACGCGTGAGGACGCAGTGTATAGCGGGTTGCGCCGAGGCGGTCAGATATCGATTTCGTTATCTCGGAAATAACGCCAGCAAATATTTGCCGGCTAATTGGCCTTCGACTATCCCCCTGATGCTGTTCGTCTGCTGGGGCCTTGTCCCAGCGCCCGACCGCATATCCAGCCCAACCCGCCATGGAAAAATTTATGAAAGCAGAGATGACCCGCACGCTTCGCCATCTATTCCGCATGCCGGCTACCGTCCTCGCGGTGGCCAGCCTCGGCCTCGCGCTGGGCGCCCACGCCGACACGACTCAACCGCTTGGCGTCGCGTTCGTCTATCTCGGCAATCCCGGCGACGCGGGCTGGACTTACGCGCACGAGCAGGGCGTCAAGGCCGTCGAAACGCAGTTCGGCGACAAGATCAAAGTGACCCGGGTCGAAAACGTGCCCGAGTCCGCCGACTCCGAACGCGTCTTCCGCGACCTCGCGGCGAAGGGCAACAAGATCGTGGTCGGCAGCAGCTTCGGCTACCAGGACTTCGAGCTGAAGGTCGCCAAGGACTTCCCGGACACGGTGTTCGAGCATGCCACCGGCTACAAGAAGGCGGCCAACTTCGGCACCTACGACGTGCGCACCTATCAGAGCGCCTACCTCGCGGGCGTCGTGGGCGGCTATACGAGCAAGACCAACACGCTCGGTTTCGTCGGCTCGGTGCCGGTGCCGGAAGTGGTGCGCAACATCAATGCGTTTACGCTCGGCGCGCGCTCGGTCAATCCGAATGCCAAGGTGAAGGTCATCTGGATCAATAGCTGGTTCGATCCGGGCCGCGAAAAGCAGGCCGCCGAAACCCTGATCGGCGAGGGCGCGGATGTGCTGATCCAGAACACCGATTCGACCGCCACCATGCAGACCGCCGAGCAAAAGAAGGTCCACGCCTTCGGCTGGGACTCGGACATGAAGAAGTTCGGCCCGAATGCGCAACTGGGCGCCTGCGTGACCTATTGGGGTGTCTACTATTCACATCTGATCGAGCAGGTGCAGGCGGGCAAATGGACCAATGCGCCGGTCTGGTGGGGCTTGAAGGACAAGGCCATTGACCTCGCCGACATCAATACCGACGCTGTCTCCGCTACCGCACAAAAGGCGCTGGCGCAAAAACGCCAGGACATTATCGACGGCAAGTTCGACCCGTTCGCCGGCCCGATCAAGGATCAGACCGGCGCAGTCAAGGTCGCGGCCGGCCAGAGCCTGGCCGATGCGGATCTGTCGCGTCTGAACTGGTTCGTGCAGGGCGTCGACGGCGCGCTGCCCAAGTAAGCCGGCCGCTGGCTGTTTGCCGCCTGGCGCCGGCGGCTCGCCGAGCTGATCACTAACAAGGAGACCTGTCTGTGAGTCTGACCATTGCCGCGACGCCCGCCGGCGACGCCCCCGTTTATCCGCCGCAGGGGCTCACGCCGACGCGCGAGCAGATCGTGCGTCATCTGCGGCATTCGTGCGCGGTCGCCGAACGGGCGACGCTGATGGGCCACCACCCGTTCGGTGCGATCCTGGTCGGCCCCGATCAGGAGACCGTGTTGATGGAGCAGGGCAATGTCGACACGGTCAATCACGCCGAGTCGGTGCTGGCGCGCGTCGCGGCGCTCAACTTCACGCCGCAGTACCTGTGGGGGTGCACGCTGTACACCTCGGTGGAGCCGTGCTGCATGTGTGCGGGCACCGCCTACTGGGCGAACATCGGCCGCGTGGTGTTCGGCATGACGGAGATGCAGCTGCTGCAGGCCACCGGCGATCACGCCGAAAATCCCACCATGAGCGTGTCGTCGCGCTATGTCTTCGACCATTGCCAGAAGCCCGTCGAGTTGATCGGACCGGTTGCTGAGGTGGAGGAGGAAATCATGCGGGTGCAACGGGCGTTCTGGGCCTCGCGGACAGGTTGACGGCCGACGATATCGGCCGTTTCGCGTTGTAGGACAACGTATAATGGACGGGTCAGCAAACAACCAAGGAGGTCCATGATGACCGCGTCCCCAACCCTAACTGCGCCGCCGATGCGCGTGCGTGGGAGTCTTGCTGACCGGGTGGTGAACTACATCAACGAGCAGGTCGCGGCGCACACGCTGACGCCCGGCGACAAGCTGCCCACTGAGACAACCTTGATGTCGCTGCTCGGCGTCAGCCGCACGGTGGTGCGCGAAGCCATCTCGCGCCTGCAGGCGAATGCGGTGATCGAGACGCGTCACGGCATCGGCAGTTTCGTGCTCGAACCGCGCCGCGAGTCGCTGGGTCTTGCGATGGTGCCCGCCACCACGTTGGCCGACCTGCTGTCCGTGATGGAGTTGCGCATCAGCCTCGAGACCGAGTGCGCAGGGCTCGCCGCCCAGCGCGCCAGCGAGCGCGACCTGGCGAATATCCGCGCGGCGCTCGACGCCATCGAAGCCACCAGTCGTGCCGGCGGCGACAGCGCAGCCGCCGATTTGCGCTTTCACGTGGCGGTGGCGGGGGCAACCGGCAACCGTTACTTCGTCGACATTCTCACGCAGATGGGCACCGCGCTGATTCCGCGGCATCGTGTCGATTCGCCGAGCCTGGCGCAGAGCGATCCTGTCGCTTATATGGCGCGGGTCAATATGGAGCACGAGGGCATTCTCGATGCCATCGCGCGGCGCGATCCCGAGGGCGCGCGGGCGGCGATGCGCATGCATCTGTCGAGCAGCCGCGAACGGCTGCGGCGGTTGAGTAGTGCGTCGGAAGAGGGTGTCGAGCGCACGCTTTGAGTTGCCTCGGCCGACGTCAGGCCAAACTGTGCGCATGGCGACATCGCGACATTGCTTTCGCCGGAGTGGCCTCGCGCCGACGAGGTTGGTGCTCGATATCTACCAGCGGCAGGTCCTCGCTCAGCGGAAAACCGTCAGCCAACCGTCCCGGCAATGCTTGACTGGCATGCGATGTCACGGCAGTGTCATCGTACAACTGGTCAGGTTGGAGCTAAATTCCGGCCGCGAAACGAGAGATTTTCGTGGGGTCGTTGCCCCTTGTGCGTGCTCCACCGGCGCGGAAAGTGGCTGAATATCAGGCTCAAGCCGCCTGATGACAGGGTAAACACCTTGTTGGAAGCCCAGGATAAAACAGAGTAGACTGTCGTCAGACAACGTATCTCGGATTGTTGGCTGGAGTCATCCCACTCCACGTCCAACCCAGCCGCGTTGCGTTCGATTTGGCCGTCGCCCAGGCCGATCCAGGAGACGCCCTTGCCCTCTGTTCTCACCACGACGCCCGACCCGCTGGAATCCGCGGTCGCGAAGGTCAAGCGGCACATTCTGCCGCTGTTTCTGATCATGTTCATCGCGAACTACATCGACCGTGTGAACATTGGCTTCGTCAATTCGCACATGCAGGCGGATCTAGGCATCGGCGCGGCTGCGTACGGTCTGGGCAGCGGGCTGTTCTTCGTCGGCTACGCGCTGTTCGAAGTGCCGTCGAACGTCCTGATGCAAAAGTACGGCGCACGCGCATGGCTCACCCGCATCATGGGGACGTGGGGTCTCGTGGCCGGCGCGATGGCCTTCGTCTGGAACGACACCTCGTTCTATGTCTTGCGTTTTCTGCTCGGCGTGGCCGAGGCGGGTTTCTTCCCGGGCGTGGTGTTCTACTTCACCCAATGGCTGCCGCAGAAGGAGCGCGGCAAAGCCATCGCGGTGTTTCTCGGCGGCTCGGCGCTCGCGTCGGTGCTGTCCGGTCCGATCACCGGTAGCCTGCTTTCGATCAGCGGGCTCGGCCTGCGCGGCTGGCAGTGGATGTTTCTGATCGAAGGCGGCTTTTCGATCGTGCTGTGCGGCGTGAGCTGGGTCCTGCTGAAATCGCACATTCGCGATGCCGCGTGGCTGACGGCGGAAGAGCAGCGCATTTTGCAGACGTCGATCGCCGCCGAGCAGGCTGAGCGCGACGCGCTCGGCGGCGCGCATTTGCCGGCCATGAAGCTGCTGAAGGATCCGCAAATCTTGCTGTTCTGCTTCCTGTACTTCGCGATTCAACTGACCATCTACGCGGCCACGTTCTGGCTGCCCACCATCATTCGCAAGATGGGCGGACTCTCGGATTTCCAGGTCGGCATGTTCAACACCATTCCCTGGCTGATTGCGATGGTCGCCATGTACTGCTTTGCGGTGCTGTCGGCGAAGTGGCGTTTCCAGCAGGCGTGGCTCGCAGGCGCGCTGGTGATTGCCGCATGCGGGCTGTTTGCGTCGACCTCCGGCAATCCGGTCTTCTCGTTCGTGGCGATCTGCTTTTCGGCTATCGGCTTCAAGGCAGCGTCTTCGCTTTTCTGGCCGATCCCGCAGGGCTATCTGGATGCACGCGTGGCGGCGGCGGTGATTGCGCTGATCAACTCGGTCGGTAATCTGGGTGGATTCTTCGCGCCCGCTGCGTTTGGCTATCTGCAGCAGCATACCGGCTCGATTTCCGGGGGCCTGTATGCGTTAGGCGTGGCGTCGCTCGTCGCGGCGGCGGCCGCTTTCCTGACCCGCAATCGCCGCGTGAATCACGACGTCGTGGCGCCGCCGCTTCATAGCAAAGCCCACTGATCATTCGGATACCTATCCAACGACACTTGCCAGCCGGCTCTATCACTTCACGAGTCTTACTTCATGTCTACGAAACCTATTCAATCGAACGCCACGCCGACCGTCACCGAGTTGCGCGTCGTGCCGGTCGCCGGCCGTGACAGCATGCTGCTGAACCTGAGCGGCGCGCACGGGCCGTTCTTCACGCGCAACATCGTAATTCTGCGCGACAGCGCCGGCAACACCGGCGTCGGCGAAGTGCCAGGCGGCGAGAGCATCCGCAAGACGATCGACGACGCACGGCCGCTCGTCGTCGGCCAGTCGATCGGCAATCTGCAAGCGGTGCTAAACAAGGCGCGCACACAGTTCGCGGACCGCGACGCAGGCGGTCGCGGCCTGCAGACCTTCGACCTGCGCACCACGATCCACGCGGTGACCGCGCTCGAAGCGGCGCTGCTGGATCTGCTCGGACAGCATCTGGGCGTGCCGGTCGCTGCGTTGCTCGGCGAAGGCCAGCAGCGCGACGAAGTCGAAATGCTCGGCTACCTGTTCTACATTGGCGATCGCAAGAAAACCGATCTGCCGTACGCGAGCGGCGCGGAGGGTCGCGACGCCTGGGAGCGGATCCGCACCGAGGAAGCGATGACGCCGGAAGCGGTCGTGCGGCTGGCCGAGGCTGCGCAAGCGCGCTACGGTTTCAACGACTTCAAGCTCAAAGGCGGCGTGCTGCCGGGCGATGCCGAGATCGAAGCCGTGACCGCTTTGGCCGAGCGCTTTCCCGATGCACGCGTGACGCTCGACCCGAACGGCGCATGGTCGCTGGCGGAAGCGGTGCGTTTGTGTCGCGACCAGCGCGACGTGCTAGCTTATGCGGAAGACCCGTGCGGCGCGGAGAACGGCTACTCGGGCCGCGAAGTGATGGCGGAATTCCGCCGCGCGACCGGCCTGCCGACGGCAACCAACATGATTGCGACCGACTGGCGCCAGATGGGCCACGCTATCCAGCTGCAATCCGTGGATATCCCGCTGGCCGACCCGCACTTCTGGACCATGCAAGGCTCGGTGCGCGTGGCGCAGATGTGCAACGACTGGGGGCTGACGTGGGGTTCGCATTCGAACAATCACTTCGACATTTCGCTGGCGATGTTCACGCATGTCGCGGCGGCGGCGCCCGGCAAGATCACCGCCATCGACACGCACTGGATCTGGCAGGACGGTCAGCATCTGACGCGCGATCCGCTGCAGATCGTAGGCGGCAAGGTCAAGGTTCCGCAAGCGGCAGGCCTCGGCATCGAACTCGATCTGGATGCGCTCGACAAGGCGCATGCGCTTTATCAGCAGCACGGCCTGGGTGCGCGCGACGACGGTGCGGCCATGCAGTACCTGATTCCGAACTGGAAGTTCGACAACAAGCGTCCGTGCCTCGTGCGCTGATTCTAACCGCGGACCTGGACCCTCGATCCCCGATACGGCGACGGCCGGCGTGGCCGTTCACTTTTTCTCAAACTTGACACTCTTCAGACCATGACGACCCCTCAAGAACTCAAAGCGATTGTTTCCGAAGGCTTGCTGTCGTTCCCCGTGACCGACTTCGATGCGAACGGCGACTTCCGTGCCGACACCTACGCGGCGCGCCTCGAATGGCTCGCGCCGTACGGCGCAACGGCGCTGTTCGCCGCAGGCGGCACCGGCGAATTCTTTTCGCTGACCAAGAGCGACTACAGCAACGTGATACGGACTGCTACGGAAACCTGCAAGGGCAAGGTGCCGATCCTCGCCGGCGCAGGCGGCCCAACGCGGGTGGCGATCGAATATGCGCAGGAAGCCGAGCGGCTCGGCGCCAAAGGCGTGCTGCTGATGCCGCACTACCTGACCGAAGCGTCGCAGGAAGGCATTGCCGCGCATGTCGAGCAGGTGTGCAAGTCGGTGCAGAACATGGGCGTGATCGTTTATAACCGCGCCAATTCGAAGCTCAACGCCGACATGCTCGAGCGTCTGGCGGATAGCTGCCCGAACCTGATCGGCTTCAAGGACGGCGTGGGCGAGATCGAGGCGATGGTGACGATTCGCCGCCGGCTCGGCGATCGCTTTTCGTACCTCGGCGGCTTGCCCACCGCGGAAGTCTATGCGGCGGCGTATAAGGCGCTGGGCGTGCCGGTGTATTCGTCGGCGGTGTTCAACTTCATTCCGAAGACGGCAATGCAGTTTTATCGCGCGATTGCTGCCGACGACCATGCCACCGTGGGCAAACTGCTCGACGAGTTCTTCCTGCCGTATCTGGCGATTCGCAATCGACGCCAGGGTTACGCGGTGAGCATCGTCAAGGCGGGTGCGAAGCTGGTGGGCCGCGACGCCGGTCCGGTGCGCGCACCGCTTACGGACCTGACTGCAGAGGAACTGGCGCAACTGGACGTGCTGATCAAGAAGCTCGGCGCGCAGTAAGCTTCACGAATGTGGCGAGTGGCGGCGCGCGGGAGAGGCTCGTAGCGTGCCGCCGGGCTGGCTTCTGCCACGCCGCGCACGCTTTCAATGCATATAGGTGACGCGCCGCTCGCGGACCGTGAGCTCAAGTCCTGCCTCAAGCAGCGCGATCGCAAACCAGCGGACCACCTTCAGCACGACGCTCATCGCCTGTTGCGGTAGCCAGTCTTCAAGCAACCTGATCGCCTCGTCGCTGCGCATGCTCTGCAGCAGCGCGATGGATTGCAGCAGCATGGCTTCGTCTTTCGCAAGATCGCTGGCACAGCGGCAGCGCGTGTCGAGCGGCCGGCGCGTCACGCTCATGACCGAACGCATGAGCAAGTCGAACGAGACGAGACCATCGTGCGAAAGACCGGCCTCGGAGAGCGGTTCGCGCCAGCTTTCGCGCTTGCGCATGGCGTCGCACTGAGGACGCAGCCACATCCTGAGCGCGGAGAGGACGGTTTGCTCGGCCATGTCGGGGTGTTGTGCGAGAGACTCGTCGAGCAGTGAGTACGGCTGCTCCGATAAGCTAAGGAAAGGCATGGGACCTCCAGGCTGAAATGAACGCTGCGCCGGCGCGGGGCGCATAGAGAAGCGCGCACGGGGCGCGCAGCGATCGAGCTGTGTGCTACGACTATGACGCGTGCTGAAGGTCGACCCGCCGAGCCGCGCACGCGTTGGGTTCGTTCTTAATTCGCGGGTGACGGCTTCGACGACGGCCCGGTCCATTCCCGCACGTGGGCGCTGCGCTCGGGCCTGGCCACGGCACGTTGCGCCGCTTGCGGTGTGCCGACGAACAGGAAGCCGAGCAATCGTTCGGACGACTGAAAACCGAGCGCCGCGTGCATGGCTGTGTCGTAGCTGTCCGGACCAGTGGCCCAGAAGCCGCCGTAACCGAGCGCGTGGATCGCGTTCAGCATATTCATCGTCGCTGCGCCGACTGCCAGCAACTGCTCGACTTCGGGCACCGTCGACTCCTCGTCCACCGCCGCACCGAGCGCAATGATCACCGGTCCCGCTTGCGCTTTCCTCGCGCGATGCGCATGCGCGGCACGCGGCTCCCCCGGCGAGCGGGCGCACGCGATATCCACCAGTACCTCACCCAGCGCGACGCGTGCCTCGCCCCGCACGACGACGAAGCGCCACGGGCGCAGATTGCCGTGATCCGGCGCGCGCAGGGCGGCATCGAAGATCGACGCAAGGGCTGCGTCGTCAGGACCGGGGCTCGTCAACGGCCAGTGCGACTGACGCGACAACAGCGTGCTCAGCACGATGTCCGTGTGATCTTGCGGCTCTGGAGCGGTGGCACGGTCGGGCGAGGCAATAGCGAGAGGCGAATTCATGAGAGGCGGCATCACAGTGTTGGCATGACGCCAATGATGAGACAGATTGCTCGTTAATGCAAATGATTCTCATTTAAATATTTTGCCGATGAGGTTATGCGTATCGGCTCGCCGGACGGCTGGCTGGCAGGTGTGACGAAGGCCGCATGGGCCTAGGGGCGAGCTTTGCGGCCGCCAAAACTCCTTGACAAAGGGTAGCGCGCCCTCTAATTTACGCGTCTAAACACAAATGATTCTCATTTGCGCAACACCTTCACACCCGTTTCGATGCCGGCGAATGTGAGGACAGACCGGTCCGAAACGACGCGGGCCTGCTGCCGAGTCGAATCAGGCGAGCCGTGTGGCGGGCTCAGATGTGAATGATACTTATTCAAGCGATTCAACAATCTACAGCGGAGCGTTCAATGAGCTGGGGCGATGAAGACACAAATTTCCACGTAGTCGTCAATGACGAAGAGCAGTACTCGATCTGGCCGGACTACAAGGCGATTCCCGCAGGCTGGCGCGAAGCGGGCAAGTCCGGCAAGCGGGCCGAGTGCCTTGCATGGATCGATGAGGTCTGGACCGACATGCGTCCCTTGAGCCTTCGCAAGGCGATGGCCGAGGACGTAGCCCGAGAAACCGCGGCGCGCGCGGGATCGGCGGCCTGATCGATGACCGGATCCGTCGCGGTGCCTGCCGTGCCGATCGCATTGCAGCCGGTGCGCTTGTTCTGTCTGCCGCATGCGGGCGGTAACGCCATGCTGTATCGGCGCTGGGCGCAGCGTTTGCCGCGCGGCGTGCAGGTTGAGCCGCTGGAATTGCCGGGGCATGGCGCGCGTCGTGCGCTGCCCGCGCATACGGAATGGCCCGCGCTGGTCGACGCGTTGCTCGTCGACCTAGAGGGACGGCTCGACGGCGAGATGCCGTTTGCGGTGTTCGGCCACAGCATGGGCGCGCTGGTCGGGCTCGAACTGATCCACGCACTGCGCGAGCGTCATGGTCTCGTGCCGGTATGGTTCGGCGCCTCGGGTTCGGTTGCGCCGAGGCGCCGTAAGTGGGAGACACATTGGCTCGACTGCACGCACGACGCGATGGTCGACAGGCTGCGCGAACTCGGCGGCACGCCTGCGGAGCTGCTCGAGGACCGCGACTTTATCGACTTCGTGCTGCCGCTGTTGCGGGCCGACTTCCATCTTTGCGGCACCTATCGGCGCGAGTTGAATGACGAGACCGGCATTGCACAGACCTCGCCAAGGCTCACCGTTCGCTCGCCGCTCGACTGTCCGGTCGAAGTGTTCATGGGCCGCGACGACAGCGCCACCGCATGCGTCGAAGACGTCGCAGCCTGGCGTGAGGAAACGCGCGCCACGTGCGTGCTGCATCGTTTCGACGGCGGCCATTTCTATCTCGACGGCGCGCCCGAGCCTGTGCTCGCGCGTGTCGCCACCTCTCTTGCGGATGCGCTCGCGCAGTCGGCTCACGCTGCGCCGGCGCGTCTATCGAAGGCCGAAGCATGGATACATTGATCAGCGGTATCGACGAGGTGCTCAGCGAACAGGTGCTGGAGCAAAACGGCTCGCGCGTGCTGGTGCTGAGTCCGCAGGGCGCGCTCAATGTGGACGCGTGCCTGCCGCAGTTGCGGGAACGGGTTGCGCGCGCCAGGACGACCTATGGCGGCGTGCTGCTGCGCGGTTTCGATGCGCTCGGCGCCGCCGGTTTCGATCGACTCGTCACAAGCTTCGGGCAACCGCTGCTGACCTACGAATTCGGCTCGACACCGCGCAGCAAGGTCGAGAAAGGCGTGTATTCGTCGACCGAGTATCCGGCCGATCAATGGATCGATCAACATAATGAGCAATCCTACACGCTCAACTGGCCTGCCTCGATCTGGTTCTACTGCGACATCGCGGCGGAGCAGGGCGGCGCGACGCCGGTTGCCGATAGCCGGCTTGTCTACGAACGGCTCGACCCCGCGTTGCGCCGACATTTCGCCGAACGGCAGGTGATGTACGTGCGCAACTACGGTAACGGTCTCGATCTGCCGTGGGAGCAGGTGTTCGGCACCGGCGAGCGCGACCAGGTCGAACAGTATTGCCGTGCCAACCGGATCGACTATGAGTGGCTCGACGACGGCGAGGCGTTGCGTACGCGCCAGGTGTGCCAGTCGGAGTTGCGTCATCCGGTGACCGGCGAGACGGTGTGGTTCAACCAGGCGCATCTGTTTCATGTGTCGAACCTGCCGCCTGCGGTGCGCGAGGCGCTGCTGGAAGTTGTCGACGACGACCGTTTGCCACGCAATACGTTCTTCGGCGACGGCACACCGATCGACGCCGCGATGCTCGACGAAATCCGCGCGGTCTATCGCGAGACGATGTTGTCGTTCGCCTGGCAGGCCGCCGACACGCTGATCCTCGACAACCTGCTGATGTCGCATGGCCGCGCGCCGTTCGCCGGCAAGCGGCGCGTGCTGGTCGCAATGACGGCCTGAACCCCCTTCGGCTACGGCGCACATGAGTGCGCCGGCGGTCGGAAACCCTCTCGAATCAAGATCATTCATGAGTCAAACTGCAAGCGAAGCGTCGAAGGACCTGCTGTCGATTTCGAAGGCGTACGTTGCGTTGCCGCCGGAGAAGCGCGCGGCGTTCCGCGCGCGCCTGAAACAGCGCGGCATCGACCCCTCGCGCTTGCCGATTGTGCCGTTTCCGGGCGGCGAGCGTCGTTTTGCGCTCTCGCATGCGCAAGAGCGTTTGTGGTTTCTGTGGCGTCTCGATCCCGCGAGTGCCGCGTACAACGTCACCGGTGCGGTGCGTCTGCGCGGCCGGCTCGACGCGCGCGTGCTGCGCACGGCGCTCGACCGGGTGGTCGATGCGCACGAGAGTCTGCGGCAGCGTTTCGAAGAAGTCGACGGCGTGCCGTTCCAGATCGCAGGCGAGCGCCGGTACGGTTGGGATGAATTCGAGCTCGAGGGCGGCCGCGATCCGGAAGCGGCGCTCGACGCGCTGCTGGCTGGCCGCTCCGCGTTACCGTTCGATCTCGAGCACGGTCCGCTGTTGCGCGTGGCCTTGGTCCGTCGCGCGGCGGACGATCATGTGCTGCATATCGCCGTGCATCACATCGTTGCAGACGGTGTGTCGATTGATGTTTTTGTGGCTGAATTTACGGCTGCTTATCGTGCGTGTGTGGAAGAGGCGGAAGCGGGCGCGATTGATGGGGCACTGACCACAGGGGCTACCGGCACACCACCCGTGCAATACGGCGACTACGCGCAATGGCAGCGCGAATGGTTCGACGAGGATGCGCTCGAACGCCAGCTCGATTATTGGCGCGAACGCCTCGGTACCGAACATCCGGTGCTGGAGTTGCCGCATGCGCGCTCGCGCACCGGCATGCGCAGCGGTGCCGGCGCGCGCGTGACACGCGTGCTGCCGCCGGCGCTGCGTGCGACGTTGGGCCAGATCGGCGAGGCGGGCGATGCGACGCTCTTCATGGTGCTGCTCGCGGCGTACGACGTGTTGCTGGCCCGCTACAGCGGCCAGCGCGACATTCGCGTCGGCGTGCCGGTTGCCGGCCGCGATCGCACGGAGGTGACGCGGGCGATCGGCTTCTTCGTCAACACGCTGGTGGTGCGCACCGAATTCGCGGGCCTCGTGACGTTCGCCGACCTGCTGACCCAGGTGCGCGAGCGCGTGCTCGAAGCGCATGCCAGTGCCGAGCTGCCGTTCACCAAGGTAGTCGACGCGCTTCAGCCGCAGCGCAGCTTCGGCCACACGCCGCTGTTCCAGGCGATGTTCAACTACCTCGGCGCGGATCGCGACATGCCGCCGTTGCCGGGGCTCGACGTGTCCCATCATGAGATCGATACGCAGACCGCGCGTTTCGATCTGGTGCTGGCCGCGCGCGACCGCACGCACGGTCTTGAAGTCTCGCTGACCTACGCAGAGGATCTGTTCGACGGTTCGGTCATCGCACAGATGCTCGATCATTACGTTGGCTTGCTTGAGCAGATTGCGCGCGACGCGGCCGCGCCGCTAGGCTGCTTCGAACTGGTGCGCGAGATCCCTGCCATGCCCGCGCAAAAGACCTTCGAGCCGGTGCCTGCGCGCTTCGCGGCAAGCGTGGCGCGGCAGCCGCACGAGCTTGCTGTGCATTGCGAAGGGGAGCGCACGACGTATGCCGCACTCGACGCATGGGCCAACCGGATCGCGCGGCAACTCGCCGTTGCGGGCGTACGCGCGGATGAGCGGGTCGGTATCTGCATGACGCGTTCGATCGGTATGGTGGCGTCGCTGCTCGGCACGCTCAAATCTCCGGGCGCGTTCGTGCCGCTCGATCCCGCTTATCCGGCCGAGCGCCTCGCGCTGATGATGGACGACGCGAATGTGCGCGTGCTGCTGACCGATCGCGCGACACGTGAGCAATGTGGTGCGTTGTTCGCCGGTCGTACGGTGATCGATGTCCATGCGCTGGATGGCGGGACGGGCAAGGACACGAGCGCGAGCGCTACGCCGGCGCACTCGCCCCATCCCGAGCAACTGGCTTATGTGATCTACACCTCGGGATCGACAGGCCGGCCGAAGGGCGTCGCCATCACCCACGGTGCATTCGCTGCTCACCTCGACGACTTCATGGCGGCGCATCGCATCGATGCGAGCGACACGGTGCTGCAATCGTCGACGATCAACTTCGACGTCGCACTGCACGAACTGCTGCCCGCGTTGCTGCGCGGCGGCAAGGTCGAAATGCGCGGCCCCGAGGCGTGGGACATCGAGACGACGAGCCGGCATCTGATCGATGCACGCGTGACGTTCTCGCGCCTGCCCACGGCATACTGGCAACAATGGCTGCGCAACCCGCCGCCGGCAGACGCGCTTGCTGCACTGCGGCAGATCACGGTCGGCGGCGAGGGCTTGCCGGGCGACGCGCTTGCGCAATGGCGCGGCGGCCCACTCGGTCATATCGGCCTCGCGAATCTGTACGGTCCAACCGAAACGACGGTGGCGTGCATGTATCGCGCCACCACCGCCGACGACGCGTCGCAGCCGATCGTTTCGATTGGTGTGCCGTACGCTTCGCGCACGGCTCGCGTACTGGATAGCGACGGCAACGAGGCGCCGGTCGGCGCACTCGGCGAACTCTGTATTGGCGGCCATACGCTGGCGCGCGGCTATCTTGACCGGCCGGCTCTGACGGCCGAGCGTTTCGTTCCCGATCCGTCGCATCCTGGCGCACGCCTGTATCGCACTGGCGACCTGTGCCGTCGCCGTCCCGACGGCGCCATCGATTTCCTCGGGCGCCTCGACCAGCAGGTCAAGCTGCGTGGCCTGCGCATCGAACCGGGCGAAATCGAAGCGGCGCTGCGCCGCCGGCCAGGCGTCGCGGATGCCGTGGTAGTGCTTGCGAAGGATCTCGGCGCGCCGCGCCTGGTCGCCTACGTGGTCGCGAAAGACGGTATGACCGTGCAGAGCGCTTCGCTGCAGCAGGCCCTTGCGCAGCAGTTGCCGGCGCACATGGTGCCTTCGGCGATTGCGTTACTCGATGCGCTGCCGCTCATGCGCAACGGCAAGGTCGATCGAGCGGCACTTCCTGCAATCGATGCATCGGATAACGAACTACACATCGCACCGCGCAACGACGCCGAGCGCGTGTTGCTGGCCCTCTGGGAAGCGGTGCTCGGGCGTGAAGGCCTGGGCGTCGAAGACGACTTCTTTGCCGTAGGCGGCGATTCGATTCTGAGCTTGCAACTGATTGCCCGTGCTCGCTCGCAAGGCTGGTTGCTGACGCCGCGCCAGGTATTCGAGCATCCCACGGTGGCGCGCCTGGCTACGGTAATGCGTCCGCTGGAGGAAGGCGGCGCGGCGCTCGCAGAAGTGCGTGACGCATTGCCGTTGACGCCAATTCAGGCGTGGTTCTTTACGCGTTATCCGAACGGGGAGCCGCATTGGAACCAGTCGGTGTTGCTCGAAGTACGCGGCGAACTGGAGGTGGATGCGCTGGAGCGCGCGCTGAACGCGCTCGTCGCACGTCATGATGCCTTGCGTCTGCGTTTCGAGCGTCATCCGGATGGCTGGACGCAGCGCGTGCTGGCCGATGCGCCGCCGGGGCTGCTGAGTGTGGTCGATCTGCGGAACGCGGTAAGCGCGACGGTGGCGCCGGACACACCGGGCGATTGGCAAGCGGCGTTGGCGGAGCAAGGCCAGCTCGCACAACAAAGTCTCGATCCGCAGGCGGGTCGCCTCGTGAAGGCGATTTACTTCAAAGTACCTTCGACAATGAACGGTACAGCGCATGGCGCCGCGTCGGGGCGTCTGTTGCTGGTGATCCATCACCTCGCCGTCGACGGCGTGTCGTGGCGCATCCTGCTAGCCGATCTTCAGGAAGCCTATACAGCGACGCTCGCACGCAAAGTGCCGGCACTCGGCGCTAGCACACCGTGGAGCGTCTGGGTCGGCGCGCAGCGCAAGGCCGTGAACGAGAATCGGCTGACCGGTGCGTTGCATGCATGGCAGCATGTGCTGACCGGTTCGACGCCGGGACTGGCGGCGCCAAGCGGTACCGCCGCATCGAGCCACCGGATCGACTGGCGCCTCGACGCCGCAGCGACCGCCGCGCTACGCCGGGCCGCGCCGCGTGCATACCGTCTTGGTGTCGACGAACTGCTTCTGACCGCACTCACGCGTACGCTCGCCAACGCACTCGGCAGCCGCGGTGCGTTGCTCGCACTGGAAGGGCATGGCCGCGACCTGAACGAAAGCCACGGTTCGGACCTGAGCCGCACGGTCGGCTGGTTCACGTCTCGCTACCCGGTCTGGTTGCCCGCGCAACCAGATGACGCGCAAGCGCTGATCGCGACCAAAGAGCGTCTGCGCTCGCTCCCGGATGATGGCCTGTCATGGGGCTGGTTGCACGCCTACGGTACAGCGGCCCAGCGTGAAACGCTCGCGCAGTTCGGTGCGCCGCGCATCAGCTTCAACTATCTGGGCCAGTTCGATCAAAGCCTCGCCGCCGACGGCCCGTTCGGCTTTGCGAGCGAAGCGGCGGGCAATCCGCAACCGGACGACGAAAAGCTCGTCTACACGCTGGACATCAACGGCATGATCGTGGGCGACTGCCTGTCGCTCGGCTGGCGCTACGACCCTGCGGTGCTCGCGCAAGCGGACGTCGAAGCATGGCTGGCTGCTTTCGACCGCGAAGTCGCACGACTCGTCGCTCATTGTGCCGCGGCGACGCCGCGTGCAAGCGCGGCGGATTTCCCGCTCGCGCGGCTGAGTCAAGATGAACTCGATGCGCTCGACCTGCCGCTCGATACCATCGAAGACATCTACCCCGCGACGCCGCTGCAAACCGGGCTGATCTTCCACAGCCTGCTGGAACCGGGTGCTTACCTGAACCGCAAGCGCCTGACGCTGCGCGGCACGCTCGATCTCGACGCGATGCGCGCTGCGTGGCGCACCGTCGTTGCACGGCACGCGGTGCTGCGCACGCGTTTCGTGCGCGGTCATGGCGGCGCGATGCTGCAGGCCGTGTACGCGGAGGTGCCGGAGCCGTTTGCCGCGCACGACTGGAGCAGCCGTACTGACTACGAGTCAGCGTTTGCTCAATGGTTCGAGCTCGACGCACCGCAATTGATCGATCTGGACGCGGCGTGCCTGATGCATGTGGCGCTTTTCAAGCGGCCCGATGGTGCGCACGATCTGGCGTGGATCAATCATCACGCGCTGGCTGACGGCTGGAGCAATGCGCAACTGCTGGGCGAGCTGAGCCGCGCTTATCGGGCAGCGAGCTGCGGCGAGACGCCGCTGCTCGATCCGGTTGTGCCGTACCGGTCGTACCTCGAATGGTTGCGCGAGCAACCGGATGCGGGCGAATGGTGGCGCGCTCGACTCGCCCGCGTCGACCGTCCTGCGCTGCTGCTCGACAGTGTGCCGTCGTTGCCCGACAAGGCTTCGCGCGGCGTGCGGACGGGCAGCGCATTCCTCCATCGTGCGCAGACTCTCGACGCTGCGCTCGGCGCGGCGCTCGTGCAAGCCGCTCAAACGTATGGCGTGACGCTCAATACGCTGATCCAGGGTGCCTGGGCGCTGGTGCTGGCGCGCTATGGCAATCGCCGCCAGGTTGCGTTCGGCGTGACCGTCGCGGGGCGTCCGGCGGACCTGCCGGGTTCGGCCGCGATTCAAGGGCTGTTCATCAACAGCTTGCCGCTATGGGTCGACGTGCCCGCGCATCAACCGGTCGCGGAATGGTTGCGCGGGCTGCAGACGTACAACGTGGAACTGCGCCAGGCGGGGCACGCCCCTCTGTCGTCCATCCAGCAGTGGGCCGGCGCGGGCTTCGGCACCTTGTTCGATTCGCTGCTGGTGTTCGAGAACTTCCCGGTCGATCCTGCGTTGAACGACGGGTCGCTCGGCTTGAGCGTGGCGTCCTCGGAGTCTTTCGAGCGCACGCATTATCCGTTGACGCTGGGTGTGGTTCCGGGTGAGCGCATTGCGCTGGAGTGGAGTTGGGATGCGCAGCGTTTGCCGGAGGCGACGCTCGATGTATTGCAGCGCGCCTATGTGGACCTGCTCACACAGTTGACGCACGGCGAAACGCAAACCGCTACGCTCTCGCGCTTGCGCGTTGCCGGGCGGGATGCGGCGAGTGGTGCGGCAAGTGGGAGTGCGGCTCACGCCTATCGCTCCGTCGTCGAGCGTTTCGAGGCCGCGGTACGTGAGCACCCGGACGCTTTGGCGGTCCATTGTGACGGCGCGACGCTGAGTTATCGCGAACTAGACCAGTGGGCCAACCGGATCGCGCGCCGGCTCGCCACAGAAGGCGTGTGTCGCGAAGCACGCGTGGGTGTTTGCGTCGAGCGTTCGCCGGCGTTGATCGCGGCGTTGCTCGGCGTGCTGAAAGCGGGCGCCGCATACGTCCCGCTAGATCCGGCGTATCCGCGCGATCGTCTGCGCGACATGATCGACGATGCCAGGCTTGCGACGCTGCTGACCGACGCGAGCACTCATGCTGCGCATGCCGAACTGACTGCCTCGGTGCTGTGTGCAGAGATTCGGGTGGACCAGATCGCCACTACAGAGCCGGACTACGATCTCGGGTATCCGCTGCACCCCGCGCAACTCGCCTACGTGATCTATACGTCGGGCTCTACGGGCAAGCCGAAGGGTGTGGGTATCAACCATGGCGCGCTGAGCCTGCATCTGGACGACTTTATCGCCGAAAACGCCTTGAGCGCAGCGGACCGCGCGCTGCAATTCGCGACCGTCAATTTCGATGGGGCAGTGGAGCATATTTTTGCCACGCTGGCCGTGGGAGCCTCGCTCGAATTGCGCGGCCCGGTGTTGTGGAGCGGCGCAGAATTCAGCCGTGTACTGCGGGAACGCAATGTCACGGTTGCAGACTTGCCGACGGGGTACTGGAAGCAATGGGCGCAGCAACTCTCTGAGGACACCGCAGGATTCGCCTTGCGCCGCGTCACGGTGGGCGGCGAAGCGTTGCCCGGTAGTGCGGTTGCGCAATGGTTGACGGGACCGCTCAAGGACATCCCGTTGGTGAATACGTATGGCCCCACCGAGGCAACCGTGACCACGTCGGGGCAGACCGTTACCGTGGATCACGCTGCAAGTGTGGCCGTGTCGATCGGGTTGCCGTGGGCGTCGCGGACCTATCGCATTCTCGATGCCGACGGCGAGCCGGTGCCCGAAGGCGCACTGGGCGAACTATGCATCGGTGGCGCGACGCTGGCGCGCGGCTATCTCGACCGGCCCGCGCAGACAGCGGAGCGTTTCGTGCCCGATCCTTTTGGGCCGTCAGGCTCGCGTCTCTATCGCACCGGCGATCTGTGCCGCTGGCTTGCGGACGGCAGCGTAGCGTATCTGGGCCGCCTGGACGATCAGGTGAAGGTGCGCGGCTATCGCATCGAACTGGGTGAGATCGAACGCGCACTGAGCATGCAGCCTGGCGTGGCCGAAGCCGTGGCGATCGTGCGAGGCGATCAGGAAGCGAAGCGGCTGCTGGCTTATGTTGTTGCCGCAAGCGGGAAGGCCGCGCTTTCTGGCGCCGTGCTGCGCGAGGCGCTGGCCCGCACGCTGCCGGCGTATATGGTGCCGTCGGCGATCGTACCGCTCGACGTGCTGCCGACGCTGCCTAACGGCAAGCTTGATCGCAAGGCACTGCCGGATGTCGACGGGGATAATACGGATTACGTAGCACCTCAGACGGAGATGGAAACGCTGCTCGCGGGTATCTGGCAGTCGGTGCTCGGCATCGAACGGGTCGGCGCGCGTGACGACTTCTTTGCGCTCGGCGGCCACTCGCTGCTCGCGCTGCAAGTGGCCGCGCGGCTGCAACGTGCGCTTGGCCGCGAGATCGCGCTGCGTACGCTGTTCGATCATCCGGTGTTGAGCGCGCTTGCGGTTGCGCTCGATGACGTGATCGCAGAGAGTCCTAACAAACGTAGCCTAAAACCGGTCCGCCGCCTGCGTCGACGCGAGGTTCGGCCCACACATGGTCAGGAGCGCCTGTGGTTCCTCTGGCGTCTCGCGCCTGACAACCCGGCCTACCATCTGTCGCTGGCCGTGAAGGTCGATGGCGCACTTGACGCTTCCGCATTGCGCTTGGCGCTTGCCAGCGTCGTGCGCCGTCACGAGATGCTGCATAGCCGCTTCGAGGAGCGTGACGGTGCGCCCTGGATGATCGTGGACGAGCATCTCGATTGTGAATGGTCCGAGGCGGCATTCCCGGATATCAGCGATACCGCACACCCGTCGCTCACGGCGTGGCTGCGCGACGGCGCGGCGAAACCGTTCGACCTCGCACGCGGCCCGGTGCTGCGCGCGCAACTCGCGCGCCTTGGCGACGGCTCGCATGTGTTTGGGCTGGTGGTGCATCACATCGCCGCCGACGGTTGGTCGATGAACCTGCTGATCGACGAACTGCTGACCGCCTACGCGGCGCATCGCAGCGGCCAGGTGCCTGCATTCGCGCCGTTGCCCGTGCAGTACGCGGATTTCGCCGTCTGGCAGCGCGAGACGCTTGATGCCGCGGCGCTCGACCGGCAGCTCGACTACTGGCGCACATGCCTCGGCGACGAACAGCCGCTGCTGGAATTGCCGGCGGATCGCCCGCGGCCGGCGCTGCGCAGTGCACAAGGCGGGCAGGTCGAAGGCGTGCTAGATCAGCCGCTTGCCGATGCGCTGCAAGGTTTCGCACGCCGTCGCGATGCGACCGTGTTTATGACGTTGCTCGCAGCATTCCACGCGCTGCTGCATCGCTATGGCGGCCAGCGCGATATCCGCGTGGGGATTCCGTTGTCGGGTCGCGAGCCGCTGGAGATCGAGCCGTTGATCGGCTTCTTCGTCAATACGGCGGTGATTCGTGCCGACCTCACGGGCGCATTGCCGTTCGATGCGTTGCTGGCGCAAGTCAAGCAACGGGTACTCGAGGCGCAGGCGAATCAGGACGTGCCGTTCGCGCAGATCGTCGACGCTCTGCAGCCAACGCGTGCGGCCAATCACACGCCGTTGTTCCAGGCGATGTTCAATCTGGATGTTCCCGCAGGACCGCTCGATCGGCATGCCGGTACCGCATTGCGATTGCAACCGCTGGGCGGTCAGCGTACGGCTGCGCAGTTCGATTTGACACTGAGCGTGTCGATTGCGGATCGGGTGAACCTGTCGTTCAGCTATGCGGCCGACCTGTTCGAACGCGCGACGGTCGAGCGTCTGTTGCGCGACTACGTGGGCGTGTTGACGCAACTCGTGCAGGAGGACATAGCGCCGAAGACACCGCGCTTGCGCGACTTTGTACTGGAAGCGCGGCCTGTCGCGCAGCGCGGCGCGAGTGAGCCGTTTGCGTCGTCCGCGCGGTTTGTGTCCGTGCACGCACGCATCGCGGAGCAGGCGCGCCGCTCGCCCGATGCGATCGCGTTACGTTGTGATGGCGCGACGCTTAGCTATCGGCAACTGGATGAGCGCGCCGCTCAGCTCGCGCAGCGCCTGATTCGTCGTGGCGTGAGTGCGGAAGGGCGTGTCGGCGTCTGCGTGACGCGTTCGCTGCAAATGGTGGTGGCGGTACTCGCGGTGATGAAGGCGGGCGCGGCATACGTACCGCTCGATCCGGGTTATCCGGCCGCGCATCTGGGCGGCATGATCGACGATGCGATGCTCGCTTGCACGCTGGTCGACGCAGCGGGACGCCAGCGGTTGGAAGAAATCGCAGGGGAGCATGTGTTCGTCGATGTCGATGTTGAAGTCTCGAGTGCGGGACAGGACAGCAAACAGAGCGCGGAAGACTTCCCGCTCACACCGGTTCGCGCGGATCAACTCGCCTACGTGATCTACACCTCGGGTTCGACAGGCAAGCCAAAGGGCGTCGCGGTTGCTCACGGTGCGCTAAGCCGTCTTCTCGACAGCATGCAGTCTCGTCTCACACTGGGCGCCGATGACGTCTGGCTCGCCGTGACCACGCTGTCCTTCGATATCGCCGCGCTCGAGCTCTATCTGCCGTTGCTTGCGGGCGCAACGATCGAGCTGGCGACGCGCGAAGCCGTCGCGGACGGTCGACGCCTCGCGGCGCTCCTCGACACGTCGAAGGCGAGCGTCATGCAGGCGACGCCGATGGGCTGGCGCGTTCTGCTCGACGGTGGCTGGCAAGGCCAACGAAACGGCAGTACGCCGTTGCGCGCATTGTCCGGTGGCGAAGCACTGCCCGCGGATCTCGCCGACGCACTGCAGACGCGCGGCGTGCAGCTATGGAACATGTACGGCCCGACCGAAACGACGATCTGGTCGAGCGCGGCGCGGCTTGATGTAGGCACGCCGATTACGCTTGGCGCCCCGCTCGAACACACGACGCTGATGGTGCTCGACGCGGACGGCAATCCGGTGCCGGACAACGGAATCGGCGAGCTGTGCATCGGCGGGGACAATCTCGCACGCGGTTATACGCGGCGCGCCGGACTGACCGCCGAGCGTTTCGTGCCGGACCCGCACGGCGCGCCCGGGGCACGCCTGTACCGCACCGGCGACTTGTGCCGTGTGCGCAGCCACGGCCCGCTCGAGTATCTCGGTCGTGCCGATCAACAGGTCAAGCTGCGAGGCTTCCGGATCGAGCTGGGCGAAACCGAAGCGGCGCTGCGCGCGCTCGACGGTGTCGCCGACGCGGTATGCCAGATTCAGGGCGAGGGCACGGCGCGCCGGCTTGTCGCATTCATCACCGGTGAAGCCGATCCGGCCGCACTGCGTGCCTTGCTCGCGAGCCGCCTGCCGGCTCAACAGATCCCCGCGCAGATCGCACGTCTTGAAGCGTTGCCGCTGACGTCGAACGGCAAGCTGAATCGCAAGGCATTGCCGTTGCTCACGCCAGGCGCAACGGAAGCGTATCGGCCACCCGTCACCGCCACGCAAATCCTCCTGTGCCGCATCTGGACGGAGGTGCTGGGCGCTGCGCAGGTCGGGATAGACGACGATTTCTTCGCGCTCGGCGGTCATTCGTTGCTGGCGGTACGGGTGGCGGCGCGCGTCGGCGAAGCGCTTGGCCGCAAGATCGAACTGGCGTTGCTGTTCGCGCATCCGGTTCTCGCCGATCTTGCCGCGCAACTCGATAGCGTAGCTGCCACGCAAGGCGATGGGCCGGATGCGCTCGATGCGCTGCAGGATCTGATGGATTCCTTATGAACGACTGGCTTGCGGGAATCTCGGTCCGCGCCTGTACGCGGCTTGCATTGCAGAAGAACAGGAAACGATGAACGTGACGGACCAAACTTCGGCGCAACCTTTCTCCGTGTCTGACGAGGCGGCTGCACTCACCGCGGCAGCGGCTACCGCAACCGCTGCCACCTACACCGCAGCGCCGCCCGCCGCTCGCCGACCCGACGCATTACGGCTCGCGCAGCAGTACGCGGCCCTGCCCGAAGACAAGCGGGCGCTGTTTCGCGCGCGTGCGCGCGCCCAGGGGCTCGGTGCGGACGCGTTGCCCGTAGTGCCGCTCGTACCGCGCCCAGCGCGCTTTCCGTTGCTGTTCGCGCAGGAGCGTCTGTGGTTTTTGTGGTGCCTCGATCCGCACCACGCGGGCTATCACATCACGCATACGTTGCGACTATCCGGCACTTTCAATGTCGCCGCGCTTCAGGATGCATTGGCGCAACTGGTGCAGCGTCACGAAGCGCTGCGGCTGCGCTTCGATGCGAACGACGGCGTGCCGATGCAATACCCGGCCGCCGACGCCGGCTACGGCTTTGTGCAGCAGACGATCGCGGACAATGGCGCATCGCTCGATGAGGCGCTGCACGATTTCGCGTGTGAACCGTTCGATCTCGTCAATGGGCCGGTGCTGCGGGTTGGCGTGTTCGAGACCGGCCACGACCAGCGCGTGCTGCAGGTAGTGGTGCACCACATCGTCGCCGATGCCTGGTCCATGGACGTGTTGTTTCGCGATCTGCTCGCGCTGTATCACGGTGCGCGCAATCTTCCGGCGTTGCCGGTGCAACTGGCGGACGTCGCATTGTGGCAGCGCGAATGGGCGGCCAACGATTTGCTCGAAGGGCAGATTGGCTATTGGCGCGAGCGGCTCGCGGGCGCACCGGCGGCACTCACGTTGCCGCGCGACGTGCCGCCACGCGCGACGCGTTCGCACGACGGCGGCCTTGTCCGGCTGTCGATTCCGGCTGCGCTGGCCGAGTCGTTGCGTACGATTGCACGCAGCCAGCGCACGACGCTCTTCACGCTGCTGCTCGCCGTGTTCGACGTATTGCTGTGCCGCTATTCGGGGCAACGTACGGTGGTGGTCGGCGTGCCCACCGCGGGACGCGGTCGTACTGAACTGGAGGGGCTGGTCGGGTTCCTCGTCAACACGCTGATCGTGCGGGCCGATCTGGACGGCGCGCAACCGTTCGACGCGTTGCTGCGCGGCCTGCATGACCGCGTGCTCGAAGCGCAGGCCCATCAGGACGTGCCGTTCGCGCGGCTTGTCGAGGCGCTCGCTGTCGAGCGCAATCTCGACAGCTCGCCGCTGTTTCAGGTGATGTTCGATCTGGCGGCGGATACCGTGCAGGCCCAGCCTGCCGCGCTGGCTGGTGACGATGGTCTCGCGGTCGAATCGATGCCCGACGTTGCGCCCACCGCGCGTTTCGATCTCGCGCTGAACACGCGGGATCGCGGAACGGGTGGTGCATTGCAATTTGCGTTGACCTATTCGCGCGACCGCTTTGTCGAGACGACAGCGCAACGCTTGCTGGACGACTATGTCGAGCTGCTCGAACAGGTCGCTGCGCAACCCGAGCGCAGGATCGGCGATCTGGCGGTACGACGTGGCGGCTCAGAGGCCGTGCGCGACGACGCGGGCGATAACGTAGGCAGCAAACCGCACGACATCGCACGCGGTCCGTTCCGCGCGGCGCACGAGCGTGTCGCCGAGCGTGCCCGGCAATGTCCGGCGCGCGTCGCCTTGCGTTGCGAGGGCGAGCAGTTGACCTACGCAGACCTCGACGCATGGGCGCAGCGCATCGCGCTCGCGCTGCGTGCGGACGGTCTCGTTTCCGGCGAATGCGTGGGCCTGCTGCTGGAACGTTCGCCGGCACTGCCCGCAGCGCTCCTCGGCGTCTTCAAGGCGGGCGGGGCGTTCGTGCCGCTCGATCCGGACTATCCGCAGGCGCGTCTGCAGGCGATGATCGTCGATGCCGGCGTGACGCGAGTGATCGTCGACGAGGCTACGCGCAACGATTGGCGCGATTTGCTCGCGCCGCTGCGTACGGTGCTTGCCGCGGCGGTGCGGCACGATGCGACGCCCGCCGTGCACGCAAGCGATGAACCAGATTCCGGCGATGGAACACGCGGTCAAGACGTTCCCACTAGCAACGATCAAACCAGCGCACCCGCATGGCCCGTGCACCCCGACGCGCTCGCCTACGTGATCTACACCTCGGGGTCGACCGGCACGCCGAAAGGCGTGGCGATTTCGCATCGCTCGCTTGCTCTGCATCTGGACGACTTCCTGCACGACCACCGCATCGCCGAGTCCGATATCGTGCTGCAGTCCTCAACGATCAACTTCGACGTCGCGTTGCATGAACTGTTGCCTGCGCTGATAGCGGGCGGCCGTGTTGTGATGCGTGGTCCGCAGCCATGGGAACTGGCATCGCTGAACCGCACGCTATGCGACGAACGCGTGACGTTCGCGCGGATTCCAACGGCGCTATGGCAGCAGTGGCGTATCGCGCTGCCGCCGGCAGAAGATATCGCGCTGCGGCAGATCACGGTCGGCGGCGAGGCCTTGCCTGGGGATGCCTTGCAGCGCTGGTACGAAGGCCCGCTCGCGAACGTCGCAATCGACAATCTGTATGGCCCGACCGAAACCACCGTGGCGGCACTGCATCATCCTGTTGGGCGCGCTGACGCGAACCACGCGATCGTCGCAATTGGCCGCTGCTATCCGGCGCGTCACGCTTATGTCGCGGATCTCGACGGCAATCGCGCTCCCGACGGAGCGTTGGGCGAGCTGTGCATCGGCGGCGCAACGCTTGCGCAAGGCTATCTGGCGCGGCCGGGGTTGACGGCCGAACGCTTCGTACCCGATCCGTACGGTGCGCCCGGCTCGCGCGTCTATCGTAGCGGCGACCTGTGTCGCGCGCGTGTCGACGGCACCATCGATTTTCTGGGTCGGATCGATCAGCAGGTGAAGCTGCGTGGGCATCGTATCGAACTCGGCGAGATCGAGGTGGCGTTGCGGCGTATTGCGCAGGTTCGCGAGGCTGTTGTCGAACTGCGCGGGGAAGGGGAACGCAAACGCCTCGTTGCCTATTTCACCGGTTCTGCCGATCCGGACGCGGTACGCGAAGAACTGGTGCACACCCTGCCGGCTTCGCATGTGCCGTCGCTGTGCATGGCGCTCGATGCATTACCGACGCTGCCTAACGGCAAGCTCGACCGTCGCGCGCTGCCCGAACCGGACGACACGCTGCAGGGCACCGCGGTGGCGCCCGCGGGGGCCGTCGAAACGGCGCTGCTGGCTGTCTGGCAGACCGTGCTCGGGCGCGCGGACTTCGGCGTGACCGATAACTTCTTTACGCTCGGTGGCGATTCGATTTCGAGCCTGCGCGTGATTGCCCAGGCGCGTGCCGCGGGCTGGACGGTTTCGCCACGCCAGGTGTTCGAGCATCCTACGGTGCAGGGCCTTGCGCGAATGGCGCAGACTAGTGTTGAACCCGCAGAGGGTGCACCTGCCGCAAGTGTAGCGTTCGACGTGCCGCTTGCGCCGATGCAACGGTGGTTCTTCGAGCGCTATCCGGATGCGCCGGCACGTTGGAATCAATCGGTACTGCTGCGCAGTGCCGAGGCGCTTGACGTTGACGCGTTGCGTACTGCGTTTGCGGCGGTGCTGGCCGTTCATGATGCGTTGCGCGCGAGCTTCCGGCGCGACCCGCAGACGGGTGAATGGACGCAGACGATTTTGCCGCCGGCGTCGACGATCGGCGGTGAGTCTGCATCTGCAGTGGCATTCAATACAGCTAACGAAGCCGACGTATTACGTATCCTGGACCTGCGAGCCGCTGCCGATCCGGCCGCCGCTATCGAGGCGCTCGCGGACAGCGTGCACGACAGTCTCGATCTCGCCGGCGGCAAGCTGCTTCGCGCGGCCTACGTGATGACGCCGGACGGCGCACGACTGCTGGTCGTCGTGCATCATCTGGTGGTTGACGGTGTGTCGTGGCGCATCCTGCTCGACGATTTGCTGAGCGCTTATGAATCAGCCTGCGCTTCCGGCGCACAGGCGGTACAGTCCCGTTCCGGCACGGCATGGAGCGAATGGACCCAACGTCTTGCTGAATACGCGAACCTGCCGGAGCATCTGAGCGAACTCGCCTGGTGGCAGGCTCAGCTGGAAGCGCCTGTGAGCGCGGTTGCAGCGGCTGATCTCACGACCTGCGCACAAAATATGCAGCGTCCCACCTTGCATCGCACCTGGACGCTCGACGCGCAGACCACGCGCCGTTTGACGGACACCGGTCGCCGCATCGACGAGGTGCTGCTGGCCTCGCTCACGCAGGCCTTTGCCGGGCATGCGCCGCAGGTGCCCGTGATCGTCGAACTCGAGGGACACGGCCGTCGCGAGTGCGCGCCTGGACTCGAACTGAGCCGCACGGTGGGGTGGTTTACCACGCAGTATCCGTTGCGTTTGACTGCCGCGCCGCAGATCGAGACGACCCGCCGCGAGATCGCGGCACTTCTGCGCAACGTGCCGGCGGAGGGCATGCATTTCAACCTGTTCCGCTACGGTGGATCCGCGTCGACACGTGCCGTGCTGAACGCATTGCCGCGCACGACCATTGGTTTCAATTACCTCGGACGGTTCGAAGAAAGACTGAGCGAAGGCCGCTTCACATTCGCAACGGAGGATAGCGGCAACGGCGCTGGCGCGAGCGTGGCCACCGGGCCGCGTCACATGCTGGATCTGAATGGCCTCGTTGCGAACGGCTGCCTGAAAGTCGAGTGGAGCGTGGCGCAAGAGGTGTTCGATGTGCCGCAGCTTGAGCGGCTAATGGCCGCGTTCGACGAACATGTGCGGGCGCTGGCGGATCCCGTGGAGCACTTTACTGACGTCGCGCACCTGCGAGCGTCGCCCGACAAGACGGATGAGGCAGCGCGACAGCATCTCTACGACGGGTTGACTGTCTCCGCGCGTGCGCCCGCTCCGACAACCGACGCCGCGCAATCCGGCGCGTTCGAATTGTGGCGGCAGCGCTTTTACAGCGAGGCATTATTGTGCCCACCGTACACTGCGGCCGGCGACGCGGACGTCCAGCCGCTGAACGCGAGCGGCGCGCCGCTGACGCTCTTCTGCTTCTACTCGGGTTTTGGACTCGTTGGCGAATACCGCTTTCTTGCCGCCGCGCTACAAGGCATCGCCAGCGTGCTCGCATTGCGTTCGCCTGGTTTCGCGCGCGACGCGGGCGACGTTCGTCATGACCGGCCCGCTGACTTCGAGTCGCTTGCGCAAGCCTGTGTCGAGCGAGTGTTGAAAGCGCAGCCCACGGGACCGTTCCGGCTGCTGGGCTGGTCTTTCGGCGGCCGGCTCGCCGCGACGGTCGCCGCGCAACTGCGCGCACGCGGTCACGTGGTGGACTTTCTCGGGCTGCTCGATACCGCGACACACACCGCCGAGGCGCATGAAGATGAAGGCGGCGAGCAAGCCGGCTTGTCCGCGTGGCTCGACCGGCAGGCGGACGGCGTGCAACTGCGGACCTTGTTCGAGCGCGCGGCCGAACTGGATGCCATGCACTACCGGCTGCGCGTGGCTCACACGTTGCCGACCCTCGACGTGCCGATCACGTTCTGGCGCGCCGCCCGCGATACCGTGGCGGGACGCGAACGCGACTGGCGCGCACATACAAGCGCGGCTGTCGAAGAGGTGCGGATCGATGCAAGCCATACCGGAATCGTGCTTCATCCGGCGTTGCACGATAGCGTGAGGGAGCGTCTGGAAAGGCTGCGGAATCCGCAGTCGCAATTGCAGCACACACAACACGCGCAGCAACCGCTCGGCGCAGCGGCGCCGCAACCCGGCGCTGCCTGCACGCAGGATGGTTAACCTCACCCCATAACAATCGCGACGGCGGCCGCGCAAGCGAAACCGCTACGTCCTCCTACCCACTTTCAATCAAGCTACGGCGTGAGTTATGCAGTCATCAAGCGGTCCCTCGCTTTACCAGCTTTCCGGCGTCGACTTTTCGATCGGCGACCGGCTGCTGTTGCAATCCATTTCGCTCGATATCGCGCCGGGCCAGGTCGTAGGCCTGATCGGTCATAACGGGTCGGGCAAGACCTCGTTGATGCGGCTGCTGGCCCGCCTGCATCAGCCGACGCGCGGCAGCATTCATTTCGACGGCGCGCCGCTCGCGAGCTGGCCGCACCGGCGTTTCGCGCAACAGGTTGCGCATCTGCCGCAGTACACACCGTCCACCGATGGCCTGCTGGTGCGCGAACTGGTCGCGCTCGGCCGCTATCCCTGGCATGGCGCGCTGGGCCGCGTCACCGCGGACGACCGCGAGCGCGTCGAGGAGGCGATGGCATGGACCGACGTCGCCCGCTACGCGGACCGCGCGGTCGACAATCTCTCGGGCGGTGAACGCCAGCGCGTCTGGCTGGCCATGCTGATTGCGCAGAACAGCCGCTGCGTGCTGCTCGACGAACCCACCTCGGCGCTCGACATCAGCCACCAGATCGAAGTACTGGGCCTGATTCGTTCGCTGTGCGAAAAGCGCGGCATGACCGCGATCGTCGTGCTGCATGACGTGAACATGGCGACGCGCTTCTGCAACGAACTGATCTCGCTGCGCGGCGGCAAGGTGCTGATGCAGGCGAGTCCGGCGGAAATCATGCGCCCCGACAGTCTGGAGGCGATCTACGGCGTGCCGATGGGCGTGCTGACGGATCCGCAGACTGGCTATGCCATCGGGTTTCCGCGATGACGAAGTCCCTGATTCGACCCACGCGCGATGGAGCGATGCCGGACCCGCAGCGCCGCCGGCTGCTCGCGGGACTCGGCGCGCTCGGTACGTCCTGTGCATTCAGCGCATTCGGTGCGGCGAACGCATACAGCGCGACAAGCACAGCGACGCCCGCCAATCTCGCGCCGCACCGCATCGTCACCCTCAACTGGGAGTTGACCGAAACGTTGCTCGCGCTTGGCGTGACCCCCATCGGCACACCGCTACCGGACTGGTACCGCAGCACGATCGTCGAGCCGCCGCTGCCCGCCAGCGTGGCCAATATCGGGCTGCTATACCAGCCGAACTTCGAGATGTTGCAGGCGCTCGCGCCCGACCTGATGATCATCACGCCTGGCCACGCGCCGGCCAAACCCTGGCTCGAGCGCCTCGCGCCGACGATCACGCTCGGCGCCTACATGTCGAGCGACGCGCCATACCCGGCGCTGCTCGGCGAAACCGCCGAGCTCGCCGCGCGGCTGCAACGTCCGGAACACGCGACGAGCCTGATCGCCGCAACTGAGCGCAACACGGCCGAGATCCGCGCGCAACTCGCCGCGCGCCCAGCGTTGCTGCGCGCGCCGGTGCTCGTCGCCGATCTGGTCGACGATCGCCATTTGCGTGTCTATGCGCGCGGCAGCCTGTTCGACGAGATGTTGCAGAAGCTCGCGGTCGGCAACGCCGCGAATCCCGCCACGGGCGGCAGCCCGTGGAGTACCGAGTCCGGCTTCGCGCTGGTGCCGGTGCAGCGCCTCGTCGAGGTGCCGCAGGCGAGCGTGCTGCTGGTGGGTCCGGTGGCGCCGTCCGCGCGCGCCGGTCTCGCGCGCAATGCGATCTGGCAGGCGCTGCCGGTGGTGCGCGAGCGCCGCGTGGCCGTGCTGCCCGTGATTGCGCCTTACGGAGGACTGGTTTCGATGCAGCGTTTCGCACAAGCGGTCGCAGCGGCGCTGGCTACCATCGACAATGGCGGAGGCGGCGTTGCGTAATCTTGCTGCTTCTCCCGCGCCGGACACAGTGCGCGACTTTCGCGCCGCCCTTGTTGGCGTGCTGGGTGTCGTCGCTCTGATCCTGGCAGTCCTTTCCATTCATGCGCAACTGAGCGGTGCGTCGTTCTGGACCACGCTGACCGCACCGAACCGCACGGACCTGCATCAGGTACTGGTACGCGACAGCATGCTGCCGCGCATCGCCATGACGCTGCTGTGCGGCGGTGCACTGGCGCTGGCGGGTACGCTGGCGCAGCAGGTGCTGCGCAATCCGCTGGCCGAGCCGATGACGCTCGGTATTTTCCCCGGCGCGTATCTCGCGCTGACCATAGCCGAACTGTGGGCGCCGGCGTGGCTCGCCGGCGGCCGCACCGTCGTGGCGCTGGCAGGCGGCGGGCTGGCGATGCTGCTCGTGTTCGGGCTCGCGTGGCGGCAGCGCATGTCGTCGCTGGCGGTCATCCTGTCGGGGATGATCGTGAACCTGTATTGCGGCGCCATCAGTCTCGCCATCGCCATGTCGAACTTCGACCTGTTGCGCGGCCTGATGATCTGGGGTGGCGGGGCGCTCGACCAGAGCGGCTGGCAGGAAAGCCGCCAGCTTCTGTGGAGCGTACTTGCTTGCGTGGTCGCCACCGGCCTGCTACGCCGTCCGCTCGGCGTGTTCGAGGCGGGCGATTCGACCGTGCAGAGTCTCGGCATCTCGTTGCAACGCACGCGCTTTGCCGCGCTGCTGATCGCGGTGGTGTTGACGGCCTGCGTCGTGTCGGCGGTGGGCGTGATCGGCTTCGTCGGTCTGGCCGCGCCCACGCTCGCGCGCCTCGCGGGTGCGAGGCGCCTCAGACAGCGCCTGATCTGGGCGCCGTGCCTCGGCGCCGCACTGCTGTGGGCGACGGACGAAATCGTCCAGGCGATGTCCACGACGGAACTGTTCTCCTCGCATCTGGTGCCCACCGGCACGGTCACGTCGCTGCTCGGCGTACCGTTGCTCCTGCTGTTGCTGCCGCGCCTGCGCAGCCAGCCGGACCTGCATGCGAGCGCTATCGCGCACGCACCGCCGGGCAAGCTGGCGACGCGTCTGCCGTGGGCGATCGTCGGCCTCGTGGTGGTGACCATGCTGACCTTTGCCGTGTCGCGCGGCCTCGATGGCTGGCGCGTCTCCAGTCTCGCGCAGATCGACGCGTTGCTGTTCTGGCGGCTGCCGCATACGGTCGCGGCGATGGCGGCGGGCGTATTGCTGGCGATTGCCGGCACGCTGATCCAGCGCGTCACGGCCAATCCGATGGCGAGCCCCGACCTGCTCGGGGTGAGCTCGGGCGGTGCGCTCGGTATCGTCGTCGTGCTGTTCGCCGGACTCGAGCCGACGCCGGGCTTCCTGTTCGCCGGTTGCCTCGCCGGCGCTATGACGACGCTTGCGCTGCTATTGTGGCTGGGCGGCCGGGCCTCGTTCGCGCCCGAGCGGCTGCTGCTGATCGGCGTGGGGATCAGCGCGCTGTTTCAGGCGATCGTCGGCGCGCTGTTAGCCAGCAACGATCCACGCGCAGGTCTCCTGATGAATTTTGTGGTCGGCTCGACCTATTACGTCGAACCCGTCGCGGCGTATGCAGCGGGCGCAATCGCGCTCATGGCATTGGTGCTCGGACCGTTGATGGCGCGCTGGCTCGAAACGCTCGGTCTCGGCGCGCCGATGGCGGGCAGCCTCGGTGTGCCGGTGGTGCGGGCGCGGCTCGCGATCCTCTTGCTGGCGTCGCTGTTGACGGCCACGTCCACGCTGCTGGTGGGGCCGTTGTCCTTCGTCGGCCTGATTGCGCCGCATATCGCCCGCTTTTCCGGCGCACGCAGGCCGGCCGTGCAGATGTTCGTGGCTGCCATCTTCGGTGCCCTGCTGATGGGCTTCGCGGATTGGCTCGGCCGGCAGCTCGTGTTCCCGCTGGAGATGCCGGCGGGCCTCGTGGCGACGCTAATCGGCGGTCCGTATCTGATCGCGCTGACGTTGCGCAAGACGGTTTCGTCCACCTGAGGCGCGCTGGAGCGTGACGGGATTGCCACGAATCACCCCATCGAACGTAAAATAATTTGCAAATGAGAATCATTATCGAATAACATCTCATTCGCGATAACGCGATGCATGGCGCACGACATCTGCGCCGTGCATCGATGCGCGAGAGCGGCTTATCGCCGGTCGCGGTACTAGGGGAAGTGCAAAGCCGCGAGTCACCTTCGCAACGAATACATCATCCTGACACATCTCGTTAGGAGTCCATTTCAATGGGACGAACGGGGTGTGTCTTCACGCTGAAAATTTGCCTGCCACGATGAAAATAACCATGGACCTTTGCCAGACACGACGAGCCAAAGCTCGCTCGTTGCATTCCCGGCTGACACCGGTAGCGATCTCGCTGCTCGCAATCTGGGCCGGCCACGCCCGTGCGCAAACGACGCCTGCCGGCACGACGGGCACGACCAGCGCCGCCAGCACGACGGCCAGCGACAACGTGCTGCCGGCCGTCAGCGTGACGAGCACCGCCGACGCCACCACCGAGGGCAGTGGCTCTTACGCCGCTACCAGCGCGACGGTCGCCGGGCAGACGGCGCAACCGCTCAAGGAGATCCCGGCATCGGTTTCGGTGCTGACGCGTCAGCGCATGGACGACCAGAACATGACGAGGATCCAGGACGCGTTGCTGTATGTCACGGGCGTCGAGTCGCTTTACTATGGCGACGGCACCGCCTACTACAAGGCGCGCGGCAATTATCTGGGTATCGAGTTCGATGGCGTGTCGGTCGTCAGCGGCCTGCAGTACCAGACCCAGTTCGACCTGGCCATGTACGATCGCGTCGAAGTGTTTCGCGGACCGGAAGGCGTGATGACCGGCGCAGCGGACCCGACCGACCCGGGCGGCACGGTCAACCTGGTGCGCAAGCGCCCGCTGGATACCTTCCATATCTCCACCGAGACGCAGGTGGGTACCTTCGGCAGCGTGCGTCAGATGGTCGACGTCACCGGGCCGCTCAACAAGGACGGCTCGTTGCGCGGCCGTGCAGTGATCGTCGGCAGCGACGGGCTGAAATCCGTGGATGGCGTGCGCGAGAAGACCTTCATGGCCTACGGCGCGCTCGACTACGACATCAACCCGCGTACGACGATCGCGCTGTCGGCCGCCTATGAGGTCGATCCGGTGTCGGGCTTCGACTATGGCGTTGGTGGCACGGCTGCCGGTACGCGGCTGCCGAGTTCGTATTCGCAGAACTTCAGCCCGAGCTGGAACTATGCCTACACGTCGCTGGCGGAAACCAACCTGAACCTGACGCACCGCTTCGAGAACGACTGGAAATCGCAGACCACGTTGTTCTATCGCCATGAACTGCAGTCGGGCGAGTACGCGTATTCCGGGCCGGGTGTGAGCCAAAACGGTTACGCCGACTATGCCGACCAGCGGCAACGCATCACCTACGACTGGTTCGGCGCGGACACGAACGTCTCGGGCCCGGTTCAGTTGTTCGGCCAGACGCATACGTTCACCATTGGCGCGAACTACTCGCTGCTCAAGGAGACCACGGAATCGGGCTTTGCTTCGCTCGACGGTCCGTTCGGCGGGGCATACAACGTCTTCGATCCGGACTCGGTCCCGCAGGTCAACATACCGTTCACCTACGGCTCCAACATCCGCACGGAGCAGTACGGCGTGTACGCGCAGGGACGGATTCATCTCGCCAAGCCGCTGACGCTCGTGCTCGGTGCGCGCGAAACCTTCTTCAACGAAGAGTCGCAAAGCATCTTGCCGACCGTGTCCGACTGGACCACCAGCACGCGGATGAACGGCAAGTTCCTCCCGTCCGCAGCGCTCGTCTATGACATCGTTCCATGGTTGAGCGCTTACGTCAGCTACTCGAAGGTGTTCTCGCCGCAGACGGCGACGACCTACACCGGCGGCGCCTTGCCGCCGGCAACCGGCCAGCAGTACGAAACCGGCCTGAAGGGTAATTTCCTGAATGGGCGGCTCGGTGTGACCGCGGCGTTGTTCCGCATCGACACAGACAACGTCGCGATTGCGGATCCCAACAATCCGACCGGTTCGATCGCAGGCGGCGGGGCGCGCAACGAGGGCTTCGAATTCGAAGTCACGGGCCAGCCGCTGCCGGACTGGAATGTGTACGCGGGCTATACGTACCTGAACCAGGACTTCACGAACCAGACGGCCAATTATTCGGACGGCACCGATCCCAAGCACCTGTTCAAGCTCTGGACGACCTACCGTCTTTCGCAAGGATTCCTGAACGGTGTGACGATCGGCGGCGGGATGCTGGCGCAGAGCGCGATCACGCGCGGTGTCGAGCAGGGCGGCTACGCCATCTTCAATGCGCAAGTGGGCTATCGTTTCAACAAGCACGTCAACGCCTCGCTGACGTTGAACAACATGTTCAATCGCGAGTACTACATCCGTCCGCCAGGTACGTTCTTTAGCGAGTTCGGCGACCGGCGCAACCTGATGTTGACGGTGCGCACCGACTTCTAAATCGAAGCGGTCGAGGCATGCGCATCAATGCGATGCGCATGCCGGTTGTGAGACGCGCGGCTCCGCTTCACAGCGGGCCGCGCGTTGGTGTCAGTGCGTTACGCCCATCGCGCAACGGAAAGCAGTCGTCCCGGAAGCAGGCTGACCTGAAAGGACTTGAAAGATCTTGACAAGACAGGGCATCATGTCTAATTTTGTATAAATGAGAATCATTAACATTTATATTCGAGATGTTGAGCCGGTTGTGCGCCTGCCGTCCGGCGGCGGATTGTGAAGCACGCTCCGCACGCCATGCCGGCATCGTTGCGCCGTCCACTTCCGAGTCATTCACAGGAACTATTGCCATGACGCAAGCTACGCCTTTGCTATTCGACTTTGCGCCGTTCGCCGGCAAGAGCGAACAATACGTAGAACTGATCAAACAGTTCGCCGCTGCTCACTCGTTTCGCAGCGCCACCGTCGACGAGCTGCTGCTTGACGATGACTATCACCGCCGTCCGTTGCGTCCCGAAGACTTCGAGTTTCTGAAATTCGCCAAGCCGGTGCGTCAGCACAATGTGAGCCGCCTGCCGTCGCTTGCTTCGAACCGGACGCTGCTGTCGATCTACGAGCTGGGCATCGCGCGCCTGCCGCGCAGTGCGGACGCCTTGGAATGGCAGCACTTCAGCGAGTTCTACCGCGACGAGGTGCAGGTACGTGGCGCGCAGCTTGCCCCGTTCCTCGAAGCCTACGCGTTCGAATATCTCGCGCAGGACCACGTCATCGAAACGGAGGCCGCGGCGGCGAGCGCGCGGCTTGCCCGCATCGTCGACGACGAAACCGCCTTCTGGAGCGAGACGTTCGAGCGGCTCATGCGCAACGACTATCTCGAGGAAGGGCTGCGCTTCATCATGGTCCAGCGCTGGGCTCTGGCGCCGTCGAAGCGCCGTGCGCTCGCCCGTGCTACCGCGAGCGGCCTGTTCGACATGTTGCCGGCCGACCTGCGGCCCACGCTCGAGGGCGAACTGCCTGACGACGCGCTGTTGCAGCGGGTAGCAGGTGCCTGCGGCGTGACGCGTCAGCAACACGCTTACTGGCAGTTCTATCTGCCCACCAGCATGGCGAAGTGCAATCTGCTGTATGCGCTGGGACGCCGGCCGGATCGCGCGTTCGCACTCGCCGGTGCGGCCTTTGCCGCGCAAGCCGAGTGGTTGGCGTTCGGCCTCGCGCTCGAACGTGCGTGTGCGCATTTGCAGCCCGCCGGGCGACGCCGCGGCGATGCGGCCGAACGCAAAGCCGAACTGGCGTCGCGCTTCACGCAGGCGTTGCAGGGCATCGAAGACGAGTTCGGTGCGGCGGCTTTCGCCCAGACCGTGCAGGGCGTGGCGGCCGCCGAGCGGCTCGCCGAGCGCGGTCGCTGGGATCTCGGCGAGCAACTGCTGTGGCTGTCGTCGATTCGCCGTTACGTCGAGTTCGCGCATCGCATCAGCACGCGCATCGACGCGGAGTGCCCCGGCATCGACCGCGAAACTTTCGTCGAACCGCATGAGATGTGTTCGACCACTCACGTGCACAACGACCACCGGCTCGTGACCATTCAGGAAGGCGAAATGCTGTTCTGGGGCAACGTCGGCATGCAACTGAAGATGAACGAAGGCGACATGGTGCTGATCCCCGACGGGCGCCTGCATGGCTCGACCGTTGTTTCGGGCGAGTGCACCTACCACCAGCCGATCATCCCGGACGACTGGGTTCAGGCGCTGGTCGCCGAACTGGACGCGAAGGCCGAGGCCTGAGCGCCGCGGCGGCGGCAGACGTCGCGAGCAATCGCAGACGAAGCCAACCGCCGCTGCTTTCCTGAATGCCGGAACGCCTGGGACAGGGCGCCGGTTCCCCCGCAAACCGATATCGCAGTTGACGCGCGCCCGCGAGGACGCGTGCCGGCCCGCTCGCCGCTGCGCGATGCAGACGTGTGTGACGACAAAGGACTTTGAAGATGCGATCAAATGAGGGAACCGTGGAGGGTGGGGTGCAGCTTGCTGCATCGCACGTGTCGAATCCGCACGAGGCAGCGTCGCTCGGCGACGGTTTCGACCCCGGCGACTGGAAGAGCCGGATCATCGCCGGCCGCGCGACCGGCGCGGCGGCGAATCCGCCGGCGTGGCTCGACGCTTCGTATGAAACGTTGTGCACGCACGTAATGGACCCTGCGTATCCGTGCTTCTTCGGCACGATCGCCGAAAAGCGCGGCGAGATGTTCTATTCGTACGTGAACGGCAAGGACATTCGCGATCTGCCGGCGACGATGCAAACGTTCGCGGAGCTGGTCACGCTGCCGCAATACCGCAAGAACAACATTGCGATCTTCTTCGAGCCGGACGCGCAACCGCTCACGCATGAGGCGTATCACGCGTGGTTCTGGAGCATCCTGCAGCATCTGCACGACGTCGACCCCGATCCGAAGGCCGATGCGCAGCCCGAGCCGTCGCACGAGGACTGGGAGTTCTCGTTTGCCGGCGTGGAGACCTTCGTGGTCTGCGCATGCCCGTCGTTCCGTCTGCGGCATAGCCGCAATCTGGGGCCCGGCATGGTGCTGCTGTTCCAGCCGCGCAGCGTATTCGTCGACACGATCACCAACAAGGTGATTGGGCGTGAAGCGCGCAATCAGGTGCGCAAGCGCCTCGAAACGTGGGACGAAATTTCCGCGCATCCCGATCTCGGCTTTTACGGCGACCCCGGCAATCTGGAGTGGAAGCAGTACTTTCTCGACGATGCCAACCTGCCTGCCGACGACCGTTGCCCATTCCTGAAGCGTCAGCGCGAGAAGGCCGCGCAGCTTGCGGCCGCCGTGCCGGCTCATACCTCGACGCATCCGGATGCATCGATCGACAAGGTGTCCGGGTTCGCTCACGGCAGCTACACGCATTGGCATCCGCGTGCAGCGGCTGCGGCCGAAAGCCCGTTCGCGCCGCATGCGGCGCGGCATGGGGCTGAGCACCGGCATCTGGCCGACAGCGAGCACGAGCGTCGCGAGCACGGCGAAGAATAAGCAGGCGGGCGGCGTGCCGCCTGCATCGCCGCAGCAGGCGCGGCGTGTCATACGAGATGGTGAAATGACTGAGAACATGATCGAACGGCTGCGCGCGCTGAGCGCGTCGCGTGCGACGGACACCGCGCTGGTGACGCTCGATGCGGCTGGCGAGACCCGCTATCACTACGCTGATCTCGACCGGCGCGCTCGGGTGATTGGTGCGCGTCTGCGTGGTGTGGGTGGTGCGGGTGGTGTGCGTGCCGAACCGGATGGCAGCGATAACGACACTCCTCCACGCGCGCTGCTGCTGATGGACAGCGGTGTCGATTACGTCGCTTCGTTCTTCGCTTGCCTCTACGCGGGCATCATCGCTGTGCCGGCTTATCCGCCGGAATCGTTGCGCGGACAACATCTGGCGCGCCTCGAGTCGATCGCCGCCGACGCCGGCGCGAGCTTCATCCTGACGACCGCGACACTCGCCGGCAAACTTCGCGACGCGTTCGCGGCCATCGCGCCGCGTGCCGAACTCATTGCGGTGGATGCGCTCGATTTCATCCGCGTCGATACGGACGCTTTCGAGCCACATCGCGCACATCCCTCCGACGTCGCCTTTTTGCAGTACACCTCTGGCTCGACCTCGGCTCCGAAGGGCGTGATGGTCACGCACGGTAGCCTGTGGGCCAACGAAGTGGCGATCCGCGAAGGCCTCGGCGTTCGCGACGACGACGTGTTCGTGAGCTGGCTGCCGCTCTATCACGACATGGGGCTGATCGGCACGCTGTCGCAACCCGTGTTCAGCGGCATTCCGCTGGTGTTGATGTCGCCGCAGTATTTTCTGGAGCGGCCGGTGCGCTGGCTCGAAGCGATTGCGCGCCATCGCGGCACGATCTCGGGCGGTCCCGATTTCGCGTACCGGTTGTGCGCCGATCGCGTCAGTGACGAACAACGCGCGGCGCTCGACCTGTCGTGCTGGCGGCTAGCGTTTTCCGGATCGGAGCCGGTTCGCAAGGTGACGCTGGATGCGTTTGCCGCGCGTTTCGAAGGTATCGGCTTCGATCCTCACGCGCTGTTTCCGTGCTACGGCCTGGCTGAGGCGACGCTGTATGTGAGCGGTGTCGCGCGGGGCGATGGAGCGCGGGCGCCGTCGTTCTCGGCGACTGAACTGGCGGCAGGGCGGGCCGAACAGGATGCTGACGGCGTACCGCTCGTCTCCTGTGGCAAGCCTGCGAGCAGTCACGCGTTGGCCATTGTCGATCACGCGAGCGGTGCCGTGCTTGAGGCCGGGCAGATCGGCGAAGTTCTGGTTCAGGGCCCGAGTGTCGCGGCTGGTTACTGGCGACGGCCTGAAGATACCGCGCGCACGTTTGTCGAGCGCGATGGGGCGCGTTGGCTGCGCACGGGTGATCTGGGTTTCCTGCACGACGGCGAGCTCTATGTCGCGGGACGCATCAAGGATCTACTGATCGTGCGCGGCCGTAATCTGTATCCGCAGGATCTCGAGCTTGTGATCGAACGCGAGGTCGAACTGGTTAGGCGCGGACGTGTTGCGGCATTTGCGGTGGAAGTCGATGCTCAGGAGGGGATCGGCATTGCGGCGGAAGTGTCACGCAACATGCAGAAGCTCGCGTCGCCTGAAGCGATTGCCACGGCGCTGAGCGAAGCGGTTGCGCTGGCTTGCGGCGAACCGGCGAGCGTCGTTGTCCTGCTGAATCCGGGTGGACTGCCGAAGACATCGAGCGGCAAGGTGCAACGCGCGGCATGCGGACGTGGCTGGCAGCAGCGTTCGCTGGATGCGTATGCGTATTTTGTGCAGGGGCGGCGGGTCGATGTGGCTGCGTCGGGTGAGGCGGGCGCAGCCTCGACTCGTATCGAAGAAACGCCGTCGCCGGGAGATGCTGGAGCGGTGTCTGCGTCTTCTGGGCCGTGTGCACCATTGACCGGCACCGAACAGGCGCTTGCGACGCTGTGGCGCGACGTATTGCGCTTGCCGCAGGAGCGGCCTGCACCTGACGACAGTTTCTTCGCGCTCGGTGGCAATTCGCTCGCGGCGGTGCAAGTGGTGGCCCTTGCCCGTGCACACTGGACCGTCGACTACACCTTGCGTGATGTCTTTAGCGAGCCCGTTCTGAAGGACGCCGCGGCGCTGATCGAGCAGAAAAGCATGCATGGCGCCGCTGCGCAGGAGCTTGCACTGGTGCGTCTGCCTGACGGGCAGCGTCTGATATCGCGCGCCTCGGATGCACAACGCGGCCTCTGGCTCACGTGGCACCAGGACCCTGCGAGCGCTGCTTACAACATGAGCGGCGAACTGCGTTTGTCCGGTGAGCTGGACGTGCCGGCATTGCAACGCGCGTTCGACGAGCTCGTGCGTCGCCATGAGATCCTGCGCGCGCATTTCACGCTCGGCGAAGACGGCGAACCGCTGCAGATCATCGATAGCAGCGTACGAATTCCGTTACCGGTGACGCGGATTGACGCGAGCTCTTCCGTCGAGCAACAGGCAGCGTTCGATAAATTGATCCAGCAGGTCGGTCGCCAGCCATTCGATCTCGAACACGGACCACTGCTGCGTGCTCACCTGGTTCGCACCGGTAGTGACGAGTACCGTTTGCTGCTCGCGCTCCATCACATCATCGCGGACGGCTGGTCGGTGAACGTGTTGCTTACGTCGCTGGCTGAGGCCTATCGCGCACAACGAGTTCCGCCGGATGCGGCGACTTCCGGCACGGCGCCGTCGTTGCAGTTTGCGGACTACATTACGTGGGAGCGTGCGACGCTCGACACGAACGTGATCTCGCGCCAGCTCGATTACTGGCGCAATCAACTTGCCGCGGACAGCGATCCCGCAGCGGCAGCGCAACTCTTTGCGCGACCGGCTAACCGCCTTGCAGGCGCCGAAGATCTCGCAGGGCACCAGCGCAGCCTAAGCTTTTCGCTTTCCGCCGACACCGCTGCAAAGCTGAAGCGCTTTGGCGGAACCCGCCGCGCGTCGCTCTTCATGACCATGCTCGCGGTCTTGAACGCTGTGTTGCAGCGTTTGAGCGGCAGGGACGATATCCGCGTCGGTGCGCCGCTCTCGCTGCGCAAACGGCCCGAAGCGCAGTCGATGGTGGGCTACTTCATCAATCTGCAGGTTCTGCGCACACGCATGAGCCTGCATCGCGACTTCGGCGCACTCGTCGATGCCGTGCGCGAGACGGTGCTCGCTGCGCAGGAACATCAGGATGTCCCGTTCGACCGGCTTGTGAGTGCGCTGCTGCCGAACCGCGCGAGCAATAGTGCGGCGCTGTTTCAGGTCAAGTTGACCGAGCAGCAACCCTTTGCTGAAGCCGCGTTTGCACCGCTCGAAGCGCAACTGCGTGTTCTGTTGAACGACGCACCGCATTTCGACCTCGCGCTCGACTTTACCGATTCGGGTACGACAGTCGACTGTCTGCTCGCCTACGACGATGCGCTTTTCGATGCGACGTTTGCGGCGCGCTTTGCTGAGTTGTTCGCAATGCTTGCGAAGCGGCTCGTTGAGGCGCCTGGTGTGGAACTGAATGCGCACGATACCGAGGCGTCGGCGCTGCCGTCATCGCCGCAACGCTCAGACGAGCCACAAGCCGCCCTCGCCGCATCCGCAGTGTCAGGCGAACCGGGCGAGTATGCCGCGCATGACGTCCTGACATTGTGGAATGCAAGCGTGGCGCGTTGCGCCGACCGCATCGCCGTATACGACGGCGAGCGCAGCGTGACATTCGGCGCGCTGGACGCCGCGGCCGAGGCACTCGCCGCCCAGCTCGACGTATTGGGTGTAGGTGGCGAAGCGCGCGTCGGCGTGTTGGCAGGGCGTTCGATCGAGCAGGTGCTCGGCATGCTGGCAGCCTTCAAGGCGGGCGCAACCTGGGTGCCGTTCGATCCGCAGACACCGGCGGCGCGCATCGCTGCGCAGATCGCGGACAGCGGGGCGGTCGCGTTGCTGCATGCTGGGGCATTGCCAACGGGTCTTGTCGATTTGCGCATCGATACCTTGGCGCTGCGCTACGACTTCGTGACCTCGCTGCAATCGCTGCAGTCGTTGCAGTCGCAACCATCGCAGGGCGCGTCCGTATCACACAAGCGCCGCGCAGCCCACGCAGACAGCGCCGCCTACATGATCTACACCTCGGGTTCGACCGGCGAACCAAAGGGCGTAGTGATTACGCAGCGCGCCCTCGCGAACTACGTCCATGGCATGCTTGCCACCTTGCGGGTCGACGCTGACGCATCGTTCGCGATGGTCTCGACACCTGCCGCCGATCTCGGTCACACGGTGCTGTTCGGCGCGCTGTGCTCGGGGCACACGCTGCATCTGCTGGCGCAGGATCTCGCGTTCGATCCGGACGGTTTTTCGCGCTACATGGCCGAAAATCGAATCGGCATACTGAAGATCGTGCCGAGCCACCTCGCCGCGCTGCTATCCGCCGCGCGTTCCCGAGACGTGTTGCCGGGCCAGGCACTGATTGTCGGCGGCGAGACGACTTCCGCTGCGCTACTCGAACGGCTTCGTGCGCTCAAGCCCACATGCCGCATCTTCAACCACTACGGTCCGACGGAAACCACGGTGGGCATCGCGATGCATGCGCTCGCAGATACCACGGAGCCGGCCCGCGATCTTCCGCTGGGTGGGCCGTTACCCAATGCCCGCATCTATCTGTTGGACGAACGGATGGAGCCGGTGGCTCGGGGCGCCGAGGGCGAGTTGTATCTCGGCGGCCCGGGTGTCGCGCGCGGCTATCACGGTCGTGCGGGTCTCACGGCGGAGCGCTTCGTGCCCGACCCGCAGGTGCCGGGCGCGCGGCTCTATCGTTCCGGCGATCGCGGCCGGTTCGCTGCGGACGGTCTGCTCGAATACCTCGGACGGGTGGACGACCAGGTGAAGGTGCGCGGCTACCGGGTCGAGCCCGGCGAGGTCGAACGCGCGATCCGCGCTGTGGACGGCGTGCAGAACGCAGCGGCACTCGTGTACGAATCGACCCCGGCCTCGGCTTCGATCTCGAGCAAGCGACTGGCCGCTTTCGTCGTGTCGAGCCGCGCGCTGGAGGCTGTTATGGCGGACGCTGCACGCACGCTGCCTGACTATATGATGCCGGCGGAGGCGATCGCACTCGCTGCGCTTCCGCTCAACGCCAACGGCAAGCTCGACCGTGCCGCATTGCGAGCGACACTGGCCGCACACCTGGAGGCAAAGTCCGCACCTAACACCGACGACGATCACGCCGACAACGCCGATGTGCCCCGCAGTGCAGCCGAAGTTGCGCTGGCGCAGATCTGGGCGGATGTGCTGGGCATCGAGCCAGGCATGATCGGAAGTGAGCAGAATTTCTTCGAGGTTGGCGGCGATTCGATCCTCGGCCTCAAAGTGGTCGCGAAGGCACGCAAGGCCGGCCTGTGGGTGACACCGAAACAGTTGTTCGAGCGCCGGACGCTTGCAGAACTCGCGCTGCACGCAGCGTCGAAGGCCGTGGCGGGTAAGCAGGACAACCAGCGGCCGGCGTCGATCAAGCGCCTGACCGACGCGGCCCGTACTCGCACGGAAGCCTCGTACGCGCAGCAGCGGCAGTGGTTCATGTGGCAGCTTGCACCGGAAAGCAGTGCTTATCATGTGGCGGGCGGCCTGTGGCTGACGGGTCAGGTAGATGCGAAGGCGCTGCGTGCGAGTCTGGAAGCGATAATGGCGCGGCATGAGGTGCTGCGCACGCGTTTCGTTGCG
>NZ_JBNDJO010000016.1:0-196840 GCF_050434965.1 Paraburkholderia sp. GAS38 | reverse complement strand
TCGACATTCACTGCATCGTTGTTCGCCTTGCCGTCAGCCACGTTCGCAAGCGTCACCGGGGTCGTCGAGCCTGCACCGCCCAGCGTCACCTTGTTTTTGGTCGTGTTGTCGTACGAAACGAACGCGTTCGAAATGTTGCCGCTGCTGTCGATGTTTGCACCCATCGCCTTCAACTGCTCGACATTCACTGCATCGTTGTTCGCCTTGCCGTCAGCCACGTTCGCAAGCGTCACCGGGGTCGTCGAGCCTGCACCGCCCAGCGTCACCTTGTTCTTGGTCGTGTTGTCGTACGAAACGAATGCGTTCGAAATGTTGCCGCTGCTGTCGATGTTTGCACCCATCGCCTTCAGTTGCTCGACGTTCACCGCATCGTTGTTCGCCTTGCCGTCAGCCACGTTCGCAAGCGTCACCGGCGTGGTCGAGCCTGCACCGCCCAGCGTCACCTTGTTCTTGGTCGTGTTGTCGTACGAAACGAACGCGTTCGAAATGTTGCCGCTGCTGTCGATGTTTGCGCCCATCGCCTTCAGCTGCTCAACGTTCACCGCATCGTTGTTCGCCTTGCCGTCAGCCACGTTCGCGAGCGTCACCGGCGTGGTCGAACCTGCACCACCCAGCGTCACCTTGGTGTGCGACGAGGTGTCGTACATCACCGAGTCAGGGGAACTGCTCGAGGCTACAGCCACGAGGGCCGAACCGACGTCATGATAGGTCTTCCCGCCGATCGTATAGGACGGATTCGTGATCGAACCATCCGTTCCGCTCACGGCTGCCTGGCCGCCCAACGCAGCCGTGAGGCCTGCCAACTGGCTGACGTTCACCGCATCGGTGCTGGACGTACCGGCCGCCATATTAGCGATCTTGCGTAGAGTCGAAGTCGAGCTGTTGCCTACCGAAATGGTATTGGCGCGATCAGCCACCGAACCGGCGCCGAGGGCCACAGAATTAGCCTGCGAAGCGGAAGCGTTCGCACCCAACGCCATTGAATTGGTCGCCCCTGTCATCACGAATGCGTTGCTACCCATCGCAACCGAGTTTGCCATGTTCGTCTGGCTACCCGAGCCGAGTGCAAGCCCGTTTGCCCCTTGGGAGTTAGCGTTGTAGCCGATCGCCACAGCGTTGTCCGCTAAGGCGTTCGTCGACGCGCCAGCACCAATGACCGTCGTGTTCAGGGCCAGCGCAGCGGCCATATTGCCCACAGCAGTAGAACCGTCTTTAGCTGTACCTGCACCTGCACCGACGGCCAACGAACCTTTACCCAACGCGGTAGCCGTCGGACCGATCGCCATTGCGTCCAACGAGTTGTCCGTGTTAGTGGCTGTCCCGCCGGTGACGTTCGAGCTTACCGCGATATAGCTGGTTACCGGCGTCGACGCGCCCACCATCATCATCGACTTCACGCCGCTTGTCTGCTGAGTCAGTTGCTGTTGCAGCGAGGTTTGCAGAGCGCTTAGCTGACCGAAGGTCGCCACGTCGGTCGCCGCTACACCGTTCGCAACGTTCATGATCCGGCGTTCCGCACCCTTGGAACCAACCGAAATCGTGTTCGCAACAGTAGTCGTAGAATTAGAGCCAATCGCCACTGAATCGGCGAACTGCGAACGCGCACCGGAGCCAAGCGCCAACGAATTTGTTCCGCTCGCGTACGCTCCGCCGCCAATAGCCACGGCTTCGCTGCCCGTAGCGATTGCAGACGAAGACGTCGATACAACCTTGATGTACTTCGAAGTACTCGCAACCTGCCCGTCGAGACCATCAATCGCCGAGCCCATTGCGTCGAGCGCTGAGCCAACATCGTGGTAGGTCGTGCCGTCCAAAGCGTATGCCGGCGCCGAAATCGTGCCGTTTGTGTTTACGACCGTGTTGCCGCCCAGTGCGGCTGCCACGCTCGCTGCCGTGCCGTACAGTTGCGAACCGTTGATAGCGTCCTTGCTGCTCGACGTGATCTGGCCGGCCGCGACGTTGGTCAGACCGACTGCGCTTGTCGCGCCCGCACCGCCGAGCGTCACGTTGCTCTTGGCCGCGTTGTCGTAGGCGACGAACGCGCCCGTCACGTTGCCGCTACTGTCGATGTTGGCACCCATCGCCTTCAGTTGCTCGACGTTCACCGCATCCCTGTTCGCTACGCCGTCGGCCACGTTTGACAACGTCACAGGCGTCGTCGCTGCTGTCCCACCGAAGGTCACCTTGGTGTGCGCCGCCGTGTCGTACTTCACGCCATCGGTTGAACCCGTACCGGCCTTTGCGTCGACTGCGGCCAGCGCTGCACCAACGTCGCCGTACGTGCTGCCGTCCAAAGTGTATGCCGGCTTCGAGAGCTTGCCGTCTGTGCCCACCGTGATGTTGCCGCCCAGCGCCGCTGCTACGCTGTTCGCAGTACCAAAAAGTTGCGAACCGTTGATCGCGTCCTTGCTGCTCGGCGTGATCTGGCCGGCCGCCACGTTGGTAAGCGTCACCGGCACGCTTGTCCCCGTACCGCCGAAGGTCACCTTGTCATGCGCCGACGTGTCATAGATAACAGCGTTCGGCGAACCTCCGCCCGAAACCGCCGCAACCGCGTTATTCAACTGCTGAACGTTGACCGCGTCGGTGTTCGCCGTGCCCTGTGCAACGTTGATGATCTGACGCTCTCCGCCAGCGTAACCGATCGATACTGCGTTTCCACGATTGGCTACCGAGTTCGAGCCCAGCGCTACGGAATCGCCCCCCTCCGCATCGGCACTAGAGCCGATCGCGACCGAGTTTAAGCCGACTGCCCTCGAATCATCCAACGTCGAATTGGCGTGGAAATACTTGATACCACCCGTGACAAAATTGTTTATCGCGTTGGTTACGTTTTGCGCAATGAACGCGACGTTCTGGTTGGTCTGATACAGTTGACCGCCGTTCACCGCATCGGTACTGGCAGCCGAGGAGATGTCACCAGCGGCGACGTTCTTGAGCTTGACGGGCGTCGTGTTACCCACGCCACCAAGCGTTACGCTATCGCGCGCGGAAGAATCGTAAAGCACAACGAGCGGCGACCCCGCGATGCCGTTATTCACAATGTTGTTGACGGTGTTCGTGACGTTGGCGACGTTCCCCGACAGATTCGCCAAATTGTTCGCAACATTCGCCACGTTCTGATTCGTCTGGAACAACTGCGAACCATTCACCGCATCCGTGCTGTACAAAGACGAAATGTCACCGGCAACCAGATTGGTGATCTTCGTGCCTTTCGAGCCCTTCAACGTAATCAGGTTAGACGCCGAGGTATCGTAAGTCACAACGTTGTCGCCGCCGCCGCTGGGGTTTCCGCCGATACTTTCGATCGCCGCGTTTAGCTGATCAACGTTAACTGCATCAGTGCCCGCCGCACCCGCCTTAACATTAGTAATCTGACGGGTATATTGTTGCGAACCGTCACCCGACAAATAACCGACCGACACCGAATCGGTACGACTAGCAACCGAATTCGCGCCGAGCGCGACCGAACCGGACGCCAGAGCAACAGCGTTAGCACCGTACGCGCTAGAATTGTTGCCGATCGCCATCGAAAATGGACCTGACGCAACTGAACTAGCGCCCGTTGCCCGCGCATCGGAAGATTGATCGGTCGACGGCGAATTCGCGTTGAAGTAACGCGTGCGCTGATACAGCTGGTTCCAGTTTACGGCATCGCTTGCGTTGGTGCCGTCCGCTAGATTTGTGATCTTCTGATTATTCATGGTGGCACCGCCCATCAGGCTCGCCGTTCCCCACACATCAAGGTAGCCACCAATCGCCACAGAATTGAGCGAAGCATTGCCGGGCGTGCCCGAGTACATCAGGATTTCTTGACCGACGTTGCCTAATCCACTTGCGGTCATGCTGCTGGTCGGGGCCTCACACGCAGAGCCAGTGATTAGGAAACCATTCGCTCCCGGGTTGTCCCTGTATCCATAACAGGCGTCGACCATGCCGAAAGAGTGCCCAATCGGGTTGTCGTTAAGAATAAGTTCAGCGTGCGCCCCGGTGCTACCCAACAATGCCATTGCCGACGCACCAAGTGCCGCTTTGGATACCGACGACTTCTTACCACGTGCCTTGGTCGTTTCCGCTGCGGCCACGTAGGTGCCTGCAGATGCGTTCCATACTGATTTGTGTACCTTGTTCATTACCCTTGCATTCCTTTAAAACGGGCAAGCCCCGCTTGCAGTTCAATTTGTGAAACCTTGTATGAGCGGTCTCCGCAGAAAACTGGCCGCGCGACAGAGGCTCGATCCAGACTTTTCTCGCGTCGTAAATCTAACTGCAGCGCCTATCCCTAAAAGTCAGGGAAAGAGAAACGCGAGCGAGAATTTTCTGAATCACCAAGAGATAGTTCGCGACGATGCCGGATTCCCGTGTCTGGCCTGAATTTCAGCCCATTTCTGGGTGACCAAAACGGCACTGCATACGTCGCGCGATGACAACATCGACGCGTGAATAGCTCGCCACTCCTCGAGTCCCGTCGATGCCCACCCGTCGGCCATATCCTGCAGCCCACGCTGCGGCGACCTTAAATAAGACTAAATGTGTCGCTCACGGACATCCGATCTTCTGCATTCCTACTTTTTTTGTTTGATTTCTTGTTGTATGCCTCCATGCAACACTCGCCTAATCGACTTGAGGCACCAAAGTTACGTTCCTGAAAACGCCGCGAAGCATGAGGAATTACGCCTCGCCGGTTCAGAAATTTCCCCACCCCGCGAAGCGAATGCATTCCTATACTTCGCCCCGACACTGTTGCTCGTGCGTTTTGAGCAGTGAATTGTTTAGTTTCTGTTGTTCGAAACAACAAAGCTTGCAAAGCCGTGTCCAGGCAACACTCAATCTTTTGTATTATTTTTTTGAAATAGAGATCATGAAAATTTCTCAAATCCGTCGCAAAAGCAAGCAGCTCGGTCAAGGCATGACCGAATACATCATCATCGTCGCTCTGATCGCCGTATCGGCAATCGGCGTGTACTCACTGTTCGGTCAGACGCTGCGCAACCAGACGGCTGGCCTGGCCGTCGAAATGTCCGGTCAGAACGCCCAGAGCAACATCACAACGTCGCAGACCAATGCGAACACGGCGACGACCAACGCCAACAAGACGAAGAACATGGGCACGTATAACGACAGCAACAACGCCAACTAATCTCCGACGTTTAGCGATATACACCATGAAACGCTCTGCCCGTAAGGGCAGGGCCAGGGTCGCCGGCGCTAGCGGGCAGGCGCTGGTCCCTGCATTAATTTTTCTACTGGTCGGCAGTATTGGCCTGTACGTGGCGTTCAACTCATTTCAGATGACGAGCGCCAAGATCAAACTCCAGAATACCGCCGACGCCGCTGCCTATAGCGCAGCTGTGCTGCAGGCGCGCGACTACAATTTCTCCGCCTATACGAACCGGGCTATGGTCGCGAATCAGGTTACCGCCGCGCAAATCGTCGCGCTGAAGTCCTGGATCGACGAGCTCGACTCAACCTATGGCACGACACAGGTCGACGATGTTGTAAGCGGCATCGCTGATCATCCGGACAAATGGAACACGCCCAAGAACGCAGGAAAAGCCGACATCGCTCCGGTACGCGCGACCTTGGACGCGCTGTTGCCAACCATCGAGAAAGGTATCGGGTCCTTAAACCGTGCGCTAAGCGTCGCCCAGGCTAACTACCACTCGGCGGTTTTCAGCACCGTGCCCAATACCGCCAATGTAATCGCACAGCAAAATCAGCCCGACACGCAGGTCACTGCTGGATACTTCATCGGTTCGCGCAATGCCGCCCAACTCGCCGCGTGGCGTTCCTATACAGTTGCCGTCACCCCTGCCGGGTCGGCTGGTTCTGACGACTTTGCGGACGTGGTGACAGATGCGAATACGCTCGACGGGTTCATCAAAAATCGTGACTCCAGCCGGAGCGTCGCGCCAAATTTTCAGCAATTGAGCGACACCGCCGACAGGATTTGCGGAGCAAACAGCTACATCACCGTTAACGTCACGCACGACGGTGGCACCCAATTGCGCAACGACAAGGCAGGTTGGGAATCAATCGACGCCAGTACCGCGCACGTCAAGATTAGCTGCATTGGCCCGCTTGAGGTTGCATCGGGCTCTGGCGGAAGCGCGAATGGGAATATCACCACCTTCATGGCCCACCCTCCGTTCGTTGCCTGGCAAGACTGGGCAGGCTACGGCGGTTACTTCAATTTCGGCTTTCAGGGAAGCGCAACGCCTGGTTGGCAGGTGCCTGACTCGATGGCGACCCAGTTCCGCGCGGGCCCTGGGGCCTCACTTGATGCGACCAACGGCGGCCTGTTGCCATATAACGAGGTCGACGGTGTGCCCTTTGGCAACCAGGCACCGCGCATCACGATCGAAGTGACGCGCAACGGCAATACGCTGGTGCAAACCCCCGGTCTGCAAAGTAACGGAAACATGGGCGCCAACCCCACCCCCGCCGGTGGCGCAATCCGCGCACTCTCGAGCGCCAACGCCTATTTCGTTCGTCCTGACGAGACGTCGCTTGTATCGATCATCGGTGGCCTGAAGAACGCGAGTCAATGGGCGCGCCCAGACCATAAAACCGAGTATCCGAGCCTGTTCAGCCCGTACTGGCAAGCACGGCTTGCGCCCGTCAGCGACAGCGAGCGCCAGGCCGCGCAGGCAGCGCAAATGACGGCTTCATCACAGGTACAAAAGCAATGAAACGACTTGACTCCAAGAAGGCCGCGCAATCCGGACAGGCAATGACCGAATTCCTGGTCTCGATGATTGCCGTGATGAGCGTGCTGTTCCTGGCCATCGTGATGCTCGGAAAATTCAACGATGTCCGTAACCGCACGTTGATGGGTTCGCGCTACGTCGCCTGGGAGCGCACGGTTTGGACAGACAGCGATCCGTCGAAGAACTACGTCAGCGATTCGTCCACCACTGAAGGCTGGTCGGCGAAGTATGGCAGTTCCGCACTCCCCGTCTCAAAGACCGACACGGAGATCCAGCATGAGGCTGTGCAGCGATTCGCGGTGGGCGACAACGTAGCCGTTTCCGGCAGCGACCGGACGCAAACCCAATTACCTGGCACCCGGCCGGCAATGTGGGACGACTACGGCGGCCAGCCTTTGCTCGCCTCGGCGAATGACGTGCTTGTTTCGACTGGCGTTGGCAATGACCCGTCGAGCAGTCAGACGACTTCTGCGAACGCCTCGTTAGGCTCCATGCAGACCGCCGCCGGCTATTCCTTCGGTTCCAGGTTGACCGTGCCGACGCGTACCCTGCAATTCGGCACCATGAGTATGGCCATCGCTGAAAACAGCGATGTATTGAAGCGGCTTTGGCCGAAAAGCGGTTTATTGCCCAGTTTCAGCGGCCTGGTCTTCACCGACACGAATGTATTGATGGCCAATGCCTGGGTACCGGACGGCACCACCAACGCGAAGGCCCTTTTCAGTCAGGCTGTACCGGCTGCCAACGCGCCGCTCGTACCGTCATCCGGCTACATGGGCCTGCAGAAATACGCACCGGAAATCTCCACACTTCAGTTCGGCCGTGTTCAGCAAGACGTTGTTCCTGGAAACCGGGTAAGCCCATGAGATTCGGTCTTTGCCTCACGCGCATCGGTTGGCTAACCTGCGCGTTGGTTTCCGGTATTGCATTTGCCGGCCCCGCGTGCAACAAGCAGCCCGTCCAGACGCAAAGCATTGAGGCGATCGGTCGCGACATGATTGTGAACGGCGTGCCAACCTCCGTTGTCGGCATCCAGGCAGCCGGTACACCACATGATGTATCGAATGAATTCCGCGAATTCTGGACTCGCGAAGGCGTTCAGATCAAAGCTCAAGTCAGTCCGTCAGGAATGCTACTTAGTGCTTTGGATAGTCCGTGTCTGTACGTACTAAGTATCCCGCCCCAACCAGATGGGGCACGCACCCGGGGGCTTATGAGCGTGATCAGGTTAGGCGGCGACCCCGTCAGCCATCAGGTGCCCGACGACGCCATTCCTTTGCCCGAGGATGGAAAGACCATTTCGGATGTCGAAAGTCGCGATCCGGGTCAGAGCGGGCGCACATGGATGATCGAAATGCTCGGGAGCGCTCGCTGGAACGCGCAGCAATACCGCAGCCGGCTTACTGCGCAAGGATGGTCCAGTGTGGGTCTTCAACCGACCTACCGGCTTGAAAGCGGTCAATCGCTCCCGGAGACGGCTTTCGCGATGCAGCATCGCAGCGACAGCCTCGATGCCAGTTTTTCAGATCGCGACGGAAAAACCGTGGCGGTAATCAATGCGACAAGGAACCGTTGAGATGAAGCAACGAAGACAGTTTAAACATAGGGTTGCGCAGCGCAGTCGTCAACGCGGCCAAGCCTACGCCGAGTACATCGTGGTGACAACTGCCCTGATCAGCATCCTGCTAATGGAGGCAGGCGACACCATGTCTCCAATTGCTGCCCTTATCGCCGGGTTCAAGTCGTTTTTTAGTGCCTATAGCTTTACCCTCTCGCTTCCCTGATCCGCCAAGATCATTTTGTTATGCTTAAAAAAATTAAACTTCGCTCGCTCCTTGGAAATTCCTGGGTTCTGCTCATCCTCGCTGTATTGATTGCTGGTGGCCTGACTTTCCTTCTGTACAAATATTTAACTGACCGTGAAAACAAGCTCAAGGCAGACATGGCTGCACGTCGTGTACACGCCGGCATCGAGGTGGTCGTGCCGGCGCAGGACGTGCCGGTCGGCACGCCGCTGACGAGCGGCGATTTCGTTTCGCGCGAAATCTCCCCGGACCTGGTCTACGACGACATGATCCGCGCCGAAGATTTCTCCAAATACCGCGCTTCTCACCTCGTGAAAGCGGTGCGCCGCGGTCTGCCGCTGCGAGCGGGCGATGTCGACGCCCTGCGTGGCCGTGACTTCTCCGACATCTTGCCGGCCGGTCAACGCGCAGTGACGGTCGAAATCGACACGGTCAATTCGACAGCACTGATGGTGCGTCCGGGCAATCGTGTCGACGTCTATTGGGTTGGCAAGATGTACCACGAGGGTCAGGTCTCCGACGAGAAGAAAATGACCCAGCTCATCATGCCGAACGTACTGGTGCTCGCCACCGGTCAAGATATGCGCCCGCGCGATGCAGGTGAAGCCGCCGAGCAAGACCAGGCGAACGCTAATAGCAGCGCTATGAGCCGGCAGGACGGCATGGGTTTCACCACAGTCACTTTGCAGGTTCCTGTTGATGACGCTCCGCGCATTGCCCTCGCGCAAAAGATTGGCGGCCTGCGACTCATCTTGCGAAACGCCGACGACAAGGGAGCGAATGGTCCTGCACTGGTCAAGGAAAGCGACGTATTCATGGATCCGGATCGGATCACGACAAAAAGTTCCGTGTCTGTTCCGGGCGTCGAGGTGATTACCGGTGGTGGCGTAAATAGCATGGTGATAACACCTCAGGGCACTCCGTCCGTCGGGCAAGACACGCAGGTGGCCGCGCCCACTCCCGCAAACGCAACGCAGCCAACGTCAAGCGCACCGTCTGATCCCGCCGCATCCGCGCGGCAGCCAAGCCTGTATGAGCAGGCCAACGCGATCGCCCAACAACTGCAGAAAGCCGCCGACCGCAACACGTCGACGCAGAACTAAGTAAAGAGCACAGGTTTCAAATCATGAAAGTCAAATACAACGCGACGCGGTTGCGCCGCCGGGTTCTGCCGTCCGTTCTGATCGGCGTTCTGTTGTGCGACGCCGCGCCCGTGGTACTCGCGCAGGCGACATTCTCGTCGGCCAGCGACACCACCGCAGCCAATACTCGCGTGCTCGAATTGTTCCGCGGAGAAGTGCGCATTTTGCATCTGCCAGGCACGATCAAGCGTATCGCGATCGGCAATGGCAAGCTGATTACCGCCAACGTCGTCGACGGTAGCCTGATGCTGCTCGGCGAGCAGGACGGTGTTACCTCGCTCGTCGTGTGGAACGAAAAGGGTATCGCATTGCAAACCACGGTGCGCATTGCGAAAGCGGAAGTGAGCGCCTCAATGGAACAGTTGCGCGCCGTGCTGCGGTCCGTGCAGGGGCTTCGCATCGACGCGATTGGCTCGAACATTGTGCTCTCAGGTGTCGTGCATCGCGACATGGTGCCGATCGTCAAGGCGGCCACGCAAGACATGAAAAACGTGGTCGACACCACCACTGTCGACGAGGGGGATGCGCTCAAGAAAACTGTCCACTTCAAAGTGCAGATCATGGAAGTCACGCGCAACGCGCAGAAAAACCTTGGCATTGCCTGGAACAGTAGCTTCAACGGACCACAAGTAGGCGGCGCGACGAGTGTTGCGACCGGCGCTGCGAAGGCTGTTACGGCGGGAACCAGCTATTTCCTCGCCGGCATCGCGTCCAACATCACCTCTCAGATCAACTTCGCTGTCGACAATGGGGACGCTTACGTCCTTGCTGCACCCGAACTGAACACCAAGAGCGGTGGCACCGCGAGCTTCCTCGCGGGCGGTGAAGTCCCGATTCCGCAATCTGGCGCGCTCGGCACCACCAATGTCGAGTACAAGCCCTATGGTGTCAAACTGAGCATCGTCCCCGTCGTGGATGCGAACAATATCATCTCGGCACATCTGACAACCGAAATCAGCCAGATCGATCCCACGGTTAGCTATGGCGGCATGCCCGGCTTTCTGACCCGCAGCACCACGTCCGATATTTCGATGCGCGCGGGCGAGACGCTCGCCATCTCCGGACTCGTCAGCGCGGACGCCGCGAATGACAGCAATGGCATGCCGTTCCTCGGTCAATTGCCGGTCATCGGGCATCTGTTCCGCTCGGACAGCTTCCGCGCGAAGAAAAGCGATCTCGTGATTTTCGTGACGCCGGTCATTTCAGACCCTGAACTTAGCCCGAACACCGATCTCCTCGCGCGCGCCGACAAGCTGGATCAGAGGTACCAGAATGAATATGGCAATCCGAGTCCGCTGATCTCAGACGAGGAAGATGAGTCGCATACGCGGGCGCCCCGGACACCGATTGGAGCGACTCCGGCGCGCCTTCCTGCGCCGATCCGCAGCACCGTGGCAGTTCCGGCGCCCGCCCCTGCGCCCCTTCCTGCGTATCCGACTAGCAATACGCCATCTCAAGCTGCACCAGTACAAGCCTCAACAGGTGTACCGCCTGCCGGCGTCGCGGAGGCGTTGCGCATGCTGAACGCCGCACAACATCCGCCAGCCGCAACGGGCGGCGTCGCGAACGGTTCGCAGTCCACCACAAACGGCAAAGTGCCCCCGCAACAGGTTGGCGTACTCGGCAGCTCCGGCAACTAACGGAACTTCGTGGAGATTCAAAATGCTCAATCTACAAGTTCACACGCGTAACGCGCCTGTCCGCGCGTTCCAGATCGATCTCGGTTGTACGATCGGCAAGGATGTCAGTTGCGACATCGTCGTGAAGGGGATGCTGGTCGGCAAGGTGCAGGCTCGCATCGTCAAGGAAAACAAGGCTTACTATATCGAAGACCAGGGTGGCATTGCAGCGACGCTCGTCAACGGATCGCCGATCACGCGCTACGGACCGCTGACCGAGGTCGACCAGATCGAGATCGGCAACACGACCATGAAGATCGTGCGTGCTGCTGCAACCGGACAAGCGGCGTCGACCGCACACGCGGCACCGACTGCAACGCCGACTGGCGATGCCACGCCGCAGGCCGTTCCGTCAGTAGCGCCGGTCGCGGACGCTCAAGCCCTCTTCGCACCTGCTACCACCACGACCGAATTTTGGTCACCGGACGCGACGGCCTCGACGGTGCAAACTCGTGCCGCCGAACTGCACCCTACGACCCAGCCTGATCCGTTCCGTGTTCTGCCCACCGCAGTCCGTGCGCCGTCCAGGCACACCGGAAACTCAGCGGCAGAACCGCTGCCCGTGGCACCGATCAATAGCCCGCTCGGAATCGATTTGCGTAAGCGAGCTCACATGAAGGTGATCGCGGCGCTCGATTTGCGTCGTCTGAACGTCGCGCGCATGGAAGACGACGAGTTGCGCAAGACCGTCAGTTCCGCTCTTGATGAGATTTTCAGCCACGACGCCAGTTTTCGTACACCGGACATCCCGCTGGATATCCTGAAGAAAAGCGTGTTTGACGAGGTCATTGGTCTCGGTCCCCTCGAAGAACTGATCGCTGATCCGACGATCTCCGAAATCATGGTCAATTGCCACAACGAGATTTTTATCGAGCAATCGGGGCGACTGACCCGTTCACCGGTGATCTTTACGGACGATCGCGCGGTCATTGGCGCCATTGAACGGATCGTGGCGCCTATCGGTCGCCGCATCGACGAAAGCTCGCCGATGGTCGACGCGCGTCTCGCAGACGGTTCGCGGGTCAATGCTGTGATCCCACCGCTCGCGCTGAAGGGACCGAGTATCACCATCCGGAAGTTCTCCAAGCGAAAGCTAGGTGGCGAGGATCTGATCAAATTCGGCTCGATGTCGTCGGCGATGCTCGAGTTTTTGCGCACTGCCGTGGAGCAGGGCGCCAACATCATCATTTCCGGTGGTACGGGCTCAGGTAAAACGACGCTACTGAATGTGCTGTCAAGTTACATCCCTGACGACGAGCGTATCGTCACGGTCGAAGACGCCGCAGAACTGCAGCTGCACCAACCGAACCTCGTGTCGCTTGAGGCGCGCCCTGCCAACATGGAAGGCAAAGGCGCTGTGCACATTCGCGACCTCGTAAAGAACTGCCTGCGGATGCGGCCGGACCGGATCGTCATCGGCGAATGCCGGGGCGGCGAAGCACTCGATATGCTGCAAGCAATGAATACCGGCCACGACGGTTCGCTGACGACTGCCCACGCCAACACTCCGCGCGACTGCATTGCGCGTCTTGAAGTGATGACACTTATGGCTGGTCTCGATTTGCCGGTACAGGCGATTCGCGAACAGATCTGCTCCGCGGTCGACATCATCGTCCAGCAGTCCCGCTTCTCATGCGGCTCACGTCGAGTCACGCACATAACGGAAGTGAGCGGCATGGAGTCAGGCATCATCACGCTGCAGGACGTGTTCGTTTTCCGGGAAGAGGGTTTCGCGGAGAACGGCAAGATTCAAGGTCAGTTCGTTCCTACGGCTTACATTCCAGACTTCTATCAGGAGTTGATCCGCAGGCGCATTCCGGTCAATACCGACATCTTTACCGGTGCGGAATGAGGGGTCGGTCATGAGTCTTCCTGTCATTCTCGCGGCGGCCTTTTTGGGCAGCATCTTTCTCATCTGGATGATCGCCCGGATGGGCAGCTCCTCGCTCAAGGCCGGGTCAAACCAGATGGTCGGCGAGATCGAGTCGTCGCTCGCCGATGCTTTCGTGTTCGTGAACCGGCAGAAGATGGCCGCCTGGAGCATGCTCGCTATCGTCGGACTACCCATCATCGTCTTCCTGCTCAGCCACAGCATACTGATTGCGCTGGCATCGGTGCCGCTCGCGTTGATGTTGCCCAAGAAGTACCTCGCGCGGATGCGTAAGAAGCGTATTGAAACACTTGAGAAGCAGTTGCCCGACGCGCTCCTGATGATGTCCGGCGCGCTGCGTGCCGGCGCAAGTTTCCCGACTGCGTTGGAAGCGGTGGTGCACGAAGCCGCCCCGCCGATCTCACAGGAATTCGATTTGCTAATGCGGGAAATCCGCCTCGGCATCGACCTGGACATCGCCATGCGCAACGTCGAAAAACGCATTCCGGTTCCTGATTTCATGATGGTGACCGCCGCAGTCACGATTGCGCGGGAAGTGGGCGGCAATCTGGCCGAGGCGCTGGAGTCAGTCGCACGCACGCTGCGCGAAAAGTTGCAAATGGAAGGCAAAATCAAGGCGTTGACTTCGCAGGGGCGCATGCAGGGCATTGTGATGACCTGCTTGCCGTTGTTCCTGATGCTGGTTCTCCGCTTCATGGAACCGAAAGCGATGGCGCCGCTGTTCAACGAGCCGATCGGATGGGGCACGTTGGCCGTCATCGCCGTAATGGAATTTCTCGGCTACAAGTCGATTTCCAAGATTACCAATATCGACGTGTGACCTATGCTGCTTGTTATTGCTTTCATTATCAGTATTGGCGTGATAGCCGTCATCATCATCGGCTACAAATCTATTAACGGTTTGACCGAATCGGTCCCGGATGAAGATCGCGTCTTCCTCGATCCGCTGCCTAAGTCGCTGCGAATGTTATGGCCGCTCGTTAACTTCGTGGCGCATCACTTCGGCGATAAGTTCGGCAAGAAGCTCATCGAAAGGACCGAACTTCAATTGCGCCTGACCTCGCTCACGTTCCTGATGAACGCGCGTCAGTTCCTCGCCTTGTCGATCGTCGCTTCGATTTTGGCCACGCTAATCGCACTCCTCGCCATGATAGCGCTTGGCATGTTCTCGTTCTTTGTGCTCCTCGGCGCCGCACTACTTGGCTACTTCTACCCACGCATCTGGACACGCGATGTTCGGCGCCGCCGCGTGGCACGAATCCTGAAGCATCTGCCTATCTATCTCGACTTTCTGACCCTGGGCGTCGAGGCCGGTCTGAACATCAACGGTGCTCTGCAGAAGGCCGTTGAAAAAGGACCTGAAGGTCCGCTGCGCTGGGAATTCGAGCACGTGCTACGCGATTTGAAGTCCGGTCTGAACCGCTCGGAATCGCTGCGCCGTCTCGACGACCGACTTCGAATCAAGGAAGTGACCAACTTCGTCGGTGCGGTTGTTCAAGCCGAACGGATGGGTTCGGGCTTAGCGAAATCATTGCGTTTTCAATCCGAGCAGCGCCGCAGCGAGCGCTTCCAACGTGCCGAGAAGCAAGCCATGGAAGCGCCTGTGAAATTGGTGTTTCCGCTACTGCTGTTCATCTTCCCAATTACCTTCATCGTGCTCGGATTCCCAATCGTGATGAAATTCGTGCAGGAAGGTTTGCTATGAAATTGACTCGGCTCTATGTGAGCGGACGGGATATCGGCGTCAACGTGTCGGTGACTGAAACCACTCGCGAACGCATGCGCGGCCTGCTTGGCCGTGACCATTTGCCGTTGGACGAAGCCCTGCTTATCAAGCGCTGCTGGTCGGTTCACACATTCGGCATGGGCTTCGCCATTGATGTGCTGTTCCTCGATCGACACCAACGCGTCGTCGCTATCCATCGTGACGTGCCGAAGCGACGCATGTTGTTCAACCTTCGTGCAACCCAAACCCTGGAATTGCCAGCCGGCTCGGCTGGAAGGCATCAGCTTTCGGTCGGTGCCTCTCTTGTTTTGAAGGCGTCCACGTGAATTATCTACACTTCAGATCGAAGAAGTCTTCATCACATCGCTCCCGATTGATCCGCGGCGCTCGCAGAATCAGGCAATCGGGGCAGTCGATGGTGGAGTTCATCATCATCGCTCCGGTGTTGCTGTTCGTCTGTTTCGCCACCGTACAATTCGTGCTGTTGTATCAGGCCAAGTCGACGCTCGATGTCGCGGTGCTGGAAGCCGCTCGGGAAGGCGCGGTAAACAACGGTTCGATGAAAGCCATGCGAGCGGGTCTCGCTCGCGGCCTTGCGCCGATCTATGCGCGCCACGCCGATGCGGACGGCGTCAACGCTGCCCTTGCTGCCGCGCAGTCCGACGCGAGCAACTTCGCCACGATTACGGTCGTCAGTCCCACCTCGGCAGCGATCCGGGACTTTTCGCAGCCTCGCTTCTATCCCGATCAAGGTGTAACGTACAGTGAAATCCCCAACGATTCGCTAATGTATCGCGACTCAGCCACAGTGGGACCGACCTCTCACATTAATATTCAGGACGCGAATCTTCTCAAGATTCACGTGCACTACTGTTACAACATGTATGTGCCACTCGCGAATAAGGTGATTTACTACGCCGTCAACGTGATCGGGAGCATCGGCACGATGGGTATCCTGACACGCGAACCGGCTGATCAGGATCCTTATGGTGCGCCTAAGCACGGTGACTCGTTGTGCAAGGTACCCTTGGCACAAGGTATCGCGACAGACCGCTGGCCGCTTTCACTGGATTCTGAAACGATGGTCCGCATGCAATCGCCATTGAGAAGTTCGGCTGTGAACGATTCTCCAAATCCTACGGGTTCCTAATGGTTATGGGGCTGGAAAGTTTGCTGCACAGTTCTTGCTTCGTCGCGCCAAAGCGGTGTCGCGTAATGCGCCTCGATCTGACACCGAAAGCACGACAGTATCGATGCTTACGTTCAATGCTGATCGCCGGCATGGTGTGCTCACCCATCCACGTACAAGCCGCCGGCTCGTCCGGTCACCATGACCGACAGTCGGCTGGCGTTGTGATGATGGTGGGGGGCATGACGAATCCGGACGACAATGCGCCGCTCTCGCAAACTCAACAGACTGTCGCTCCCGTTACCTCCCCCTCGCAGTCTGATGAAGCGAGCCGCCTATCGGTGATCATCGAGTCCGGTCGATCGCTTCCGAATTCGCCGGCAACGCCCACGCCATCTACCGTATCGCGAGTCATGGCGCTCGCACCCATGGTCGACGAAATCGCGCGCACCGCTGGGATGGACAGTGCGTTGTTGCTCGCCGTGATCGATGTCGAATCGGGTGGCAATCCACTCGCGATGTCGCCCAAAGGCGCTGCCGGCCTTATGCAACTGATGCCGGACACTGGCGCTCGGCACGGCGCATCAAACCTTTTCGATCCACGTCAAAACATTTCTGCGGGGGCGCACTACCTGCGCCAGTTGATGCAACAGTTCGGTGATCTGCAACTGGCGCTGGCGGCCTACAATGCAGGCGAGGGTGCTGTACAGAAGTACGGAGGTCAGATACCGCCGTACGCGGAGACAATGAACTATGTCCCTCGTGTGATGGGACGCTATCTGCACTATCGCAACACGGGGGATTCGATGAGGGGGATCGTTTCAGGCGGTGCGGCGGATGCAATCCAGGGGCGCTTTCTGGTAGTCCGGCAAAACGGTACGACGAGCGACTGAGAAATGTATGTTGCAGCCGGTGGAATCGCAACGCTTATGCTGCGTCTAGCAGTTGCTGCAGCGAAACATCCAGACTGTTGAGCGTGTTGGCGATAACCTGCAAGATTGCACGTGCCAGTGCAGCTTGATGGGTGCACGCCGCCTCTTCAAGTCGAGACAATAAGGCAAGCAGGCCCATGCAATCAAGCATGCGTGCAGACCCGGCCATCCGGTGTGCGCCACTCCCCACGGTACCCCACGAGCTCGTGCTGAATGCTTCTAGCAATTCGGCCAACGTGGATCTGTTCGTGTCGATCAACAGGCGGAGAAAGTGGCGCGCAACCGCATTATCGTCGCACGTCAGTTCGCGGATCCTGGCGTGCAGCGACTCCCGTTCGCGTACCGAGATGGCGACATACCTGCAGGCCGCCAATGCCTCAACGAGCGAACATTCATCAACTGGAAGTGCCAGCACCGCGTGGAATCCGGCCGCCGCCGTGCGCGCATCAGACGACGTCACAGCAATACGCAGTACCTCTGCGGGCAACGCAGTCCCGCTCGGTGTGGAAGGGCCTTCAAATTTTCCCGACGAAAGATACGTCAGGATCAGGCCAACGCGCCGTGGCTCAACGGGGGCCTCCGCTGTATTTGTAACCGGGGTAAAGCCCAAGCGGATGAGCGTTGTTTTGATATCGCTTGACTGCACCAAAGCTACATCAGCGCCTGTTATCCATGCACAGTTCACGCTCTCCTCCTTAAGAGAAGCAGACATTGCTAAGTCGATGCGATTCGGCAACGACGCGCAAAATCGATCAGGTCAACGAGCGACTTGACGCGCAGCTTCTTCATAACGCGAGTCTTGTGACTACTGACCGTTTTATTACTGATGAAAAGCGCGTCCCCAATCGCCTTATTTGACATTCCTTTCGACAGCATTTGCAGGATCATCAACTCTTTATCGGAGAGCAGCTTGAGGCTTTCTTCTTCTTGGTCAGCGGATATAGACGAACCTGCTCCGGCACCGCCAACATTCATCGGAAATACGGTATAGCCAGCCAGCACTGCTTCGACCCCGCGCATGATCTCCTTCATTTCCTGCGACTTGGCGACAAAACCCTGCGCCCCTGAACGCATGGCGCGTGGGGCGAAGGCCGAGGGATCCTGGCCTGATAGCACCAGAACGCGGACACCAGCGTGAGCCAGCTTCAGACGCGGAATGACTTCGAGTCCGTTGATACGCGGGATGTCGAGATCGAGAATGACGAGATCCGGCAAGTGCAGCCGGGCTAACTCGACAGCCGCCTGCCCATTCTCGGCCTCGAAGACATCAGATACGCCGAGGAGCTGCACAATATGCGTCTTGGTAACAAGCCTAAACGCGGGGTGGTCGTCCACGATCATAATGGTGGTCATTCTGATGTTCTCCTAAACATATATCGAATCACTCGCTACCACGAACAAAATCGATTTCAACACGCCGGTTTGGCGCGAGACATTGCACCAGTGCACTGCGGTCCTTCTGATCACATTCCACCACTGGTTTGGTTTTGCCCATCCCTGTAACGGTGATCGGCACCGTCACACCGCGTTTGACCAGATATGCCTTCACCGTCAGTGCGCGTTGAAGTGAAAGATTCTGGTTGTACGCATCGCTGCCGAGACGATCTGTGTAACCGCTGATGTTGAGTTGCCGGATACCCTTCACTTTTTGCAATCCAGCCGCTACCGCGTTGAGTTGGTTCTTGCCGTTCGGCAATAAAGCGGCGAGGTCGCTGCCATTGAAGCGGAAGGCCGAATCAGCTCTTAACGTGATGTCCGGTGCGGGTGTGTGCGTCGGCGCGGTGGGTGTCGGAATGTTTGGCTGGGCGCACTGCAAGCCCGCCTCCGCCGCCTTGCGTAAGTTGCCCTGAATACCGGGTAACGCCTTCTCAGCAGCAGAGAAATCATGCCTCCACGCGTAGTGTCCGGCCAGCATAAGTTCGACTTCGGCACAGGCCAGCGGCACTTGTGCCTCCGGACACCGTGCGGTGGCTGGATCGCTCTTGATGACATTAACGATCTTCCATAAATCCGGACGTACGGTCGACACCGTGCGCAGTTCCGGATTCGCGGCGGACAGCGACGCATCGTTCTCCAAACCGAAGGTGATCATCGCAGCCTGCCCGATCGCCTCCTCGACGAAGCCCCACTGATCATGGGCGCGCCACTCCGTTTGCGCGGCGTCGATCCAGCATTGCGCTTTCGCATGGAAATAGGTGTTCTGGCCGACAGGCAATTTGTCGAGCCGCTGTTGCAGCGCTGCAAGCGCCTCGCCACCGCTCGCGATCGGAGCGTAGGTACTCAACCATTGCGGCGTAACTGCGCCGGAGGCGGTATCTTGCGCCGCGCCAATGCCAGTCTTCAATAAGGTGGGATCTTCGATGCCCAGTCGGTCACGTTGGGCCTGATTCGCACAGCCGGCTAAGACCAGCGCGCACGCCACCATCGTTTGCTGAAATTTCATCTCTTCCCTGCGTTAAAACGCATTCTCGCTGTAAGAGCCGAGAGTATGGGGAGAGGCGTCCAGGACTGGAATGGGAAAATTCTTAGAGTGGTATCAAAATGGTTGTCGATGTGACCGGCACCGCATACGGCAAAGCTCGTGAACGAGCGCAGCGCGAAGGACGTCGCGCTCCCGGCATTTTTCGTTTCGGAACATTCCTAGAGTCCAGCCACCCGATCAAACAGGATAATCGGCGATCGATAGCAATCGCGTTACCGCCGGCGTGTTCCACACGCCCCGCAGAATGTCATGGCCGCTTGCCTGGCCGTTCAACTCTTCACGCAGGCACAGCGCGGTAACTGGGACGACGTGCTGGCACGCGTCGTGACCGCCTTGCGGCAGCGGTTCTCCACGTAGCGGGTAAGGCGCAGAGCGCGACACGCGAGCATCGTAAGCACCCTCCCCCTTCACTTCAACCCAAAATCCACCCGCGTCGTCGCGCCCTTATCTTTGATACCTTGCGCATCGAGCTTCGGCGCGACGATGAACACCCGGCTGCTGTCGATCTTGCCGTCAAAGTATTGCTGCACACTCTGTGCACGCTGCTGCGCCAGCTCACGCAAACTGGCATCGTCGACAGGCGCGTGTTCCGCCAGCGCGCTCTTCATCTCATCGGCGGGTAGCGATTTCGTCAGCCCCACGAAATTGCGCGGTTTCTTGAAATCGGCATCTTTATAAGCCTTGGCCAGGTACTTGTCGTACTCCTTGGGATCGACGTTGACCGTCGAGAGATCGACGCTCGCGCCATTGCCCACCACGTCCTTGACCTTCTCCTGCTTGACCAGCTTTTCGACGTATGCCGTGCGCAAAGCAGGCGTATCGACAGCCGGATCGACGCGCCCGATCAGATCGATGCGAATCGACGCCTTGTCGGCCAACGCCTTGGCGATGGTATCGAGCTTCTGATTGTCGGCATCCGACAGTTTTGCCGACCCTGCGTCGAACTCAACGTAGCCCATCTCCTCGCTGTTGCCGCCGAACGCGTTCGCCAGCAACGAGAATGGCGCCGTCACGGCCTTCTCCAACAGATTCAGCACCGCATGCCAGATCAGCCCGCCAATGCTGAACTCCGGATTCGACAGCGAACCCGACACCGGAATGTTCACGTCAATTTCGCCCTTCGAATTCTTCAGCAGCGAAATCGCGAAACGCACCGGCAGTTTGGTCGCCGTGTCGTTGTCCACGTGATCGCCGAACGTCAACTGATCGATGAAGATGTGGTTGTTCGCGGTCAGTTGGTCGTTATCCAGCTTGTAGTGCAGATCGACGTTGAGCTTGCCCTTCGTGATCGGATAGCCCGCGTACTTCGCCGAGTACGGCGTGAGGTTGGTCAGTTCGATGTCATGGGCGCTCGCCGTCAGGTCAAGCGCTGGCTTGGCAATCAGCGGGTTGACCGATCCACGGATCGACAGCGGTCCATTCGCGGCGAGCTTGGCGGCCACGTCCACCGGCGCGGAGGTCGTCGATTGTGTGCCGAACGCGCCAATGGTCCCCTGAATGCCGACCAGGTTAGCCGTGAAGTTCGGCTTGATGAAGTTATCGGTGTAGGTCACGCGGCCTTGCTGCAGCACCAGTTGGCCGAAGTGCAGTTTCACCGGAGCAGACGGAGGCGCAGCAGCGGAGGCCGTGCTCGCCTTCGCGGAAGCGCCTGAAGCAGAGGCTGCAGCAGACGGTGCAGAAGCGGCCACAGGCGCGGAGGCCTCAGCAATGGCAACAGGAGGCACCGCATCAGCAGCCGAGCCCGGCACGACCGCGGCAGCGCCGGCAGCACTGCCAGTCCCCGGCGTCAGCGGCACCGGTTCCGTGGTGCTCTTGCTGCGCGTGAGCGACTGCTTGGAGTCGCCCTCATGGGCGACCACGTCCGTGAGGTTCAGCTTGCCCTGCGGGTCCAGCAGCACGCGGCCGTAGAAGTTCGAAAAGGTGACGCGTGCAGCGTCGACATCCGTGCCGTGTTCGTCATAGTTCGCCTTCAGGTTCGTCAGGGCGAGCGATCCCCATCCTGCAAACGAGTCGGACGTCACCTTGTCGAGCATGCGCACGTCGACGAGCGCCACGTTACCGCGATACGACGCCTTGAACGCCTTCGACACCTGGGACGCCGCCAGATCGCCGTTCATGTTCAGCAGCGCGCTTGCAATCGTCGCATTGAGCTTGCCGCCGAAGTACGGTTCGAACGCCGCCGCGTCGAGCCGGTTGGCGTCCACTTTCAGGGCGAGCTTGAGCGGCGTGGCCGTGACGTCGCCCTTTACGCCCAACGTGCCCTTGCGATTCAGCGTCGCTTGCAGATCGATGGGCAGGGGCTTGCTCAGATCGTCGCTGATCTGCTGCACTTTCAACTGCAGCGGGGTGATGTTGAGTTTGACGGGACGCGGCGTTGTGTTATCCGTGAAGTTGGCTGTCGCGTCCTTCAGGTTCAGTTCGCCGATCTTGTAGTGCCAGGCCGGCCCCTGTTCCTCGGCCTTCTTGACTGCATGGATCGCCGTGCGTTGCTGCGCTTCCTGGTGGGGTCCGGCAAGCGCGGCGAGATCGATGCTGCCGTCCTTCAGACGCTGTGCATTGATCACGAGGCCTGTGGCGTCGACGCCGGTGATGTCCGCATTACGGCCCGAGACGTCGACCGCCTTCACGCTCACCTGGCCTTGCGCAAGCGCGACAACCGGCTCCTTGTTGCCGCGCGCCGCCAGCTTCAACGATTGCAGGTCCAGTTGACTCTCGCCTACCTGAATGTCCGGCGGCGATTTCGACCAGTTCGCGCTGACGTTGGCCGTCGCGGAGAGTGCACCGTCGGTCACCTGGGCAGCGGTCATGCTGTCGAGATACGGCTGCAACATCGGCAGCGACAACGTCTTGAGGTCGAGCTTCGAATCGGCGCTCTTTGCCACCAGACCGAGCGAACCCGCTGCATCGAGCGAGCCGGGGTTGTCCTTGAATTGCGTGCTCACCGTGTAGTGAGCGGGTGCCGGGGCAATCGTCGAGAAGTCCGCGAGCGAGACCGCCAGGCCCTTCAAACCCAACGCAACGGGCCTCGCCGCCGCGTCGTCCTGAACGTTGATGGTCCCGTCATTGAGCGCGAAGCGTTTGATTGCCAGGTCGAGCGGCGCCGGAGCCTTCGCCGCTGTGCCGGTTGCGGCCGATGCCCCCTCCGGCGCACTTGCCGCGCCCGCCGCACTCGCACTACTCGCGGCGGACGAAGCCTCGCTTGCCGATGCCGCTGCAGTGGGCTGCGCCGTTGCACTCGTCGCCGCAGGCGCTGCCGCCGGCGCAAACGTGCGCTCCACACTCAGCACACCGTCCTTGTCGCGCGCCAGATTGACGGTGGGCGTATCAAGCAGGATCTCGTCGAAGTGATACACGCTCTTCAGCGGCTCGAGCGTCGCCGCCGCGACATGCAACGCGTGCGCAGCAAAGAACGGCTGCTTGTTCTCGTCGAGCACGTCGATATCGTTCAGATCGACGGTCCCCGTCACGCGCAGCGACGGCGCGTCGTCGGACACGACGAAATTGAGCTTCAGGTCGGTCGACAGCTTGCCCGTCTGCACCGTCACCGGCAGTTTCGCCGGCGCGTACGACAGGATCTGCGGCACATTGAGCCCGTCGAAACGCAGCGACACTTCCGACTCACGCGAAGCAGCAAACGGCTTGGTCTTGCCGTCGATCGCGAGCGGGCTGCCGTCGATGCGCGCGCGCAACAGCGGCTCGACGAAGATATCGGTCTTCGACGGCAGCGTGGCGATAAACGGAATGCCGAGCTTCCACTGATCGATCACGTGCTTCACGCCGAGCAAACGGTCGTCGAAGGTAATCTGGCCGTTCTCGAGACGGATGTTCGACACCGAAAACAGCGTCGGCTTGCTATCCGGTTTGGACGGCTGCCTGGCGAACTTCTCGATCAGGTCCGTGAAATTGAAGCGCTGCGCGTCATAGCGAATGATGTTGAAACGCGGCGAATCGAGCTGCACCTCATCGACGATCGGCGCGCCGCGGAACAGCGAGCTCCACGACGGCTTCACGATCAGCCGCGAAATATCGACGAAGTCGCCCTGGCCGCCGCGCTCGCCGACATGAATGCGATCCGCTTCGAGCCTGAGCGTATAGGGATTGAGCGCGATGCGGCCAATGGTGGCGGGCCGGTCGAGCTGCTTGCTGAGTTGTTGCTCGGCAATATGGCGAATCAGCGGCGGCGCCGCGAAAAAGCCGAGCAAACCGAATACGACGAGGAAGATCAGCAGGCCGATCACAACACGTCGCGTACGACGAGCCTGCGCGACACCGCGCACGGCCTGCAGGGAAGATGCCAGGGTTGCTTTATTGAGGCTTGCCATGCTCGGTCATGGGTGATGCGGCGGCAAGCCCGCCGCGATAACTAAAGTCTTGCCTCGGGCAAGTATATGTCTTGAGGCGTGTACGGGATAGGAATGTAAGCGGAAAGCAAACAATCACCCGACGCGCATGAACAGAGTGTGAAACGAGCAAAGGTGGCGCGTTTTGTGACGCTCGCTGCAACGCCGCGAACCCGCGTTGCGGATTCGGAAACAATCGCCTTGCGGGCCTTTGCGCCCGCAACGGTGTGCGTCGCATTCGCGCGACGCACACTCCGTCACTATTGGCGCACGACCGCCGGCGGCTGCCAGGTGCCATCCGTGGCTTGCGGCTTCGGTGCATACAGGCGCAGCACAAGCTGCAGGTCGGTGCGCGGCGCCGGCAGCCAGTTAGCGGCCCGCACCCGCACCGACGACACCACCACGTCAAGCGAGCCGTCGCGATTGCGGTGCGCACCGTTGCGATCGCCCACCGCCAGCCGCGCCGGCGCACTTTCGCCGAGCGCGCCTTCCTTCGTATAAGCGGTGATGGACCAGAAGCCGCGTACCGGCGGCAACTGGTTCGGCGCGAAGTGGATCACATAGCGGTTCGCACCGTTCAGCGCATGGCCGTCGCTATCCAGCGTCAAGGTGGCGCGCACTTCGTCGTCTTTTGTGCCGATGCCCGGCTGCGCGTACGCCGCATAGGCACGCAGCGCGTAGTCCGGGCCGTAGTTACCGACACCGTCGCCGAACCAGCTCCAGCCATTGACGCTCAGCAGATTGGGCGGCGGCGTCACCACCCGCTCGCGGCCATCGCTGAGGCCCGACGTAATCGCGTCGCTGGCGTCGGGCAGTTTGACCGGCTCGCCCGGTTTCACGCCGAGGTCGGCGAGGAACTTGAGCGCGTGCGGATCGTCTGGCACCGGCGGGTTGTCCTGCATGCCCTCCGCCAGCCGGCTAAAGAAGCCGCCCGCGTCGAGCGCAGCGACCTGCGCAGCCGGCGAGCCGGATGCCGCCAACGCCGCAGCGGCCGCGGCATTGCCGCCCGGCGCGATCGCCGAGCGCGCATCGCTCGCGTAGGCACTCAGCGGCACGAGGCGAATGCCGCGTTGCAGTTTGCGGACCAAGGTCATGTCACGCCCGGCGTTCGACTGAATTCGCACCGTCACCCACGCGTTGCGGGTCGGTACGTCGATGCGTTTAACATTTTTCGGCAAATCGCCCTGCCAGCCGGGACCGACGAAGGCAATCGCCTGTTCCTTGATACCGTTGGCACGCGGCCCCGTTTGCGCGCTGGTCGACCAGACCACGTTGGTCCACATGTCGAGCGCACGCGCGTCAACATAACGGCCGTGCGAATCGGGCAGCGCGAGGATAACCGGCTCCGCGCCCAGATCGAGCCAGGCGCTCGAATCGAGCGTATCGAGACTCGGCGTGGGCGGATTGGCCAAGCCGACCGGCGGCAACGCCTGCGCGTGACGCAAGGTATTGAGCGGCGCCTGGCCCGGATCGGTGCCGACGGCGGCGTCGCGCGCCGCTTCCATCAGCACGAGCGGGTAGCCGAACACATAGGAATCGGCCACCTCGTCCTTGATCCAGCCGGTGGGCTTGGGCGCGTCGACGGGGGTCGAGGCACAGCCGGCGAGGAATGTGAGCCCTGCGAGCGACGCGCAGGTCCAATGAAGCGAAAACAGTTCTCGGCGAGTTTTTATCATTCGTTCAGGTGGCAGAACGTTCGGTCCAGGAAGATGCGTCGGTCAGCTGCGGCTGTGCGCACGTGGCTCCCAAGCCCCCGCGAACGCGCCGCGTATCTCGCTCCCGACAACAACGGGTTGTATCGTATCCTTGACAGCTAGCAAGCGCAAAGGCACAAACGCACCTTTCGCACCACTCGCCGCCCTCTCGCCCTGGAGCGCCCCATGTACGTCCCTGCACATTTCGAAGAGAACCGTCCCGAAGTTCTTCATCAGTTGATCGTCGACCAGTCGTTCGGCACGCTCGTCACCACCGGTCCCAACGGCCTCGACGCGAATCATTTGCCGTTTGAATTCGCTGCGGACGAGGGTCCGCACGGCACGTTGCGGGCCCATGTGGCGCGAGCCAATCCGGTCTGGCAGGAAGTGGCCGAGCGGCCCGACACGCTGGTGATTTTCCAGGGGCCGGCCGCCTATATTTCGCCCACCTGGTATCCCAGCAAGCATGAGGCGCACCGCCAGGTGCCGACTTACAACTACATGGTGGTGCATGCGCACGGCAAGATCGTCGTGCACGACGACGAAACGTTCTTGCGCGGCCTCGTCGCGCGGCTTACCCGCAAGATGGAGGCGAATGAGCCGAAGCCGTGGAAGATGGGTGACGCGCCAGCCGACTATATCTCGCAGATGCTAGGGGCCATTGTCGGCATCGAGATTGAGGTGACGCGGCTGGTCGGCAAATGGAAGCTCAGCCAGAACAAGGAGGCTCGCGACCGCCGCGGCGCAGCGGAAGGGTTGCTGGCTGGCGGCAGCGAAGTCCAGGAGGCTGTCGCCGAGGCCATGTTGAATGCGCCGCCGGCGTTTTGAAGGGCGTCACGAACGTTTCACGCGTTCTGGCCCTGGTCTGGGTCCGGATGATTCGGGTTCTATCATCGGGCGCTGCATGAGTCCTTGACCTTCCCATCATGGGAAGGTGAATACTGGACTCATGACGCGGCCCCATGCCGCCCGAGCCCCTATCACCATGACCGATCTTTCTACTCCCGAACCCCTCGCGCAGACAAGCGCCGAACTCGATATCAGCGGCATGACCTGCGCGTCGTGCGCCATGCGGGTCGAAAAGGCACTGGCGAAGCTGCCCGGCGTCGCCAGCGTGTCCGTCAATCTTGCGACCGAGAAGGCCACCGTCAATCTCAGCGATCCCGCCACCGGCATCGATGCGCTTGTTGCCGCGGTGACCAAAGCGGGTTATCAGGCAACGCCGATCGTCGAAGAAGCCGCTCCGGACGCCGCGCCTTCCGTCGCGCAGCGCGCCCAGCAGCTCACCCGCCGCGAACTCGCGGCGGTCGTGGTGTGCGCGCTGCTGACGCTGCCGCTTATGTTGCCGATGATCAGCGAAGGCTTCGGCGGCGCTTTCGGCTCGCACGGCATGAACACGCTCGTCCCGCCATGGCTGCAGTTCGGACTCGCCACGCTCGTGCAAGTGGTCTTCGGTGCACGCTTCTACAAGGCGGCCTACCGTGCGGTGCGGGCCGGCGCGGGCAATATGGACCTGCTGGTCGCGCTCGGCACCTCGGCCGCGTACGGCATCAGCGTCTACGAGCTCATCGTGCATCCGGGCGAGCAGATGCACCTGTACTTCGAGGCATCGGCGGTCGTGATTACGCTGGTGCGCTTCGGCAAGTGGCTCGAAGCGCGCGCCAAACGCCAGACCACGGATGCGATCCGCGCGCTGAACGCGCTGCGGCCCGAGCGCGCGCGCATTCGCGTCGGCAGCGAGGAACACGAGTTGCCGCTGGCGCAGGTGCGGGTCGGCATGATCGTGGTTGTGCGGCCCGGCGAGCGGCTGCCGGTGGATGGCGTGATACTCGAAGGGCGCACTCACATCGATGAATCGCTGATTACCGGCGAGAGCCTGCCCGTGCCCAAGCAAGCGGACGATCCGGTCACGGCCGGTTCGATCAACGGCGAAGGCGCGATCGCCGTCACGACGAAAGCGGTCGGTGCGGAGACCACGCTCGCGCGAATCATTCGGCTTGTCGAAACGGCGCAGGCCGAGAAGGCGCCGATTCAGCGGCTGGTCGACCGGGTGAGCGAAATTTTTGTGCCGGCAATTCTGGTGATCGCTCTGCTCACGCTGGCAGGCTGGCTAATCGCCGGGGCCGGCGGCGAAACCGCGATCCTCAACGCGGTCGCCGTGCTGGTGATCGCCTGCCCTTGCGCGCTCGGCCTGGCGACGCCCGCAGCAATCATGGCGGGCACCGGTGTCGCTGCGCGCCACGGGGTGTTGATCAAGGACGCCGAGGCGCTGGAAATCGCCCATCGCGTCAACCTCGTTGCCTTCGATAAAACCGGCACGCTCACCGTGGGGCAACCGTCACTGACGGCTTTCGAGCCGATCGGGATCGAGCGGGGTGCGGCGCTGGCGCTTGCCGCGGCCGTGCAGCGGCAGAGCGATCATCCGCTCGCGCGGGCGGTGGTGAAGGCGTATGAAGAGGCAGCGCGGGCAATGGACGATGACGAGGCCACGACGGCCTCCAAGGCCCGTGCCGTACCAGGACGTGGTGTCGAAGCCGAGATCGACGGCCGCACCCTCGCGATAGGCAGCACCCGCTGGCTAAACGAACTGGGCATCGCGCTGCCTCCTGCGCTCGCAAGCCGCGCGCAACAACTCGAAAGCGCCGGCAATACAGTCTCGTGGCTGATGCGCGTGGGGAACGGCGCAAGCGGCAACGTCACCCCGCCCGCCGCGCTCGCATTGCTTGCCTTCGGCGACACCGTCAAGCCGACTGCGCGCGCCGCGATCGAGCGCCTCAAACAGATGGGCATCCGCAGCGTTCTCGTGACTGGCGACAACCACGGCAGCGCGGCCAGTGTCGCGGCGGCGCTCGGTATCGACGAATTCCATGCCCAGGTGCTGCCGGAAGACAAAGCCCGGGTGATCCGCGATTTGAAGATCCGCACCGCCGGCATTGTCGCGATGGCGGGTGACGGCATCAACGACGCCCCCGCGCTCGCCGCCGCCGACCTGGGCATCGCCATGGCAACTGGCACCGACGTCGCGATGCACGCGGCCGGCATCACGTTGATGCGCGGCGACCCCGCACTCGTGGCCGACGCCATCGACATCTCACGCCGCACGTGGCGCAAGATCCAGCAGAACCTGTTCTGGGCGTTCGTCTACAACCTGATCGGCATTCCGCTCGCCGCCTTCGGTCTGCTGAATCCGATGCTGGCGGGCGCGGCGATGGCGTTTTCGAGCGTCAGTGTCGTAACCAATGCGCTGTTGTTGCGCACCTGGCGTGGGGCGAAGGGGACTAACTGAGGAGCGCGAGTCCGATGTCCTTCGGATTACGGAAAGCACTCGCCACCTTGTCGCATTCGCTTTGCGGAACCCCAAATTCGTCGAAATAGGTTCGCCATTCCCGCACAACGCTCGCGATCTCGTTGATGTAAGCCACCGCGTCGTTGGCCCGAATGCCAAACTGGCCGGCGGCGGAGGACGCGTTGTCGAGCGTTGCCAGTCGGCCTTTCCGGCCGACGCCAAGAACGAGATACCGCTGTGAGGCGACCTGAGGTTTCGGCACCACGTCATACAGGTCGCTCAACCTCCAACCGCCGCGCGCACCCTCCCAAACAAAGGCATGGTTGCGCAAATGATCGTCGTCGTTAGAGACAAGGATGTTGAACACCATTCGCCGGAACAGTTCGACCTTGTCGTGCGCAACAAAGCCGCTGGCGCCATGAGTGTTTAGGACCTCAGCGAGGTCGGCATACTGCGCCCTGGTCGTATCGTTCTCATGCAACTGGAGCATCGTCAAGGCGCTGACGATATGACGGCGAGCGAACACGCCCGTCGCCAACGGCACCCGGTCAAATCGCTCGATCAGCATGACATCACGCCCATCGGCAAGTTGTACCATCGCAAGTTCCGGCACACGCAGGCCACATTGGCGCGCTAGCTCCAACGTAGCGCGTTCGATCAGAGGCACGTTGAAGCCGTCGTTGAGCGCCGGAAACTTCGCCAGCCATTGCCGCCCCTTGTCCAACAGAACCGCCTTGGGGCGCGCGCCGCCGAACGTTGCGCCGACAGTAAAGTAAGCCTCCAGATTCCGGGGCACAGGCCTGCCCTCTTGAATCATTGCTGAAGCATCGAGCAGATATTTGAGGTCCTTCGCGCCCGGCAGCTTGCCGGTTTCGGCTTTCGCCGTGGGCGAATCGCGGAAGTCGAGCGCTCCCGTCCTGTGCGGCCCTGCGTGCATAAGATAGTCGGTTTCCGGCAGCGAATTCGGTACGGCCTGGACCATGTTTTCGATCACGCGCCGCCCCCACGAGTCGGGGGCCGCATCCCGTATCGCGCCGAAGAGGGCGAGCTGCGCCGGCGGCTCGAATGTCACCGGCTTGCCTGTTCTGTTTGCTGCGACAAGCGACAGTCCCTCTGGATCGACCGAAATCGCGTTCTTGCGCTCGCGGTAACGGTTGCCGTAAACGAAGGTCGAGCGAACCGGCCTGATGCCCTGCTCGTAAACGGTGAGCAAGCCAGCGGGGACGGCTTCACTATCACCCTCGAGCCAAATAAATACGGTTTTCGTCCAGTCCTTCGTGTCAGAAGTCGTAGGGGTCATGCTTCGTATCGCTCCTGCGAGGCCGCTTGCGTGCCTCGGCCTTTCGTTTCGACTCGCCTATGACGTCGGCCTGCAAATTCGACAAGGGCTCGAGAAGCCCAAGCAAACCGGCACGCTCCAACGCCTGAAGCCACGCCAGAAAATTCACGGATACGTCGCCCTTCTCTATCCGAACAAGGGTGCTCGGACTGATGTTTGCTCGCTCGGAAAAGTCTTGCCGACTCATGTTGCGGGCAATGCGGGCAGCAGAAATCGCCGCACCCAGCGCCTCGGAGCGTCGGCTCAGATCCGACGAGACAAATTCCTTGTTCTGGCGTCGCATGGGTCTATATTGACAAATGAGATGACTTATTAGATCAACATAGACCAAATTTTACAAATTCTCAAGGGATGCATCGACGTAATTTATCTATGCTGACTAAATATGACATTTAAATACTCAACATAGACCAAATTATCCGTAACATTGACATCCGCACGGGCTCATTTGAACGCCCCCAACTTCCCCCTGAAAACCCGTCCGTAACCGTTTCCAATCTCAAGAAATCGGGAAATTTGCCGTAAATGGAGCAATAGCGCGATCCGCAGCGACGCACGGACCGCGCGCTCTCCTTGATCCTTACCCGCAGAAATCCCATGGAAATTTTCTCTTTGCGCCGCGCCAGCGTCGGTGCCAGGCTCGCCATGCTTTCGTGCGCGCTAGTGGCGCTGATCTTCGCCGCCTTCACATGGGCACTCACCCGCTCGGCCGGCGCGCAGGTCAGCGAGCAGGTACTGGCGCGCATCGCCGAAAAAGACCGTTCGATTGCCGCGATGATCGCCCTGTTCGACAAGGGGCTTTCGGCGGAAGTCGGCCGCTCCATGACGTTGTTTGCCAGCCTCCTGCCGGCCACGTACACGCTCGACGAAACCCAGAAGGTCGATATCAACGGCGTCGCCACGCCCACCCTCAAGGCCGGCGACAAAGTCCTCAACATGGATTTCTCGATCCCCGACCAGTTTCTGCAAAACAGCGGCGCCATCGCCACTGTCTTCGCCCGCACCGGCGACGACTTCATGCGCGTCACCACGTCGCTGAAGAAGCAGGACGGCAGCCGGGCAATCGGCACCTTGCTCGACCGCAACGGCCCGGCCTACGCTCTGCTCCTGGCGGACAAGCCCTACACCGGGCTCGCCGCCCTGTTCGGCAAGCGCTACATCACCCAGTACCGGCCCATCGCGGATGCGAGCGGCCGGGTCATCGGTGCGCTGTTCGTCGGCGTCGACGTGGGCGCGCAGATCCAGTCGGTCCAGGACGGCATCAGCCAACTCAAGATCGGCGACAGCGGTTACTACTTCGTGCTCAATGCGGCGAATGGCGCGGACCGCGGCAAGTTCCTCGTGCATCCGGCCGCCGCCGGCCAGCTCGCCGACGAGGCCAACGCGCCCTACAAGCAGATGCTCGACATGCAGCAAGGCCAGTTGGAATACCGCTCCGCCGACGCCACGCTAGGCGAAACGTCCGCGCGCGACAAATACGTGTCGTTCACCACGGTGCCGGAATGGCACTGGCTGGTGGGCGGTGTCGCGCCGCGCGACGAGGTGATGGCCGAGGTCACCGCCACCCGCAATCACTTTCTCCTCATCGGTTTTGTGCTGGTAGCGGGCTTCGCCGTGCTGTTCCTGATCGCCGTGCGGCGCCTGGTAAGCCGTCCGATCGAGGCAGCCGCGAGGGCCTCCGAGCGTCTTGCGGCGGGCGACCTCAGCGTACGGCTCGCGGCCGGCCATAGCCACCGCACCGACGAAATCGGCCGCTTGATGCAGGCCATCGACGGCATCGGAGAAGGGCTTGCACGGATCGTGACCCAGGTGCGCAACGCGTCGTCCGACATGACGCAGGGCACCGCGAAGATTGCCGCCGGCAGCGGCGATATCGCCTCGCGCATCGCCACGCAGGCAAGCAGCCTCGAACAAACCGCCGCGAGCATGGAACAGATCACGTCGAACGTGCAGCAGAACGCGGACCACGCCGCACAGGCCAATACGCTGGTGACGAGCGCATCCGAGGCGGCCATGGAAGGCGGCCGCGCCGTGGAGCGCGTCGTCTCGACGATGGGCGAGATCAGCCGCTCGTCCCAGAAGATCTCCGACATCACCAGCGTGATCGAAGGCATCGCGTTTCAGACCAACATCCTCGCGCTGAATGCAGCCGTCGAGGCCGCGCGCGCCGGCGAGCACGGCAGAGGTTTCGCCGTCGTCGCCTCCGAAGTGCGCGCGCTCGCGCAGCGCAGTGCGGCGTCGGTAAAGGAAATCGAAACGCTGATCGCGGAATCGACGGCGAGGGTGGAAGGCGGTTTCAAGATCGCCGAGGAAGCGAGCGCGACGATGCACAGCATCGTCGAACGGGTCGGCCAGGTACGCGCGATCATGGGCGAGATCAGCGTCGCGTCGCGCGAGCAGTCGGGCGGCATCGAGCAGGTAAACCTCGCCGTCACGCAGATTGGCGAGGCGACCCAGCAAAACGCGACAATTGTCGGCGACGCGGAACACGCCGCCGCGGAACTACAGGATCAGGCCGACCGGCTCGCGCAGGTGGTGAGCGTGTTCAAGCTGGATGCGCAGCGGCGGGACTAAGCGTTGGCCGCGGGATAGGCAGCAGCGGGCGAACGGTCGTAGGCTAACGGCCGCCCTGCTCAGAACTCGACGTCCAGTTCATCGATCTCATCCACTTCCTGCTGCGCGTCCGCCATCCATTGCTGCATCTCCGGCAGCGCGAGGATGCGCTGCCCGTATTCGACGATATCCGGGTCGAGCTTGACGTCGTAGGTGACGAAGCGGGTCACCACCGGCGCATACATGGCGTCCGCGGCGCTGCGTTCGCCAAACAGATACGGGCCGCCATACTGCTCCAGACACTCGCGCCAGATGGCAACGATTCTGTCGATATCGGACTGCGCGCGCGCCCACACCTTGAAGCCCGGGAAGTGCGCTTTCAGGTTCATCGGCAGTGCCGAACGAAGCGAGCCGAAGCCCGAATGCATCTCGCCGCTGATGGCCCGGCAATGCGCCCGCGCGCGCCGGTCTTGCGGCAACAGTTTGGCATCGGGCTGCACTTCGTTCAGATACTCGGCAATCGCCAGCGTGTCCCAGACCTTGATGCCGTCATGGAACAAACAAGGCACGAGAATCGATGGCGAGAGCAACAGCAATTCGGCGCGTGCGCTGGGGTCGTCGACCGGCATCACGATCTCTTCGAAAGGCAACCCGCTGAACTTCGTCAGCAGCCAGCCTCGCAGCGACCATGACGAATAGTTCTTGCTGCTAAGGGTAAGCGTGGTATTCGCCATACGAATCTCCTCCTTAAGCGGGCGCACGTTTGTGCCGCGCGGCGTACCGGAGCCGCCGCGTGCACGCCATGGTGCGTCGGCGCACCAAATCACGGCAAAACCAGCACCTCGGGTGAAATAGCGCAAATGCTATGCCAGCGCGAGCCCCTATCGAACGCTTCGGTTAGCGTTGGCACACGTATTGCCTCTATTCGGTCTCCTTTCCTTCTGGGCATTCGTGCGAAGGCTATGAACCTGTTCGCATATCCCGCATACCAGGCGTTCGCCGACCTGATGCTTCCGGCCCGGCACGGCGCTGCGCTCATCAACCGTTCGCTGGATGCCTGGCCGGCCTTCAGCGACACGCCGCAAGGACGCTCGCTGCGCGCGTCGTGCGATCTGATTACCCTGGCGGGTCTCACGCATACCCGGCCGCCGTTCGCGCTGGATGAAATCGAGGTGGACGGCAAGCCCGTCAACATCGTCGAGGAAGTCGCTGCCCACACCCCATTTTGCTCGCTGCTGCATTTCCGCAAGGAAACCGCCCCATCGCCTGCCCAGCCGCGCGTGCTGGTGATCGCGCCGATGTCCGGCCACTTCGCGACGCTGCTGCGCGGTACCGTGAAGACGATGCTCGCCGAGCACGACGTCTACATCACCGATTGGCACAACCCGCGCGACGTGCCGCTGTCGCAGGGACGCTTCGGCTTTGACGAGTTCGTCCAGCACGTGATCGATTTCACCGCGAAAATCGGCCCCGGCACCCATCTGCTGGCGGTGTGCCAGCCCACCGTCGCGGCCCTCGCAGCGGTTGCGTTGATGGCTGCGGACGATCATCCCGCGCAACCCGCCAGCATGACGCTGATGGCGGGCCCACTCGACACGCGCATCAACCCGACCAAGGTCAACGCGCTCGCCAAGAGCAAGCCGATCGAGTGGTTCGAACGCAACCTGATCAGCGCGGTACCGTTCGGCTTTGCCGGCGCGCATCGCCGCGTCTATCCGGGCTTCGTGCAGCTCAACGCGTTCATGGCGATGAATCTCGGCCGTCACCTCGACTCCTTCGAGACGATGTACTACGAGCGCGCCAAAGGCGATCCGGCCAAGGCGGACACGATCCGGGTCTTCTACGAGGAGTACTTCGCAACGATGGATCTGACGGCCGACTTCTATCTGGAGACAGTCGAAACCGTGTTCCAGCGTCATGCGCTGCCGCTGCATGAACTGGAGGTGGGCGGCCGCCTGATCGAGCCGTCGAAGATCCGCCGCACGGCGCTGTTGACCGTGGAGGGCGAAAAGGACGATATCTGCGCGGTCGGGCAAACGCTCGCGGCGCAGGACATGTGCGACAAGCTGCGGCCTTACCTCAAGACGCATCATGTGCAGACGGGCGTGGGGCACTACGGGGTGTTTAACGGCCACCGCTGGGAGCGGCATATCTATCCGCGCGTGCGTGCGGTGATCTACGACAACGAGCCGCGCGCGGTCGCCGTGAGCTCGCGCGCGCAGGCGATCAAACCGGGGGTACCGGTGGCGTTGGCGCCTATCGCCGCGCCGGCGGCTTCCGCTGTCACGGCAGATGTCGCCGCCGCCTCAGCGACCACCGGCGAGGCGCTTGCGCCGCCTCGAAGCCGCCCTCACGTCACGCGGTGACGCCTTTCCACGGCGTGACCGCCGGAACGTCGCATGGCCCTTCGACGTCGATCGACTTGAAATCGGCCGGCGAAACTATTTCGATGTACTCCATATCTTCGGAGTAGTCGAACAGGTAGTGAACAATACCGGGCGCCTGATGCACGCAATCGCCGGCGGCGACCAGCGTCTCCTTGTCACCGTACATGAAGCGCGCCCAGCCCTTCAGCATGATCACAATGTGGAAATCAGCCTCATGACGGTGCCAGCCAGTGCCTTCCTCTGGTGCATGGTTCGCCTTCACGAGCTGGGCCAGCACCTTGCCGCCCGTCGCCTGCGCGATGCCCAGATCGCGGTAGAGAAAGAAGTCGCGCAGCCCCTCGCCCTGATACGAAGTGTCTTGCGGACGGACATGCGAAAACTGCGTGGCGAATTCGGTAGACATGGTCGCGCTCCTGAAGGATGAACGGGCAAGGAAAACGGCACGGTGAGCGTCGTTTCCAAGCATCAAATGTTCCAGCCTGTGGAGCGGCGGCGGAGTCGGTTTCAGGCCGTTGGCCGGAACATCTGGAACATCTCGCCGATCTGCGCATAGTCGGCGCGATAGCCCGCGCGCATGATCGGCTGGGCTGCGTGCGTGTCGAACAGGCCGTCCTTCAGATAGGCGTTCTGGATGTGGACGCCGACCACCTGGCCGAGCGCGAGGTAATTGTCCATCGGTTCGCCGTCGAGGTTGTTCAGCCGCACGATCTGCAGCAGCTTGCATTCGAGCGCCGCCGGCGATTCGCCGACGTGCGGCACCGAAACGCTGCGGCCCGGCGCGGGCGTCAGTCCGGCGAGTTCGAATTCGTCGACCTCCGGTCCAACCGGCGCCGAGCTGCGGTTCATCTGTTCGGCGAGCGGCTTCGTAGCGAGGTTCCAGACGAATTCGCCGGTTGCTTCGATATTGCTGATGCTGTCTTTGCGGCCTTCGCTGCAAAAACCGATGATGGCGGGAAAGGTCGCAAACGCGCCGAAGAAGCTGTACGGCGCGAGGTTGAGGTGACCGTCGGCGCTGCGCGTCGAGATCCAGCCAATCAGGCGAGGGGCGACGATGGCCTTGAACGGATCGTGCTTGAGACCGTGGCCCTTGGCGGGATCGTAGAAATAGGTGTCGTTCATGTCATGCGCTTTGGAATATGAAAGTGATACTGGGACGTGTCAGCCGCGGCTGATCACCCGCTTGCGGCCTTCCTTCACCTGCGCCAGATGGGCGTCATCCCAATCGTAGAAACCGGCGCCGCTGCGGACACCGACGCGCCCCGCTTCGACCTGCTCGCGCAACAGATCGAGCACGTCTTCGTCTTTTGCCAGCTCAGGCATCAGGTGCGTGGAAATATCGAGGAAGGTATCGAGCCCGCCGAGGTCCGCGCCTTCGAGCGGCCCGACGATGCCCCAGCGGCGGCCCAGCGAGGCCTTCATGACACGGTCGACCACGTCAGGCGTCGCCGCGCCGGAGCGCACGATGTTGAGCGCCTCGCGCAGCACGGCGAACTGCAGGCGGTTGCCGACAAAGCCCGGAATCGCCTTGGTCAGCACCACCGGTTCCATGCCGATGGCGCTCATCAGAGCAACGGTCTGCTCGGTGACATGCGGGTCGGTGGCCGTGCCGGGCACCACTTCGACGAGCGGAATCATATGCGGCGGATTCCAGAAATGCGCAATCAGGAAACGCTCTTTGGCACGCAATGGCACCGCCAACTGATCGGGTGTAAAACCGCTGGTATTGCTGGCAAGGATGGCGTCGTCGGCGAGCAGTTGCGCCAGCGACGCATACAAGCGGTGCTTCAACTCGAGCACCTCGGGAATCGCTTCGATCACGAACTGCGCGGCTGACATCGTTTCGAGCGTAGTGTGCGTTTCGATGCGTGCGAGGGCCGCGCGCTTCGCTGCGGCATCGATCCGGCCGGCGTCGATCAGTTCGTCGAGCACCGCCTCGGCCTTCGGCGCCACGCTCGCCAGACGCGCGGCATCGACGTCGTGGACGATCGTCCGATGTCCGTGCAATGCGCTCTGCGTCGCAATACCGACGCCCATCAAACCGGTCCCTACTACGCCCACCACCGCCTTGTCCACGCCGCTCTCCCGCTGAATCGTCGCTGAAAGCGTTTAAGGATAGCGCAGTGCGGAGTTTTGCGAGCCCAAAGCAACAAGGCCGGTCCCCCTTGCGGAAAGACCGGCCTCATCAGATCTCACGACGCATCGACCGCGTCGCTACGCGCTGCATCAATAATCGTGCGGGGGCGGACGATGGTCGTCGTGGTGGCGCGGATCCGGATCGTGCGGATGGCGGTGCATCCAGTCGTCATGCGCCCAATAACGATGGCCGTCCCAGTAACGATCGCCGTGCCAGCCGATGTCGATCTGCACCCCAACCGGAATCATCTGCGGCTGACCATACGTCACAACCGGACCCGGCGCGGAGATGATCACGCGGTCTGCCTGGGCAAACGCGCTGCTTGCGGTCAGCAGCGCGCCGCCGGCCAGCAGGGTTGCGAGAATCGAACGCGATGTCTTGTTCCACGTTTTCATATTGGACCTCCCTTTCAAGATTGATGTCGCCCGGACCGCATGACAGAAACCGCTGTCTAGCACCGGCGCTTGAGAAGGACTTTAGCGAGCCCGAATGCTTAAAGACGTGAGCGCTTGTAAGAGGAAGTTTCCAAATCGGGGAGCAATGAGCGCCCTGCTCCGCAGGCAATGCGCAAGCTTGATAGTGGCTTACCGAAGGCTGTAGGGCGACCCGATGCAATAGGGCTGTCAGCCCCTGTTACATTCATTTCGGCCAGGAAATATTCGGAAACGGGTCTTGGCGACCCCATTTCTTTAGACGTTTGCCGGCGACACGCAAGAACGTAAACAAACAAAAGCCACGGCAAGACCGTGGCTTAAATACAGCATCGCGCGTCCGAAACCACGCGACCGGCGCGACTGACCGCGCCAAAGTCTGGCGAATTAATCGCTCAGCTTGATACCGAACAGCGTAGATTGCGCGCGACGCTGACGTTCTGCTTCGCGGTGACGCGCTTCGTACGAGTAGTCCGAATCCATCGGAAGATGCGGCGACGCAAAGAGGTCGCTGACCTTTTGGAACAATGCAAAGATAACGCTCATGGCGACTCCCGGTTAATTTGGTGCTAGGGTTTTCCCTTAAGAAGAAGTATAGGGTTTTCCCTAGGAAAAAGCTAGTGCAATGCAACATTTCTTTAGTGTGGTCCGTTGTCGCATCGCTTTGGCGGGATGTTGCGTTGCGTCATTACAACGAGAAAGCTTCCTGGAGGGTCATCTTCAGCATCGGGCGTTTTGGCCCTATCACCTTCTCAAAGTCACTGTAACGTGCTGGTGTGCGGCTTCCTGGCGCGGGCGGGGCGCGCCTCCACGGCGCGTTTCCTCGGATTGACGACTGCCGCGTCGATCGCCCCGTGCACCGTACCCTCGGTCCGTACCAGCGTCGCGCTGTTGACCGATACGAGCAGCGCCGGCAGCGTCTTGCCCGGACCGGCAGGCGCATTCGCAGCCGTTCCGGTCGCCAGAAATTCGACATTCAGTGCCCAGTGCCCTTCGTGAATGCCTTGGGCGCGCAGCAGCGCCTGGATCAGCTCATCAATCGAAAACTTGTGCTCGCTCGTCGCCATCGTCGCCCTCGTCAGGAAGCTGGCCGGGGGTCCGGTCCATCGCTTGTGCGTCAGCCATGAAAGTTTAAGTCCCGCGCTTCGCCACGGGAGGCGCTACCGCGGCATCTCTCCTTACAGCGCCTATCACCGAGGACAGGCGCGCACAAAAAAACCACAGCGGATCAAGCCGATGCGGTCAATCGATCGTCGCGAAACGTAAGGAACAGCCGGTTGAGCGGGAGACCGGCGCGCGGGCTCGCGGCCGGCCGGCTCGGTCGATCAGTGGGTCGGCGCCGCTTTGGGCTTGTGAACATGCGCGTGGGCTTTGTGCTTGCTGGCCGGCGCAGGGGCCGTGGCAGGGGTACGAGGCGCCACAGCCGGAGTGGAAGAAGCGGAAGCCGTGGACGGCGCGGGAGCCGTCGCGTTCGCCGCAGCCAGATGTGCGTCGAGGAGACTCGTCATCGCTGCTTGCTGGTTCTGCATCAGTTGTTCAATACGGTGCTGCTGCGCGGTGGTTTCGCGCGTCAGACGCATCAGCAGCACGGTTTGCGTGATGCCGATCGCCACCGTCGCGAGCAGCGCGCCGACCACAATCGATAGCATCCATTTCATCCGGCGCGAGTGATCGGTCGCCGCGCGACGCTGATCGGAAATCACGCCGTAGAGGGCGTCGACGGTATCGGCGAAGGCCGTCGCACGGGCGCGGTCGAGTTCGGGCGCAGTGGGCGGTCCCTCTGCTCCCACGGCATCGTCCACCAACGGCCTTACCGCGTCAGCAGCAGGCGCCTTGACCTGTGCAGCCGCAGAAACAGCAGCGGCCGCCGCCGCACCCTCCGGCGATGCTCCACCGCTCGCCACAGCGCTGTCGCCCGGAGCCGCAGCGGCCTTGGCAAAGGCCGCATCAAACCGCTGAGGAGCCGCGCCCGTCTGCACAACCGCGTCCGTCGGAACAGACGAAGCCCCACCAGCCACCTGACGCCGCGCAGTCACACTGCGCACGAGATTCGCCGCCGCCATCGACGGCGAGATCAACGTCGGACCAACCGGCAACACCGGTTGCGAACCGCCCACCGGCGCTGAGGCATCCGCCTTTTCAGACACCGAACCGCTCGCGCCCACAACACGGTCAGACTCATCCTTAGGCTCACTGACCTTCCGCGTCGGCTCGATACGTTCAAAGCCGTCCAGCGGCACCGAAGCATAGGCTGGCTCGACCTTCTCGCGCGGCGCCCGACGCGCGGCCCGCGTATCGGACGAGGCGCTTGCCACGGCATCCAGACTAGTGGTCCCACCCACCGCAGCCAGCACCACGTCCGGCAATTCAAAGCCATGCAGCGTGCCTTGCCGGATGTCGATATTCATCGCCTCCACGGTCGCGCGGGTCGGATCGTCGGGGAACATATCGAGCGTGCTGTCGTCGCGCGACGCATCGCTCAGTTGGGCGAGGCGCTGTGCCGAGCGGGCGGCGCGCGCCAGTTTGTTTTCGGTCTCGGTGGAGACAGTGTTCGCGCGCCGCTTTGTCGAGCTGGCGCGGGTCGTACGGGACTGCGTGGATGCTGCGGAATCTGCCATAGAGAAAGAAGCGGTCGTCGCCGGCCACCGGGCGCCGTACACCGCTACAAAATGCCATCAGTTTTTTCGAGACCGCATTGTCTCATGGCCACGCGCGCGTGCTAAAGCCAATCGCCTATTTAAGACGTCGAATCGTCTTCGCGGAATTCCTTCACGCAGGGCAATTGACGTAAGCGGTCGCGAATCGCCGCATATTCGGTCGTCGAGACGCGGTGCAACGTAATCATCACCACGTCGTATTCGGGCGCATCGTCGCTCTGCTGCATCACGAACTGCTTGACCCGCGGGCTTGCCGCGCCAAGCGCTTCGTGCAGCGAATGAAACGTCAGCGCGCCGCGCTCGACCAGCAGCGTCACCTGACGCCGCTGCTTGACCGTGATGAAGCGCCGCTCGAGCGGCTTGATGCCCGCCAGGATGATCAGGATGATGATGGTCGCCGCAATCGACGCCGTGTACATGCCGCCACCCACCGCCAGCCCGATGGCCGCCACCGACCACAGGCTCGCAGCCGTCGTGAGCCCTCGCACGATCTCGCCGCGCATCAGGATCGAGCCCGCGCCCAGAAAGCCGATGCCGGAGACCACCTGCGCGGCCATCCGCGAGGGGTCGAGCACGACGTTCTGGGTGCCCAGCACATCGGCAAAACCGAACGCCGACACGATCATGATGAGCGCCGACCCGACGCACACCAGCATGTGCGTGCGCAGCCCCGCAGCCCACGACAGGCGCTCGCGCTCCACGCCGATGACGCTGCCGAGCGCCGCCGCCAACACCAGTCGCGAGATGAGTTCAAGATTCCCCAGCATGCCTGTTCCTCCTTGTCCGAATGGTTGGTAGTGCGTTTGAGTACTGGCCGGCGTGCCATCGCCGACGGTTTGCTTTATGCTTGGTCGCGCGGCGCCCTTGTCGCATCAGGCGCCGCCCCTTTCACGACCTTACCGAAGCCGCTTCTCAGCATGAACACACCCGCCTCTACGACTACCCTTGCCGCCACGCTACGCGATCATTTCGCCCGCGTCGTTTTGCCGATCTGGCGTGGAGCGGGTTTCAATACGGCACTGAAGCTGCCCTACGAGGCGGTCAGCGCCGAAGGCCACCGTCCGCTGCCTGCCGAACGCTACCGCGCGATGGCGTGTGCGCGCCAGTTGTTCGTCTTCTCCCAGGCAGGCGAGGCGGCCCACGCCAACGGGCTGTTCGATTCCCTCGTGCACTACTTTCAGGACAAGCAGCGCGGCGGATGGTTCTTTAGCGTCGACGCACAAGGTGCACCGCTCGATACGACGAAGGACCTCTACACGCACGCGTTCCTGGTCTTCGCGTGTGCCGAATATGGCGCACGTTCCGGCAATCCTGATGCGCTCGCCATTGTTCACAGCACCTCCGATCTGATCGAAGACCGCTTTGCAGCGCAACACGGCCTGTTCAACGCCGCCCTCGACGCCGACTTTTCGAGCGTGACCGGCACACCGGTGCAGAACCCGATGATGCACCTCACCGAAGCGTGGCTCGCCGCGCGCGCGGCCACCCAGGATAGCGCATTCGATGCCGCCCTGCGCAAGCTGGCCGATGCGATCGAGCGCACCTTCGTGCATGTGCCGACGGGATGCATCGCAGAACTGCCGTTGGGCGCGGACGACAATCGTCTTGAGCCTGGCCATCAGTTCGAATGGTTCTGGCTGGTCAAGCAGGCGGGCGCGCTGCTGGATGGAACGGGTCTCGACGACGCGCTCTCACGGGCCTTCGGCTTCGCGCAGCAACATGGCGTGGATCCGGTCACAGGCGGGGTGTGTGCGTCGCTGGACGAAGCCGGGCGCATCAAGGATGCGACGCAGCGAATCTGGGCGCAAAGCGAATATCTGCGCGCACTCGCCACGCGCGACGACGCCGCGGCGCGCGCTGTGCTGCCGGGACAAATCGAACGGTTCCAGCAGCGCTTTCTGCACGCCCAGGGTTGGTACGAGTGCAAGACGGCGGCGGGCGAAGTCTCACGCGCCGACATGCCATCCACGACGCCTTACCACCTCGCCACCGCTTACGCGGCATTGCCAGCCTGAGCGGGGCGGTTGCCGCCTCGGCGGCTACACGCTACCCGCTACCCGCTAGCGCCAGGCAGCAGGCCCGGCGCTCAGCGAAAACTCCTGCTCATGCGGATTGACCGCACCGAACTGCTGCGTCCTCAACACCGCATCGGAAATCTCGAACACCGAGACGGCGTCCTTCAACTGCTGGGTCTGTTGATGCAGCGAAGACGCAGCCGCGGCCGCCTCTTCGACGAGTGCCGCGTTCTGCTGCGTCATCTCGTCCATCTGCACCACGGCCTGATTCACCTGCTCGATGCCCGCACTCTGTTCGAGCGACGACGCGCTGATCTCCGTCATCATCTGCGTGACGCGCGAGATCGACGCCGAGACGTTGCGCATAGCGTCGCCGGCATGCTCGACGAGCGTCGAGCCGCCCTTGATCTCCGCAACCGATTCGCTGATCAGCGTCTTGATCTCCTTGGCCGACTGCGCGCTGCGCTGCGCCAGCCCGCGCACCTCGCCGGCCACCACCGCGAAGCCACGGCCTTGCTCGCCCGCACGCGCCGCTTCGACGGCCGCGTTCAGCGCGAGGATGTTGGTCTGGAAGGCAATGCCGTCGATCACCGAGATGATCTCGGCGATCTTGTCCGAGCTTTGCGCGATGCCGTGCATCTTCTCGACCACCTGGTTGACCACTTCGCTGCCGCGCGAGGTAGCGTCCAAAGCGGTCTGCGCCAGCGCGTTCGCCTCGCGGGCGTGATCGGCGTTCTGACGCACGGTCGCGGTCAGTTCCTCCATGCTCGAGGCGGTTTCTTCGAGCGAAGCGGCCTGATTCTCCGTGCGTGCGGACAGATCCGCGTTACCCGTGGCAATTTCGTCCGCGCCCAGGTGAATCGAATCGGCCGATTCGCGCACCGTCTTCACCGTGCGCGCCACGCTCGCCTGCATGCGCGCCAGCCCCGAGAACAGATGACCGATTTCGTTCGTGCCGCGTGATGCGATGGGTTGGTCGAGCCGGCCTTGTGCGATGCGGTCGAAGTGACGTCCCGCCTCTTCAAGCGGTGCAACTACGCCGCGCTTCAACCCCACGTAAACGGCAATCGTGCCGGCCAGCAGCAACAGCAGGATTACGATGCCCACGGTACGGAACAGCGCGAGCCGGCTATCGATCGAATCGAGCGAGGCCCGGCCCGCGGCGTCGCCGAACTGTACGAAGTTATGCAACTCGGTGAGGTAGGCGTCCTGGAAGGATTGGGTCGGCTGATCGAGGAAAGCCTGAATATTGCCCGCGTCCAGGTCTTGCGCCAGTTCGCCCAGCGCCGAATGCAGCTTCTGATAGCGATCGGCGAGCGCGGCCGCGCGGGCGCTGTTTTCGTCGCTGGTCTTGGGGGCGTTCGAGAAAGCCGCGAAGGACTGATCCGCCGCGGCCAGTTGATCGCGCGCGTGCTGGACGATCTCGGCCGGTTCGGCGCCGCCCTTCACCATCCGCGTACCGGCGCGCGACAGGTTGATACGCGCGTCCATCAGCGCCTGGGTGGTGCGGTTCACCGCGTCGACCTGCGTCATTGCCACGTTCGACAGATCGCCGACGTCATCGTGAGTGCGGGTCAGCGACCAGAACCCCAACCCTTCCGTCACCAGTTGCAGCACACAGAAAGCGGCCAACACACACAACAGGCCGGATGCGACCTTGATCTTGCTAAACATCTTGAACACCTGAATTGCAATGAATGACGGGAGCTACGGGCGTGTTTACGGCAACGCAGACGTTCTCTTGAGAAAAGTGCCGAAAAAGCTGCCTTTCACGCGCTTTCGTCGTGCATCCCCTCTATTTGCGCCGTTTTACGCAATAGTGCTGAAGTCATTTTTGCGATTCACCTTGACGCGGCGCGTTGGCGCTTCCTAGAGTGGGTAGGGACGCCACCACGGGTTTCATCCCCGAAGGACTCGATAATGACCGATCTACTGGACCGGGCGCGCGGCGCGCTGCATGCCCAGCCGTTCAGCATGCTGCTTGGCGCCGAACTGATGCACACGAGCACCAACGAGCTGACGCTATGCCTGCCGATTCGCGACGAGTTGCGGCAACAGCACGGCTTCGTCCACGGGGGAGTGATCAGTTATCTTGCCGACAATGCGCTCACCTTCGCCGGCGCGCTGGCGCTTGGACCGCGCGTCGTCACGGGCGAATACAAGATCAACTATCTGCGGCCTGCCATGAACGGCACACTGGTGGCGCGGGCGCAGGTCGTCTACGCCGGACGGCACCAGGCGACCTGTCAATGCAATATCTTCGTGATGGACGGCGACCGCGAGCGGCTTGTCGCCGTCGCACAGGGGACCATCAACCGGATTGGCGACGGCGGCGAGAGCGTGGCGGCAAGTTGAGGGCCGGCGGACCACGTCGCCGGTCAGCAATGGCGCACGGCTCGCGCTGAGCCACGCCAAGGATCGACGCCGCACAATAAAAAAGGCCGCTCCCGCAAAAACAGGAACGGCCTACGTTCAGACGTAGCGCTTAAGACGCACCAGGCGCCGCGGCGTTACTCCGCCGCGTAAGTTTTCTGCTGCTGCTCGCCCAGCCCTTCGATGCCGAGGCGAATCGTCTGGCCCGGCTTCAGGTAGATCGGATTCGGTTTCACGCCCATGCCGACACCCGGCGGCGTGCCGGTCGAAATCACGTCGCCCGGTTGCAGGCTCATGCAGGTCGACAGATACGACACCAGCTTCGCCACACCGAACACCATCGTCTTCGTGTTGCCGTTCTGATAGCGATGGCCGTCCACTTCGAGCCACAGGTTCAGGTTCTGCGGATCGGCCACTTCGTCGCGCGTGACCACCCACGGGCCGATCGGGCCGAAGGTGTCGAAACCCTTGCCCTTGTCCCACGTGCCGCCGCGCTCGATCTGCCATTCGCGTTCGGAGACGTCGTTGATCACGCAATAGCCGGCGACGTAATCGAGCGCGTTGGCTTCGTCGATGTACTTGGCCGGCTTGCCGATCACCACGCCGAGCTCGACTTCCCAGTCGGTCTTCTTCGAGCCGCGCGGGATTTCGACGTTGTCGTTCGGGCCGCTGATCGCGCTATTCCACTTGTTGAACACCACCGGTTCGGTCGGCACGGGCAGATTCGATTCCGCCGCGTGATCCGCGTAGTTCAAGCCGATGCAGATGAACTTGCCGATCTTGCCGACAGCCGGCCCCAGGCGCGGATTACCCTCGACCACCGGCAGCGAGGCCGGATCGAGCGCGCGCAGTTTGGCGAGGCTGGCATCGCTCAGCGCGGCGCCGTCGATATCGCCCACTACGCCCGACAGATCGCGAATCTTGCCTTGCGCGTCGAGCAGGCCGGGCTTTTCCTGACCTTTCGGTCCATAACGAAGCAGTTTCATCGTTGCACTTCCCTTTCAATCCAGAGTGTCCAGTGAAAAAACAGGCGAGTCCTTGCTCGTGCACCACGCATGCACTGCGCCCTGCCGACTAGTTCGACCAGCCGCCGTCGATTACATGCGCGTGGCCGGTGGTGAACGCCGACTCGTCGGAGGCCAGATACAGCGCCAGTGCCGCGATCTCTTCGGGCTTGCCGATGCGGCCCATCGGCTGGCGGGCGACAAAGGCCGCCTGCACTGCGTCGACGGTGGCACCTTGCGCCTGAGCCTGTGCCGCGATCCGCTGTTCGAGCGACGGCGAAGCCACCGTGCCCGGGCAGATCGCGTTACAGCGTACACCACGTGTGATGAAGTCTGCAGCGACGGCCTTCGTCAAGCCGATCACAGCGGCCTTGGACGCACCGTAAACGAAGCGGTTCGGCACGCCCTTCACGCTCGATGCCGCCGACGACATATTGATGATCGACCCGCCGCCCTTCTCCAGCATGGCCGGCAAAAACGCGCGAATCGTCCGGTACATCGCTTTCGCGTTCAGATCGAACGCGAAGTCCCAATCTTCTTCCGTCGCTTCGAGAATCGAACCAGCGTGCACGTAGCCTGCGCAGTTGAACAGCACGTCGATCGCACCGATCTCGGCAGCAAGCGCGTGGATCGCAGCGCTGTCGCGCACGTCGAGCTTGCGCGCTTCGACCGGTTTGCCGGCGAGCGAATCGATGCGGATGTCGGTCGCAATCACGCGCGCGCCTTCGCGCGCGAACAACTCGGCGGTCGCGAGACCGATACCTTGTCCGGCGGCGGTAATCAGGGCCGTCTTCCCGGCCAGTCTTTGTGTCATCTACGGCTCCAGTCGAAATGGAAATGGCAGTTGCGTCATATCGGGTATTGCAATGCGCGCCCGTCTCACAGGCGATAGAACGCGACGGCATTCGCCCCGAACACCGCGTCGCGCTCCCCGTCGGACAGCCCGGCGAGCAAGGTGTTCGCCACCGAATGCCACAGCAGGTAGTCGCCGTTCAGGTTGAGCACCGGCCAGTCGCTGCCCCACATCAAACGCGCCGGGCCGAACGACTGCAGCAGATGATCGACATACGGCTGCAGCGTCGCTTCGGTCCAGCCGGGTGCGGCCTCGGTCGCGAGTCCCGAGAGCTTGCAATGTACATGCGGCAGACTCGCCAGACGTGTGATGCCGTCTGCCCAGCTTTGCCAGCCGCTGCGGCCGTCGCGGATCGGCGGCTTCGCGCCGTGATCGATCACGATACGCAGCGTCGGAAAGCGTTTGGCGAAGGTTTCGAAGGCGTCGACGTGGCGCGTGAAAATCAGCGCATCGAAAGCGAGGTCGTGCGCAATCAGCGCTTCGACGGCAGGCGTGAGGTCAGGATTGGCGATCCAGTTGTCGTCGGGGATGTCCTGCAGCATCGGGCGAATGCCCTTGAATTGCGGATGACGTGCGAGCTCGGCGATCAGAGCGGGCGCGTCGCCCAAGAGCATCGGCACCCAACCGACCACCCCCGCAATGGATGCATCGCCCTGCGCAAGTTCCAGCAGATAGCGGCTTTCCTCGACCGTGGGCGCCGCCTGCACCACCACCGTACGCTGCACATCGGCGCGCTCGCGCAGCGGTGCGAGATCGGCCGGCCCGAAGATCCGGTACATGGGCTTCAGGTCCGGCGTCAGCCAGCCGTAGTCGCCACGAGCCGGGTCCCAGTAATGCTGGTGCGCATCGATGTGCATGGTCCGTCAATCCTTCGGCACCGGCGCTCGCGGATCCAGCAGACCTTTGTCGCGCAATGCCGTCCACAACTCTGCAGGAATCGGACGCTCGAACGATGCGACGTTCTCGCGCAACTCTCCAACACTGCGCGCGCCGGTCAACACCGTTGCAACGGCCGGGTGGGCATACGGGAACTGCAACGCAGCGGCCGCCAGCGGCACATCGTGCTCGCGGCATACCGCTTCCAGTCGAGCCACGCGTTCGATCACCTCTTTGGGCGCGGCAACATAGTTGAACTTCAGGTCGCCTTGCACGCCACGCGCCAGGATCCCCGAGTTGAATGCGCCACCCAGCAGAATGCCCACGCCGCGCGCTTCGCACGCGGGCAGCAGGTCGTCGAGCGTGGCCTGCTCAAGCAGCGTATAGCGGCCTGCAAGCAGCGCGCAGTCAATGTCGAATGCGGCCATCACCTCGAGAATCGCCGCCCCTTCGTTAACCCCTAGACCGACGGCTTTCACCACGCCCGCCGAGCGCAATTCGTCGAGCGCGCGAAAACCGCCGCCGTCCGTGAGTTGCTTCCAGTAGTGCGGATTTTTCTCGCCATGCGTGACACGGCCAATATCGTGGATCAGCAGAATGTCGATCTCGACGATGCCGAGCCGCTGCTGGCTGTCCTCAAACGACCGCAGGATGCCGTCGTGCGTGTAGTCGAAGATTGCCTCGAACGGCAGGGGGTTTTGCCAGCCTTCGCTACCGTCGTAGGGCGTGGTGCGCGGCACAAAATGCCGGCCGGTTTTGGTCGACAGTCCGTATTGATCGCGCGGATAGCGGCGTAGCGCGTCGCCCAGACGGTGCTCGGCTTTCGTATGGCCGTAGTGCGGCGCCGTGTCGAAAAAGCGCACCCCTGCCTCGAAGGCGGCGGCCACCGTGGCCAGCGCTTCTTCCTCGGACAGATCGTTGTACAGACCGCCAAGCGGCGCGGTGCCCAGACCCAGTCCTGTGACTTGCAAGCCGCGCCGGCCGATCGTGCGGCGCTGGCTGACTTTTGAACGAATCGCCTCTGTCATGCCGAAGTCTCCTGTGTCGATCCCGCGCGGTCTCACGCCGCGCGTAACGGGCCATTCAACGCCATGGCGTCGATCAATGCGAAGCGACCTCAACCACCCGATGCCTCGGCGCGGCGCCCGAAGGCAGGCACGACGGCCCGACCGGTTCGAAGGTCTTATACGTAAGAATAAACTCCTGGTGCCCGAGCGTCTCCGATTTCGACGCCGCGCCCTGCGCCACCGCCAGCGTCTGATCGAACACTTCGCGGCCCACCTCTTCCAGCGTGCCGCGGCCTTCGAGAATCCGGCCGGCGTCGACATCCATATCGCCGGCGAGATTGCGATAAGTGGCCGGATTCGCGCACACCTTGATGACGGGCGAAATGGCCGAGCCGACCACCGAACCGCGTCCGGTCGTGAACAGGATCACATGCGCGCCGCACGCGATCAGCTCGCCGATTTCCGCGTTGTCGCTGATGTTCGGAAAACCGAAACGCGGTTCACCGTCAGGCACGACGTCGAGCAGATAGAGGCCGCCGGTCGGCGGCACATCGCCCGGTTTGATGATGCCGACAATCGGCGACGCCCCGCTTTTCGCATAGGCGCCAAGCGATTTTTCTTCCTGCGTGGTCAGGCCGCCGTCGGCATTGCCCACCGCAAAACTGCCGTGACCGAGAATCGAGTAATAGCGCGCTGCCTTGGCCACGCAGGCGACGATCTCGTCGCCCAGCTCGGGCCGCGCCGCACGCGTTTTCATATGAAACTCGCAGCCGACCAGCTCGCCCGTTTCTTCGAAGATGCAGGTAGCGCCGGCCTCGATCAGATGATCGAACGCGCGGCCCACCGCCGGATTCGCGGTGATGCCGCTGGTGCCGTCCGAGCCGCCGCAGATCGTGCCGATCACCAGTTCGTCGAGCCCCATCGGCACGCGCTGTTGTGCCGCCAGTTGCTTGCGCGCATCGCGTACCCAGTCCACGCCGTACTGAATCGTGCTGCGTGTGCCGCCCTTTTCCTGGATCGTCAGGACTTCGACAGGTCGGCCGGTCGCGCGCACCACGTCGACCAGGTAGTGCTTGTTCATGCTCTCGCAGCCGAGCGATACGAACAGCACCGCCCCCACATTGGGATGCGTGGTGAGCTGTTCGAGCATCTTCTCCGCGTAGCCGTTGGGATAGCACCCAGGGAAGCCGATCAGATGCACGGCCGGTTCGCGTTCTGCTGTGGGGTCGTCGAACGCGTCGAGCGGCTCGCGGAACTGCGTGACGATCTCGCGAGCGACGTGGTGCGCGCATTCGACGAGGTACGCCACCGCGACCACATTGCGGATGCCTTTACGCCCGTCGCTGCGCAAAAAGCCTTGCAGCACGGGTTGCAAGCCGGCGGTTGAGGAGATCGTTGCTTCGGAAGTGTCAGTCATGATCGTTCCAGCGCGGTATCACACCGCGTCAATGATGCACGAATTCGTGGCCCGCATCGTGGGTGTACGTGGGCAGGTAGTCGCTTTCGAGGTTGTGGGTGTGCAGATGCTCGCCGCGCGCGACGGCTTCGGTCACGTGGCCGATCACCGCGCCATAGCGCAGCACCTTGTCGTCTTTGGCCAACGCGCCGCGCGCAACCTTGTGGCCCAGATCGATCGCCTTGCTGAGCGTGACGCGCTCGCCTTCAATCTCGACTTCGGTACCGGCTTCGAGCCGCGCCGCCGCAATCAGACAGTTGTCCTGCGGACTGAGCAGGATCAGGCGGACATCGGTATGCAATGGGCTGCTCAAGATACGTCTCCGTGAACGTGTGCGTTCAATTCTGGCCTTCGCCGCTTGCGAGGCGTGCCACCATCAGCGAGCCAAGGATGATCGCGCCGTAGATGGCCTGAATCCAGAACGACGGCACCTGTGCCAGTGTTAACAGATTCTGCACCACACCGAGCAGCAACACACCGGAAAGCGCACCGAGCATGGTGCCCTTGCCGCCGTCGAGCGAAATGCCGCCGATCACCGCAGCCGCGAACACCGTGAAGATCATGCCGTTGCCCTGATTCGCGTTGATCGCACCCACATAGCCGGTGACGATCAGGCCGCCAAGCGAAGCGAGCACGCTGCCGAGCACGAACACGCCCCACGTAATACGCTCGACGCGAATCCCGGCGGCGCGCGCCGCTTCGGGATTACCGCCGATCGCATACAGCGCGCGCCCAAGCCGATGGTAGCGAAGCATAAAAGCGGCCACCGCGAATGCCACCGCCGCAAGCCACACCGACAACGGCAGCCCAAGGACAATCGTCGTAGCGAGCGTGAAGAACGACGACGGCATATCGAACAGCGTGCCGCCCTTGGTCGCGCCCACCAGCATGCCGCGCAGCACAATCAGCATGGCGAGCGTGACGATGAAGGCGTTCAGGCGTAAGCGGACCACCAGAAAGCCGTTGATAAAACCGATCACCGCGCCGACTACGAGAATCGCCAGCAAACCCGCCGCAGCGGGCCATTGCCAGCCAAAGCCCGCGGAGGCGGCCGGCATCACCAGCATCGCGCCGACCGCAGGCGCAATCCCCACCGTGGACTCGAGCGACAGATCGAACTTGCCGGTCAGCACGATCAGCGATTCGGCGAGCACCACCAGCGCGAGCGCCGCGGACGCACCGAGCACGCTGATCAGGTTCGCCTTGGTCAGAAAGCTCGGGCTGACAAATGCGCCGATCACAATCAACAGGGCAAGCGCGGGCACCAGGGCGAGGTCGCGCAGCCGCGCGAATTCGATCCGCACCCGGCCGCGCTGCGCGGCCTGCGCACCAACCTGTCCTTGGGCCGCGCCGAATGCAGGGCTTGGCACACTATTCTTCATGGAGACTGACTCCTTCAACGGATGCGATCAGGTCGTGGTCCTGCCAACCCGCGGGGAATTCGGCCGCGATGCGGCCACGGAACATGACCAGCACACGGTCACAGGTGCGCAGGTCGTCCAGTTCGCCGGAGACCACCAGCACCGCCTTGCCTTCTTCGCGCACACGGTCCACCACGGACAGCAGCGCTTCTTTCGATTTGACGTCGACGCCCGCAGTCGGGTCGATCAGGACGAGGACGTTCGGATCGGTCGCCAGCGCGCGCGCCATCACCACTTTTTGCTGGTTGCCGCCGGACAGGCCCGATACCACGTGCTCCGGCCCAGGCGCCACGATGCCGAGCGCGTCGATCATCTTGCGACCGAAGGCGTTCTTCTTTGCGGGCGGCGTGAGGCCGAACTTGCCGAGCAGACGCGTGATCGTCATGGAGGCGTTTTCCGCCACCGATTGCGTCAGCACAAGGCCTTCGTGATGGCGGTCTTTCGGCACGCAGCCGATGCCGGCTGCCAGCGCCGCGGGCACATCGCCGCGCGGCAAGGATTGGCCGGCCACGCGGATGTCGCCGCGCTTCGGCGAGCGCAGACCGGCAATCGCCTCCGCGACACTGGTGCGGCCGCTGCTCGTGGCTCCCGTCAGACCGATGACCTCGCCGCGTTTCACCGTGAACGACACGTCTTCATAGTCCGCGCCGCCCAGACCGGCGACTTCCAGCGCCACTTTCGTACCGGCGGGCAGCGGCGCGCGGGCGGCGGCGTCGGCAACGGCGAGGCCGCCGCGTTCGCCGGTCATCGCTTCGATCAACTGCTCGCGCGGCAACGCAGACACCGGCGCGCTGACGATATGCCGCGCATCGCGCAGCACCGTCACGGCCTGGCAGATCTCGTACACCTCCTGCAGATGGTGCGAGATAAACAGAAACGTCACGCCTTCACGCTGCAGCTCCGTGATGCGGCGAAACAGCCGTTTGATTTCGTCGCCGTCGAGTTGGGCAGTGGGCTCGTCGAGAATGATGAAGCGCGCGCCATACGATAGCGCTCGCGCAATCTCCACCAACTGACGCGCCTCGACGCTCAGATCGCCGGCGCGGGCATCTTCGCGCACGTCGATCTTCCAGTGGTCGAGCAATTCACGCGCATCGCGGCGCATGGCTTGCCAGTCGATCATGCCGCGCCGCTCAGGCTGACGGTTGATGAACAGATTCTCCGCGACGCTCAGATCGCGGATGATGGTCGAATGCTGATAGACGCAGGCCACGCGTTCGCGCCATGCGTCGCGGTCGGCGAGCGACGGCGCGGGCACGCCGCCGAAGCGCACTTCGCCGGTGTCGGGCTTGCGCAGGCCGGTGAGAATCGACACCAGCGTCGATTTACCGGCCCCGTTGCGCCCGACGAGTGCATGCGACTCGCCCGCCATCACGCGGATGCTCACGTCGTTCAATGCGGCGTAGGAGCCGAAGCGCTTGGTGACGTCCAAGGCTTCGACGACCGCGGCCGCGGCCCCGGCCGTTGCTGTTTCTGTTGCCGCAATGCCAGGCGTGTGCAGGGGCTCGCTCATTTGACCGTGTTGCCCCACAGGTTCTTGTCGTCGACATTCGCCTTCGTCACGAGCGGCGCAGGCAACTGATCTTCCAGCATGCCCGGCGCGATCTGGATGATCGTGCTGCCGTGATCGGTCGGACCCGGCTTGAAGGTCTGTCCGGCGAGTGCGGCCTTGATGTAGTACAGGCCGTACTTCGCGTACAGGTCAGCCGGTTGCGAGACTGTCGCGTCGATCTCGCCCTTGCGGATCGCGTCGAATTCCTGCGGAATGCCATCGTTGCTGACGATCACGACGTGTTTCGCATCGCCCACCGGAAACAGCATCTGCTTGCGGCGCAGCGTCTGCAGCGTCGGCGACAGGTAGACCCCGCCCGCTTGCATGTAGATGGCCTTCACATCCGGGTTGGCGGTCAGCAAGCTGTCGAGCGCGGTCGCGGCGACGTCGCCCTTCCAGGCAGCCGGGATCTCCAGCAGCGACAGCGCCGGATAGTGCTTCAGGCAGGCGCGGAACGCTTCCGAACGGTCACGTCCGTTCACCGATGCCAGATCGCCCATGATCTGCACCACCTTGCCGGACTTCACGTGCTCGCCGATGTACTTGCAGGCCATCTCGCCGTAGGCGTGGTTGTCGGCGCGCACCACCATGGCCACCTTGCCTTGCGTCGGCGCCACGTCCACGGCCACCACCGGGACGTTCCTGGCCGAGGCGGAATCCAGCGCACGGCTGATCGCGGCCGAATCCAGCGGCCCGACGACGATGCCCTTCGCGCCCAGGTTGAGGATGTTGTTCATATCGGTGATCTGCTGCGCAGGGTCACCGTTCGAGTTGACGGGCGCGAGGATGTCGAGACCCATCTGCTTCGCGTACACCGGCAGGTAGTTGTTGTACGACTGCCAGAACGGCGAGGTCAGCAACGGCAGACCGAGACCGATCTTGCCGGTATCGGCGGCGCGGGCGGCGCCACTCATCGCAAGGCCGGCCACACATGCGGCGGCGACCCCGACGGATAAAGCGCTCTGGATGAAACGGCGGGCCGCGTGCGGCCCTTTTGCGAACGTCATGACTTTGTCTCCTTTCGACCGGGTGGGTGCTTCAACACCTGCTCCGGTCCCATGCGTTGTTGAACTAGCTGAACCGGTTCCGAGGGGAGCCGGAACGTCGTCCTGCGCTTTCTTATGAATATTGGTGTGCGTCAATTCACCAATGAACGTATTATTCATATACGGACTTTTCTAAGTCAAGGACTGTGCACTGCACCATCCGTCCGTACTTTCCCTGGCCACGTGCGGTCCGCTACGCTCTACACTCACGCGCCGGATAACAATGGGGCCTGCACAGCCGTGCATGGGACAGCCATACGACTGCATGGGACCGGAACCTACTCATGATGGATGCGGAAGAAAGAGACGACGCCGACCGTTACCGCGCACCTGCGCTGGACAAAGGCCTCGATATCCTCGAACTGCTTGCCGAGCAGAAGGACGGGCTGACGCGCGCCGAAATCACCAAGCTGTTAGGGCGCAACGCGAGCGAGATGTACCGGATGCTCGAGCGTCTGGTTGCGCGCCAATATGTGGTGCGCTCGGCGGCGGGCGATCGTTATTCGCTGAGTCTGAAGTTGTATGCGCTGGCGCATCGCCATCCGCCGATGAACCGGCTGATCGCCGAAGCCCTGCCGCTCATGCAACGGTTTTCGGACCGCGCGGAGCAGTCGTGTCATCTGGCGGTCTACGACCGTGGCAATCTGCTGGTGATCGCCCAGGTCGACGGCCCCGGCACGTGGGGGATGGCCGTGCGGCTCGGCTCGCGGGTCGGGTTGATCGATACCGGTTCGGGCCGCGTCATGCTGGCGTTTCAGACCGCCGAGCAGCGCGCTCACATGCTCGCGGAACATACCAAGGTGAAGGGCGAGGTGACAATCGACCGCGACGCGCTCGAACAGACCTGCGAACAAATCCGCACCGCCGGCTTTTCGCAGAAAGACAGCCAGCAGATTTTCGGCGTCACGGATCTGACCTTCCCGCTGCTCGGGCCATCCGGCCAGGCGATCGCCGCGTTGACGTGCCCATACCTGCGGCGCATTGACGAATACGTCGCGCCGACTCTCGATGCGGTTACCGCGCAATTGCGGGAAACGGTCGAGGCGTTGTCGATGTTTCGCGAGGAGGCGAGCTAGTGCTCGTTGCGCGGCCGTTTTCCGCTTTGCAATAATTGACAATGTCAGGTGTGCCGCACGTCAGCCGAACACCGAGGTCCCGCGTTTTATCAGGAGTGCGCCTTGACGCGCACAAGAATCGCAGCGAGCCGGCCATTTAGCAGGCCGTATTGTCTGCGTCCCCCGATGAACGCGGCGACCCCGCGGCAGATCCACAGGATCCACACCATGAAACAGCTACTCCTCTCTATGGCCGCTGTGGCCGGGCTGCTCGCAGCGACCGCGAGCTACGCGCAGGTTCCGGCGAGCGCGCCAAGCGGATCGACAGGGCTATGCAAGGACGGCTCGTTCTACTCGGGAGCCACGAAGAAGGGCGCCTGCGCCGGCCATAAGGGTCTCAAGACCTGGTACGGCGCCTCGGCGGCCGCTGCGGCATCCGGCGCTCCCGCGACAGCCGCGACCACGGCCGCACCGGCAGCGGCTAGCAACGCCAAACCGGCACCCGCGATGGCACCGGCTGCGGCCAGCAGCGCCAAGCCGGCGCCCGGCGGCGGTCCCGGCCAGGTTTGGGTCAACACCAGCACGAAGGTCTATCACTGCCCGACCGACAAGTACTACGGCAAGACCAAGCATGGCGCGTACATGACCGAAGCGGATGCAAAAGCCAAGGGCTACCACGCCGACGCCGGCAAGGCCTGTCAGTAAGACCTGACGCACTGCCATCCTCCTGCATCCGCGCCTGATGGGCCGGATGCAGGATCAGGCTTCCACCGCCTGACGCTACAACACACGCTACATCCCCACGCCACCGCCGAGTTGCCCGCCGCACGGACGCGGCTCGCGTGCTAGCCACGTTTCTGCAGCGGGGTGAGATCACCCTGACCGTCTGCTCGCGCTCCCTCCTCCCCTGCATGGTTTAGAATGGCGACCCTCTTAAAAATGTCGCCGCGTGGGCATCCTCCTGCGCGCGCTCTCGATACCTCATGGCGAAACTTCTGACCGATTCCGAATTCCAGCGTTTTTCCGAACTCCAGCAGAAGCAGGCGAGCTTCACGATCACCCCCGAGGAAGCCGACGAACTGCGCGACATCGTGGCCCGCGCCCAGCAAAAGCGCGACGATCGCGCCGCCGCCATGCAAGCCATGGAAGCCTATATCCAGCAGTTCGACATCAGCCCGGACGAGCTGTTTTCGCCGGAGCAGATCGGCGAAGCCGCGCGCACCTACGGCCTGATTCCGGCCGCGAAGAAGGAACGTGTGCTGCCGCCGTCGTTCACCTACAACGGCAAGCCGTACCAATGGACGCGCGCTTTGCCGGACGATATCCGCGTGCCGCTGTTCGACGCGTTCAAGGCAGGGCAGTCGGTGAAGGACTTCATCGCGACCCCGAAGGACGCCACGCGCTGCGCGGCGACGATCGCGCGTCTCGAACGTGAGACGGGCGCCGTCTACGCCGATGCGTGGCTCGAAGAATTGGCCGTAACGCGCGACCAGGTGGATGAGGCGGCGGCCAAGCTGGCCGCCTGAGTCAGCGCTATCGGCAGCGTCACCGTTCGCACGGTCCGTGCGGTCCGTGCGGTGAAATAACTCCGCCAGCCCGCACTACGCGCCGGTTTTCTGCTTTGCCACGGTCTCGATCTTGACCAGCAAGGTGCCGGTGCGTGGCAGATCAAGCGCCGCCGCCGCGGCATAGGAGAGATCGATCACCCGCCCGCGCGTATAAGGTCCACGGTCGTTGATCCGCACGATCACCGAGCGCGCACTCGATACGGCGGTCACCCGTACGTACGAGCCAAGCGGCAAGGTCCGATGTGCGGCGGTCAACGCGTGCAGGTTGTAGCGCTCGCCGCTTGCGGTGCGGTGCCCCTGAGACTGGTTGCCATACCAGGACGCCATGCCGGATTGCCAGAAGCGCGACGCGGCGTCACGCTCGTCACGCGACGATGCGGTTTCGGTCTGCGGACGCGGCAACTCAGGCAGGCTCGATAGGAGCGGCGAGTGCTCCGTGCCAAACGGCGTAATCGCCGTGAGGGCTCTTGATTCTTCCTTATGCGGCGCCTCATAGTTAACCCGCCCGGTTATGCCCGGCGGCTGCATGCAACCCGCCAGTAACGCTAAGGACAACATAATTCCAAGGTTTCGGTAGAAACGAAATGCTTTCAAAACAATCTGCTTGATGAAATGAATTCGGCAGCGCCGCTCGAGCGCAAGACGATCAGGTGATGGGGCAAGCCCCCGACTACAGCCGACGCCGGACGCGAATGCCTAGCCCTGGCGTTTCGGCAGATAGATCAGCGGGTCGACCGGCTTGCCGTCCTTGCGGACTTCGAACTTGAGGGAGCCATTGCCGTTGGTTTCTGCTCCCATCTCGGCAATGCTTTGCCCTTGTTTGACGACAGCGCCTTGCCCGACCAGCAGCTTGCGAAGGCCGCCGTAAGCGGTCACGAAATGGTCGTCGTGCCTGATGACAATCAAGCGGCCGTAAGGTTTGACGCCAACGCCCGAGTACACCACCCGGCCGCCTCCGGCAGCTTTGACCGGGTCGCCCAAACGGCCACCCAGTTCGACGCCCTTGGAGCGGCCCGCGGCGAATTTGGCGGCAACGGCACCGGAAACCGGCCATTTGAAGCGGCTTGCCTCTGCCGAAGCAGGAGCGGGATTCCGCTTGACGCTGACAGCCGGATTGGGTTTAGCGCTCGCCGGAGCGCGTCCGGAAGACTTCGCAATACTGACCAAGGTATCACCGGCGTTGGCGCGGTAAAAACCTGCTTCGACAGGCAACGGCACACCATCCGCCGACGAAACGGAGGACACTTCCACCATCGGTACGGGAAACGATTGCGCCTCGGTTTCCTCGGGCGACGCCACCGGGCGATGCGTACTCACGCAACCCGTGAACGTCGTCAGCGTGGCGCAGAGCAGCAGAAGCCGCCAGCGAGTAGAAGCGTGCAGGTACATGGTCTTTTCTCGATTAGCGAAGCGCGGACGCGACCCGACGCCAGACTTAGGGCTTCATGGCCGGTGCGGAGGCGGGCACTGCCGCGGACGCATGGTGCTTGTGATGTTTGTGACGCTTGTGGTGATGCTTCGCCGTGGACGCTGCGTCGGCCGGGGCTGCGCTCTGCTCCTGCGCGGGCGCTGCGGTGGGTGCGGATGCCTGGGCAAACGCGCCGAGCGAAAACAACCCTGCGAGAGCGGCAATGGTGATCTGCTTGTTCATCGTCTATCTGTCCTGAAAAAAACCATGATTGAGTGGGCGACCGGGTAGCGGTCGTGTGTTTAACGGCTTCCCGCGCAAGCCGTTGACCCATTCGCGCTTTAATCTGGAATCCTTGACGATATTTTTCAACTCTGCACGAAAGCGCAGCTTAAGACCCAACAATCGTGATGGCCCATGCAAACAGACAACCCGCCGGCGCGCCAATCACCCGTCCCAGTACGCTTGCCTGGGTGAACTCGCCAATCCGGCTTTCGATGGCGCCCTTCAGAACGCCGTGATGACGCAACAGCGGCTCGGTGGTGCAGATGACGGTCGCGACCAGCCACGCCATTCCCTCACGCCCCACCAGGTGGTCCGGGTCAATGAGATTGGTCAATTGCAGAACGAAGATGGCGACGGCGCTCAGGAAAAACGCGAACAATAACGATTTGATAAATTGGTCGGAGACGGCGAGGTTATCCATTTGAATATCGGTCGAAACGTTTTGATGTGCTCAGCAAGGCGAACGTGCCCCATGACACTGAACGGGGCACTGGACAGGTGATGCGCCGTTCCTTGAACAGGTCGTTTGAGCCACGCGGGGCATCGCTGAATGAAGCCAAAAAATATAGCGGAAACGACCGCCGCAAACACTCGGAGGATTCTCAAAGGTGCGGCATGAGAAGCCGACGCGCGAGTCAGTCGCCTCCTGGCCAGCAGTCAGCTTTTTCGCATCGAACGCTTCGGAATAGGCCTACAGACTCGCCGCCCCAGAGCACGCATAATTGGCGCCCCATAAAACACCCATCCTCGCGTGCGCATCTCCCATGTCGACCCCATTCCGCTCGCCGTCTGACGACATTCAATCCTGGTATCGCGAGGCGGACGACGCGCGTCAGGCCGGTGATATCGCCACGGCGCAAGCCGCCGTTGAACGAATCCTCGAGCAAGATCCCGAGCGTGCCGGCGCCCTTTACTTGCGCGGACTGTTGGCGCTCGATTCGAACCAGTTCGAAGCCGCGCAAAGCTGGGTTGAACGCGCGATCGCGGTTCATCCCCATGCGGATTTCTACCTGACACTGTGCGTCGTTCAGATCAAGTTGAACGCGTATGCCGGTGCGCTGCAATCAGCAAGGGAAGGTCTTGCGCTGCAACCCGACTCGATCGCGCTGCGCTACTACGAGGCGGGCACGCTGTTCGTGCAGGGGTTCCTCGACGACGCAGCGCTCAGCTATCGCAAGTTGCTCGAACTCGATCCCGATAACGTACAGGCGCTCACCAACCTGGGCGTGGTTGTCAAGAGTCTGGGCGCTCTGGACGAGGCCGAGCGACACCTACAGCACGCCATTGCCCTTGCGCCGGACTACCTCAGCGCTCGCGCCCATCTCGCGACGGTTCTGCTGGCTACGGGGCGTTATGAAGAAGCATGGCCCCGGTTCGAAGACCGCTGGGCCAATTTTGCGAACGCCGACGGAAGCCACGCTCCAGCGGCGCGGCCGCAGATCCCGCTGCCGCAATGGAAGGGGGAACGTCCAGAGTCGGTCATTCGCTCAGCAGATACCCCCACACGCGGAACGCGTCTGCTGGTTATCCCAGAGCAAGGTCACGGCGACAGCCTGCAGTTTGTCCGCTACCTGCCTCTCGCGCTCCAGCGTTTCTCGCAGGTAGGCTACGTCTGCCCGCCCGGCTTGCGTCGCCTCTACGAAGAGTCGCTGTGTTCGCGCTGGCCGGGCCTCGTCATGCTCGATGTAGGCATGCCGCGTTTCGATGAGTGGGACTGGTACTGTCCGATGATGTCGCTACCCATGGCGTTCGGCACCCGCCTGGACAACATCCCGGCCGCGACGCCTTATCTCTTTGCCGATCCCACTCGCGCCGCCTCGTGGCGCGCAAAACTCGCCGCTTTGCCCGGCCCCGTGCTGCCCAAGGTCGGCGTGGTCTGGGCGGGCGGCCATTCAGGCATGATGGAAGACAAGATGCGTAGCCTGACGTCCGCGCAAATCGCGCCCTTGCTCGCGTTGCCGCACATCCGCTGGATCAGTTTGCAGAAGACCGATGATCCGGCGAAGCGTCCGGACGCGTTGAGCCACCTGGGTTTGACAGACTGGACGGACGAAGTCGCGGACTTCGCAGATACCGCCGCGCTGATCGAGAACCTCGACCTGGTGATCTCCGTGGATACCTCGGTGGCGCACCTGGCGGCGGCCATGGGCAAGCAGGTCTGGCTGCTCAACCGCTTCGCCGGATGCTGGCGCTGGCTGCGCAACCGGGATGACAGCCCGTGGTATCCCACCGTGCGCCTCTTTACCCAGCAGCGACGGGGCGACTGGCAAGAGGTACTGACGCGCGTATCGGCGGCGCTGCTGCAGCGATTTGCGCCGTAGTGCCGTAGTGCCGCAGTGCCATGGAATAACCCCGCCCCGCTAAGCCGCCGCTTCCGCCTCATCCAGCGCCATCCTGAACCCCACCACCGAGGGATCTTCGGTGGGCGACACCGTGAAACCACACGCTCTCGCCAGCGCGATCATGGGCCCGTTCTCACGCAGCGCTTCACCCACCAGCCAATGTGTGCCGCGCGAGCGGGCATACGCGATGATCTTCTCCATCAGCAGCGTGCCGAGGTGCCGTCCCTTCTGATCCGAGCGGATTGCCACCGCGAACTCCGCGGTCTCGTTATCGGGATCCGCCACTGCGCGCACCACGCCCAACGTCTGCGTGAAACCCTCCTCGGAAGGAACTGTCGCGATCAGCGCCATTTCCCTGTCGTAGTCGATCTGCGTCATACGCGCGAGTTGCGAATGATCGAAGCTGCCCACCGCGCCGAAAAAGCGCAGACGCAGATCGTCGGGCGTCATGGCTTCGACAAAGTCATGATGAGCGGCTTCGTCCTCCGGACGAATGGGCCGCACCGTGATACGCAGGCCGTGCCAGTCGAGCGTCTCCTCGTAGCGGCGCGGATACGGCATGATGGCGAGCCGGCTGCGTTTGGCGCCGAGCCGGATACGCGGCGCAACGACAACGGTGTGCTCGCGGAACACCCGCAGCGCGAGTTTTAAGCCGACGATCTCGCGAACATCGCACACCGCTTGCGAGAGCGCCGTAAAAGCGGCCAGCACAGGCTCAGGCGCGGCGACCCGCGCATACGGCGAACGGGTCACCATGTCGCGCGCCAGCATGGGGTTAAGCGGCGGCAAACCGAAGACCCGCAGCGGCACGGAGACGCCATCCGCCGAAGGCGTCGTGAAGCGGAACACGGGGCCGAAGTTGTCGTCGTCGTGCAGTTCCACGTCGATGTCGACGATCATGTCCTGGGTGGCCTCGCCTGGCTCGACGCGCAGCCCGAAATGCGCGAGCAAATTCGCCGCGTGCGCGTCAGTGAGCGTGTCCTCACCCGCCGCCAGGGCCGCGCGTGCTTGCGCCTGCGCAGCGTCGATCTCGGCGGGGATTTGCGCCGGCAGCCCCTCTGGCGTCTGCATCAGCAACTCGCGCCCCAGCCGGTAATCGACCAGACGGGCAAACGCTCGTGCCAGCCGCTGTGGCGTCGTATGGACTGGAATGCCCTGCGCATGCAATGCATCGCGAGTCGCCGCGTCCAGGCCGCCGAAGAAACACGCCAGCAGCCCACGATAGGCGAACCGTTGATTTGCGATCAGCGCCCGCGCGACCTCGCTCACCGGCGCGTTATGGGTCGACGCGTGGACCACAAACGCCGTGCCGGTCTCGCGATGCTGCGCGAGAACCTGCAAGGCCGTGCCGAAATGCTCGGCCTGCGCGTCGTCGCCAAGTAGCAGGGGGTTGCCTGCAACCGCGCGCGGCAACGCCTGGGTGACCGCCTCCGTGGTCTCAGCGGGCCACTGCGCCAGCGTGTCGCCCGCGGCAGCGAAGGCGTCACACGCCACCGTCGCGATCCCACGGTCGCTGGTGATCAACGTCGCTGTTGCCCCGGCCGCGACGCGGCCCACGCCGAGGGTTTCGATTTCGTCGAGCAGGTCGTCGAGCGAATCGACGCGCACCATGCCCGCGCGGCGGAAGGCCGCCGTGTAGAGACCGTCGGAGGGATCGGCGCGGCCCGAGCGCAAAGCGAGGACCGGTTTGTTGCGCGCCGCCGCCCGCGCCGCCGACATGAACTTGCGAGCCGCGCGCACCGTATCGAGTTCGAGCAGGATGGCGCGCGTGCCGGGGTCGCTTGCCAGATAGTCGAGCACGTCGCCCGCATCCACATCCGCCTCGCCACCGAGCGCCACCACGTGCGAAAAGCCCAGACCACGCGCATACGCCCAGCCCAGCACGGCATTCGTCAGGGCATTCGACTGCGACACCCACGCCACTCCGCCCGCCTTTACCAGGCACGACGGCGCGCCCAGATGCGCCCGCAGCGCCGGCGACACCACGCCGAGACTGCCCGGCCCCACGATACGCAGCAGATTCGGCCGCGCCGCCGAGAGCGTGTGCCGAAGCGCGACACGGTCTTCGTCGCTGTGCACTTCCCCGACGATGATGGCGGCCCGCGTGCCCAGACCGCCGAGTGTGTGGACGATGCCCGGCCAGGTCGCAGGGGGCGTGCAGAGCAGCGCCACCGTGGGGGCCTCGGGGAGGTCACCGACGTCCGCGACAACCGCGTGCCCGTCCAGCGAGTCGTATTTCGGGTTCACGGGCCAGAGCGGCCCGTCGAAACCGCCGCCCAGCAGACTCGCCCACACCAGCGCGCCCGTGCTGCGCGGCCGTCGCGAAGCGCCGATCACAGCAACGGATTTCGGTCGAAACAGGGCATCGAGATTGCGAACGGTCACGGGGCACTCCGCGAGTCGAAAGGGGGCGCGTTTGGGACGAACGCGCGTTCCCCTCAGGATAGGCGATGTCGGCTGGTTGCGCGGCGGTCCAGGCCAACGAGTCAGCAAAACCGGGTGCTAAGGCCCGCTGTCTTGACTTGTTCGCCGGCAAGCGCCTTTTGTTGCTGGCACCCGCTCAAGACGCGGTCCGAAATGCGACAATCCGCGCCATGACGCGTGTTGAAGACGACGCGCGGTGACGCGGCATCGGTCGAGCCCCAAAGGCAGTAAGATGCGGCGAGGCGGCGGGCGGCCCTTCTGACGGGCCAGCACAGCCGCCTACAGCAGCACGATTGCCGCATGGCACTCTGGAGACGAGGCGCCCCGGCAATCGCAAAACGATGACAACCATTGCGGACGGCAGGACCGCGCCAGCCCGGCGCGCCCCCGGACGACCAGAAAAGACAGAAGGTGAAGTTATGCGGCGCTTGCCATCGCTGATTGCGTTGCGCTTCTTCGAAGAGACCGCTCGTCATTTGAGCTTCAACCGCGCGGCAAGTGCGCTGTGCGTGACGCAGGGCGCCGTGAGCCGGCAGATCAAGATCCTGGAGGAGTCGCTCGGCGCGAAACTCTTCGAGCGCGATCACAAGGGTATCCGGCTGACGGCGGCGGGGTTGCAATTGCTGCCGTGCGTGTCGGAGGCATTCGATACGATCGAGCGCGGCACGCGCCAGGTCACCACCGCCAAAGGGCGGCGGCGCCTTGTGCTGTCCGTGCCACCTACTTTCGCTACGCAATGGTTCTCGCCGCGGCTAGGCTCGCTGGCGGTGGAACTGCCTGATGTCGAATTGTCCATCCGCACCGAACCGACTGAGGATTGCCACTGCAACATCCGTTTCGGCCGCGAAGCGCTGCCCGATGCGCATTCCGAATTGCTGATGATCGAGCGGCATACGCTGGTGGGTGCACCGCATCTTCTCGGGCGGCCGCTGGAGACGCTGCTCGAGCGCATGCCCGCACTCCACGTGCTGCATAACGAGACGCGGCTCGATCTGTGGCCAAACTGGCTCGCCACGGCAGGCATGCCGGCGCATTACGCGGAAAACGGCATTGAGTTCTCGAATCTGGAGCAGGCGATTCATGCGGCGCGTAAGGGCGCGGGATTGGCGGTGGTCGATCGGAACATGATCGTCGAGGAACTCGCGGATGGCAGCCTGGCGCGGATCTCAGAGATTGAAGTCAGCGGACCGTACGGCTACTGGCTCGACGTGGCGCAACGCCACGGGGCGCTTGAGCATGTGCAGGCGTTTGCCAGCTGGATGCGGGAAGAGGTTTTGAAGATGGGGTGAGGGAGCCACATTGATAGCCTGTGGAGCCGATGTGGCAATTGAGCGATGCGTAAAAGGCCGCAACCACTCGATGCTCTATACTTTCGCTGCCAGTGAGATACCGGTAGTGGGTCTGGCAGTCTCATTCATCCTCGGGACTCGCAGAACCCTGCCTAAGGAAGCCGAATCATGACCCAACAAAAGCCTCATAGTCCAGCCGCGGTGGAAGTCCCCGTCAGCGATCAACTGATCGACGGCATTCTCGAGAAAGCGGTGCAGGTGGCACAGCGAAATGTCGAGCGGTTTGCCAAGCTCGCCACACTTGCGCGGGCCATTGAGCAATGCAATTCGTCTCCGGCCACGCGTGCGAAACTGCTCTTCACGTTCGACGAAATTGCCAGCAATGCTGAGTCAGATGCGAAACTCGACGCAGAGTTGTTCGAAGGCTTGCGAAACGGGCAAGTCTTGAAACAGGAATTACGTCGCGAGCACGGGCAACGCGCTGAGTCGTTTCCTGATGTATCGATTGCCGCGCTACCTACGACGACAAAGCACTGACCCGTTTGGCCGATGCGGTCTTGCTCGATATGGCCGCGCGCGCACGTTTGCCAGGCTTGCCCGCAGGCTCGTCTTCCGGTACGGAAGCGAGCGTGGCCGCGAACATATTCGCATCGCCTCGCGCGTGGCCCGCGTACTCATCACTCAGACGAGCCATGACAGCGGCAACCTTGCGGTGATCAGCCGTTCCGGCCGGGTCTGTTTCAACCGCCTTCGTCAACAGTCTCGCCAACGCGCGCAAATCGGCAAACTGATCCGCACAGCGCTTGCTGGCTTCTACGGCGGTGCGTCCGATGCGCATGACCTGGGGATGCACGGAGGAAATAATAGGTTCGTTCATGGCGCGACTCCCAACTGGTACTCGAAATCGCCCGACACTCGATAACAGATGGGTGAGCGGGCACGTAACGAGGTTGGAAGACCGGGACAGTAGCAAACCGGCGAGCCTCGCGGCTCCCTCGCCACGGCCCGCCCATTGAAAATACGCGCGCAGAGGCAGACACACGAATCTGCTTGCGCAGACGGTGTGGTTACTGTCATCAGGCTTCCAAACCCGACCGTCGCTGTTTCGACGGTAGTCCTAATTATAAAGAACGGATCGTGCTTCGGGTAGTCCGTGTGAGCGGACTATGCCAATCGGTCTACCAGTAACGATAACGGCCCATATAAGGGCCGTTAACTTTCTTTCTCCAACGCGTCACAGCAACGGTGCCGTCTACATTGCCTTCTTGAACGGCGCGCCCGAATGTTCGCGCAATTCATTGAACACGATCCTAGGCCACGCCTTCTGCGCGACTTCAATTTCGGAAACGTGCGAGGCCAGATAAGTCGGCGCATTCGACGCATCGAACGCGATCCGCGCCGAATACGCGTCAGTGAAGCGACGCAATTCAGCCGCGTCGTCGCAGGTCACCCAGCGCGACATCCGATAGCGCGCCGGCGCCATCCGCACGTCCACCTTGTACTCGGTGGACAGCCGGTGCGACACCACTTCGAACTGCAGTTGCCCCACGGCGCCGAGAATCATCAGGCCACCGACCACCGGCCGAAACACCTGAATCGCACCTTCTTCGCCGAGTTGCTTGAGCGCTTCGCCAAGCTGCTTGGCGCGCATCGGGTCCACGACTTCGACCGTCTGAAAAATTTCCGGCGCAAAGAACGGCAAGCCCACAAACTGCAGCGTCTCGCCTTCGGTCAGCGTATCGCCAAGGCTCAACGTGCCGTGATTCGGAATACCGATGATATCGCCCGGATACGCCTCGCTCACCGTCTCGCGGCGTTGCGACAGGAACGTCACGACGTTATTGGCGCGGAACGTCTTGTTCGAGCGCGTCACCTTCAACGCCATACCGCGCTCGAAATGCCCCGAGCACACGCGAATGAACGCCACGCGGTCGCGGTGCGCCAGATCCATGTTGGCCTGCACCTTGAACACCACGCCCGTGAACTTCGGTTCATCCGGCTCCACGGACCGCTGGACCGCCATACGCGCCGATGGCGGCGGCGCCAGATCGACCAGCGCGTCGAGAATTTCCTTCACACCGAAGTTGTTGATGGCCGAGCCGAACAGCACCGGCGATTGCTGACCGGCGAGGAATTGCTCGCGGTCGAAATCAGGCGACGCGCCGGTGATCAGATCGATCTCTTCTTTCGCCTTGACCCAGCTATGGCCGAAGCGGCGTTCGCCTTCCTCGTCGCTGAGCGCATGCAGCGTTTCGACCTCGCCGCCCGCTTTATCCTGCCCGGCGCGGAACAGGCGGACCTGGTCGCGCTGGAGGTCGTAGACACCCTGGAATTCCTTGCCCATGCCGATCGGCCAGGTGAACGGCACCGCCGCCACACCCAGATGCTGTTCGATCTCGTCGAGCAGTTCGAGCGGCTCGCGCACTTCGCGGTCGAGCTTGTTGATGAAGGTGACGATCGGCGTCTTGCGGCTGCGGCAGACCTCGAGCAGTTTCAGCGTCTGCGCTTCGACGCCGTTGGCGCCGTCGATCACCATCACGGCGGCGTCGACCGCCGTCAGCACACGATAGGTGTCTTCGGAGAAGTCTTCGTGGCCCGGCGTGTCGAGCAGATTGATGACGGCGTCGCCGTACTCGAACTGCATCACCGAGCTGGCTACCGAAATGCCCCGTTGCTTTTCGATCTCCATCCAGTCCGAGGTCGCGTAGCGATTGCTCTTGCGGCCCTTCACGGTACCGGCGATCTGGATCGCGCCCGAGAACAGCAGCAGCTTTTCAGTGAGCGTGGTCTTGCCCGCGTCCGGGTGGGAAATGACCGCGAACGTGCGGCGGCGTTTGAGTTCGGAGACTGACATCGATCGGGCGGTCACGGATAAAGGTTCGGGCGGTCTTCAGGAGCTTGTGGCTCCTGCTCCCGTCACGTCTGGCGCGGCGGGCGGCGGCGAGCTGCAGAGGTCAGGTCCGGAAACCCGCCTGGCAAAGCAAACGCGCCGCTTCGCAAGCCGGTTGCGAACGAACGTTTTCAAAAAACGGGATTGGCCGGCGCAGAACAGCGCAGGGAACGAATGATACACGTCATGGGGACGGACGGAGGGAAATGGGGTTTGGGGGGCAGATACAGCGGGGACTTTAACGTCGCCCGCCAACGCACCAAAACCCAGAAGCCGACCGCCCCGACCGTATCACTGATACGACATCGTGAACGTGGCCAGACCATTCACTGTTCCGGCACTCAACTTGCCTTCCGTCCGGACGTACCGCGCGGTAAGCGGAATATTCATTGGGCCGCCCGCTGCCGTGCCCACCAACCATTGATTTGTGCTGCCCTGCGCCGACGAGTCAGGCCCGTAAGCAATCGGTCCCGACTTATTGAGGATCTGCAAACCGACGCCGGTCGCAGTCGAACCTGGCGCCAGATTCAGGGTCGTCGATCGATTGGAGATATCCACCGCATCAGTTAGTGTCATGCTTACCAGTGTGCCAGCGGAACAGTAAATCCCCAGGTTCAATGGCGTGCTGCCAGCAGTCGCACCTATGCTCGTCAAAGCCGTCACCGAAATCGCCGGCATGGGCACTTGAACCGCGGTCGTCGTCACGTTACACGTCGGTCCGTTGATCGCTGTGCCAACCGTGACGTTCTGGGTTTGCACCACGGTATCAACGCAACTTCCCGAAAATGTCACGGTCATGCTAGGGATTGTGACGAGCACGCCAGCGCCGACCGGGCCTGTAACCACCAGACGGGCTAGGGTGTAATGGGCACTACCACCCGCTGGAGACGACAGCGTCTGGGTAAGCGGCGCTGTCGACCATGAACCGTTCCATCCGCTGGTGATCATCCATTGCACTCCGATGCCGGGCACATTCGTCTGGTAGACATTCGGACTCCCGGGAACCAGTGTACCGTTCACCGTAACGGCTTTTTGAACCATACAATTCGCGCCTGTGGCACTTATCCCCACAACCTGTGACACATCCGCTACCAACGAATTAACCGTCGCATTCGACGCCACGGAGACCGTTGACGGAAAAACCAGGTCTGGAAGGACTGCCGCGCCGGTACCCAAGTGCACGTTGCCGGCTAGCGCCCCCATCGACGCGAACATCAACGCGAGGGCGCCAAGCGCCCGTGCCTTGCGCATGGCAAAGCCGATCGCAAGTTCTGCAATGTGCAACAACACCAGGTTAGAAACTTCTATCTCGTCGTTCATCTCGATTTTTCCCACTATCAGTTTGCGTTGTGAGTGGCCAATGGGGCGTTCGGCCGAATTCCGTCAGCCGACACGTCAGGCATATAACAGAGAAACTGGAATGCGTCGGGCGCAATTGTTTTTACCGTCGAACCCACAGTGGCATTTACGGGGACCGAAATCGTACCCGCGTTCAGTACCATGTTTAGTGGACCGGGGTCACAGCTTAGGTTTGCGTGCGCAGAGAAAGAAAGCGGCCCCACGAACAACACGAATGCCAGGCGCGCAATGAAACGCATCAGCGAAGAGCCCGATTGGCCCTTGCAAATCGGGTCAATGTTTTGGCCTTGACCAGTCAACTCACAGCGGAATATCCGATTCAACATCATGTCCACCTATTTAATTGAAGCTACATGTTCGCCGCCCACGCAATGCCCTTCAAACAATTGATAAGCCGCCGTGGCCTTCCCGTTCTGCTTCGGCAACACATAATCAATCCGGCACTGCTCAGATCCAGCCTCACCCCACTTCACAAACAGCGAGCCCTTATCTTCAAGCCCGCGCGCAAAGATCCGGCTGTCCTGCGCGACCACGCCCACCGTGCGCCCGTTCGCGTCCACCACATCCACGCCAAACGGCAGCGCGTTATCACCAAGCTGCGGCGCACGAATCAACGCTGCACGACCGCTGACTGTCTTGTACTTCAGCATCACCACCGAACCCAGCCGCGGCGCAGCCTGCTCTGAAGTCGATTCAAACTCGACGTCCGTAGAAGTCCCCTTCGGATCGATATCCACGGTGTTCATGCCATAAGGTGTCAAATACGGCACTACCGCGTAACCATGGCTATTCACCTTCACGCCTGGCGAGCTCGACACGCTCGCCCCTTCCGCGCCCTGCGCATCGACGACGCCGAACGTATCGCCCACCGTCTGCGAGAACGTCACACCGCCCGGATGCGCGACCACGGACCCGCTAATGCCAGCCGACACCTGGTTCGAACCGGAACCCGCGCTGGCCGACGCCGTCATCTGCGCATATGGCGCGCGATACACGCCGCTCACACCCGCGTTCGAAGCACTACCCGTGCTGGCGGCGTTATAAGTGCCGTAAGCGTTGTACGAGTACTGGTTGCTATCGCCCAGCGATCCGCTCAGGTTGGCTTGCATATTCGCAGCGCCGGCGGTGCTGGACAGATTGGTCGACAGCAAAGGTGCATGCTGGTTGTGGCCGAGCGGAATCGTCGCGCTAACCATGAACTGGTCCGACATATCGCCGTCCGAGTTGCGCGTGCGCCCCGCTGTGACGCTGTAGGTGCCGAACTTGAAACTGTTGGTGTAGCCGGCCTGGTAGAACGTGTCGCTGCCACTACGGTTCCAGTACTGTTGCGACGATGCGCTCAGGAACACCGTGCCGTGATCCTTGAAGTTCTGATTCACCGTCAGTTGCAGCCGGTTACGCTGGCGATACACCGAGTTGATGTCGCCGGCATGCATCGCCTCGTCGCGCACAGATGCCGCGTCGGACAGACTCAGGAAACCGGCGGTCGAGTAACGGTAAGCGGCTACCGAGATGTTGGTATCGGTCGGGTCGATGAACTTGCTATAGCCAATGCGCAAGCTGGTGCCGCGCATCGACTCCTGCCCGGGTACTTGCGTCTGTGCGCCGGTCACGTCGGCGGAAAATGCGCCGTACTTCGTGTTGAGCGCAGCGCCGATATCCGCCGCCACATAGCCGTTCGCCGCCACGCCGCCGCCGTAAGCCGTCACCGTGTTGGTGAGGCCGCGTTGCAGCGTGAACTGCGCGAAGGCCGGTTTCGTTTGGAGGGAATCGTCGCGCAACTGCCCCGCCGTCACCGAAAAACGCGTGGTACCGGGGCGCAGCGATTGTGCGACCGAAGCGTAGGGCACCGTAAAGTTTTCGGTGCGGCCGTCGGCTTCGGTCACCGTCACGTCGAGGTTGCCGCCGTATCCCGTGGCATACAGGTCCTTGATTTCGAACGGGCCTGGAGACACGTTCGTTTCATAGATCACCTGACCGTTTTGCCGGATCGTCACCCGCGCGTTCGATTGCGCAGTGCCCCGCACAACCGGCGCGTAACCGCGTAGCGATTCGGGCAGCATGCGGTCGTCGGTGGCGATCTGCACACCACGGAACGCCACGCTGTCGAACACGTCGCCCGTGGTGTTGGCGTCACCCAGGGTCACCTGCGACTTGAGCTTGGTCACATCGTGCTGGACGTAGGTCGCGATGTTGTCAAATTGCGTCTCTTGCCCGGACGTCGAGGTGATCGACGATTGATGGCGGAAATGCCATCCGCCGATGTTCACGCCCGCGTTGAGACCCAGATAGCTCTGCGTCGAATTGATGCCCGCGCTGTCGGTGTGATAGGTATTCGCGTCATAGCTCACGAAGCCCGCGTTCACGCCCTGTTCCCACATCTCCGGCGGCACATAGCCGCGCGCCGCGTTGCGCATGTACTTCTGCGGCACCGTCAGCGTCAGCTTCTGCTCCGAGAAGTCGAAGTCGATGCTCGCGTCCGGTACGGTGGCAGCCAGGTCGATACACTCGCCCGCATCGGCGGCGCCAGAGGCAGGGTTGCCATTCGCCTTCGCGTCCGCCACGTCTGCGGCCGCGTCCTTGCCTGCATCTCCACCCACCTTGGCGAAATCCACACCGAGTGTCTCCAGCATCTTGCGGCTGAAACACGGGCGCGCGGTTTCGCCTTCGCGCGCTGCCACGAAACGCACATCCTGCCGCGCCACGCGGATGTCGTTCACCCAGACGTCGACCGAGTACACGCCCGGCGAAACCATGTTGCCGCGTGCGAAACGCGCGACGTCCACGGTCTGGTTCGGGTCGGTACGGAGAAACGTCGAATCGAACGACACGGCGGCGTTGCCGCTACCGCTTTCGGATGCAATCACGCTCGCCGACTGGACGCCGCCCATCACCGCGAAAACGGTCAGGACAACTGCCGTTACCGGATTCAGGCCGAACGGACCAGACACCGCACTGGTGCGAGCATGCGAAGGATGACGAGGTGAGAGTTTCATGATCTGACTGGCTTCAAACGTTTTGCAACAGGCGTGCGTTGTCCCTGTGCGTTGCCTGTGCAACGCACGCTATGTGCAGTAAAGGGTTGTCTATGGGCGGAAGGCTGCCGCCCGACCGACTAACTGCTGCGGTCTATTGGGCGAGCGTCGCGTCGCCGTTCATGGCGCCGCCGAAATCGCTGATCGCGGTGTAGTGAACCTTCGCGCCTGCCGAGACTGCGTTCATCTGTGCGACGGGAAGCACCTCCGTCGCGTGGGGGGCCACCATGCCGCCCTTTTCGTTCTTGTACGTGTGACCGCCGCTTTCGACATCCACTTCGCTAAACGACACGTAGTACGGCGTCGGATTCGACACGCTTACCGCCTGGCCTTTTCCGTCGGACGCCGCCGCGACCTTCCAGGTCAATTGAGCCGGCGCGTCTTCAGGTTTGCCAGGCAGCTTCGCGGGACGCACGAACACTTTGATGCGCGTGCGATAGGCGAGCTGCAAGGTGTTGGCGTCGGTTGTGCCGGCCACCTTGGGCGGAATATCGAGCACGTTGAGCCAGTACACGGATTCGCGATCGGTCGGCAAGGCTTCGCCGCTATAGATGACACGCAGCGTCTGCGACTTCTTCGCGTCCATCCGGAAGATCGGCGGCGTGATCACGAAGGGCACCTTGATGTCGCCGGGTTTTGCGTCCGGGTGACCGTCGTCCATCCAGACCTGAACCAGCGAAGGCGCCGCACTGTCGTTATCGAGCTTGACCGTGACTTCGCGTTGGTCAAGCGGATACACCACGCGCGTGCCGCCAATCGTCACGCTTGCATCTGCGTTGCCTGCCAGCAGCGCACAGGCAAAACCGATTCCTAGAGCAATTCGACCCAGCTTCATCACATTCACCTTTTGAAAATAATCTTGAAAATTGGCCGTTAAAAAGGCGTTCGCTTACGCGAACGCCTTAGCCTTCGGCTTACTGGTATTGCATCGTGTATTGCACCGACGTGTTCACTGCGCCGGGAGTGGCCGTGCCAGTCGAGTAGTACTGAGCGAAATACTTCAGGTTGGCGTTGCCGCCGGTAATCGTCGCGCCGTTGTTGGCGATGTCGTTGTTCGCGCCGGTCGTGATGTTGATCGGCAGAAGCGAGGCGTTCAGGAGACGGACTTCAACCTTGCCGGCGCCGCCCGAACCCACAGCGGTCTGGTTGGACAGGTTGCCGGTGGTCTGGTCGACGGTCGGGCCGTTTTCGAAGGCGGCTACCGCCTTGGTCGCTTCGCCCGTGCAGCCGCTCAGTGCCAGCACCATTTGGGTCGGGCTCGACGTACCGGCTACAGCGCCTTGCGACGCCAGCGTGCCGGCGGACACCGTCGGCAACGTGACCGACAGATCGGCCGGCGACCCCGAAGCCGCACCGTTAATCGAGCACGTGGTGTTGGACACGGTGCCAGTGAAAGTGATCGTGCCGTCAGCTGCGTGTGCGCCAAGCGATGCAACGCCCAACAGACCGCCCGTTACGATGGCCATTGCGGGGAGGAATGATTTCATTTTGCTGCTCCAATGAGTAAATAACGTTCTTGATAGTCAAAGGCGAATTCGTGTTCGGTACGACGCGCCGTCGCCCCTGGGCGCTCCAAGGTTCATCGCCGGAAAATGGCGGTCTTTGTTTTGAACCATTGGCCTTTCGTTCAGGCGCAACTAAATGGTATGGATTCGCGAGTCCTAAGTACCTAGGACGATTCTTATTTGAGTGGGATTTTTCCTACTACTGAATCGGATACCTCATGACAACAGCCACTCCCACGTCGACACACGACGCGGAGTTATCCGTCAGATAGAGACGTATTGACGCTCGTCAGATAGAGTCGACGACGTCTACCTCGTGACCGAAGGACAACCCGGCCTACGATCGAGCGCCCCGTGTTGCTGAGGATCGGTCTCGGGCTTCGGGCGCAGGCAGGGAGCTGGGGTTCAGCCGCCACCGGCGACACATGCCGCCGGGCAAGGCAACCGTGCATGCAGCCCCAGTCGTCTCATTCGACGAGAACCCGCTAATCTGAAGCAAAACCCATTTCGATTATTATTTTTCCAGATGCAACACTGGATCAATTAGTCACGTTAATCGAAATAGTCACAGGTTATAGGTTATTGCAGATTATCCAACGTTAGCATACGATTAAGCACGGTCGCCGCAGGGCCTGGCGTCCGCAATAAACCCGCATCGGCATTCGCCCGTGGGATATCCGGTAAATCTGGAGGTAGGTGTATGTCCGACGAAAATAATCCGGCTTCCGCTACTAAACGTCGTGATTTTCTAAAAGGCGTTGCAACCGTCGGTATCGCGACGGGCTTCGGCACCGTCGTAGGCGAAGCGCTCGCCCAAAACCCAGCAAGCCCGAAAGCGACGGGTACCGGCGCAAAGCCGCCCACCAAGGCCACCCGTGACGCGAACGCGGTTTATGCCAATCAGCTCGCATTTGACGATACTCAGGACTTCCAGGACGCCACGCGCGGACTCATTGCCACTCTGCCCGATCCCGGCATTATTCCCAGTTCAAAAGGCGGCGCCGCCTGGGACCTGGGTCAATTCGCCTTTATTAGCGGTGGCCCTGATAATAATGCACCTGATTCAGTTAATCCCAGTTTATGGCGTAATGCCAAACTGAATATGAATCACGGCCTTTTTGAAGTCGTGGATGGAATATGGCAGGTTCGCGGTTATGACCTGTCGGTAATGAGCATTATCCGCGGCGATACCGGCTGGATTGTGATTGACCCGCTGATGACCGAAGACGCCTCAGTGGTGGTCTGGAAGCAACTGGTCGTTCCGCATCTCGGTGACCGGCCGATTACCCACGTCATTTACACGCATAGCCACGCGGACCACTACGGCGGCATTCGCGGGATCGTCGACGAAGCCGATATCAAATCGGGCAAGATAAAAATCTACGCACCGGCGGGTTTCACCGAAGCGGCGGTCGGCGAAAACGTGATCGCCGGTAACGCGATGAGCCGGCGGGCCGCCTATATGTACGGCAATCTGCTGCCGCGCAACCCCACTGGGGTAGTCGACGGCGGCTTGGGCAAAACAACGTCCATTGGCGCCATCACACTCATCACGCCGACCGACTTTGCAACCACGACGGGCCAGAAACTGACGCTGGATGGCGTCGACATGACCGTCATCATGGCGCCGGAATCCGAAGCGCCGTCCGAGTTCATGTTCTACATCCCGAAGTTCAAGGCGTTCTGCGCCGCGGAGGATGCTACTCACACACTGCATAACCTCTACACGTTGCGCGGCGCCAAGGTTCGGGACGCCTTGCTCTGGTCGAAATACCTCCAGGCTGCCATCGACATGTTCGGTGGCGAAATGGAAGTGCTGTTTGCTTCGCATTACTGGCCAACATGGGGTAACGAGCGCATCGTCGCCTTCCTGAAAGCGCAACGCGACATGTACCGGTATTTGCACGACCAGACCATGCGCCTTGCCAATACGGGATTCACGCCACTCGAAATCGCAGAGACCGTGCGCTTGCCCGACAGTCTCGCGAAACACTGGTATTGCCGCAGTTACTACGGGACGGTGTTCCATGACCTGGTGGCGCAATACAACCTGCGACTCGGCTTCTTCGACGGTGTGCCGGCCAATCTCCACCGGCTACCGCCTGTCGAAAACGGCAAGCGCTATGTCGAGTTTATGGGTGGCTCGGCCGCGGTGCTGCAGAAAGCCCAGCATTACTACGACAAAGGTGAATATCGTTGGGTTGCCGAAGTGGTGAACCACGTTGTGTTTGCCGATCCGCAGAATGTGGCAGCCAAGCACATGCTCGCCGATGCGTACGAACAGATGGGCTACCAGGCAGAATCGGCGCCATGGCGCAATTTCTATCTCACCGGCGCCATGGAGTTACGCAACGGTGTGCATAAGGTCCCGTTCGGCAGTTCGCAAAGCCCGGACACCATCAAAGCCATGCCGCTGGAAATGTTCCTGGACTATCAGGGTGTTCGCCTGAACGGCACGCGCGCGGCCGGCAAATCCATTACCTTCAACTTCGTGATGACCGACACGAACGAAAACTACGTGGTCGGCGTCGAGAATTCCGCGCTTCATTATTCCAAAGGCAAGACGTCGGATAGTGCGGACGCGTCGGTCACCATGACGCGCGCGGATCTCAACGAAGTCATGATGGGCAATACATCCATGGAAAAACTGGTGATGGCCGGTAAAACCAAGATTACCGGCAGCACGCCGAAACTGGGTGAATTCGTATCCTGGCTCGACAATTTCGACTTCTGGTTCAACATCGTCACGCCGTAACAGGCCTGTGGCACTCAACACGGAACCGAAAAGATGTGCGCAATCTGCGAATTGAAGATCGAGTTTAATATTGGGCACCCTCATGCGCTCACGGTGGCCGTTGCGACGCGAGAAGCCATGGACGCCGGCCTGCTGCCGGAAACGGCGGTTGACGGCGCGTTAAGCAACATGAAGCTGCGCATGGCGGCCATCGAGGCACTTAAGGGCTTGCAAGCCCGTCTGGAAGCTTCGCTGCCGGTCGGCCGTTTGATGGCGCTACCTGATTTCTACGTCCTCCTGATCGAAATCGGCACGTGGGGATTTTTTCACGCCACTGAAGCTGGATTCGATCCGGACATTACGCCGGAGCCACCTGACGTGACCTCCGAAGATCAGGCCGATCGGGATGTGGTGTTTGTTTCATCGGAAGCGGCGCTGCAGGCTATCCTCAACGAAGATCTCTCCGTCGACACGGCGTTCGCCGACAATCTGATCGTCCTGGACGCGGGTGAAACGCATACCAGGCTGCTCCATTCGGTGCTTGATGCGGCGTTTCCCGTAGCAGGAAACAAGGCGGTCAATTTCTGAGCGGAGGATTGCGCGCAATGCTGCGTGGTCCGCTTCGCGCGTGTACAACTGTACAACGCGAAGCGGACCGTTCTTGCCGCTAGTACGACGACGACGCTCAGCGGCCGAGACCGCCCATCATCGTGTACTTCAGTTCCATGTACTCGTCGAGCCCATACTTCGAACCTTCACGGCCCAGGCCCGATTCCTTCACGCCGCCAAACGGCGCCACTTCGGTGGAGAGGATGCCTTCGTTGACGGCCACCATGCCGCTTTCCAACGCCTCGGACACGCGCCACGCGCGGCCGAGATCGCGCGTATAGAAGTACGCGGACAGGCCGAACGGCGTGTCGTTGGCGGCAGCGATCGCTTCTTCCTCAGTCTTGAAACGGAAGCAGGCAGCAACCGGGCCAAACGTTTCCTCTGCAGCGATCAGCATCGACTTCGACGCGTCGACCAGCACCGTCGGCTCATAGAACGTGCCACCCAGCGCGTGACGCTTGCCGCCCGTCAACACCTTGGCGCCCTTCTGCAAGGCATCGGCAACATGGGTCTCCACTTTCTTCAACGCAGCAGCGTTGATCAGCGGTCCCTGCTCGACTTCGCCCTCAAGCGCGTTACCCACACGCATCTTCTGCACCGCCTGCGTCAGCGCCTGGGTGAACGCGTCGTAAACGCCGTCCTGCACGTAGAAGCGATTCACGCACACACAGGTCTGGCCGGTGTTGCGAAACTTCGAAGCCATCGCGCCCTGAACGGCGGCGTCGATATCCGCATCGTCGAACACGATGAAGGGCGCATTACCGCCGAGTTCGAGCGAGAGCTTCTTGAGCGTATCCGCGGATTGCTTCGCGAGCAGCTTGCCCACCCGCGTCGAACCGGTGAACGATAACTTGCGAACCACGGACGATGCCGTCAAGGCGCCGCCAATCGCCACGGCATCGCCGGACACGATGTTGAATACGCCCGCCGGAATCCCCGCACGCTCGGCCAGCACCGCCAGCGCGAACGCCGACAACGGGGTTTCTTCAGACGGCTTGAGCACCATCGTGCAGCCTGCCGCGAGCGCCGGACCGGCCTTGCGCGTGATCATCGCCAGCGGGAAATTCCACGGCGTGATGGCGGCCACCACGCCAACCGGCTCACGCGTCACGATGATCTTCGCCTTTGGATTCGGGCTCGGAATCACGTCGCCATAGGCACGCTTCGCCTCTTCGGCGAACCATTCGAAGAAGCTCGCCGCATAGCCCACTTCGCCGCGCGCTTCGGCAAGCGGCTTGCCCTGTTCGCGCGACATCAATTCCGCCAATGCATCGCGGTTCTCGAGCATCAGTTCGCCCCAGCGCTTCACGCGCGCGCCGCGTTCCTTCGCGGTCAACGCGCGCCATGCCGGATAAGCGCGCTCTGCCGCGGCGATCGCCTGCGCGGTTTCCGCCGCGCCGCCCCTGGCGACATGGGCAATCAACTCGCCCGTGGCGGGATTGGAAACGGGATATGTCTCGGCGCCGGCATACCACTCGCCGTTGATATAGTGCCCGGTACGGAGAAATTCACTCATGCTGCTTTATCCAGAGTTTGAACGAACGTCCCTTGCGCGGGACGCGATTCGCGGGCGATGCGCTTGCCGGCCGTGTAATCGTTGATCAGATCGCACGGCGTGTAGTTACGTTCGAGTTCGTAGAGTTCGTCGGCGGAGAGCTTCGTGTCGAGTGCGGCGAGCGCGCTGTCGAACTGCGCCGGCGTATCCGCCCCCACCAGCATGCTTGCGACACCGCCGTGATTGAGCACCCACGCCTGGGCGATTTGCGCCGCCGATACGCCACGCGCCGCCGCCACCCGCGCCACGGACGCAGCAATCTCGCGCGAAGCTGCATCGCCATACATTTGCGCGGTGAAGAAGTCGGTCTGGTTGCGCGTCGAGTTCGGATCGCTTGTCAGGAGACCGCGTGCAAGCGGGCTGAACACCGACACGCCCACGCCCTGATCCTCGCAATACGGAATCATCTCGCGCTCTTCCTCGCGGTACGCGAGGTTCAACTGCAACTGCATGTTGATGGGCTTGTGCCAGCCATTGCGCTCGCACACCTGCATGATCTTGGCGAACTGCCACGTATACATGGTCGACACGCCGATATAACGCGCCTTGCCGGCCCGCACGATATCGTTCAGCGCGCCCATGGTTTCTTCGACCGGCGTGTTCACGTCGAAGAAATGCAGCATGTAGATATCGATGTACTCCATGCCGAGACGCGTGAGCGACGCGTCGATGCCATCCATGATGTGCTTGCGCGAATGGCCGCCGGCGTTCTGATACGTGCCCATGTCGTAGCCGACCTTGGTCGTCACGACGATCTCTTCACGGCGCGCGATGCGCTTGAGAATGCGGCCCACCACTTCTTCGCCGACACCGGTCGAATAGAAATCCGCGAGGTCGATAAAGTTCACGCCCGCGTCCAGCGCGTGACGCACGATCGGCTCGCTTTGCGCTTCGTCGAAAATCCACGGCTTCCATTGCGGCGTGCCCATGTTCATCGTGCCGAGGCACAAGCGCGAAACCTTCAGGCCCGATTGGCCGAGGCGAATGTATTCCATTGTGTTGTCTCCTCACTGCGACGGCTGCGCTGCTCGCACGGCGCGCAAACCGCGGCGTTTCAATAGGTGCTTTAGCGTTGTTTCGGCGTATAGAACGGGTTCGACACTTCGCGCGCGGCGGCAAATACTTCGTCGCGATGCGGCAGGCCTTTCATCGCCGCGAGAATCGCGTTCTTGCACGCGCGGTAGTTGTTCTCGAACACGGCATCGAGATCGTCGGTCTTCGGATTCACCCAGTTCGCCGACACGACGACCCAGTCGTTTTCCGCTTCCGGCGGCAGCGTGCCATTCTCGAGCGATTCGGCGACCGCCTTGGCGATGCCGGCTTGCGAGGCACCCCACGTTGCGTTGCCGTGAAAGTCGCCTTCGATCTGTGCCTTGTTCACATAGAGCGTGAGCGGCTTGGTCGGAATGCCGGGACGGGCGATCACGACGAACGGCGCGTGACCGGCGGACGGCGTCGACAGCGCGGTGGCGAATGCCTGGCCTGCCGGTCCATTGCGCGGGCCGACCAATACGTTGATGTGCGCGAGGTTCACGCCCGGGCCTTCAAAACCTTCACCGATATACAACTGCTTTTCCGTCGATACGCTCATGTCTGATCCCGTCAAGGGTTGGGTGGATGAGCGGATTGTGCTATTCGAGTTGCGCCACCATGAATCGATGTTTTTTGATCCGGGGTATGAGACGGACTCAACTCCGGGTTTGTCCTGGGCACACCGATGCGTTGGCAACGGTTTCGGCGTTAAGGTGAGGGTTTTCGGGACCTGCGGCGAAAACGGCCGAACAGCCGCTTGAGGTGATGTGGATCAGCATGCCGCGCGCACCGGACATTCTGGACTCCCGGATAAATCGACGGTGCGGCGATAGACGAAACGAGGCAGACAGAAGCGAGGCGAGCGACAAGCCACAGGACGTCATAAAACGCGCAAACGCTTATCAGATAAGGGATTCCAACTTCACGCGAGGCGCCGGTCAGCGCGCACAACGGCGCTCATGACCCGTGCATGCGCACGACGCAAGCTCAACGAAGAGGGATCAAGGAGAGAGGTGTCACGCGAGCGCAAAGCCCGGTCGCGCAGGAACCCAACGGCCGCGGTAAATACGAAAGGTGAGGGTTTTCGGGACCAGTGGGGCGGTGCGCAAAATCGGCGCCGCCGCTTCACTTGTGGGGGAAGGCACGTCGTTGCAGGACGCGCCGTCCCGTACGTAACGCTTAATCGGTGATCAGGAAGCGTTCGCGATTCTTGCCTGCCAGCCAGCCCGGCGAACGGCCGCGGCCACTCCAGGTCTCGCCGGTTTTCGGGTTGCGATATTTCGCCGGCAGCGGCGTCTTCTTCGCCCCCGCACGTTTGCTCGAGAAGCCAAGTTCCTCCGCGGTGATGCCGTATTCCACAATCTTCTGCTTGATATCGGCAATCGCCAGCTCTATTTCCTTTTCACGAGCGACAGCGACTTCCTTGTGAAGCTTTTCGAGCTGCGCAGTCAATTGTTTGTAAGTGGCCATGAAGCGTCGTCTCCAGTCGGTTGGATAACTGCAGTGTGACCCTATCAGATCGAAAAAGTGCCGGATAGCACTCGTTCACGCATTCCCGGATTCGCGCTACCGAAACAAGCCATGCGGTCAATCGTCGATAGCGTCATAAAGGCGCCGCTCGAATTCGATCGGCATCGGAAACGGCTCGAGCGCGCGCAGCTGAATCAACATCAGACCAATCAGATCTTCCACGGGATCGGCAAACCAACTCGTGCCGTATGCGCCCGGCCAACCGAATGAGCCGGTTGACCGATAGCCGAGCGGCAACTGCTGCGCGGGGTCGTCGACAATCGACAAGCCCAGCCCGAAGCCCTGGCCCGCCCAGACGATATGTCCGAACGCCGGCACCCGGCGCTGATCGCGACTGAGGAAATTGGAGCGCATCAGATCGACCGAGCGATGCGAGAGCAGACGTGTCTGCCCAACCCGTCCACGCCCCAGCAGCAAACGCGCGAACTGCAGATAGTCTTCGGCAGTGGACACCAGTCCGCCACCGCCGCCTTGAAAGCGCTTCGGATTGGCCCAGCGGCTCGTCGCCGGACGATCCTCGACGATCCGCTGGCGCGTGCCCGGCTGGATGCCGTAGGCTGTCGCCAGCCGGGCGAGTTGCGCCTCGGGCACCCAGAACGCCGTATCGCGCATGCCGAGCGGCTCGAAGATGCGGGTGCGGAAGAAGTCGCCAAGCGTCAGCCCGCTCACACGCTGAATCAGCACGCCGAGAATATCGGTCGCAATTCCGTAGTGCCAGCGCGTGCCCGGCTGGAACATCAGCGGCAGCGTCGCAACCCGCGCGAGCCAGGCGTCGGGCGTCGCCCGCGATTCAATGCCGTTGAACACGGTCTCGTAAGCCCCGGCGAGCGGCCCGGTGGCGGTGAAGTGGTATGCGAAGCCGGCGCGGTGGGTGAGCAGATCGAGCACGGTAAGCGGGGCGCGCACGGCGTCCGTCTGATCGAGCGGCCCTGCCGGATCGCGCAGCACGCGCGGCGCCGCCAGTTCAGGCAACCATTGCGCAACAGGTGCGTCGAGCGTGAGCTGGTCCTGTTCGATCAGCATCATGATGGCCGCGCTCGTGACCGGCTTGGTCATGGAGGCGATTCGGAACAGGGTGTCGCGTTGCATGGGAAGCTGTTCGGCGTCGTCGCGCCACCCCAACGGCTCGAAGTGCGCCGTTTCGCCGCGCCGCCAGGCAAGCGTGACGACGCCGGCTACCTCACCCCGGTCGACATAGCCCTGCATGGCCGACGTCAATTGCGCGAGTCTTGCCGCGGAAAAGCCTGCTTTCTGCATCGATCGTCCTGGGTGCGCAGTGTACCTGCGTCGCTACGTTGTTGAGGGCGCATCGGCTGACGTCCGGTTCTCGGCCCCGAGAACCTCGCTCATTGCAACCGGCACGGCCCGGCAGAATCTGCAGGTCGCTTCGGCCTGCCAGGTAAGAATGATACGTAACGTTATGGCTTCGTCGGCTCAACGTTACCGCACATTGCCCGCGCTGGGCGCCAGGTTCTCTCTTGCCTCGAGCGCGCTAAGCGCGTCGTTGAGCCGTTTGAGACGGCTCGCCTGCGACGGCACCAAAGCCGCGCCCAATATCGATTTGAGCCGGCTCCGCCAATACGATAGCGGAATGCGGTCCGCGGCGGAAATCCGCGTAATCACGTGTTCCAGATGCTCAATGTCTTTTTCGAGTTGGTGGTGATTCATTGCTTTCCCCGGAAATTCTTATCAGACCGAACACAAAAGCATGAAACGTGCCGCGCGGCGCCTCTTTCACCGTAGACCGGAAATTTTCCTCGCCTGCCTTTTCTTCGCTACGGATTGGCAATATGTCGGCCCGTTGACATGGACGCGACTGCGGGAGCGCTCTACCCATGACGATAAAGGCAGATACAGCGAGCTTCCGTTGGCCGCCGCACTGAACGACATGAGTTCATCGATCAGGCAACGCCGGTGATTAAATTAAATTCATTAAAGATGACGCGGCGGAGGCTACCCATCTATTTCATATTCTCGAAATAAATATCGGGCAATGAATCACTCCCGTCTGGCAATACATTCGCGAAACGGTCTCATAGTCGAATTAAGCCCTGACCAATATGACCGTTTTGTGCGCCGCACTGATGATGCGATGGGAAATTGAACGCTCAACGCGCGGGGGATTCTTGTACGCGGTGGGCCACCCGCCGGTTTCGGCGCGGCGTCGGTTCAGGTCATCGTCGTAAGGGGGAGGCAACGCCAAGGCGTGACACGCCGGCCGGCGCCTTCAATCTGGCGCCAGCCTGAGCTGATCCGTCATGATCCATCGTCATCCGTCCGCCGCTGCACTTGCCCGGCACGAACGGCGGTGCCCGCCTCTACTGTGCCCGTACCGGACACGCGTAGATCAGACTGAGCGTGCCGTTGTCGCTCGACTGGCGCACCACCTCGAACTGGCCGCTGCAATTGGCGCGTGCCTGCTGTGCGCACGAATCGGAGCCTTCCGGACATTGCACGAGCGTAGTCGGACGGCCGTCCGGCAGGAACAGCGGCGGGCTGCTGCTGCACCCGGCGAGCGCCGCCAGCACAGCGAGACCGGTCGCGCCAAGCGCGGTACGCATGAGGCGGCTGGTTCGAACAGAGGATGTGTAGCTGCGTTTCATTGAGAACCCCGATCCCTTTCTAATTCTTCGACCCAGCGATTGTGCCACGCGCGCGCTGCACTGCGTCACTCGTGAGTAGCGGGATCGTTCGCGGGTTCGCTTGCGGGCTGGTTAGGCGCGGCAAGCGTTTTGTAGGGAAGCGGCCCGCGCGCATCCGCGCTGATACGCACGAAGACCTGCTCGACATCCGGAATAGCTTCGAGTTGTTGTTGCAGCGCATGAACATCGAACGCGCGCGGCGCGCATCCTTCGGCGTAGACAAAGCGCCGTTGCACGGTAATCCACACGCTCGTGCCGTCGAAGACATGGGAATCGGCGAAGTGGGCACGAATCGCCCCGGCGATATCCGCGTCGTACATATACGAGTTTGGCTTGGTGCACTTGTGCGCCAGCCAGCAGGTCGTGCCGCGCTCGACACGGTAGTGCGCGTCGTCCTCCATTTCCGCGCGGTTCATGAACGGCCCGAGCGGCACAGGACAGTCGGCGAAGCCTTGCGAAAGCGCGAAGAACGGGTCGTTGTACCAGTTCTTGAGTTCGGGCTCCTGAGCATGAAGCGCCGCGCTCAGCAGGAATGGCAGGATTGCGACAGGCCAGGGTTTCATGACACCTCCGACTGCATCGATTGTCCAAACCGCTCCATGCATCCGCCGTCGCGACGCGGCAGCCGCCTTTGCTCAGACCTCGATGCCGTACGCCGCGATTTTCTTGTAGAGCGTGGCGCGCCCCATGCCGATCTGCGCGGCCGCCTCGATCACGCGCCCACCGTTGGCGCGCAGCGCGTCGCTCAGAAAGCGCTTCTCGAAGCCGGCCATCGCCTCGGCCCACGACGCCTGCACGGCCTCGGGCGAAGTAACCGACGCCTGCGATACGGCCGGCGCAATCTGCCCAACCGGCGCAAACGCCATGCCCTTTGCCCCATGGCCACCCGCCGGCAGCGGACTGATGAAAGACGCAAGTGCGTCGGCATCGATGCGTTCGCTATCCGACAACATCACCGCACGCTCCAGCGTATTGCGCAATTCACGCACATTGCCCGGCCACGTGTGCGAACACAAGAAGCGCAGCGCGTCTTCCTGCAGTTCGAAATGAGCGCCGCCGTGCACCCGCGCCGAGAGGTCTTCGAGCATCGCGTAAGCCAGCGATTCGATATCCGCGATGCGTTCGCGCAGAGGCGGCGCATGGATGGTCAGCACGTTCAGGCGATAGAACAGATCCGCGCGAAAACGCCCTGCCGCCACCAGCGCCGGCAGATCCGCCGAGGTTGCCGCGATGATGCGCACATCCGAGCGCACGATGCGGTTCGAGCCGAGCGGCTCGAACTCGTTGTCCTGCAGCACGCGCAACAGCTTGCCCTGCAACGGCAGCGGCATATCGCCGACCTCGTCGAGAAACAGCGTGCCGCGATTGGCCAGCTCGAACTTGCCGACCCGGCCTTTGCGATCGGCGCCGGTGTAGGCGCCGGGCGCCGCGCCGAAGAACTCGACTTCGAGCAGCGTGTCGGGAATGGCCGCCACGTTGACCGTCACGAGCGGCTGGTTGGCCCGCCCCGACGCGCCGTGGATCGCATGCGCCAGCAGTTCCTTGCCGGTGCCGGTCTCGCCAAGCAGAAGCACCGGCGAATCGACCTGGGCCGCGCGGCGCCCCTGGCGCTTGACCTCGAGACTCGCCGCGCTGGTGCCCACAAAGCTCGCGAAGGTGTATTTCGCCCGCCGTGCTTGCGCCAGCGACTGGCGCGTCGCGATCAGTTCTTCCTGCAGCCGCGAATAGTGGGAGAAGAGCGGCGTCAGCGCCTTCAGTTCGTCGAACAGGGCAAAGCCGACCGCGCCGACCGTTGCGCCGCTATCGTCCTTCAACGGCAGACGCGTCACGACGAGCGGCTCGCGGTCCGTCTCGAGGATATCGAGCAGGATCGGCTTGCCGGTCTTCACGACCTCGCGCATCAGGCTGTTGGGAATCACCGCCTCGCAATCGCGGCCGATCGCCTGTTGCGGATCGGCAAAGCCAAAGCGGGCAGCGTAGCGTTTGTTGATCCAGACCACGCGGGCATCGGCATCGACAATGAACGTCCCCTCGCTGAAATTCTCGAAGGTCCGAAACAGCGATTCCATCGCCCTGCGCAGTACATCGCTGTAGTTGGCGGGCAGTCCCGCCCAGTCGTTCATCATGCCGTCGTGGTCTCCTGTCGACCCGAGTTGGCGCTTTAGCGCTTACTCGGGTCCATGCAAAGCAGTTATCGTTATCGCTGTCTCGATTTGTAGACAAGCTTATCTCATTGCGGAGATCACCGGCAAGCCCGTCAAATAAGGCGCCTCGGTCCGCACGATCGAGATTGAGACGCCCAGCATCCCGAAATTGAGACGATTCGGTACAATCGTTCGAATCGCGCGCCGGCGCTTCGCAGCCAAAGCGAGGCAACAGGCCGGTCTGGCTCGAGTGGCACGGAACCTGCATTCAGGGGCCCGGGTCGCTGCGCCACCGGGCGCGCGGACACGTAGAACAACCAAGCTTTGGAGACTCAATGTCCTTTGTTATCGTCCTCGCCGCTCTGGCGTTTCTGATGTTTGCCGCGTATCGCGGCTACAGCGTGATTCTGGTCGCGCCGATTGCCGCCCTGGGGGCCGTGTTGCTGACCGACCCCGCCGCTGTCGCGCCGGTGTTCTCCGGCATCTTCATGGACAAGATGGTCGGCTTCGTGAAGCTCTACTTTCCGGTGTTCATGCTCGGCGCCGTGTTCGGCAAGGTCATCGAACTGTCAGGCTTCTCCGAGTCCATCGTGGCCGCTGCGATCCGCTACATCGGACGCTCGCGGGCCAATGCGGTGATCGTCGCGGTGTGTGCGCTGCTGACCTACGGCGGCGTGTCGCTGTTCGTCGTGGTGTTCGCGGTGTATCCGTTTGCGGCCGAGCTGTATCGCCAGAGCAATATTCCGAAGCGCCTGATGCCGGGTGCGATCGCGCTGGGCGCCTTCTCGTTCACGATGGATTCGCTGCCGGGCACGCCGCAGATCCAGAACATCATCCCGACCACGTTCTTCAAGACCACCTCGTGGGCCGCACCGTGGCTCGGCACGATCGGCTCGGTGTTCATCATCATCGTCGGGCTGACGTACCTGGAATGGCGCCGGCGCGCGGCGATGGCAAAGGGCGAAGGCTACGGCACGTCGCTCGTCAATGAGCCGGAACGCGTCGAGTCGAAGCAGCTCCCACATCCGCTGCTGGCGGTCGCACCGCTCGTGCTGGTGGGCGTCGCAAACTTCGCGCTGACCAAGCTGATCCCCGACTGGTACGGCGCGTCGTACACGGTTGCGCCGGAAGTGCTGCCCGGCATTCATGCGCCGGTCACGACGGCGATCAAAACCGTGGTCGGCATCTGGGCCGTGGAAGGTGCGTTGTTGCTCGGCATCGTGCTGGTCATGCTGACCGCGTTCCGCCGCATGCGCGAACGTTTCGCTAGCGGCACCAAGGCTGCTGTGTCGGGTGCGCTGCTGGCGTCGCTCAATACGGCGTCGGAATATGGCTTCGGTGGCGTGATCGCGGCACTGCCGGGCTTTCTGGTGGTGAGCGATGCGCTCAAGAGCATTCCCAATCCGCTCGTTAACGCGGCGGTGTCGGTAAGCTCGCTGGCGGGGATCACCGGGTCGGCGTCGGGCGGTATGAGTATCGCGCTCGCCGCCATGTCGGATACCTTTATCAAGGCGGCCACAGCGGCGCATATCCCGATGGAAGTGCTGCACCGCGTGGTGGCCATGGCAAGCGGCGGGATGGATACGCTGCCGCACAACGGCGCGGTGATTACGTTGCTGGCCGTGACGGGGCTGACGCACCGCGAGTCGTATCGCGACATCTTCGCCGTGACGATCATCAAGACGTTAGCGGTGTTCTTTGTGATTGCGGTGTATTACACGACGGGGTTGGTTTAAGAGGTGGGGTGTCCGGTGCGTGTTTTGCTGGCAAAGCTAAAGTCTGTCATTAGCGACAAACTTATGTTGAGGCCGTCATGAAAAACAGCGATACAACGCCTTGACGGCTTCCGATACTAGCTCACGCGCCCGGCGCCCTCGCAAGCGCCGTTACCGCCTCACTTGCACAGCGAAAACGCTTCGCGCGCAGCAATATCGCCGTTACCGTAAATGCCGACCACGGTGCAATCCGCGGCCACGCACTCATAGGTGCTGTCCTGAAACGTGAGGACATAGTGACGAAAGCCGTCCTGCGCCGCGTCCGGCCCCCACGAATCGGCCACCAGCGTCGAGTTCACGATTTCGTGCGCCGAATATCCGCGTAAGCCTTGCGCCGCCAACGGATGAGCATAAAGCCCCTCGTCGTTGGGCGGACCGAACTGATGAAACGCGGCCATCGAAAATTCGACCGCGCAGAACGGATCGTCGTCTTCGTCGAACGGGCCGAAGCGCTCGAAGTTCGCCTTGGCGATCCGGTAGGCAATCACCACACGCCGTTCATTGGCCACCACAAACGGCTCGGGAGCATCGGCGGCCGGACTCGGCACGTCGTCCAGCAGGACAACCTGGTCCTGCTGATGAGAATCAAGGGTGCTGTTCATCTAAGTCGTCCGGCTCCTTCCCGCAATCACCTGTGAATGGGTCGCACTATGCCACGGTGGCACGCCGAGGGCTACGATCCGCATCCTGAAGGCGACGCTCCAGCTCGATCCCCGCCGAAATCGGTTGACATCCCAAAATTCCCCCGTACAATGGGTTTTGTTGCACTGCAGCAATAAACCTTCAGCCCTTGCGGCGCGCGGATCTTGTGTTACTCAGAGCCACCTCGCACTCGCCGCCTTACCCTTTGGAGCAGTGATGAGCACGCCTACCCCCCAACAATTGATCGCCGCACAGCAAGCCAGCCTCGAAACCCTGTTCGGCTTCGCGAACCAGGCGTTTGCGAGCATCGAAAAGCTGGTTGCATTGAATCTGCAAGTCGGCAAAGCCACGCTCGCCGAAACGCAAGCTATCGTGACCAAGGCCGCGTCGGTGAAAGATCCGAGCGAACTGATCGCACTGTCGGCAAGCCTGTCGCAACCCGCATCGGAAAAGGCGGCTGCATACGGCCGTCACGTGCACGAAATCCTGTCGGGTGCGCAAGCTGAGTTCTCGAGCGCCGCCACCGCGCAATTTCAGAAGGCCCAGAAAGAAACCCAAGGCTTTATCGAAAGCCTCACGAAGAATGCTCCGGCCGGCAGCGAAGGCGCAGTAGCAGCATGGAACTCGGCCTTCTCCGCAGCCAACGCTACGTACGAATCGGCCACCAAGGCGGCCAAGCAATTCGTGGCAACCGTATCGGCCGGCGCGTAACGTTTCGTTAGTCGCCAGCAAGCGGTCGGTCATTTCAAAAAGCGAACTTCGGTTCGCTTTTTGATTTTCTGCGGGCGCAATCGCGACAACCCTGCATGGGCCCGTTCATGCCGGCGCGAAAATCACGGCCTGGCGGTCCTCGATATAGCGATGCGTTCGCGTAAAGCGATACACCTGGCCGTCAGCGGTGATGCGGTTCATACCCGGTTCGGTGAGCGCAAGCATCTCCTCTGCGAGGTGGGCCGCGACTGCGTCGCTACTGGATAGCGCATCGAGCGAGTTCTCCGGGTCGCCGATATACACCGAACGTTGACCCGTGCCATAGCGCATGACGACGACAGCCTGGCCGGCGTCGAGCGCCAGTTCGAGATAGTTGGCGAGCTCCCGCAGCGAGGCGGGCGTGCTCGTTCGCATTGCGTAGGCTGAACCGGCTGCTGTTGTCATCGCACCGTTCCCCCGTCAGATGTGCACGTCAAGAGACGGCAGACCCGTCTCTTCTCCGATCCGGCACACTTCTACTATAAGCAATGCCAGCGCGGCCGCGACGCTCTTTTTCGACGGACGCCACGATAGCGCGCGGCTTAAAATCGCAGACTGTTCAGGAATTGAAACCACAATCCGCCGAGCGTACCGCCGTGCCCGGCCGCAGCATGAGCGTCTCGCGACGCAGCATGTTCAAACGGTTGCTCCGGCTCGTCGGATGAAGATTCCTCAGGCACACTAGCCTGTTGACGCGACGCATGCAGCGCCAGCACGCTATCCGCAATCTGTGCCGCGCGGCTTGTATCGCATTGATGCCCTAACAGCACGCCGAACACCACGTCGCGGTTGTAACCCTCATCCGCGTAGCGCATCGCGAGCGAAACCATCTTCGCGTAGGCGGCCTGTTCGGCAGCGCGGGCCGCTTCTTCACGCTCGGCCCGTTCCCGCTCCGCGCGCTGATGATGTGCTTCCCATTCGCGCATCTGCTCGGCAAACACCGCGTCGTACACCTGACGCTGGGCCGCATCGGACAGGATGCCGTAGGCGTCCTTGATGTCCTGAAACGCGGCACGTGCCGCCTCTTCCGCACCGGCATTGCGGTCCGGATGCCAGCGCATCGCGGCCTTGCGGTACGCGCGCTTGATCTCTTCAACGGTGGCGTTCGGCTGAACACCCAGCTTGTCGTATAGGGTTGCCATGGTTCGCTCGCCCCTCAGTCGCATCGCGGACCATCGTAGCATGCGAAAAATGCCGTCCGCGTGACATTGCACCGAGCGGCGTCATCCACTGCTCCATCCATTTTGGCGAGTTACTTTCGACGTAGCCGGCGAGTCCGGCTATTTCAAAGTCAACGTTGTGAATGGAGAAAGCGGTATGACGCAAGGCCCCACATTCTGGATGATTCCGAACGCGCCGACCCCGGTCGCGCCGTTTTCGCATGCAAGCGAAAGCGACGGATGGGTATTCGTGACGGGACAGATGCCCACATCGCCCACCGACGACGCCGCGCCGCTGCCCGAAGGCGTCAGCGCACAGACGCAGCGCGTGATGGACAACCTGAAGATCGTGCTCGAAGGTCTCGGCCTCGGACTCCAACACGTCCTGGTGGCGCGCATTTTCCTGACCGAATTCAAACGCGATTATGCGGCGATGAACGAGGCCTATCGCGCCTACTTTCCACAGGATGCATTGCCGGCGCGAACCTGCATCGGCGTCACGGGCCTCGCGCGTGACGCGCTCGTGGAAATCGATTTCATCGCGAAGCGGCCCGGCTGAATCTGACCGGGCGCCGCGCATCGACGCTTCGCTGCAAAACCGCGGCTCAAAACCGCGGGTTAGACGTGCGCACGGAAAGCGCGCGTTAGGTTAGAAGTGGTAAGTGACGCCGACCTTCACGATCGGATAAAAGCGCAAGCGGTCCGCGGTGTTCTGCAGCGATTGCTTCTCGGCATCGACGTTCGCCTGACCCGCTTCGGCGACGATGTTGGCGGGCACGTCGAAGTCCACCCGCGGCTTGCCATAGGCAACGCCTGCATCGACAAACAGCGAGAAGCCCTTGGTCGCGAGCGGCGAATGGCCGAAGCCGATGCCCAGGTACGGACGCACGGCCGGGAACGTCGCCTTCGCGTGAATGCTCTCGCCGAGCGTCGAATACGCCACACCATTGATCGTGTAAGTGCCCGACATGCTGGTTGCGTTCGCATCCACATTGTCGCCGCCAATCAGCAGGCCGGCGGTGAAGCGAAACGGCACGACTGTCGGAGCCGGGAAAAAGTCGCCATAAAGGCCGGCATGTGCGAGCGTTGCCGTGCCGTCGTAATGCAGCCCACCCGAATTGAAGCTATGGGAGAAACTGACGCCGTTGAATTCCGCGCGAAGGTTGGCGAGCGAACCGAGCGAATGACCGTAGCCAATCCCCGCGCCTTCGGTGCCGATCTGCCCATACACTTCATCCGCCATCGCAAGCGGTCCGTACAGCGCAGTCAGGCCTGCAAGCAAAGCGACAACCAAGCGTTTCATCGTACTAATTCCCGTGAGGTCGAATCGTGTGGAGAGATGACTGAGGCGGGGTGCTACCCGAGGGACATGGCCGCATGCGTAATGCATGCGCCCCAGACAAGCTCGTTTACGACGCGCTCACAGGAATCTTGAGGCTCGTCTTCAAAGAAACCGTAGGGAGAACAGAACGTGTGCGGAAGGGGAAGACGCGCGTCAGTGCGTCGAAGCCTCGTCAAGACCGAAGTGATGGCGCACGCCGTCATGCAATTCGATGGCGAGGCCGGCCAACTGCTCGCTCCACTGCGCCTGCTTTTGACAAAGGGTTTGCAGCTCGCGGCACTGCGCCGCGAACTGCGGTTCGCCTACGATGAGAAAGCCGCCGGCCGCGCTATGGGCCCAATCGCGCAGCGCGAGCCGGTCGCGGCGCTCGACGATTGCGGACAGCCTGGGCAGGTCCGTGCCGAGGTGTTCTTTCAGCATGGCGATATAACGCGCCTGGGTTTCCGCGTCGAAGGACTGTGCGGAGCCTGCCACCGGCTGCGGCTCAGGGGTTGGCTTCAGTGTGGAATCGGGCCTGGCGTCAAGGCTGTCACCGGCCGTGGACTCGAGCGCAGGCGCCGTCCCCTCCTCCTCATTCGCCCCCAACACGCTGAGCGCGGCCTCCAGCTCGGCGAGCGAAGTCGGCTTGGAAATGTAGCCGGTGAAACCACGCTGACGCCACTCGTCGGTCTGCTGCGTATCGGTGACCGCGCTGAAGGCGAACACCGGCAAGCCCGGGTAAAGCCGATGCAGCGCCGCCAGCAGCTCATAGCCGTCCATCACGGGCATGTGGATGTCGGTCAATACTACGTCGACCTCCGTGTGTTCGAGCATCGCCAGCGCCTGGCGACCATCGCCGGCGAGAATCGGCTCACAACCCAGCGCCTTCAACTGCTCGACAATCAGCGACTGGTTCAGCGGGTTATCCTCAGCGACGAGAATCGCCAGACCGAGCAACGCAGGCTCGCCGGAGGCGGAGGCTGCAGGCGGTGCAGCGGCATGGGCCGGACGACGCGCATCCGGCGTCGCCAAGGCCTCGCCTGTCGCCCCCGCATGCGCCTTGTTGGCCGCCAATTCCACCGCCGCCAGAATCGCCACGCGACTGAACTCGCTCACTTCGAACACGCCCTCGCCACGCGCCGTCGGACGATGCGGACCCGTGCGCGTAATCCATACCGCCTTCACCGCTTGCAAAGCGCGTAACGCGGCGATGATCTCAAGGCCGTACTCCCCGGTGACCACCAGCACATCGGGCTGGTTGCCCCGCAGCCAATCCTCGGCGGCGCGCAACGCGTTCACACTGCGCGTGAACCATCCTGCGCTGGCGAGCCAGCCATCGATAATCTGGCCGGACTCCGTCTCCTGGCACAGCACCATTGCGTTGCCGCGCCGCGCCGGCGCGGCAACCGGTACGCGCTCGTCTTCAGGTGGAAGCGCCAGCGGAATCGACACGCTGAACGCGCTCCCCACGCCCTGAACGCTGTCCACGGCAATATGACCGCCCATCAACTCGCACAGGCTCGCGCAGATCGAGAGCCCGAGGCCCGTGCCGCCATACCGGCTGGATGTGCTGCTTTCGCCCTGGATGAAGGGGTGGAAGATGCGCGCGACCAACGCCGGGTCCATGCCGATCCCCGAGTCGCACACGCGGCAATGCAAAATACTGCGCCCCTGCAAGTCCTCGCGCACCTCGGCATTGAGTATGATCTTGCCGCAGGACGTGAATTTATAAGCATTGCTGAGCAAGTTATTGACGATCTGCGCAATGCGGGTCCGGTCGCCGCGCAGCACCTGATCCAGCGTCGGCGACAGATGCGAGTAAAAGCGGATCGGCCGGCCCTCGGCCATCGGCGCATACGAGAGCGCGAGATTTTCGAGGTCGTCGATCGGCCTGAACGACTCGCTCACGAGCTTCATCTCGCCCGCGTCGATCTTCGAAAAATCGAGGATATCGTTGACGATGCGGCGCAGCGCGTCGGCGGCCATGCCGAGCGCTCGCAGGCGCTGCTCGTGCGTCTCCAGACCCGGTGTACGTGAGAGCAATTCCAGGTTGCCCAGCAGCACGTTGAGCGGCGTACGGATCTCATGGCTCATCGACGCGAAGAACGTCGAGCGCGCCCGCATGGTGGTCTCGGTCGCCTGCTGCGCGGCGCGCAACTGCTGCTCGAGCGCGTGCTGCGCGGTGACATCGAGGATCGCGCAGAACAGCACATCCTCGTTGGCATAGCGCGCCGGCGCACACGTCAGTTGCAGGAACTGCCCGCTCGCCGGATCGGCCTGCCCGGGCTGGGCCGGCACGGCGAATACCGCGATCTTCGAGCCATTGACGGAGCCGGGTTGCGTGGCGAACTGCGTCTGGAAGGCGGACACGATGTGCGCGGGCAGCATGTTCGCGGATGGCTCGATGCCCAGCAACTGACCTGCGAGCGCATTGGCCGTCAGGATCGAATAGTCGCTTTGCCGGACAATACAAAGGCCGATGGGCGTGGCGCTGACGAGGACGTGGTTGATCGCCTCGTTCTCGAGCGCACGGGTCGTTTCGTCGTGGCTGGTGCGCAGCAGGCGCATTCCCCAGAACCGCGCGGTGAGCGCGATGCCCACCAGCAGACATAACGCCACGCCCGCAACCGCGCCGAGTTGCCAGGCGATCGTAGCAATCAACACGCCCCAGGATAGATAGCCGATCAACGAGCCGAAGCCTGGGATGATGGGCTCGCGCAAGACCGCGCCATGACGCGTGTACCGATAGCCGCCATCCGGCAGCTCCGCGCCGATCGTGCGCAGCTCGCGCTCGAGCGCGGCGCTCACGGGCGGCGACGACACCGTCGCCCGCTGGTCGTCCGCCAACAGCAGCAGCGTGCCCGCGCGAGGTTGCCGCGAGAGCCGCGCGATCAACCAGTCCACCGGAACGCTCATGGTCACAAGCGTGACCGGCACGTCCCCTTCGTAGTACGCACTGACCGCCGTCATCACCGGCACGCCGAGCCACGGGTCGACATAGGGCCCCACCCACAGGCGCTCGCCTCTGGCCGGCACGCGTCGACCGGTCTGCGCCGCCAGCTGACGCTCGAGCGTATCGCGTAGCGTAATCACGTCCGAGGGCGCGAGACGCGGCGTATGGGCTCCCGTCTGCGATTCGACCGCCGGCAGGATCATGGCGTAGTCCTCACTGACGCCAATCAGCATGGCACGGTGATCGAGTTCGAACGCTTGCTGGGTCACCAGCGTGGACTGGCCTGCCCAGTAAAGCCACAGGAGTTTGTCGTTCAGTGTGGCGTCCCATGCGTTGCGCGTGGCGTCGGCGATCAGCAGGTCGAAGCTGGCATCCGCTGCATCGGCATGGCAGCGCGCCATGCCGGTTTGCCGGATCGACGCTTCGACGCCATCCGGCAGGTTGCGCACGTCGCCCGAGTGGCGGTAGTACCCCACCGTCAGTTCGGTTCGCCGCAGGAACGAGACCTCTCGATGCAGGAGCAAGGAGATGTCGGCGGCATATTGGGTGACGAGGGAGCGGCGGTAATCGAGCTGGTTGTCGACCGCCAGCACGGCCAGCAGCAGCGCCGAGAAGACCACGATCGCCATGAGCGTGACGATGGCCGTCAGGTAGAGCGATTGCTGGCGCTTCGCATTTCTCGCCAGCGAGGCGAACGCCTGGGCGAGCGACGCCTGGGTACGGTCGAGAGTCTTCTGCATAGGGTCGCGTCGATAACGTCGTTGGTACTCGCGGACTGCTGCCAGTCGTGATTGCCGGCAGCGTCGTCCGCAGGCCAGACCGCGTCTTCCGGCGCAGTGTAACCCGTTTGAAGTGCCCTGAAAGCACGATGCACAGGGCATCGGCACAGATGCGCCGGAGGCTGTCCGGCGGACCCCGCATGCTACTAGCAAACCCTGCAATAACGGCAACGCGAGCACAAAACCTGAGCGGAATACCAGGATAACCCTCAAGCTCACGCGGTTATTGCCGTTAAGCCTTGCAGCGACGAAAGGGCTGCGCCGTGTGCGCGCCCACCCTGCAAGGAAAGCCATGCGCAACAATCAGCCTGTTACACAGCAAGAGTTTGAATTCCCCTCCTCACAGATGCTCGTCTCCGCGACCGACCTGACCGGCCGCATCGAGTACTGCAATCCGGCGTTCATTGCGGTTTCCGGTTATACGAAAGACGAACTGATCGGCCAGCCGCACAATCTGATTCGCCATCCGGACATGCCCCGCGAAGCCTTCGCCGACATGTGGGCAACCATTCGCGACGGCCGTCCCTGGACCGCGCTGGTCAAGAACCGGCGCAAGAACGGCGACTATTACTGGGTACGCGCGAGCGTCACGCCGGTGGTCGAGAAAGGCGCTGTGGTGGGCTATCTGAGCGTGCGTGTGAAGCCGGCCCGCGAGGCCGTGCGCGCAGCCGAAGCGCTCTACGCGAAGATCCGCGAGGGCAACTCGCGCTCGCACAAGCTGCATCGCGGCACGGTCGTACGGACCGGCCTGGCGGGGCGGCTGCAGGCGATGATGCGGCTACCGGTCGCAAGCCGCGCGGCCTTCGGCTATGCGCTGGCGCCGCTCGCGTTGCTGCTGACGGGTGTCGCCGCGTGGGGCGGACATCCGCCGCTGCCGTTCTGGATCGCCTTCGGCGTCACTTCGCTGATCAGCGTCGGCTCGTGGCAATTGCTTGCCCGTCATCTGGCCGAGCCCGTGCGGGAGATGTCGGGATTCGCGACGCGTCTGGCCGCCGGCGATCTCACCGCCGACCTGGTGATCGCGCGTCACGACGACCTGGGCGAAGTCCTGCAGGCACTGAACCAGTTGAAAGCGAATCTCGCCGCGATCGTCTACGACGTGCGCACGCAGATCAGCGGCATGCTCGACGCCGCCCGCGAAATTTCGAGCGGCAATGTCGATCTGGCGCGCCGCACCGAATTGCAGGCGGCTTCACTCGAAGAAACCGCGGCGACCATGGAGCAACTGACCACCACCGTGCAGGCCAACGCCGACGCCAGCGTGCGCGCGCTCGATCTGGCCAGAGACGCGCAAGCCGCAGCGGCGGTGGGCGGCAAGATCGCGGGCCAGGTGGAGCAGACCATGGCGGGCATCACCGCCGCTTCGAAGCGCATTGCGGACATCACCGGTGTGATCGACGGCATCGCGTTTCAGACCAACATCCTCGCCTTGAATGCGGCCGTCGAAGCGGCGCGCGCCGGCGAAGCGGGTCGCTCGTTCGCCGTCGTCGCCGGCGAGGTGCGCATGCTCGCGCAACGTTGCGCGGCGTCGTCGAAAGAGATCAAGTCGGTCGTGGAGGCGAGCGCCACCGAAGTCGCGCAAGGTACCGAACTGGTGGCGCGCACCAGCTCGCAAATGCGCGCGATCGATGAGGCTGTCAGCCGCGTCTCGTCGATCATCGTCGAAGTGGCGAATGCGAGCAGCGAACAGGCGGAGGGTATCCGTCAGGTGAATCAGGCCGTCTCGCATCTGGATGGCGCCACGCAGCAGAATGCCGCGCTCGTCGAGCAAGCCGCCTCGACGGCGCAACGTCTCGCGGAACAGGCCGACGTGCTGGACGAAGCCGTGCGCCTGTTCACGGTGGCGGACGTCGCGCCGGTTGCCCACGCAGCGCCTTCGAGGCCCTTGCAACGCAACGCGAAGGCGCGCCAGGCCGAGTCGAAGGAAGCCGCTTTAGTCTGATAGATCGGCGTTACTCCCACCTCGACAAAGGCGCGCGTGCGGCTCAGGATAAGCCCGTCAGTGCCCTGGTTGTGCGGGGCTGGCTGACCCGAGTAATAACGGCGTTTTGGCAGCCCGTCCCATTGCGGACGGGCTATTTTTTATCTGCGCTTTTATCTATGTTGCGTCTGCGTTCGCGCGCCGGATGTGGGCTATCGCACGCCCTCGGTATCGAGCAATTCCAGTTGCCGTGGTTGCGCGGCCGCGGGCCGTTCGAGCGTCAGCAACGCGGCCTTGCGCTCTAGTCCACCGGCGTATCCGGTGAGTTCGCCCGCGCTCGATATCACCCGGTGGCACGGCACGATGATCGACACCGGGTTGCGCCCGTTCGCCGCCCCCACCGCACGCGCACTGCCCGCGGCGAGACCGAGGCGCAGGGCGAGCTGCCCGTAGCTTGCGATCTCCCCAAACGGGATCTTCACGAGTTCGCTCCAGACGCGCCGCTGAAACGTCGAACCCGCCATCTGCAGCCGGACAGTGAAACGCTGCCGCTCGCCGGCGAAATATTCGGCGAGTTGCTCCGCACTTTCCGCCAGTACGCGTGACGGCGCAGCGACCGCCATGTTGGCCGCGTTCGGAGCATCCAGCGGGAAGTACTTCTGGCCGACGAAGTACACGCCGGTGAGCGCGTCGTCTTCCGCGCGCAGCAACATCGTACCGAGCGGACTGGGAATCGACAGGTAGTGTTTCATGCCGCGTGTGCCTTTTCTTCGTGAACGAGCGCGAGGTGCTGCGCCGCGTACGCGCGCCACGGCGCCCATTGCGCGGCGCTGTCGGTCGACGCGGCGCTTGCCGCACGTGCGGCACTCAACGGATCGCCCGCCGGAAATGCATTCGGCCAGCCGATCGCCCGCATCGCGATGTATTGGACCGACCACTCGTCGAAGCCCACCTCAGTGCGCAAATGCGCAAGCGTCTCCTCGAGCGGGGTCAAAGGTTCGAGAAACACCCGCCGCTGGACGACGTCATCAGCGAGTTTCAGCAACAGGTGGACACCCCGTGCCGATAGTCCGGTTGCCCGCAGCGTCTCAGCGGGCACTTGCGCCAGCACGTCCGCCGTGACGAACGCCGCACGCAAGCCCTCCGGCGCCTGTGTCACGCGCGCACCGAACGTCTCGGCGATCCGGCGCAGCCATGCGCATGCGTCGGCGCGCGGCCATTGACGCATGGCGATGGCGCGCACGGCGATTTCGAAGCCGTCGAACGCGCCGGGCACCCGAATGCCCGGCAGCGATGCGGCCAGTTCGCCGAGTCGGGCGTCGATCAGATCAGGACGGCAATCGAGATCGAAGAAGTGCCGCACCTGCGACAGCAGACGCGGCAACACCGCGGTCAGCGAAGCCGTCACCGTGAGCCGCAGCGCGTGCCGCGACGGCACGTCCTCTGCCTGCAGCCAACCGGTGACGTGCCGGCCGTCCTGCCGGATATCGACGGCACGCGCATAGCTGCGCTCCGTTACCTGTTCGACACCTTCGATCGCGTGGTCGGTGAGGTGATAGAGGAGCGCATCCCATGCAAACGGCGGCCGATAGCCCAGTTCGAACGTGAAGGTGTCGGTACTCACCGCCTCGCGCCGACGCTGGCGCAAACGCGCCGGACTAAAACCGTAGCGACTGCGGAACAGGTCGTTGAAACGACGCACGCTGCCGAAGCCCGCGGTCAAGGCAATCTCCGCGGCCTGCAACGTGGTGTCGGTCAGGAGACGCTTCGCTAGCAACAAGCGTTGCGTCTGCGCGTAATCGATCGGCGACACACCGAACTCCGCTTCGAATATGCGCCGCAGATGTCGCGCACTCACGCCGATTCGCGCGGCCAGCGCGGTGAGGTTGCTGTCGTTGAGAAAGCCGCCGTCGATGAGCGCAGCGGCCGCCTGTGCGAGCGGCGCCGAGACATCGAGCAAGCCGTGACCGGGCGCCAGTTCCGGACGGCACCGCAAGCACGGTCGAAATCCCGCATGCTCAGCCAACGCAGCGTTCGCGTAAAAACGGCAATTCGCGAACTTCGGCGGCCGGACCGGGCACACTGGACGGCAATAAATACCTGTCGACGTCACCGCCACGAAGAACCAGCCGTCAAAGCGCCGGTCGCGCGAGAGTACCGCCTGATAGCAGGTTTCACGATCGAGAGTCATGCTGGCAATGTAGCGCATCCCCGGGTGCGTCACTGGCCAGATTCGGACATGAGTATGGCGACGCCGGTCAACGGCGGAACGGGTCGCACCGTTTACAGCAAAAGGGCGGCGGCTGGTGCCGTAAGCGTGCCCGACGCGTGCCCTAAGCGCGTGCAGCGGCCCCGGATTAAACGCCCGCTGCGCACATTCGCGGCGCAACCGCCTAACCCGGCCGCGCGTCAGGGCCGTGACAATCGGGCGGAATGGTTGCACCGCAGCGGGGCACGAAAAATGCATCTTGCGACGCAATGAGTCGCGTTAAACTGGTTGCCACGACGCAGCCGCAGGCCGGATAACATTGCGTGGCGCGGCTCTCCGAGGTGCGTGGGATGTCACGGTATCGGCCATGCGCGAAACACGGCGCGCCAAGCTGCCCGTACAATGGGTTTGATCAACAACGGAACGAGGACAACTTCGATGCGCACTACCGGGTCTTCCGGGTCAATGGCCCTGCTCACCGAATACGACGACGCAACGGCGCGCGAACTTCGCTCGCTGCGCCTCGAATCGACAGAAGACGGCAAGGGTATTCTTCTGATCGAAGTCGACGAACGCAAGCCGGGCATCCACCGCGAAGTGCGTTATGAAATCACCCCGGCGGAACTGATTGCGGCCATTCGCGCGCACGGTGCCGAACTGCCGGGCGAACAGCACAATCACCGTAGTTGACAGGGGTGGCGGCATTGGCGCACGCGAATGCCGCACACCTGCCGCCGAACCGCAAGCGCGCCCCTCGTCTGCAACCCCCGTCCGCCAGCCGCATTTGCCCACCTTGACCGGCTGGCCGGAACGTCGCTCCACGCGCGGCTTTCCGCCCGCTGCGGCTGACCCAGCAAGGCTTCTCCGGCTTTACCCGCACACCACATTACCGGACGCTTGCACGTCACGGAAATGCGTCCATAATCGATAAGTTCCCTCTTCGCTTCCCACCGGAAACGGCCGCGGAAGTAAGCCGATGCTACATGACCTCGTCGAGCAGTACGGGCCTGCACTCGTCTTTGCCAATGTGCTCGCCGCATCGCTCGGGCTGCCCGTGCCCGCGATGCCGTGTCTCGTCCTGTTCGGCGCGATGGCGGCCATGCATCCGGCCACCGTCGGCACACAACTCGCGTCGGTGCTCATCCTCGCCATCTTCGCGACGTTGATCGGCGACAGCGTGTGGTACCTCGCGGGCCGCATCTACGGCGGCAACACGCTGAAGACACTCTGCAAGCTGTCGCTCTCGCGCGACACCTGCGTGAAGAAGACCGAGCGCTTCTTCGGCCGCTGGGGCGTGCGCGTGCTCGCCGTGGCGAAGTTCGTGCCGGGCCTGTCGATCGTCTCCATTCCGATGGCCGGCGCGATGGGCACGGCCTACCGCACCTTCCTGACCTATGACAGCATCGGCGCCGCCCTGTGGTCGGGTACCGGTCTCGTCATCGGCGCGCTGTTCGCGCAGCAGATCGACATGCTGATGGCCGGCGCAGGCCGCCTTGGCCGCATGGCGGGCGTGGCGATCCTCGCGTTGCTGCTACTCTATGCCACTTACCGCTGGATCCGCCGGCGCCAGCTCATTAACAAGCTCGCCACTGCGCGGATGGAAGTCGATGAGCTCTACGCGCTGATCGCCGAGGGCAAGCCGCCGGTGTTGTTCGACATCCGTTCGCGCGAGAAGCGCAAGCTCGATCCGTTCGTGATTCCGGGCACGCAGTTCGCCGACGAGCGCCAACTCAATGAAATCGTCGCGAAGTACTCGCCCGAGCAGAAACTCGTCATCTACTGTTCGTGCCCGAATGAAATTTCGGCGGCCTGGATGGCCAAGCAACTCAACGAAGCCGGTTTCAGCGACGTGCTGCCGCTGCGCGGCGGTCTCGACGCATGGCGCGACGCCGGGCGGCAACTCGAGCCGCTGGACGAAGAGCCGGTCTCCGAAGTGCATCCGGGCGTAGCGCCGGCGGTGTAAAAACGCCGCTTGGCCTCGCACGGTTTGCCGATCGCCTGTGGCCGGTTGCCCGTTTGCCTGGCGTCTGCCCTCGTCGCCGAACCCTATGCTGGACCATAAGCTGGACCATAAAACAGAAGGAGCGGTTTGATGGTTGAGATTCAAGAAGCCGAAGTGCAACAACAACAAGCTGTGGTTGCCGACGCGCCGTTCTCTTCGCTGGCGACACGGGAACATCAGATGTTCCCCGAACTGACCTGGGAAGAAATCAACCGGCTGCGCAAATTCGGCGAAGTGCAACACTGGGAACCCGGTCAATTGCTGTTCGAAACCGGTCATATCGGGCCGGGCATGTTCGTGACGCTGGCAGGACGCGTCAAGGTTTTCCAACGCGATGGACTGGGACGCGAGCGCCTCATTTCCGAGCGTGGTCCCAAGCAGTTCCTAGCCGAAGTCGGTCAACTGTCCGGGCGTGTCTGTCTCGTCAGCGGGATGGCGCTTGAACCCGTCGAGGCGCTGCTGATTCCCCCCATCCGGCTACGCGCGTTGATCGTGGCGGAAGCGGAACTGGGCGAGCGCATCATGCGTGCGCTGATCCTGCGGCGCGTCTCGCTGATCGAAAAGGGCGCGGGCGGCCCGATCCTGGTAGGCAAGAGCAACGACGCACGGCTCGTCTCGCTGCAAGGCTTTTTGTCGCGCAACGGTCACCCGCATTCGGTGATCGACGAACGCAACGACGACGCGCTCAGCCTGATCGAACAGTTCGGCGCGCAGCCTGAAGATCTGCCGCTCGTGATCTGTCCGGACGGTTCCGTGCTGCGTCATCCGAGCGATCCGCAACTCGCGACCTGCCTCGGCATGCTGCCCGAACTCGATGCGTCGTTGATCTACGACGTCGCCATCGTCGGCGCCGGCCCGGCGGGACTCGCGACCGCGGTTTACGCGGCCTCGGAAGGCCTCTCGGTGATCGTGCTCGACAGCCGCGCGCCAGGCGGCCAGGCGGGCGCCAGTTCGCGCATCGAGAACTATCTGGGCTTTCCCACCGGCATCAGCGGTCAGGCGCTGGCCGGGCGCGCGTTTGTGCAGGCGCAGAAGTTCGGCGCACACGTGGCCATTCCGGTCAGGGTCAAAGCCCTGCATTGCGAGGAGTCGCCGCATCGCCTCGAACTCAAGTGCGGCGGCAGCGTGAAAGCGCGCACCATCGTGATTGCGAGCGGCGCCGTGTACCGGCGGCCCGCCATCGAGGGTCTCGAGCGTTTCGATGGACGCGGCGTCTACTACTGGGCCTCGCCTGTCGAAGCCAAGCTCTGCAAGCGCGAAGAGATCGTGCTGGTGGGCGGTGGCAATTCCGCCGGTCAGGCCATCGTCTATCTCGCCACGCACGCGGCGAAAGTGCATGTGCTGATCCGGCGCAGCGGCTTCGAAGCGACCATGTCGCGCTATCTGATCGACCGGATCCGCTCGTTGCCGAATGTGTTCGTGCATCCGCATACGGAAATCGGGCGGCTCGATGCGGATGAGGTCGGTCTCGCGTCGGTGGTGTTGAAGGCGCCGTTGGCGGACGGCACGGACCGTTTCGACACGCGTCATCTGTTTCTCTTCACCGGCGCGGATCCGAACACCGAGTGGCTGCAAACCTGCGGTGTGCAACTCGACCCGAAAGGCTTCGTGCTGACCGGCGAAAAAGGCCTGAACTCCACCTGCGACCTCGGCACCACGGTTGATGGCGTGTTCGCGATCGGCGATGCACGCGCGGGCTCGACGAAGCGCGTGGCAGCGGCAGTGGGCGAAGGGGCTGCCGTGGTCTCGCAGATCCATCAGATGCTGGCCATCGCCGCGGGAGAGCCGGAGGCCGTGGCACTGGGCGCATGACGCCTGGCGCATTCGCGCTAAAGTAGCGGTTGTCCGGCCGGGCGGAGCCTCTTCGGGGTCCGCCCAGGCGCCAGTTCGTCAGCGCCGCTGCGCCGCTCCCTCCACTCAGCGATCGACCGCGTGAAGACTCTCCCGTTATCCGCTGCCCGCACCCTCCATCTGGCCGCGCAAGGTTTGTTGACCCCGCCGCGCCGCAAAGCCACCAAAGCCGACGTCCTCGACGCAATTCGCCGCATGGCGCAGTTGCAGATCGACACGATTCACGTCGTCGCACGCAGCCCTTACCTCGTGCTGTTCAGCCGCCTCGGCGCCTACACGCCGCAGTGGCTCGACGAGCATCTCGCCGAAGGCCAGCTCTTCGAATACTGGTCGCACGAGGCCTGCTTCGTGCCGATCGAAGACTACGGCCTGCTGCGTCACCGCATGCTCGACCCCAGCGGTATGGGCTGGAAATACGCGGCGGAGTGGCACAAGAAATACCGCAAGGAAATCGCGCGCCTGCTCGAACAGATTCGCGCAAACGGACCGGTCCGCTCGGCGGATTTTGTCCGTGAGGCGGGCAAGAGTAACGGCTGGTGGGACTGGAAGCCTGAGAAGCGCCACCTCGAAGTGCTGTTCGCCATCGGTCAATTGATGGTGGCCGAGCGGCGCAATTTTCATCGTGTCTACGATCTGACCGAACGGGTGCTGCCGGGCTGGAACGATCAGCGCGATCTGCAGCCGGCAGAGGCGGTCGCGCAGGAAGTGCTGCGGCGCAGTTGCCGCGCTTTGGGCGTCGCGCGCGCCGATTGGGTCGCCGATTACTACCGCCTGCCGCGCCGGCCCTATGTCGATGCGCTGCACGCACTGGCCGACGAAGGCGAGTTGATCCCGGTTCGCGTCGATGGCTGGAAGCAGGACACCTACGTGCATCATGAGTTTGCACCGCTGATCGACGATGCCATCAACGGCAAACTGACCTCGACCGTGACGACCTTGCTGTCGCCGTTCGACCCGGTTGTGTGGGACCGCAAGCGCGCCGCCGCGCTGTTCGACTTCGACTATGCAATCGAGTGCTATACGCCGGCGGCCAAACGCAAGTACGGCTATTTCGTGCTGCCGATCCTGAGCCGCGGCAAGCTGGTAGGCCGCGCCGATGCGAAGGCGCACCGGACGAGCGGCATCTTCGAACTGAAGGCGGTTCATCTGGAACCGGGAGTGCGCGTCAGCGGCCGTCTCGCCGCGGACCTTCAGCGCGCGTTCCAGCGCTGTGCGGACTGGCATGGCACGCCGAACGTGCAGATCACGTCGGCGCCGGAGGCTCTGCTGGAAGCGCTAGCCGCGCAAGAAAGCGCGGAAGCGTGAATCTCCAGATCAATTTCAGTGTTCGAGCTTGATCCGTAATTCGCGGGCGGTTTCCAGCAAGCCTTCATAGCCGGAACGGGCGTGCTCGGGCAGATCCGGATCGCCCACCAGCGTGCCGAGCGTTTCGATCAGGCTATACAACAGCCCTTTGGCCGCGCCCGATGCAATGCCGCCCGAACTCACCAACTGGTCGACGTGGCTGATGGCTGCGTCAAGGTGTTCGAGATCGGGCCTTTCGCCCGTTTCCTGCTTTTGCGAAACATCACGCGTCATGATGGACCATCTCTCCATGTGTGGCAGGGGTGAATGAATCTCTAATGTTGTTATATACCGATCGCGATCGGTCGTCCATTCGTCCATTCGCCGCACACGAAGCCGTTAAGACGCAGGCGTCCACCGGTACAGCAGGATCTTGGCGCGGGCATCGTCCTCCACCAGCACGTCGTACTCGCCGTTGTCGCGCTCCACTGCGTTGATGCCGAGTTCCACGTCGACCCAACCGCTCGTGTTACCCACACTCGCGCCGGGCGTCATATAGCCGACTGCCTGACCCGAGCGCGCATCGTACACATCGATTTTCTGCGTGAACAACTCGGCCACGAAAATGTAATTGCCCGCCACCGCGACACCCACCGTGGTCACCTGCGGATCGCTTTGCGTATTCCACGGCAGTGCAACGGTGTAGACCAACGACGGGTTGCCGCTGCTCCAGTTGTCATAGCGCGCGAGCAATGGGCCGGCTTCTTTCCAGAGCGTCGAATTCCATGGGTTCGCACTCGTGAAGCCCGTCACGTACATCGTATCGGTCTGCGCTACGTAGACAACCCGTCCGAGTCGGGTGAACTGCGACGGCATTGCGAACGTCTTCGCGCCGGTGTACTGATAGATCGGATTGCCGAACGAATCGAGCCCCTGCAAAGGCATCTCGCGGATACCGCTCACGGGCGTCGCGAGCCAGACGTTGCTGGCGCTGTCCACCCACCAGAAGCCATCGCCGACGGTGCTGCCCGTGGACGGGTTGCTGGTGATCTCGTTCGCATCGACCACGCCGTCGCCATTGCTGTCGCGCCACATCCACTCGCCGGAGGTCGGCTGTCCGGCCGGCCAGGTGCCCGGAATCGGATTCTCGGCCAGCAGGCCAGAGGGAATCGCGACTTCGCCATGGGCCGTGTCGAACCGATACACGCTCAGATAGTGCGAGTACGGGTCAAGCGTGTACAGATACGGCTGGCCGTTGATCCGCCGCATCATCGGCTCGCCGCGCACGTTGCGAGTGAGATAGAAGGAGGGGTCGTCGGGGTAAGCGAAACGGTTCAGCGTAAAGCCGGCATACGACCACTCTTTGCCGGTGGGTTGGCTGTAATCGAGCGTGAAGCGTTTCGAGCCGCTATACACGCTAGTGGGATTGGCCGGGTCGAAGTCGCCGCTGTCGACAAAGGTCAGCCCGTACAAACGCCAGTTCAGTTGCTGCGACGCGAATCCATAACTCTCGAGCACCGCGCCCTCGCCAACCGTCGCCGAGCCGAGGGGCCGCGGCCCCTCGTTGTTCTGCCCCACATACAGATTGCCGCTCTGATCGAAACCGATGCCGGTGATGCCGTTAAAGCGCCAGTTCCCAGGCGTGCCTTCGACCGTATGGAAGAGGCCGTTGCGCGTGCCGAGCGCAGTGTCGAGTTGCGTCTGGCCGCCGGTGAGCTTGTCGAACACGAGAATCTGCTGCGAGGGGCCATTGTCCGCCACGAGAATCTGTCCTGACGGTGCGATCGCAAGGGCGGTGGGGATCGTGCCCGCCGGCAGCGGCAAGGTGCCCGCCAGCAGAGTGCCGGTGTTCGAGTAGTGCACGACACTCGCGCCGCTCGCCGAATCGAAACCGCTGATGACCCACAACGTCGTGTCGGTATCGATCGCGATGCGGCCCGGAGCCGTCACGCTCCATGAGCGCAACTGCCGCATGGTTTGTGCGTCGAGCACGACAATCCGGTTGCCATAGGTATCGGCCACGTACACTTCGCTGTCGGTGGCGGCGAGTCCGCGAATGCCCGCGTCGACGCCGGCGGTTACCGCCTCGACGCGCAGGAAACTGTCTTTGGTTGCGTTAGCGCTGTTGCCGATGCCGGATGCAAACGGCGCACCGGTGGCGATGTTCGACAACAGGCGCCGCGTGAGACCGAACCACGTCTGGTTTTGCGGCGGATAGTCCGCGCCGACCAGCGCGTTGCTCTCATTGCCGATGGACATCGCCGCGTACAGATACGTGCTGTTGGTGGCCACTGCATCGCCACCGGCCGCGCCCCAACCGTGCGTATTGCCGGCTACGGCAAGTTTATTGCCGTTCTGATAGGACGCGATTTCGCTGCCGCTTTCATCCCATGGCGAATTGGTATAAACAGTGCCATTCGGCGCAACATTGATGGATTGAATATCCTGCTGCATCCAATTGCCGTCACCAAATCCAAAGCTATTGCCAATCCAGGAGGTAGTGTAGGTCAGTTGCGATTGAGCAAGCGCGGCACAGGGCACAATGCTCTGTAAAGCGAGCAGTGCTGCGCCAAAGCGGGAGGAGAGTTTCACGATCGTTTCCTTGCGAGGGGCGATTTATCCTCGCATACTTTTCGTGGAAATTAATCGATAAAAAATCTCTTTTATAAATTATCAAAAATCATAATGCAATTCGCATTGCAAAATTTGAAATGGGGGCCTCTTTTGCCGATATATATTTTCAAATATTACGCATTGGGCAAAGTTTTCCGCGCGACGGCGCAACCATGCCGCGCTAGACCGCAGTCGCGAATGCTTCCACTACGGCCGTGACCAGCACCTGCATGCGCGCGGTTTTATACAGATCGGCGTGGGCCACCAGCCATACGTCGAAATGGTTGTAGCGATGCGGCATGACGCGCACCAGTTCGGGTTCGTCCTCGGCGCGAAAACAGGGCAACTCCGCAATGCCCATTCCCGCGATGGTCGCCTCGAACAGCATCGCCGTCGACGAGGTCTGAAACACCGCCCGGCCGCGCGAAGTCGGCTCGCCGCACAACGCGCTCCACATGGAGGGCACAACCGGTTGCTGATACATCACCAGGTCGTGGCCCTCGAACGCCTCGCCTTCACGCGGCTCGCCACGCGCCGCGACATAGTCACGCGACGCATATAAGCGCGATTCCAGTTGCGCGAGCTTTCGCGCGATCAGGTCCGGCGAATCGGGACGTAGCGTGCGAATGGCGAGATCCGCCTCGCGCCGCGTCAGGTTGGCGATCTGCGCCGAAGTCACGCAGACGATCTCGATGCCCGGATGCGCGCGGCGCACCTTGGCGATGGCCGGCACCACGAAACGCTTGCCGAGCGAGTCCGTCGTCGCGACGCGAATCGTTCCGGCCAACTGATCGTCGAGGCCGGCGATGCGCCGTTCGATCAGCAGGGCCGCCTGCTCCATCGACTCAGCGGGCCCAAGCAAAGCCTCGCCCGCCGGCGTCAGGACGAACAGCGCCGGCGTGCGCAAAAACAGCGTCGCCGCCAGTGTCTCTTCGAGCGCCGCGATGCGGCGGCCGACCGTGGCCTGGTCGACGTTCAGTTGCACCGCCGCGCCGCGCAACGTGCCCGTGCGGGCGACGGCGAGAAAGAAGCGGGCGTTGTCCCAGTTCATCATCGAAGGCGTCCTCCTTACTGCAATTCTGCATCATACCGATGCGTATTCATGGCTTTGTTGCAGCGCCCGCGCCGTCTAGACTTCGGCGATGACCCCGGAGCCGCACATGACCGAATGCGCTGTCGAGACACTTGCCCCCGCCACCCTGGTGGCGTCGAAACCCACCACCCGCCCGCGCCTGACGCTGGCGCTGGTGGCGAGCGGCATGTTCATGGCGGTGCTCGACACGACTATCGTCAATGTCGCGCTGCCCGCGATGCATGCCACGCTCGGAGCATCGGTGGGCGGCCTCGCCTGGATCGTCGATGCGTACACGCTCAGTTTCGCCGCCCTGATTCTGGCAGGCGGCGTCGCCTCCGATCGCTTCGGCGCGAAGGCGGTGTACCTGTGCGGACTGGCGTTGTTCGTGGCGGCGTCGGCAGCCTGTGGGCTCGCGCCGAATGTCGGCGCGCTGGTCGTGGCGCGCTTCGTCCAGGGCACAGGTGCGGCGTTGTTCCTGCCGGCCTCGCTGGCGATTGTCCGCAGCACCTTCGACGACCCTGTCGAACGGGCGCGGGCCATTGCGGTATGGGCCACGATTGCGTCCGTGGCGGCGTCGGTCGGGCCGGTGCTTGGCGGCATCCTCGTGCAAGGGTATGGCTGGCGCAGCGCCTTTCTGATCAACGTGCCGACGGGGATTGTCGGTTTCGGCGGAGCGTGGCTGGTGGTGCGTCACAGCGTGCGCAGCGGTGCGCGCCGCTTCGACTGGGCCGGTCAACTGGCAAGCATCGTCGCGCTGGGCTCGCTGTGCTATGCGGCAATCGAACTGCCGTCGCGCGGCATCGCGGCGCGTGAGGTGTGGGGCGCCGCGCTAATCGCCGTGCTGGCGACGCTGACGCTGATTGCGGTCGAGCGGCGCACGCACGATCCAATGGTGCCGCCGCAGTGGTTTCGCAACCGCCTGTTCGTCGCGATGAATCTGGCAGGGACCTCGGTGTACGTCGGCTATTTCGGCTTGCTGTTCGTGCTGAGCCTTTACCTGCACGGCGAGATGGGCATGAATGCACGTCAGACCGGTCTTACGCTGCTGCCGATCGCGGCTAGCCTGTCTCTGGGTAATTTGCTGTCGGGCAAGTTGCATGGCCGCTTCAACGCAACGCAACTGATGGCGAGCGGGCTTGGCTTTGCCGCCGTCGCTGTTCCGCTGATGGCCGCGAGCCTGGAGATGCGCGCGCCGTGGATGCTGACGTATGCGGCGATGATCGTGTTCGGCTGCGGCACCGCGCTCTCGGTAGCGCCGATGATCTCGACGGTGCTGGAACAGGTACCCGGCGAGCTGGCTGGGGTGGCCGCGGGTCTGCTGAACGCCTTGCGTCAGGCGGGCAGTCTGTTCGGCGTGGCGATTGCCGGCGCCGCGACGATTCTCGCACCGCGGGTGTCGATCGCGCTGTGGTGGGTCGGCGGTGTGGGCTTTGTGATGTACGCAGCCGCTGCGCTGATGTCGGCGTTTGCGCCGAGATGGCGCGAGGGTGAGGGCCACGGTGTGCACGCTCGCTAGGCTCAGCGAATTCAGTGTTCCCGTAAGTACTCACCTTCTGCGGTTCTACGGGAAACACTGCACCGGATCAGTTCCCGGAAAGCCTCACCTCAAAGACTTGCCGGTGTGCAACGCGCCTGGCAGACCCTCACCGCCGAGCTGCGCTGAATCAGGCCGTCGCGCGCCGCGCGAAGAACCGCCGCGTCAGATCGAACGCCACCAGATTGCCGGCCACCACCAGCACCAGGCCGACGGCGGCCAGTGCGGTCCAGTGATAGCCCTCGTAGACGGTCGATACCGCCAGCGCCACGATCGGAAACAGCACGGTACAGTAGGCGGCGCGCTCCGGGCCCATCCGCCCGACCAGCATCAGATAGGCCGTAAAGCCGACCACCGAACCGAACACGGCCAGATAAGCCAGCGCGCCGAGATAGCGCGCATCGGGCTCGACAGCAAACGACAAGCCCGCCAACGCGCTGCCCACCGTCAGGATGCTGGCGCCGATCAGCATGGCCCAGCTATTGGTGACGAGCGGGTGCAGGCCCATCGACTGCATCCGGCTCGACAGCAGGCTGCCGGTGGAAAAGCACAGCGTGCCGAGAAACGCGATCGCGAGGCCGAGCCAGGCGGTGCGGTCGCCGAGATGTCCGGCCATCTGCGGCACGAACAGGCACAGGATGCCGATCAGCCCGAGCATCGCCCCCACGATAACCGTGGGTTGCAGCGGACGGCCCATGAACAGCCGGCCGTTGATCGAGTTCAGGAGCGGCGCGATCGAGAAGATCACCGCGACCAGACCGCTCGGCACGATCTGCTCGGCGTAGTAGAAGCACAGGAAATTGCAGCAGAACAGCGCCAGCCCCTGTGCCACCAGATACCGCCATGCGGCGCGCGGCGGCCAGATGGGCCGGCGCAGGATGCGCAGCACTGCGAACAGGATGAGCGCGGCGAGCGCAAAGCGCCAGGCGATCGACACCGGCGGCGGCACCACGCCGAGCTGCCACTTGATGGCAATCCAGGTCGTGCCCCAGATCAGGACGGTTATCGCGTAGAGAAGCAGGTTCATGGCAAGGCTGGCGGAAAAGAGGTTCGGGGATTCGATCACCCGACTGTGCGCCCGCGAACCGCCCGTCACTTGTCCAGGATTGCGCACATGTTGGCCGCGGCGAGCGGGGACGGCCACGCCCGCTCTATACTGCAAGCTATGCTATCCGCCACTCTCTCGCGCCGTGAACACCCACCTGCCTAGCGCCGCCACTGACCCCACCGAGACGCCATTTGGCCTCCAGTCGGTGTGTCACACGCTGCGCGACGCCAATGCGACGCTGCAGCGCTTCGCGTGGCTCGGCGACCATCTGGCAGTGGCCGAATGGACCCGCGTGACCAAAGAGGACGAAACCGTCTACGACAACCCCGGCCATCACACGCTGTCGTGCTACCTCGACGGCGGCTACCGCACCGAGCGCCAGAAAATGCCGGGACTGTACGGCGCGCCGGCACGGCTTTGCGCGCTGCCCGGCGACCACGAATCGCGCTGGTGGGTGCGCGGCCAGATGCACTTCATGCACCTGTACTTTTTGCCGGAACATTTCACGCAGCGCGCCGTGCGCGAGCTTGACCGGGAACCGCGCGAAGTGACGCTGGCTGACCGCACCTATTTCGAAGACGCCCGCATTGCCACGCTGTGCCAGTCCTTGACCCACGAAAGCTGGGACGACGCCGATGGTCTGTTGCGAACCAACGAAACGGCCCACGAAGTCCTGAGCCTGCTGCTGCGCTCGCAAGGCGTGAGCCGCATGGGTGCGGAACTGAAGGGCGGGCTCTCGGTGGCGACACGCCGGCGGCTGCGCGATTACATCGACGAGCATTTGACCCAGCCGCTCACGCTCGGCAATCTGGCCGAGGTGGCGTGTCTGTCGGAGTACCACCTGGCCCGCATGTTCCGCACCTCGTTCGGCTTGCCGCCGGCTGCGTGGATCGCGCAGCAGCGCATCGAGCGGGCACGGGTGCTGTTGCGCACCACCACGCTGCCGATCGCCCAGGTGGCGGCGCGCTGCGGTTACGCCAATGCGAGCCACTTCAGCCACCGCTTCCGCGAAGCGGTGGGTGTGGCGCCGGTGTTATACCGGCAAGCGGTGAGCGCAGCGGCGTAGGTCTGGTTACTTCAAGGCCATCGCCAGCACACGCGCCACATGCACCGCGTCGACGCCTGCACCATCGTGAATCTGATGCCGGCAACTGGTGCCGTCGGCCACCATCACCGTATCGGCGCCGATCTTGCGCACGGCAGGCAGCAACGACAACTCCGCCATCGCCTGCGAGGTTTCGTAATGCTCGGCCTCGTAGCCGAAACTACCCGCCATCCCACAGCAGGATGATTCGACCGTCGACACCGTCAGCTCCGGAATCCATTTCAGCACGGTTTGCACCGGCGTGAAGGCGTCGAAGGCTTTCTGATGGCAATGGCCGTGCACCAGGGCGTTCGGTGTAGGCAACGGTTTGAGTTCCAGCGCCAGACGCCCGGCCTTCTGCTCGCGCACCAGAAACTCTTCGAACAGGAATGCCGACTTCGACAGCCGTTGTGCCTCTTCGCCGAAACCATAGTGGAGAAACTCGTCGCGTAGCGACAGCAGACACGACGGTTCGAGTCCGACAATCGGCACACCGCGTTCGACAAACGGCCGGAACGTGTCGAGCATGCGCCGCGCTTCCTGTTTCGCTTCGTCCACCAGACCCGCCGCGAGGAAAGTACGGCCGCAGCACACCGGCCGCTCTCCCTCGCGTGTGTTGAAGTGCACGGTATAACCGGCGGCCTCCAGCACTCGCTGCGCCGCTCGCGCATTGTCCGGCTCCATGTTGTTGTTGAACGTATCGACGAACAACAACACCTCTTTGACGACGCCGTCTGCATCTGAACGTGTCTTTGCCGCGGTGGCTCTTCCGCTGGCTACAGCACTTGCGAGGAACGATTTGCTGAAGCGCGGCAACGTGCGTTGCGGCGCAAAACCCACCGTCCGCTTGAACCACGTGGAGAGTACCGGCACGTTGTCGGCCAAAGCCATCAGGCCCGGCACCTTGCTGGCGAACGGCGCATAGCGCGGCATGAACGCCACCAGCCGGTCGCGCATGCTCAGACCGTGCCGCTTGACGCGCGCCGCCCGTGCTTCGATCTTGAACTTCGCCATATCGACACCGGTCGGGCAATCGCGCTTGCAGCCTTTGCACGACACGCACAGATCCAGCGTGTCTTTCACGTCGTCGCTCGCCAGCCCTGCCTCGCCGAGCTGCCCAGAAATAGCCAGCCGCAGCGTATTGGCGCGGCCGCGTGTGACGTGCTGCTCGTCCTTCGTCACGCGGTAGCTCGGGCACATCGTGCCCGCATCGAACTTGCGGCAATGGCCGTTGTTGTTGCACATCTCCACGGCCTTGGCGAGGCCGCCGGACAGATCGTTACCTGTCCCCGGCAAGCTCTCCTCGCCGGTGAGCGGATCGCGTTCGACATTCCATGCGGACCAGTCGAGCGCCGTCTCCACCGCGCGCTCCCGATAGCCCGGTGCGAAGCGGAAATTGCGCGTGTCGTCCATCTTCGGCGGCCGCACGATCTTGTCCGGATTGAAGCGGTTGTCCGGATCGAAGAGCGTCTTGATCTCGCTGAACGCCTGGTTCAGGCGCGGGCCGTATTGCCACGCCACCCATTCGCCGCGGCACAGTCCGTCGCCGTGCTCACCCGAATAGGCGCCTTTGTATTCCTGCACGAGCACTGCCGCTTCTTCCGCGATCGCGCGCATCTTGAGCGCGCCGTCGCGACGCATGTCCAGAATCGGCCGCACGTGCAGCGTGCCGACGCTCGCGTGCGCGTACCAGGTGCCTTCCGTGCCGTGACGGTGGAACACCTCGGTCAGCTTGCTGGTGTACTCGGCGAGGTGCTCGAGCGGCACCGCGCAATCTTCGATGAAGGACACCGGCTTGCCGTCGCCCTTCATGCTCATCATGATGTTCAGACCCGCCTTGCGGACCTCCCACAGCGCTTTCTGCTCGTTTGCGTCCGGCATCTGCACGACCGAATCGGGCAGGCCGAGGTCGGCCATCAGCTCGGTCAGTTGCTTGAGACCGGCGAGTTGCGCGTCACGGCTTTCGCCGGCGAATTCCACCAGCAGGATCGCTTCGGGACGGCCGACGAGCGCTTTCTCGATGACCGGGCGGAACGCCGGATTGCCGATCGCCAGATCGATCATCGTGCGGTCCACCAGTTCAACCGCCACGGGCTTCAACTTGACGATGTGCTGCGTCAGGTCCATCGCCTGCCAGAAGGTCGGGAAGTTGACCACGCCGAGCGTCTTGTGCGCGGGCAACGGCGCGAGCTTCAGCGTCAACTGCCGGCTGAACGCCAGCGTGCCCTCCGAGCCAACCAGCAGATGCGCGAGGTTGGCGATGCCATCGTCGGTGTAGGCGCGTGGATTCTGGCAATCGAACACGTCGAGGTTGTAGCCGGCCACGCGCCTCAGCACCTTGGGCACACGCGCGACAATCTCGTCGCGTTCGCGCAGCGCGATGCGCTTCACGCCTTCGACGATCTCCTGCAGACGCGCCCCTTGCGGCGCCTCGCGCAGCGATGCGAAGCGCGCCTCGCTGCCGTCGGCGAGGATCGCTTCGATGGCCTCGACGTTGTGCACCATGTTGCCGTACTCGATCGAGCGCGAGCCGCACGAGTTATTGCCGGTCATCCCGCCAATCGTGCATTGCGCCGCCGTCGATACATCCACCGGAAACCACAGCCCATGGGGCTTGAGCCAGGCATTCAGATGATCGAGCACGACGCCCGGTTCGACCGTCACGGTGCGCGCCTCGGCATCGAACGCGACGATATTGTTCAGCCACTTGCTGGTGTCGATCACCAGCGCTTCGCCCACCGTCTGTCCGCACTGGCTCGTGCCGGCGCCGCGCGCGAGCAACGGCACCTTCTCGCTGCGCGCGACTTCGAGCGCGATGCGCAGATCGTCCTGATCGTGCGGCACGACAACGCCGATCGGCGTGATCTGGTAGATCGACGCATCCGTGGCGTAACGGCCGCGGCTGGCTGCGTCGAACAGCACGTCGCCGCGCAAGGCTTCGCGCAGACGCCTCGCGAGCGGCGTCGTCAACCGCGCGCTGGACGGAACCAGGTGAATGGGTTTGACGAGTAAGGGGGAAGCGGCATTCGTCATATCGTCGGCCCGAAGAAATCTCTAGAAGAGCGTCACACTGACGGGCGCGAGCCCTTCAATGCGGCCGCTCGCCGTGCCTGCGCTCTGCGGGAAAAACATGCCCGTGTAGGAACCGGCCGTGATCACCATGTCCGGCGTAACAGCCATACCGCGATGCACTGCACAGTGATTCACGAGCCACGGGAGCAGGCGGCGTGGATCGCCGGCAGGGTTCGCCGCGGCGGCGAGCACCACATCGCGCCCTTCGAAACTGAAGCGCAGCGACGGCGCGACAAATGGAAAGTCGTCACGATAAGGCGCGAATTCGCCAACGATGAGCGCACCGTTGTTTTGCAGATCGGCGAGTTGCGCGAGCTTGTCGATGTTCGGCCATGCGGCGTAGCGGCTCGCGACAATTTCAATCGTTGTGCCAAACGATCCGATACCCGCGAACACTTCGTCTTCGCTGTACGGTTCGCTTGCCGGTTCGAAGCGGCGGCCGAAGCGAAACGCAATCTCCAGTTCGAGCGCGAGCGGCGCAAACGCCTCACGCGAGAGTTTCGCGCCGTCGTCATACACATCGCCGGCCGGCAGCGGCGCACCTTGAATCGGGCCGGTCTCGGATTTCGCGCCGATTTTCCAGCCGCCGATCCGCGCGCCCGACGCACGCAGAATCTCGTGCTGAATCGCGTAGGCGGCGTCTGCGTCAACTGGGATCAGTTCCGGCGGCACGCTGTCGAGCGTCAGGTGATGTGCGCGCGCATCGGCGAGACGCTGGCTCAAGGGGGAAATGTCGGTAGAGGTCATCGTTACGTCGTTACGGGTCAGAGATTAAAAACCGGGCGTGCTGCGCGCGCTCAGACTTTGAAGCCAGTTGCCGGCTGCGCGCCCGGTGTCGCGTTCACTTCGAATTTGCTTTCCGGCTGCATGCGGAAGGCGAGCACCACGCCGATGCCCATCAGCAGCATGCTGCCGACGAACGGCAATTCCCAACTGCCGAAGCGGTCGATCAGAAAGCCGCCGGCTACCGGCGAGATGATGGCGGCCAGCGCCGAACCGGTGTTCATCATGCCGCTGGCGGTGCCGGAGTATTCCGGTGCGATGTCCATCGGAATCGCCCACATCGGACCAATCGTCATTTCCGCAAAGAAGAAACCGGCGGACAGGCATGCCATAGAGATATAGAGGTTGTGCGCGAACATCAGCGGCACCAGCACGGCGAGCGTCAACAGCATGCAGATCGACACCATCCAACTACGCGCACGTTTCAGGCTGCCGGTGCGGGTGAAGATCCTGTCTGTCACGATACCGCCGAGCGTATCGCCGAGTACGCCCGCGAAAAACACCGTCGAGGCGAAGATGGCCGACTTCTGCAGGTCGAGGTGATAGCTATGCAGAAAGTACTGCGGAATCCAGCTGAGAAAGAGCCACAGCGTCCAACCGTAGCAGAAGTAGACAATCGTGACCGGCGCCATGCGGCGAAACAGGGCTTTCCACGGTACGTTGGCGGCCTTCGGCTTGGGCTGCGGCAGGACCTCGAGTTCATCAGCCGTGATGCGCGGATGGTCTTTCGGATGCTCCGTGAACGTGATTGCCCAGACGATCACCCACACGAGACTGAATATCCCGCAGATGTAGAACGATTCGCGCCAGCCCCAGGTGGCCATCACGAGGACGATCGCACCCGGCGCCACCGCATTGCCGATGCGCGAGGCCGCGTGTGTGATGCCTTGCGCAAAGCCGCGCTTTTCTTTGGCGACCCAGCGCGCCATCGCGGCTGTTGCGGCCGGAAACGTTGCCCCTTCGCCGAAACCCAGCAACAAGCGTGCGGCGAGCAGCGAAGTAAGGCCGCCGGCGAGGCCGGTCAGGATGGTGGCCAGCGCCCACACTGCGCCGCAGCAGATCAACGTGCGCCGCGCGCCGAACCGGTCGCTCACCCAGCCGCCGATGATCTGAAACACGAGGTACGGATACGCGAAGGCCGAGAAGACGAGGCCAATCTGAGTATGAGAAAGTTGGAACTCCTTACCGAAGCCGGCTGCTGCGGTACTGACGTTGACGCGGTCAAGGTAGGTAATGAAGTACATGATGCATAGCATCAATAAAACGATACTGCTCGCACTGGTCACACGAAACCGCTTCATCGTACGTCTCCGTTGCTGGTGTCGACCGCGTGCCTGGAACGGCGCGCTGCGTCGTTGATCCCCTAGCGTGCGCTGCCTGGGCGTAGCGCTTTATGAACCGCTACGCCCGCTTACCGTCAGGAGAAGGCTCCCCACCCTCCCCGTCATGTCCCGCCGCTGCTCAGGCGGCGGCCTTCAATCCTGCGCCTTGCGCCTGGCTGGCGAGCCACTCCATGGCCGCCGGCAAGCCGCTCGCAGCAACCGGCACGCCCGCCAGTTTCAGGCCCATTTCGCAGCCGGCCAGCGTCGCCAGCAGCGTGAGGTCGTTGCAGTCGCCCAGATGACCGATGCGGAACATGCGGCCTTTCATCTTGCCGAGACCCGTGCCGAGCGACATGTCGAAGCGTTCGTAGATGGTCTTGCGTACCGCGTCGGCGTCGATTCCCTCGGGCATCATCACCCCCGTCAGCACCGGGCTATAGACAGCGGGGTCGGCGCACTGGATCTCGAGACCCCACGCCCGCACGGCGCGGCGGCTGGCTTCGGCGAGGCGCTCGTGACGCGCGAACACGTTGTCGAGCCCTTCGCCGAGAATCATGTCGAGCGCTTCCGACAAGCCGTACAGCAGGTTCGTGTTCGGCGTGTACGGCCAGTAGCCGGACTTGTTCATTTCGATGATCTCGGTCCAGTCCCAGAAGCTGCGCGGCAGCTTGGCCTGCTTGCTAGCGGCGATGGCCTTCGGCGAGACCGCGTTGAAACTGATGCCCGGCGGCAGCATCAAGCCCTTTTGCGAACCGGACACCGTGACGTCCACGCCCCATTCGTCATGGCGATAGTCGGCGCAGGCCAGACCCGAAATGGTGTCGACCAGCAGCAAGGCCGGGTGACCGGCGGCGTTGATCGCGCGACGCACGGCGGCGATGTCGGAGGTGACGCCCGTCGAAGTCTCGTTGTGCACCACGCAGACGGCCTTGATGGCGTGCTGCGTGTCTTCGCGCAGACGCGCTTCGATCATCTGCGGCTGCACGCCACGGCGCCAGCCTTCGATGCCCGGCAGACCGAGAAACTCCGGCTTCAGCCCGAGGCTTTCCGCCATCTTCTTCCACAGCGTCGCGAAGTGGCCGGTCTCGAACATCAGGACGTGGTCGCCGGGGCTCAGCGTGTTGGAGAGCGCGGCTTCCCATGCGCCGGTGCCCGAGGCCGGGTAGATCACCACCGGCTGCTGGGTCTTGAAGATCTTCTTGATGCCGTCGAGCACCTTCAGGCCAAGCGCGCCGAATTCCGGGCCACGGTGATCGATGGTGGGATAGCTCATCGCCCGCAGGATGCGGTCCGGCACGGGGCTCGGCCCCGGGATCTGCAGGAAGTGACGGCCAGCGGGATGAAAGTCGAGTTTCAGCATGGGTCTTCTCCGATTGAATTTTGCATGCAAAAAACTATATCAGCAGTTCGATGACGAACCCAAGGCAAATGTGCACGGTCCGGACCGGTGTTTACCCGCTATCTTACCTAATGCCTTTATGCATCAGGTTCCTATAAAATTGTCTGAAATAGGTATGAGGGTTTTTGTATGCAAAATTCGGATTTCGAGGCGGACACGGCTGGCACCCCGCTCATGCCGAAGGTTGAGCGGCAGCGACTGCACGACACGGTCGTCGAGCACATTAGGCGCTTTATCGTCGAAGGCGTGTTGGAGCCGGGCAAGAAGCTCAACGAGCGCGAGTTGTGCGAGACGCTCGGCATTTCCCGTACGCCGTTGCGGGAAGCGCTGAAGGTGCTCGCGGCCGAAGGGCTGATCGAGATCTGGCCGAACCGCGGCGCGTCGGTGTCGAAGATGTCCGAGGCGGAGTTGCGCGAGACGTTCGAACTGATGAGCGGGCTCGAGGCGTTTTCGGGCGAGCTGGCGGCCGAGCGGATCACCGCGGTGGAACTGGCCGAGATCAAGGCGCTGCACTACGCGATGCTGGCGTGCCGTGCGCAGAACGATCTGGCGGGGTACTACAGCCGCAATCAGGCGATCCACGACAAGATCAATGAGGCGGCGCGCAATTCAGCCTTGCGGCAGACCTATATTTCGGTCAACCGACGATTGCAGGCGCTGCGTTTTCGCTCGAACTTTCAGATTCCTAAGTGGGACCGCGCGGTTCATGACCATGGCGAGATGCTGGAAGCACTGGAAGCGCGGGATGGCAAGCGCCTGAGCGCGATCTTGCGGCAGCATCTGCTGGATAAGCGGGATGCGGTGCTGCAGGTGCAGTCGAGGGAGGATGTGGCGGGTGGGACGTTGAAGGCTTGAGGGGGGTGAAACAACGTCACCCGAAGTCGTGGCCGCGCGACATGATCGAACTTCAGTTGGTCGTGTCGCGCAGCGTCTGACTGCTCAATGCCCTGATGGTCTGTCAATTGGCTCTTGCGTTGCGGTCATGTATTGCTTGATGTCAGGTTGGCCCAGTGAGATCGCATTGAGCATGGCGACTCCAAGCCAACGCGCGAATTCGTCGTCATGCTTGAAATCGAAATCGTCTGGCAGGATCGGCACGGCGAATATTCCGGCCACGACCAGGGCCGACCTGGCTGGGTCAACTTCAGCTTAATTAGTCAACAATCTTGAAGCCTTCCCCAGGATCAAGAAAAAACGGATAGAAATTACGTGCAAATGAAATGATATCCGGAGGCCCGGATAGGACGCCCATCTCCCATTTTCTGTCTGCGTACACGAACCAATCTCCGGGGATCGGCAAGACCGCATATCGTTCTGAGTTTGCCCAAAGACAGTCCGCCGGACTGTCGCCTGGGTCCTTTTGCCAAGACTCAAAGAAGTCATCATCGGTGTGTTCAGCCCGATGTATAAAACCAGGGTACTTGCCGAAATGAAAATGAAAATAGCTGAACGGATCTGGCTTAAGAACTAGCGAGGCAAAGTCCGTGGCGCCCTTGAAAGCAAGCATAGCTCGAATGAGATCGAAGAATTTTTGAGTCGATATGTCGACGGAATCAAAATAAAGCAGATCCCTCGACGGGATGCTGGCTAGTGCTTGTGCGCTTGCGCTCGCACGCTCCCAAAGCGGCAAGAAGGTCGCAGAATCACCCATAAAGTCAATGTCGTTCATTTTGGAAGCCGGATCTTAATGGTGCCGCGCGCTGCGCCAGCGGGTACATACTCAGCGGTAGGATATCCTGCGTTTGAGTCTTCTCTGACGGTGTAACGCGCCCCGCCCTTTGAAAAGATGTCTGCTTTGCCATCCTTACTAAGAGACTGGACATAGCCGCTCTCTACGAGGTTTGCCTCAAACTCCGCTTTGCCAACATCGGTTCGGATGTTGCGAATACTACCCCCCGTTGTGATATCAGTGTATTCCGAGGTGATCCGCCCCGGCGGAATCCCATCGACCTCCGTCTCAGCCGCGGGCTTGCACATCTCCTTGATGCGCTCCCAGTTTTCCGCGACCTTTCTTGCACCCTGACCGATGCCGTATCTGACTACCGGGTTCTGTAAAAGTCGATAGACGATCAAGATACCGCGCACAGAGCCGTCAAACAGTCCTGCCGAAAAGTGACAGTCACCGCAGACGGTCGACGTGCTCAGCAAGTTGTCACCCAGCAACCGACGCGCACCCTGGAGATTGGCCGGCGGTCCTACCGGAGAGTCACCATAGTTGTAGTTATCGATCCACTGATTGATCTCGTCGCTGCTGATCGGAATGTCCGTGCCGTCGTTCAGGTCGAGAATGCTGCCGTTCCTTGCGACGGTGCCACTACGTGACACGATCTGGCCGTCGGGTGAATACCCGAACCTGACCTTGAAAACGCGTCGCACACCGCCGTTCGCCGGACTTGCATATTCATTGAATTTGAAGAGATCGATTCGTCCACGTCGGTCGTAGCGCAAGCTGAAATCGCCCGTCGGGTTATAACCCAGCAGCGCGCGATGGGCGGCATCCCGCGTGATCATCTCCGTGGCTTGCTGAACCTCCCCTAGTGCGACGATCGCAAAGGCATTGCCCGTTGCATCGCGAGTGACCTTCCACTGGCCGGCGACCTTCCCGCCGGTCATCTGTTGAACGAACGCGAGCCGGTTCATTGCGTCATAGGTCATCCCATACGCGATCGTCGCCCCATCTGCCTCGCCTGCTTCGAAGCCAGTGGCGCCGGTTGGATCGGTGGTCGGTGTCTCGCTAACCCCAGTCGTGTTGCCGTTCGCGTCATACACGAAGGACTGCATCAGTTTCGGCGACGCAATCATCGAGGGACGCAAAGTCGTCCCATCGGCATAACGGATCGTGGTGATCGACGTACCGGTGACGTCCTTTACGATCGCTCGGACTGGCCGTCCTTTATCGTCGTAACTGTATTCAGAAGTGCCGCCGCTTGCGTCGGTGTCCTTCAGCAGATTTCCCGACGCATCCCACGCGGAGCTGCTATTGCCGGCGGCGGAGGTTGTCCCCGTAGGCCGAAGCATCCCGCCAATCGACGACATGTTCAGCGTGGTGGCACCTTTACGACCAGTGATGACCGTCGAACCGGTGTTATAGGCAAACTGCGCATTCTGCGTGGTACCCGGATGGCTGACGTCTACCGCACGGCCCTGAGCATCGTAGCTCCACGTCGCAATGCGGTTGCCCGCCTCGTCGATCTCTCCGGTCAGCGCATTCTTGAAACGCGCGTCGTCGTAGACATAGCGGTGTACATAGCCATCGGGCCAGGTAACAGAAACAAGATTGCCGTTCGCGTCATAACCGTACTGCGTCATGCGGCCCAAGGAGTCGTTCAGGCGTGACAGGCGGTTCTTGTCGTCATAGTCGAGGCGAAGCGTGATGTCGTTGTTAGCGTCAGTGCTCGCCGCATGCTGCGTAATCGCGGTCAGCAGCCCTGAACCGCCGTAAGTCAACGTTCGAACAAATCCCGTCTTCGTGCTCTCCGAAAGCAGCACGCCCTGGGCCGAATACGATTCGACGGTATCGGTCTTGAGATCGGTCAGCGTCCATCCAGAGCCGCTCTGTGCCAGTGCAAGGCCGGTAAAGCCGGCTGTACGCCACGTGCCGGCTGCCCAGTTGAAAGTGACAGGTTCACCGTTCTCGCGATACGCAAGCACTTTGGACGAGCTACCGCTGTTGGCGTTCACGAGTCCCAGGTTGCGCTGCCAGCTATGGAACCAGACCGGCCCCATCGCCGTGGCGGAGCTACCCAGTGACCTGGATCGATAAGTCCGTGTGAATCGCATCGGAATGTCGTCGCCGCTGACAAAGTCGGCTTCAGTCAAGGTGACGGCACCATTGCCCGGATACACCGGGTCAGCGACGGGACAACTCGCTTCGGGTTCTTCCGCAGTCGGTGTCGCGCACCACGCGTCGATGAGGGACCATGTGTTGATGCACGCGTAGTTGGCCATGCTGCCGGGCACACGGCCGTAAACGTCCCACCGGCAGGTGGGGGAACCCGGTACTGCACCGGTAGCCGCATAGAGCGCGTTGCAGTCCGTTGCGTTGGCGCCAAACGCGACCAGGAGCAGCACAAATGCAGCCAGCAAGCGTGCCGCCATACTTGCAGGACTCTCAGTAACTTTGTTGTTTTTCATAGTCATCCTTATTGGTTGTACTTGTTTGAAACCCAAGCACCCTATAAGGAGCGTTCCACACGAACTATCCGACAATTCCTAAAATTTCGGACGCCATGCAAATCGACAACAAATGCCCTGATTCAGGACATCAAAATTCGTGAGGAATTGCGAAGAAATCTGTCAGACGATCACCCTCAACGTCGAACAGTTCAACGTGATACGTTTTCAGCTGCGCCGATAGTTGCGGACTTCGCGATCAGATAGCGCAAAGCATCCAACTCGCAGACTTCCGCATGGAGGCTTCGCACCCAGCCCCCACACAAAACCCAAACACATCCACCCACCCCCCGCCATATGGTAGAAACCCAGTTCCACCGCATGAAGTGAACTCACCGAGACCGCCCTATGTCCTCCGTTGTGGCCTTCAAACTTGTCCTGCTGTCGCTCATCGCGATGATCGGGCTGCAACTCCTCGCGAAGCGCCTGCGCTTGCCGCCCGCCGCGGCTTTGCTGATCGGTGGCGCTGCGATGGCCTTCGTGCCCGGCCTGCCAACCGTCACGCTCGATCCCGCGCTCGTGCTGATCGTGTTCCTGCCGCCCCTCCTGATGGACGGCGCTTACTTCTCCGTCTGGGTCGAATTCAAGCGCAACCTCGGCGGCATCCTGCTGCTTGCGATCGGCGCGGTCGCCTTCACGACGCTGGTGGTCGGCGTGGTCGCGCATGAGGTCGTGCCCGGTCTGCCGTGGGGCGCATGCTTCGCGCTCGGCGCGATCGTCTCGCCGCCGGATGCGGTGGCCGCCAAGGCCGTGCTCGAACGCGTCGCGCTGCCCCGACGCCTGATGGTGCTGCTCGAAGGCGAGAGCCTGTTGAACGACGCGGCTGGGCTCGTGCTGTTTCGCTTCGCGGTCGCGGCGGCGTTGACTGGCGCCTTCAGCACCGGACATGCAGTAGCAAGCTTCGCGGTCCTGGCGTTAGGCGGCGTGGCCGTGGGTATCGCGCTCGGCTTTCTGGTCGTGAAGCTGCTCCAGTATCTCGACGACGCTTACCTGATGATCACGGCATCGGTGCTGGCCGCGTGGATCAGCTATATCGTCGGCGAGATGCTCGACGTCTCCGGCGTGATCGCTACCGTCAGTTGCGGCATGATGCTCGGCTGGTATCAGCACGAAGTCTTCCCAGCTGCGGTGCGCACACGCGGCACGGCCTTCTGGCAAGTCGTGATCTTTCTGATGGAAGCGCTGGTGTTCATCCTGATCGGCTTGTCGCTGCGTGGCGTGATCGTTCGCCTCGGCGGAGTGGGCGACGCGTTGACCGCCTTCGCGCCGGCGGTGGCGGCCGTGCTGGCAGCCGTCCTCGTTTCGCGTTTCGTGTGGGTCTTCAGTGTCGAAGCGTTGAACGGCGCGCTATGCAAGCTCATGCGACGCAGCAGCGCCGCACCCGACTGGCGCTCCGCGACCGTCACGAGTTGGGCCGGCATGCGTGGCGTCGTCACACTCGCCATTGCGTTGTCGTTACCCGATGCGATGCCCGGCCGCGACCTGATTCTCGTGGCCGCCTTTGCCGTGATTCTGGTGACCGTCCTCGGCCAGGGCACGACGATCGGTCCGCTGATCCGTTGGGTCCAGCCCGCTCATGTGGCCGAACCCGGTGATCGTCTGTTGACCGAGCCGCAAGCGTGGGCGCGTCTCGAAGCGGCTCAGCTCGCCGCGATCCAGCCGCTCGTCCACGGTCCGGACGGCAGCGTGATCCATCCACGCCTGCTCGAGCAATACACTTACCGCGCACGCATCACCGAGGCCTATCAACTCGAAGCCGCCTTCCCAGCCAACGAGCGCGCCGCCCACTTCGACGTCGTGTTGGCAGCCATCGCCGCGGGACGCACGGAGTTGTTGCGGATGCATCGATCGGGGCAGATCGACGATGAGCTGCTCACCATCCTCGAATACGACCTCGATCTCCAGGAGATTGCCGCGCAGCATGGACGCGGGTGATGCCGCGACGGTCGGAACCGGCATGCAAGCATGCCTCCCGAAAAGCCTCACCTTTGGCATGGCAGGTGATGTGAACCGCAACACCCGGCGCACCATAAGTCACGAATCTAGGCACCGTCTGCATGCTTTGCGACACATCGCCGAGACCGCCTGGCGTTTATGATCATCATCGCGACGCACACAAAGGTGAGACTATCCGGGAGATCACGACACGTGAGTGCCGCGTCATCAGACCGATCACCTTTGCGTGAAAAAATCGACTCCCTGGAAATCCTCACCTTTTCCCAATCTCACTGAGGTCATTCGATGCCAACCGTCGCTGTTGCGATTTTTCCCGGGGTGCAAGCGCTCGACGTCGCAGGGCCGGTGGATGTCTTTTCGGAAGCCAATCAGTTTCTGCCCCGCGGCGCGCACTACGAAGTGACCTTGCTCAGCGCGGAGCCGGGCGCATTGCGCGCCTCCAATGGCATGGCGCTCGTCGCCGACGATACGTTCGAAGGAGCCCGGCGCGACTTCGATCTCGCGCTGGTAGCCGGCGGCCCCGCGCTGCCGGACAGCGCGCCCGACCCGCGACTGACGCGCTGGCTCACCACCGTCGCCTCGGGTTGCAAACGCTATGGATCGATCTGCACCGGCGCGTTCGCACTCGGCCACGCGGGTCTGCTCGACGAACGCAACGTCACGACCCACTGGCAACACGCCGAGCAACTGGCCACGCAGTTTCCGCTCGCGCGGGTCGACTTCGACCGCATCTATCTGCGCGACGAGCGGCTCGTCACGTCCGCAGGGGTGACGGCCGGGATCGATCTGTCGCTCGCGCTCGTCGCCGAAGATCATGGGCCGCACACCGCGCTCGCGGTCGCGAAGCGGCTTGTCGTCTTCGCGCAGCGTCAGGGCGGCCAGTCGCAGTTCAGCCCTTATCTGACCGCCCCTGCGGATGAGACGTCGGCGGTGGCGAAAGTACAGGCGCATGTGATGGAACACATCGGCGAGCGCTTCACGGTGAAGCAGCTCGCGGATGTCGCCGCCATGAGCGCGCGCAATTTCGCCCGGGTCTTCGTGGAAGAAACCGGAGTGACGCCGCACGAGTTCGTCGAACGCGCGCGAGTGGACGCGGCCCGCAAGCGGCTGGAGAGCAGTACCGCCGCGCTCAAGGCGATCGCCTACGACTGCGGCTTCGGCACCGCCGACCGCATGCGCATCGTGTTCGTGCGGCGCATCGGCACGACGCCGGCGCAGTACCGGGAGCGCTTCCGCTCGGCGTGAGGGGCGCGCGGCTGCAGACGCAACGTGCCTCGTGAGAAAATACGCGCTCTTATCTGCCCTCTCTGTCGACCCTCATGACTTCACCCATCACTCGCGCCATCGTTACCGGCCATACGCGCGGCCTCGGCGCTGCGCTCGCGGAACAACTGCTGTCGCGCAACATTGCCGTGCTGGCGCTCTCGCGCTCACGCAACAACGCGCTCGCACAGCGGTATCCCCAAACACTCGAAGAAGTCGAGCTGGACCTTGCCGATCCGGCGCGCGTCGCACAATGGATCGCGGGCGACGCGTTGAGCCGCTTCGTCGACGGTGCGCATAGCGTGCTGTTGTTCAACAACGCGGGCATGGTGCAGCCGATCGGCCCGCTCGAATCGCAGGACGCGATTGCCATCGCGAGCGCGGTTAGCCTGAACGTGGCGACGCCGTTGATGCTGGCGAGCGCCGTCGCCACGGCCAGCACTTCCGCGAACGACCGGCGCATCGTGCACATCTCGAGCGGCGCGGGTCGCAATGCCTACCCCGGTTGGAGCCTCTATTGCGCGACCAAGGCCGCGCTCGATCACCATGCGCGGGCTGTCGTCCTCGATGCCAACCGCGCGCTGCGTATTTGCAGCGTGGCGCCGGGCGTCGTCGACACCAACATGCAGGCGGAGATTCGCAGCAGCGGTAAAGAACAATTTCCGTTGCGCGAGAAGTTCGAAGAACTCAAACGCAATGGGCAACTCGTTTCGCCGGAGCAGTGCGCTATCCAGTTGGTCGACTTCGCATTGAGCGACGTCTTCGGCGAGGTACCCGTCGCGGACATCCGTGAGTTGACGCAGCGCGGTTGACTCACCTCAGGTCCACGGCGTTCGACTCCCGAAAACCCTCACCTATCACGAGCCCGCACCCGGGCTCGCGTCCAACGTGCGTACGTGACGCACCCTCAGCCGCGCTGATCGCGCTATGCGACACGCAAGCATAAAACGCGACCCTGTATACTGTTTTCGCGGAAACAGCCGTGGCGGGTCAACAAAAATGCCCTGCACTTCGCGATCGTGACGCCCGTCTTTTCATCGCCACATTCGGCATTATTCGCCGCCGCGTTCGCGCTCCCGAAAGTACTCACCTTTCCCTGAGCGATACGCGCGTCGTCTTTGTCTGCAGTGTGATTCGACACGTTAGCGTTCGCGATGCCTGCGTTGCATCTGGCGTGCCGAGCGAATAGAGGCGAGCGCCTCTGCACGGCTCAAGCTCCCGAAAAGACTCACCTTTGGCAAGCGCAGCGATACAACCGGGCGACCCAAACTCGCGGCGGCCACATCCACCGTTGCTGATGACGCGGCGCAACCCGTCGCAGCTTGGCGTGCTGTGGCGCGGCCTCGCGCCGTTTAGTGAGCCGCGGTCTGATGCGACGGTTTAGCCGGCCGCCCCGTCTTGACCGTCTCGACCGCGGCAATCGCTTCGAGCAACTGGGCAAGCGGCGCCGCTTCGAGCAGCAGCAGACCGGCTCGCAGCAACTCACTCTTTTTCACGGCTACGCCTGCGCTCAGGCATTTCGCCTTCAGCTCCCCGAGTTTCTCGTAATCGGGTTTCGGCATGGTGAAGCTGTCGCGGACAACCTTCTCCTTCTTCACGCGCTTCGGCTTGTGCTCGGCGGCCACGCTGACCGGTTCGGCTTCCACTGGGCTGCCACGCTTCGCGCGCGGTGTGGTCGGCCGGGCCGCTTTGGCCGTCACCGCTTTCTTCCGCGCTGCCTCAGCCGGCGCGCCGGCGGCCACGGCAGTGCCGTTCGAGCGAGCAGGCGATGAAACAGCTTTCTTTGCTGCCTTTCTGGTGCTGGGTGCGGCCATGGTCATCATCTCCGAGTGGGAAATACTAAAAACAGTATATATCGTTTGGCCCGTTTCTCTTGCCGCGCGGCGAACCACGGCCGAATGGCCGAGTTGTCCACAGATTCTGTTCGCAAGGGTGTGTATAACTTGCGGGCAAGCAAGGCAAGTCGTTGAAATGCCTGGCGTTATGACGCAGGAGTCAGGCATGTGCAGACTCCCGCTCACGGACCGATGAACACGCTGCGGCCCGGTTGAGAAGGTGATACGCGAATGCAGCATGCCCCTCACCTACGATAGACAAAAGGTGAACACCATGCAGATGCGTGAGCGCACCTGTTCGTCACGACGCGCAGCTCCCGAATAATCTCACCTTCGAAGTCCACCGCCCATTATTCTGCATTCCCAGGTAAGCCATCCGCTACGCAACGCAATGTGTGCCTGGCCTGATCCTGCTCCCGAATCTCCTCACCTTCGTCGATCCAGCGTGATCGACAAGAACGCGCCGCTCAACACAGCCGTTTAAGCGCGTTTAACCATTGTTTTCAATTCATTCGTGGTGAGCCCAGGCGTTAAATCACAAACACGTAACGACGCACACGTCTCGTTACAAACCGAGAGAGCTTGTTATATGCGCTCTTTCTAGAATGCGCATGTGCCTCCCCCGCTCATGGCGGCCCATAACAATCTGGAGTTGTCCTGATGACGTTCCTACAATCACAATCGGTCGAATACCACTCGCTCTCGTCACGCAATCGCGCATCGCGGTCACGCACGCTCTTGCGCAGGATCGCCGCTGCTGCTGTCCTCGTCGCGGCAGCGCCGGCAGCCTTCGCGCAAGCCGTGCTCGTTCCTGTTCCTGGGCCTGTTTATGAGCATGTTCCGCCGCCCCGCCCTGGGCATATGTGGCATCACGGCTATTGGGCGTGGGCTCACGGCCGCTACGTGTGGGTGCCCGGCGACTGGGTGGTGCAAGGGCCGGTGGTGTACGGCGCCTATCCGGCTCAGGTTCAACCCGCGCTAGAAGCGCCGCCACCGCCACGCGTCGAGCGTCTGTCGGCGGACGCGCTGTTTCCTTTTGACCGGGGCGACATCAACGACATCCGTCCCGCCGGCCTCTCTGACCTCGCGCAAATCGCCGCTCGCCTGCGCGCCAGTCCGTTCGGTCACGTCGAGGTGCGCGGCTACACCGACCGCCTCGGGTCCGACGGCTATAACCTGGATTTGTCGCGGCGCCGCGCTGAGGCTGTGAAAGCGGTGCTGGTCCAGCAAGGCGTGCCGGCGGACAAGATTCGCGCTGAAGGACTCGGCAGCCAGGATCCGGTGACGCAATGTGGAACTACGGACAACTCGGATCTGGTCCGCTGTCTTCAACCGGATCGTCGCGTGGAGATCGTGACGTATGTGCGCGGTTAGTCACGCATTGTGCTGAAGGCTTGGGTTCCGTGACGTGTCGTTCTGCTTCAGGCACCGAACGACACGTCGAGGGGCGCGCGGTCATGGCGCGGGCATGTGCTTAACGCAAGCTTGCCGGCGGATGCAATGCCGTCGCATGCCATCGCCAGGCATCAGCCCTGAGCAACGTGAGCGGGGACCGTGATCGAGCCGTGTGGCCCATCGCCGCCCGGACCACCAGGACCGCCTCCGCCAGGGCCGCCCCCGCCAGGACCACCGGGCCCGCCCCAACCCGGTCCCCACCAGCAACCGCTCAATGTTGCGGTCAGCGCCGCCAGGACCGCGACTATCGCGAACTTTCTCATACGTTTCTCCTTCGTGAGTATTGCGAACCCAGGCACCAATGCTTTGGCGCCCGTGAAATGCAATGCCCGCACCCTATCAACCCGCGAAGGATCGTGTTTTACAACGCCGTTACAACCCGGACAAAGGCTTAACGCCGATCCGGCCAATAAGCACTTCGATCCGGCCGGCGCGGCGCTGTTGTCGCGCCTATCGCGCCGTTTGCGGCACGCGACACCTCTACGTCTTGTTGCTGTAAGTAAACCCTCGTAAGGCGTCGCACTCGCAAAGACGGCCGGACGGCTCGTTGCACCACCGGGTAGATTTCCCCTTAATAAAAACTTGACCTAAAATAACTACATATCTAGATTTATAGATATGAGAAACGCATACGCCAACAGTATTCCCGCGGACTGGGAGCAATTCGCCGCCGTTTTTGCGGCGCTGGGCGACAGCTACCGGCAGCGCATCCTGCTGTTCTTCGAGCCGGGCGAGCGGCTGACGATCAAGCAGATCGCCGACGTGCTTCCGCTCAGCCGTACCGCCGTGCTGCATCACGTTCGCGTGCTGCAGTCGGCGGGGTTGCTCGAGAGCAGCAAGGAGGGCCGCGAGGTCTTTCTCACAGTCAATAAAGCGCTGTTGCTAGAAGCGCTTACAAGCACGGTCCGCTATGCGGAGGAACAGATATGACGAACCATCGACGCAATATCCGCATCTGCGGAACCGGCGTTGCCGTACCGGAACAGGTGTTGACGAGCGATGAAATCGACCGGCGCTTCGGCCTGCCGGCCGGCACGGTCTTCAAGCGATACGGTGTGCGCACGCGTCATCGCACGGTGCATGAGAACTCGGCTTCGCTTGCGGTCGCAGCGTGCGAAGCGGCGCTCGCGCAGGCCGATCTGAGCTGGAGCGACATTGACTGCCTGGTGTCCGCGTCCGCCACCATGGACCAGGCGTTGCCCTACAACGCGGCGCTGATTCTGGCGGCGCGCGGCGGCGATGCGAAGCGGATTACCGCCTTCGATATGGGCGCGAGTTGCCTGTCGTTTCTGGTGGGGCTCGACACGCTCAGCTATCTGGTGGAAAGCGGCCGGTACCGCAACGTTCTGATCGTCTCCGCCGATATCGCCACGTTCTCGCTGGACTGGTCGACGCTCGGCGAATCGGCGATCTTCGGCGATGGCGCCGCAGCCGCCGTGATCCGCAAAGCCGCGCCGGGCGAAAGCTCGTCCATCCTGGCCTCGCGCATCGAAACCTATCCCGAGGGCGCGGAGTATTGCCACATTAAGGCCGGCGGCTCGCGCTACCATCCGAGGCGCCTGAGCAGCAGCATCGATCCGCTGGCGCTGTTCCATATGGACGGACCGCGCCTCTTCAAGACCGTATCGCGGGAGATGCCGCGCTTCGTCAACGACCTGCTCGGCGCCGCCGCGCTCACACTCGATCAACTGCGTCTCGTCGTGCCGCATCAGGCCAGCCGCCTCGCGCTCGACCACCTCGCCAAACGGCTGCGTGTCGACGCCGCTCGCACGGTGGATATCCTGGCGGACTTCGGCAACCAGGTCGCGGCGTCGCTGCCGTCCGCGCTGCATCACGCGATCAAGGGTGGACGCGTGCAGCGCGGCGACCCGATCATGCTCATCGGCTCGGGCGCGGGCCTGACGATCGGCGGCATGGTCATGGTCTACTGACATGCGCCAGCTCGCTGACGGCTCGGCCCGCTCTCTCCGCTTGCGGCATGGCACGGTCGCGAGGCGGCAGCATGGCGCGTAACGTCCTGATCCTCGGTGGACGTGCGCCCGCGGCGCTCGATCATGCGCGCCGCTTTGCGCATCAGGGCTGGAAAGTGTGGGTGGCCGACAGCATTCCCTGCCAGATCAGCGGCGCTTCGCGCGCGGTGAGTGAAACGCTGCGGGTTGCGTCGCCGCGTCACACGCCGGCGCGTTTCGTGGACGACTTGCGGCGCGCGTCATTGACGCATGGCATCGACCTGATCGTGCCCACTTGCGAGGAAGTGTTTTTCGTCTCCCGCTATCGGGACCGGCTGCCAGCCCATGTGCGCGTGGTCGCCGACGACTTCAATAAAATGCGCGACGTCCACAGCAAGTGGCGTTTTCTTTCTCTCGCTCAGGACTGCGGCGTCGAAGTGCCGGACTCGGCACGCGTCGCATCTCTCGACGAGGCCCGCGATTGGGCCGGCACACGACCGGTTGTGCTGAAACCGGAGTACTCGCGCTTCGGTGTCCACGTGCGGATTTATCCTCACGGCATTCCCGCTGCAGCGCCACCTCTCGCGCCGTTGGGTCACTGGGTGGTGCAGGCGTTCGCCGAGGGCCGCGAATTCTGTTCGTACAGCGTGGCGGATCGCGGCCGGCTGGTGGCGCATAGCGTCTATCGGCCCGGTTGGAGAATGTCGACCAGTTCGAGCTTCTATTTCGAAGGCGTGCGTATCGAAGCGATTCGCCGCTTTGTCGAACACTTCTCGCGCAAGCTCGAGTTTACCGGCCAGTTGTCGTTCGACTGGATCCAGCACGCAGATGGACGTGTGAGCGTGCTCGAATGCAATCCGCGTGCGACCAGCGGCTGCCATCTCTTCACGCCTGACGACCCGCTGCCCGATGCACTTAACGGCACACTTGGCCGCGCCCTCAGCGGCACGCCCGGCAGTACGCAAACGACACCCATCGAGCCGTCCTCAACCGCGCCGCGCATGATCAGCGCGATGATGCTGAGCGCGGGGCTGATCGATGCGCTCAGGCGCGGCGAACTGCGTCGCTGGGCGCACGACTATCGCCGCGCCTCCGATGTGATCGGCACGCCTCACGACCGCGGCCCGCTTGCGGGTGCGATCCGCGATCTGGCGTCGTACGCCCGGCTCGCGCTGGCACAGCGCTGCAATATGCGCGAAGCGGCAACGCAGGATATCGAGTGGGACGGCCAGGAGCTGCCCGAAGCATGAGCACCTGCCTGTACGTGCCGCACGCCTGTTTCGCCGACAAGGCCGCGGCCTTCGCCACGCTGCATGCGGGGGTGGCGACGCGCGGCTTCGTTTCGAACATCGACGCCCGCGTGGAAACCTTCGACGCCGGCGGCCTGACACTGCCCGTTACCGTCAACGACGTCACGCCGGGAAACGCCTGGGTCTGCTCACCGTTGACGACCTACAGCGGCTACGCGCTCGAAGAGACCCGCCGCGTCGCGCCACGCTTACTTGCGGCACCGCTGGGCGGCGTAATAGGCGTGGTCGACCGGTGGCTACGCCGGGCCAAACTGGACAGCGCGGTGTCGTTGAACAACTGGTTGCTCAGCACGAACCTGTACCCCGCAACCGAGGGCATCGATTTCGCCGCGCTCGCCGCATCGTGCGAGGCGCGCTGGCCGCGTCACGCGTTCTGGTTCCGTTCGCTCAATGCCGTGCAGCACGCGGACTGGCTGCAGGCGCTGATGACGGCCGGCTTCGACCTGATCCCCACGCGGCAGGTCTATCTCTTTCGCGACATGAAGCAAGGCGCCATGAAGCATCAGAACCTGCATCGCGACCTGCATCTGTTACGCACCACGCCGTTGACGCCGGTCTTCCACGACGCGTTCACGGATGCGGACTTTGTGCGCAGCGAAGCGCTCTACGCGCAGCTTTACCTCGACAAGTATTCGCGACTCAATCCGAGCTATACGGCGGCATTTCTGAAAGCGTGGCATCGCGCGGGACTGCTGGAGTTCGCCGGGTTCAGGGACGACAGCGGGGAACTGCGCGCGGTGGTCGGGATGTTTGGACAGGGATCGTTGCTGAGCGCGCCGATCGTCGGCTACGACACGAACTGGCCGGCATCGGCCGGCTTGTACCGTCTGCTGATGGCACATGTGCTCAAGACCACGCTCGAACGCGACGCCGTGCTCAATCTGAGCGCCGGCGCGGCGCACTTCAAACGACTCAGAGGCGGCGAGCCCGCCATCGAATACAGTGCAGTTCTCAGCCGCCACTTGCCCATGGCGACGCGCCGCACGCTACGCGGCTTGCAAATGCTGACGACAAAACTCGGCGTGCCGATCATGAGGCGCTTTCAGTTATGAACGCATGGAACCCCGCGCTGTATCGAAGCTGGTTTGTCGTCGCCGAATCGCGACGCCTGAAATCGGAGCCGTTGGGCGTGACGCTGCTCGACCGGCCGCTGGTACTCGCGCGCTTGCAGTCGGGCGAACTGCTCGCGCTCGACGACTGCTGCCCGCATCGGCATGCGCCGCTCTCGGCAGGACGCGTCACGCCCGCAGGGCTGCAATGCGGCTATCACGGCTGGACCTTCGGCGTCGACGGTCGCTGCACGGCGTTGCCCGGACTGCCGGCACACGCGTGCAAACCAGTGGTGCGAGTCGGTTCGGTCAGCGCGATGGAATACGACGGACTTATCTGGGTCAAACCCGAGGCATTGGGCAGCGCCGGTTCGCAGGATCTACCCGAATTTCTGCGCAGACTGCCAACGGGAAGCCGCCGCTTTACATGGAGTAGGACGTGGAAAGCACACGCGGTCGACGCGCTGGAGAATTTTCTCGATCCCCTCCACACGCATTTCGTGCACCCCGGACTCGTGCGCGGCGACGGCAACCGCGAGATCGTCAGCGCAACCATCACGCGCTCCGCGGGCGTGCTGCAAGTGGACTATCGCGGTCAGCCGCAACAAGGCGGCTGGTTGTACCGTTTGTTCGAGTCGCCGCGCGAACTCGAACGCGCGCATTTCACCGCGGGCGCGGCAGGCTCGGCGCAGCTCGAATACCGCTACCAGGATGGCAGCGCACTATACTTCACGATCCATTTCAGCCCGATCAGCGACGCGCTAACCCAGGTGCACGGCACCTTGCACGTCGAAAATCGCTGGGCGCCCGAATGGGCGGTGCGGACGCTGGCGTGGCCGTTTCTGCGCCGGGTGGCGCGGCAGGATCAGGAGGTCGTGGAGACGCAAGCCGCGAACAAGACACGCTTTCGTCGCGACGCGGGCGTGTCGACCGAACTCGATCTGGTGAGGCCCAGTCTCGACGCAGTGTGGGCGCTACCGTCGGGGCCGCTCACGGCGCAAAGCCAGCGCGTCGATATCATGCTTTGAGAGGATGGGTCCGGTAGGTAACGGAAACGCTCGTTAAAAACAGACTCCTGGAAGTCCTCACCATTCGGCGTCCGCCTTGTGGATTGCCCGGCTTCGTTGAACTCCTGGAAATGCTCACCTCAAGGATGCCAGCTCCTGGAAGTCCTCACTATCCCGAATCCTCTCACCTTATCGAACAACTGATGCGCGACACCGGACGCCTTCTAGTTTCCGTCACGCTCATTCGCGGTGTCTCGCCGCATAAAAACATCAATGCCATCGACCCGCGACGAGGCAAACGCCCTGACCACCACGATACCGACGACACTCAAAATAACCACGACAGCCGCAATCTCAAGCAAAGGCATATCCACGAGAAGACTCCACATAGTCTGGGAGCCGCCACGACGAAGCGAAAACCACACCGCGCATGGCGACACCGTTCACGTCTACCAGCATAGGCAGACGGAACGTGTGCGCCAAACGAGCATTTTTCACGGCTATGTGAGAAATATTGCGATAGCGCCGATGCGGCGCCACCGGTCTCTCACTGACGTTCGGGGAAGCGCAGCTTCGAATGATTGCGGCCATACGACACATAGATGATCAGCCCGATCACCAGCCACACGACGAGCCGCACCCATGTGACGAGCGGCAGTCCCGCCATCAGCAACAGGCAGAACAGGATGCCCAGAACCGGCACGATCGGAACCCCCGGCACCCGGAAAGGACGTGAAGCGTCGGAGTCGCTGCGCCGCAGATAGATCACGGCGCCGCACACCAGGATGAACGCGAACAGCGTACCGATACTGACCATCTCTCCCAGCACGCTGATCGGTGTGAGCGCCGCCACGATTGCGACGATGGTGCCGATCATGATCTGGCTCAGGTGAGGCGTCTGCAGACGCGGATGAACCCGCGCGAAGAGAGGCGGCAGCAGGCCATCCTGCGACATCGTGAAGAAGATGCGGCTCTGTCCGTACAGCAGCACGAGGATCACGGTGGTTAGCCCCGTCAGTGCGCCGATCTTGATCAGTACGGAGAACCAGGTAAGGCCGATAGCGTCGACGCCCTTGGCGATCGGATCCGGAACATTCAGTTCCCCGTAAGGAACGAGCCCCGTGAGAACGCCCGCAACCAGGATGTACAGCACCGTACAGATGACGAGCGACCCGAGAATGCCGATCGGCATGTCCCGCTGCGGCTTTTTCGCTTCCTGCGCGGCGGTGGACACCGCATCGAAACCGATGAACGCGAAGAACACCACAGCCGAGCCACGCAAAATTCCGCTCATGCCGAAGTTGCCGAACTCACCGGTATTGGCCGGAATAAACGGATGCCAGTTCGCCGGCTTGATGAAAAACACGCCAAGCGCGATGAAAGCCACCACCACGACCAGCTTGACCGCCACCATGATGTTGTTGAGCCGTGCGGATTCCTTCGTACCGAGCACGAGCAGGGTGGTGAGGATCGCGATGATCAGTATTGCCGGCAAATTGATGATGCCTGTCGCCGTCGTGCCGTCGGCGAGCTTGATGATGGTACCGGGCGCGGCGGCCAGATCGGGCGGGATAGTGATTCCCGCGTTATGCAGCAGGCTCACGATATACCCGGACCAACCCACCGCGACGGTCGCGGCGCCCATTGCGTATTCGAGGATCAGGTCCCAGCCGATGATCCACGCGAATATCTCGCCCAGCGTGGCATAGGTGTAGGTGTAACTGCTACCGCATACGGGCAGCATAGCCGCCAGTTCCGAGTAGCAAAGACCGACGAACGCACATGCAATGCCGCCAAGCACGAAGGACAGGATGATGCTAGGCCCGGCGAATTGCGCTGCAGCAGTGCCGGTCAGGACAAAGATGCCCGCGCCAATGATGGCGCCGATCCCCATGGCCGTGATGCTGGTGGCGCCGAGCGCTTTCGATAGCGAATGGCCTCCGTCTGCATCGGCGCTTCCCACGATATCGGCGACGGATTTCCGTGCCATGTAGCTCGTATCAGCCATGATGAGTCGTCCCGTTCAAATGGTTTTGGGCACGAACCGACTCGGCTTGCTTCGGCTCGCGGAGCACGACAAAAGCAACTGTTACCGAAGACTGGCAGGGGTGAAGTGGAAGAAAACCTCAAATTCAGTGTAGTCCGAATTGAAGGTAAAGTGAACAAGGGGTACTGCCGGTGGCCGAGGGCGGCCCGTGTGTGATGCGTATGCTATTCTGACCGGCGATTTTTGCCTCTGGAATTCACTTCCTCAAATATGAACATGTTCGCAATTCCCTTTGCCGTGGGCTTGTTGCTCACGGCATGCGAGCTGTTGTTCCTGAAACTCGTCAAGAGACAGGACATTCCATGGAAGGAAGTGGTATTCAATCTCGACTCCGGCCATATCCTGATGTGGGTGTTCAGAGGCGTTGAAATCGCCGCCTATGGGGTTGCGCTGAAGTACCTTAGCCTGCACTGGCTTGATGGGTGGAACCCGGTGGCGAAATGGGTGTTCGCGTTCTTCGCGTGGGACCTCTGCTTCTACTGGCGACACCGGATGCATCACCGGTTGCAGTTCTTGTGGGCCGTTCACGTGGTCCACCATCAGGGCGAACATTTCAATCTGTCGCTATGCAATAGAAATTCCTGGTACGCGTCGCTGACGGACTTTCCGTTCACGGGCGTTCTCGCAATACTGGGCGTGCCGCTGGAAATCTATGTGGCCGTGTCTTCATTTCACTATTCGGTCCAGTTTTACAACCATAGCGGGATGATTCGAACATCGGGCATGCTGGACCGCTTCCTGATCACGCCGCTCCATCATCGTGTGCATCACAGCGCGGATCCGCAGCACTTCAACCGGAATTTCGGCGGCACCTTTCTTATCTGGGACCGGTTATTCGGCACCTTCCACCAGGCGCATCCGGGCAACGAAATGCGCTATGGCGTAGCGGGCGGCGAAGCCAGTAACAATCCGTTCTGGGCCAGCAACGCGCCTCTTCTACGCTATTTCGGCGTCAACTTGCCTCGTTCGTCAGAGCGGCAGGACTTCATCGCCTCTGACGGTTTTATTGCTTCGGGCGGCCTGATACTCTTCGGGCTGCTGATCTACTACGTCAATGGCGACATCGGCAACATGACGGCTGAGCGATGGACCTTGTTCACCGGTATTCTTGCCGCGACAGTCGCACTGGGCGGCATTTCGGATGGACGCCGCTGGGGCGCGATCTGCTGGATCGCGTTGGCCTTCACGATACCGGCGTTGTTCATCGGCCATCTCGGCCTGCGCGGACCCGTTCCCGTTTTGCTGTTTTCGGTTTGGTTGCTGCATGGCATCGACGGCTTGCGGCGCTGGCTGGAAAACTCGAAGCGCATCTCGGACGCCTGAAGCGAGCGCCAATCCCATGGCATGCCTAAAGAACCAACTCTTCGCAGAAGGATGAGCGTGTCGTCCCACTTCAGGCCCCCCGTTCCAACGCCGCGCGCCAAGCCGCCCGGCCCCCTGCAGCTTCTCGCGGTCCTGCGTCGAAACGTTCTGGAAGTCTGGTCGGAGGCCGACTTCGAGATTCCCATCCAGATCCGCAAGACCATCGTCGACAGGCGTGCGCTCGTTAGCGATCCCGTTGGTATCAGGCATGTCTTTCTGGAGAACGCGCGCAATTACCCCAAGAACGAGTTGCAGTTGCGACTGCTGCGTCCCGCCGTCGGCGCCGGCCTGCTGACCTCCAACGGCGACAACTGGAAGCGTCAGCGCCGCATCCTCGCGCCGCTGTTTTCCCCGAAGCAGGTCGAGGCCTTCGCGGCAGCCAAGGAACGTGTCGTGGCGCAATCGGCGGAGCGTCTGATGCAAAAGCCGGCTGGCGCGATCGTGGACCTCTCGGAGGAAATGGGGCGGCTCACGCTCGAAATTCTCGAGCACACGCTATTCGGTCAGGGCCTGGGACGCGACCCCAGCGAATTCCAGCATGCCATCACGCGCTACTTCGATACGCTGGGACAGCTCGATCTGTTCGACATGCTTGGACTGCCGAGCTTTGTGCCACGGCTCAACCGCCTGCGCGGACGGACGACGCTCGGCTTCGCAGAACGCGTCGTCAACGACATGATCTCTGCGCGGCGCCGCTTGCTGGCCTCCGGCGAGGCGGCACCGCAAGATATGCTGACCCTGCTGCTGCAGGCGCAGGGTTCGGACGGCCCGTCCGTCAGTGCAAGCGAAGTACGGGATAACATCGTGACCTTCATTGGCGCGGGTCACGAAACCACCGCCAATGCGCTGACCTGGACGCTCTATACGTTGTCGCAAGCGGCGGACTGGCGCGCACGCGTCGAAGCGGAAATCGACGAAAACGTGAGCCGGGGCGCGCCCGTCACTGAGCTCGCGATCACGCAGGCGGTGCTGGAGGAGACCATGCGGCTTTATCCGCCGGTGTCGATGATGAGCCGCCTGGCCTTGCAGGACGATACCGTAGCGGGCGTGCACATCGCCGCCGGCACGATCGTCACGGTCGCCCCCTACGTGTTGCATCGCCACCGGACGCTGTGGCGCGATGCCGACCTGTTCGATCCTGAACGCTTTCTCGGAGCGAATCGCGATGCTATCGATCGCTATGCCTATTTGCCGTTCGGGGTCGGGCCAAGGGTGTGCATCGGGATGGGCTTTGCCATGACCGAAATGCTGCTGATCCTGCGGCATCTCCTCAGCCGCTTTCGTTTCGATCTGGTCCCCGGCCATCGCGTCGAGCCACAGGTGCGTCTTACCATGCGTCCCGCCCATGGGATGAAAATGCAGGTGACGACGCGTTAGGCCACCTCTTCGCCATCGACATCGTGCTGTGCGGTATCAATGGATTCGGCAGGCCGCGCAATGGTTAGCGTGGACACGTGCGCATCGCGTCGGTCGCCGGCAAGCGCGTAGGTGCGCTTTCTTAACTCGTGCATCAATGCGCGATCGTCGCCAATCGACGCGAGCTCAGGGTATGAGATGACCTCGCCAATCTCAACGTCAAGACGAGTGCCGATGCGCGCCTTCACCTCGTGGAAAATCAGTGACAACCGCAGCGCTCGGCTGATGTGGCTCACCATCTGAAACACGCGGCCGTTCTGCCCGCAGAAGAAAACGGGGAGCACGCTTGCGTGCGAGCGGCGGATCAGTTGTGCGGCGAACGGACCCCAAGGTGGATCCACGGCCACCTGGCGGCCCCATCGGTCAGGCGACGTCGAGATGAGTCCCGCTGGAAAAATGACGAGCGTTTTGCCGCTGCGCAGATGCGCGAGCGCTTTCCTGCGCGTTGCCAGATTCGTGCTTTTCGCTGACGGGCGATCGGACAGGTCGACGGGCAGAATGAACGGGTGCGTCTCCGGCGCCTGAGCCAACACCGTGCTGGCGAGAATCATGAAGTCTGCCCGGACCTTCTCGACCAGCCAGGCCAGGGTTAGGCCATCCAGCACGCCATAAGGATGATTCGCCACAACCACCAGCGGCCCTTCGGCCGGGGCTTTGGATAGCGCCGCTTCGTCATACTTCACGTCAAGCTGAAGCTGCCGGATGCAGGCGGCCCAGAAGCTTTTGTCCTTACCCGGTGTGCGTTGGTTCGCCTTGTAGAGCCGTTCCAGATAGGGTTGCCCCGTCATCGCTTCAACTACACGGATCAGGCCTCGTTTGAGCGGTTTGGTGACCTGCTCCGCATAGGAAAATTTAATCTCGTTGGTCATGGTTGCCTTTGCCGGCTTCACGCGAGATTCTACGTATGGCGATAATGTGAAGGCAATTGGAAAATGGTTAGAAATTGCATGCTGAGGAAATCAGCTATGCAATATGGATTTTTATAAAATGGTGAGGACTTCCAGGAGTCGAAAACGAGGCAACCTGTATGGCTGTTGCTTGAATCATCAACGGCAGTCCTCCCGAAAGGTCTCACCTTCGGCAGCACTGCCGCGATAGTTGCGTCAGAACTTCACCTTCACCTGAAACCCGATCGTGAACGGCAAATTGTCGGAGGGAATCGGCGGAATGAAGATCAGGTTCGCGCCCACCCGTTTGTAGTCGAACATCACGATCGGCGCCGCCACCGGTCCGACGGTGTGATTCCGGCCAAGGCCCCAGTTGCCATAGTTATAGCCGGAGATAATACCGGCGATCGCCGCGAGCCGTACGAAGCCAAAGTGCGCAAATTCCGGCGCCCACAGTCCGCCGCCATAGTACGAAGGACGGCGCAGCGAATTGCGAAAGCCGCCTGCCGTCACGCCCCATTGACCGTTGAACCAGCACTCGACGCCAAGACCCGGATTGAACTCGTTGAAGTGCGTGCCGGGATCGGGATCGATATGGTACGAACCGAGCATTGCGTCGACCCAGACGCCGCCCCCGCACCAGTCCGCCGCCTGCGCGGTGGAAGCCACCGCAAAACTGGCAATCAGGGCGACGAGCAAGCGCCGGAATTGATTGTGGGTCTGCCGCAAATGCATATCCGCTCCGTCACCGGTCGAGCGCCGGTGTCATGAATGTGCTGGTTATATTCGATGTGTCGTCCGTCGGGCACTGTACCTCAACATATATGGCCAATGTTGAGGTGACGCTCGGAAACACGGGCACGCGCCCTGCGCGCGTTACCCAGCCAGCACAATAACGGAAAAGCAGTGGCAGATCGGTGAATGCGCAACAAACGCTCATCCACCGGTTAGGGCCGCAGATCCACGGCGGCATTCAGTCGACGCGCCGCAAACGTTCAACCTGTCATAGCCCCAGATCGGAAAGACTCGGATGGTCGTCAGGACGGCGCCCCAGCGGCCAGTGATAGAGACGGTCCGCTTCGCGGATCGGCATGTCGTTGATGCTCGCATGACGACGCGCCATCAGGCCGTGCTCGTCGAACTCCCAGTTTTCGTTGCCGTACGAACGAAACCAGTTGCCTGAATCGTCGTGCCATTCATAGGCAAAGCGCACCGCGATCCGGTTGCCCGTGAACGCCCACAACTCCTTGATCAAGCGGTAGTCGAGTTCCTTCGCCCACTTGCGGCGCAACAACCCGACGATCTCGGCGCGGCCCGTCACGAACTCCGCGCGATTGCGCCACACGCTTTGCGGCGTATAAGCGAGCGAGACCCGCTCCGGGTCGCGCGTATTCCAGCCGTCTTCTGCGGCACGCACTTTCTGGATGGCCGTTTCGCGCGTGAAGGGCGGCACCGGGGGACGGGTTTCGATTGGCTCGGTCATGATGGCTCCAAAGGTCAGGTGGGAGAGCGCCGCAAGGGCGCGTGAGTGTGTGCGGCTTCGGCGTTCAGCAATTGCTCGGCCGCGGCGCGTGCGTCCAGTGCTGCATCGGGGTCGCCGCTGACCAGCGCCACGCCGATGGCGCCGTCGATCAGGATCAGCCACTGCCGCGCGAGGCGCTCGGCGCGCCGGCCGTCGACGCCGGTTGCGGCCATGTGCTCGTCGCACTGCTCGCGCACGAACGCCAGCAAGCGCTCCTTGTGCTCGCGTGCGACGACGCGAATCGGATCGTCCGCCGCGGCAATCTCACCGGACGCATTGAGAAACGCGCAGCCATGGAAATCTTCCGAGGCAAACCACTCGCGCAACACGTCGAACATGCCGAGCAGGTGCGCGCGCGCGTTCTTGCCGCGGCGCAGCGTGCCTTCGATGAACCAGTTCATCCACCGTTCGTCACGGCGTTCAAGTGCGGCGGCAACTAGCGCATCTTTCGATTCGAAGTGCGTATAGAAGCTTTTGCGCGCCGTGCCGGACTGACGGACGATCGCATCCACCCCGGTGGCATGGATGCCGCCGGCGTAGATCAGCGCTTCGGCCGCGTCGAGCAGACGTTCGCGCGCGCTGCCTGGGGTCGGAGGTTCGGTAGAAGTAGCCATGGACGAAGGGTAGAACGATCATTCTCCTTCGTCAACAAAAATCGGGAAAATTTCCGGGAAGGGAATTTTTTGGGCATCGACGGCGTTTACCTGAACAATGCACGGGAAACCGCGGCAAGCGTCGCGGCGAGCGCCTTCGGCGCGATCGCGCGGCTTGCGCTATCGTGGCGCGAAGCGAATCAGGAGAGCCCAGCGATGAAGAAGTACGCCGTCCGCGCCACCGTCGCGCGCGCGTTATCGATTGCGATGGTCGCCGTGGCTGCCGCGTGTACGCCGCTACAGGTCGTCACGCATTCGGTCAGTCAAACCGAAGCCAACGTACCCGCCGGGCAGTACACGCTCGATCCGCATCACTGGAGCATCACGTTCGACGTCGATCATCTGAAGTATTCGCGTTTCACGGTGCGTTTCGATCGCGCTACCGCTCAGCTTGACTGGAATGCAGGCGGACTCGAGAAGAGTTCGGTGACGGCCGACATCGACGCCGCGAGCGTCGATACCAACGTGCCGTTGCTCGACAAGCAGGTCAAAGGCAGCAGCATGTTCGACGTGGAGCGCTATCCGCAGATCCGCTTTGTGAGCACGCGCTTCGAACGGACCGGCGACGCGCGCGGCAAGCTCACCGGCAATCTGACGATCCACGGCACGACGCAACCGGTGACGCTCGATGTGGTCTTCAACGGCTTCGGCCCGGATCCGCTCACCAAGCAGGACACGCTCGGCTTTTCAGCGGAGGGCAGTTTCAGCCGGTCGAAGTTCGGTCTGGGGACATGGTATCCGGCCGTGGGCGATGACGTTCACGTGCGGATTCAGGCGGAATTCGTCCGGCCGCCTGCGGGCGCGTAAGCGGCGCACGCAGGCTTGCGGGCGGAAGTGTTTGCTGCTCGTCGAAGACTACGATGGGTTCGAAGTCTTCGACGGCCAGGCAGCGGGTCTGCGTGGCTTAAGCGGTCCAGTCGAGAATGACCTTGCCGCTTTCGCCCGAAAGCATCGTAGCGAAGGCACGCTGGTAATCGTCGACCGGGAAGTGGTGCGTAAGGATCGGCGACAGGTCCAGCCCGCTTTGCAGCATCGCGACCATCTTGTACCAGGTCTCGAACATTTCGCGGCCGTAAATGCCTTTGATTTCCAACCCTTTGAAGATCACCTGGTTCCAGTCGATGGCCGTTTGTGCCGGCGGAATACCGAGCAGCGCGACCTTGCCGCCGTGGTTCATCGCTTCGAGCATGCTGGTGAACGCGCTCGGCACGCCGGACATTTCCAGGCCAACGTCGAAGCCTTCGGTCATGTGCAGATCGGCCATCACGTCGCGCAGCGAATCGCGCGAGACGTTCACCGCGCGCGTCGCGCCCATCTTGCGCGCGAGCTCGAGCCGGTAGTCGTTGACATCGGTAATCACGACATTGCGTGCACCGACGTGTTTCGCGATCGCCACCGCCATGATGCCGATGGGCCCGGCACCGGTAATCAGCACATCTTCGCCGACCAGGTTGAACGACAGCGCCGTGTGCGTCGCGTTGCCGAACGGGTCGAAGATGGCCGCGAGGTCGTCGGAGATTTCGGGCGGAATCCTGAAGGCATTGAAGGCGGGAATCACCAGATACTCGGCAAACGCGCCTTCGCGATTCACGCCCACGCCCACCGTGTTGCGGCACAGATGGCGACGCCCGGCGCGACAGTTGCGACAGAATCCACAGGTGATGTGTCCTTCGCCCGAGACGCGATCGCCGACGGCGAAGCCGCGGACTTCCTGGCCCATTTCGACGATCTCGCCGACGTATTCGTGACCCACGTGCATCGGCACGGGAATGGTCTTCTGCGCCCAGTCGTCCCACTTCCAGATGTGGATGTCGGTACCGCAGATGGCCGTGCGCCTGATGCGGATCATCACATCGTTATGGCCGACTTCGGGCTTCGGCACGTCCGTGAGCGTCAGGCCCGGCGCGCGTTCGAGTTTTGCGAGTGCTTTCATGTGCGCCTCCAGGTCTTAAATGATGCCGAGCGAACGGCCCACGCGCGCGAATGCGTCCACTGCGCGGTCAATCTGTTCAGGCGTATGCGCGGCGCTCATCTGCGTGCGAATGCGCGCGCGACCCTTCGGCACCACCGGGAACGAGAAGCCGATAACGTAGACACCTTCTTTCAGGAGCTCTTCCGCCATGCGCGAGGCAAGTTGCGCGTCGCCAAGCATCACCGGGATGATGGGATGTTCGCCCGGAACGAGCGTGAAACCGAGCGCGCTCATCTTGCTGCGAAAATGCGCGCCATTGGTCCGCACGCGAGCACGCAATTCGGCGCCTTCGGCACTCGCCAGCAGCTCGAGGACCTTGAGCGAAGCCGCTGCGATGCTCGGCGTGAGCGTGTTCGAGAACAGATACGGGCGCGAGCGTTGCCGCAGCAGTTCGACGACTTCCTTGCGCGCGGCCACGTAGCCGCCCGATGCACCACCGAGCGCCTTGCCGAGCGTGCCGGTAATGATGTCGACGCGCGAAAGCACGCCGCAATGCTCCGGCGTGCCACGACCGTGCTCGCCGATAAAGCCGACCGCATGCGAATCGTCGACCATGACCAGCGCGCCGTAGCGATCGGCCAGATCGCAGATGCCGGCGAGGTCGGCGATGATGCCGTCCATCGAAAATACGCCATCTGTCGCGATCAGCTTGAAGCGCGCGCCGGCGGCGTCGGCTTCTTTCAGCTTGGCTTCGAGGTCGGCGAGATCGTTGTTCTTGTAGCGAAAGCGCTTCGCCTTCGACAGCCGCACGCCGTCGATGATGCTGGCGTGATTCAGCTCGTCGCTGATGATCGCGTCGGATTCGTCGAGCAGCGTTTCGAACAGCCCGCCGTTCGCGTCGAAACAGCTCGAGTAGAGAATGCAGTCGTCAGTCTGCAGGAACGCGGCGAGCGCCTGCTCCAGTTCCTTGTGCACCGTCTGCGTACCGCAGATGAAACGCACCGACGCCATGCCGAAGCCGTCGCGATCGAGCCCGTCTTTGGCGGCCTCGATCAGCCGCGTGTCGTCAGCGAGGCCCAGATAATTGTTGGCGCAGAAGTTCAGTACGTTCGTGCCGTTGGCGAGCCGCACGCCGGCCGATTGCGGACTCGCGATCACGCGCTCAGTCTTGTAAAAGCCGTCGGCGCGGATCTGCTCGAGCGTGCTGCGCAGATGGGCGAGGTAGGGTTCACGCATACGTCAGACTCCTGAATGGGCGGCAGGCCGCACGGCCGCGATGTTCGGCGCTGTGGCGGCCTGCTATAGTCGAATATCAGTTTTATCGAACAACTTCGATATTCCGAACTTAAGTTCGGTATGTCGAACAACTTTAAACGATAGGTCAGAAAATGGCAAGTTCGGGCACCCGGCGCGCAGCAGCCAGCGCTGCACCCACTCTAGCCCAAACCGTCGCGGCACCGCCGCGGGTGGGCGAACAGATTCAGCGGCTGCGCAGCGAGCGCCGCATGACGCTCGACGATCTGTCGCGCGCGGCGGGCGTGTCGAAGTCGATGCTGTCGGAAATCGAGCGCGACAAGGCCAATCCGACTATCGCGGTTGCGTGGCGCCTGACCAATGCACTGGGTGTCAGTCTCGATTCGCTGTTCGCGCAGCAAAAGGCACCGGAGGCGATCGCCGTGTCGGGGCCGCACGAGATTCCGACGCTAAGCGGGCACGACGCTAAATATCAGTTGCGGGTGTGGGGGCCGATCGAGTTGGCCGGCAAATTCGAATGGTACGAGCTGACGTTGCAGCCGGGTGGCGCGCTCGTGTCCAACGCGCACGAACCCGGCACGCGCGAACATTTGACGGTGTTGCACGGCTCGATCGAAATCGAGGCGGCCGGGACCACCAAGCGCCTGAAGGCGGCAGACACGGCGCGCTACGTGGCCGACGAAGCGCACGCGATCCGCAATGCCGGCAAGAGCGAAGCCAAGGCATTGCTTGTGGTGATTCACGGCTAAGCGGTTAGCGCACCGTTAATGCAGAACGAATAAAGCCGAGGAAGAGGGCGGGTTAGCCATTTGGCCGAGTTGCGCTGAGTACTGTATGTTTGTACAGTATACGCAGATTGACCGGAGCCGAAATGAACGAACTGACAACCCACCACGCCGACCACGGCCTGGCTGCGCTGCGCTTCCAGACCGCGGCGCGCGATCTCGAACACATCGTCCAAAGCATCGCCGCGCGGTATATCGTGCAACAAGTTCCGCTAACGTGGCGGCTTCTGCACGCCATTGAGGCGGAGGCCCTCGCCGACCTCGGATTCGCCAGTCGCCACGACGCGCTCATGCTCGGACTGTTTCAGCGCCCCTCGGCACTGCCGTATCCGGAGACGGACGAGCCGGTGGATTTCGGCGCGTCAAATGCACTGCCGGCGGTGTTCGCGTTCGCTGTTGCCGTTTACGAGCACGCGTATCGCAAGGCGGCGCAGGCCGCGCCGCGAGCGAATGTACGCCGGCGTGCGCGGGCTTGGGGAGGGTGATCGTGATCACGCCTGCTATCCGATTGGTGGCGTCTGACCTACAATAAGACGCAACTAACGGTAAAACAGACTATGGTCTCTTCCCACTCGCCCGGCTCCGCCGGCCGAGACATCCCCGCTGCCGATCTCTTCGATCAGGAACGCGAAGACTGGCGTCGCGATCCGCGTATTGCTTTCGACGCGTGGCTCGCCAAGCAGCAGTTTCGCAAGTCTTCCGCCGAGGTGTATCAAGCGCAATGGGGATTGTTTCTCGATTGGTTGAAAGTTCGGCATGCCAACCTTATCACCGTAGACACCCGGACAATTGCCGATTTTGTCGCTGGACTGGCGATCCGAAAACCGCAACGGGTACGCTATTTACGGCTGATCGAACGTGTGCTCGATCATGTCCGCGAGATCGAACTTGCGTCGACCAATCCCGCACGGTTTATCGCCCAGGACGGTGAAGCAGCCTGGCGCAATGCACGCGACAACGAACCCACTGGTTTTCTGACCAGCCATGAGCGAGCGTTGCTGGTTGCACATCTGTTCTCGCCGATCACTGCGCTCTCCGCAGCGCAGCGTTGGAGAGAACGCCGCGACCGGGCATTGATTGCGGTGTTTCTCGGTGGAGGATTGAAAACCGGTGAAGCGCGAACGCTTACGGTTAGTTGCGTGACAGCCGGTTCACCTTGGATCCTGATCGAGTCACCGAATCCGCTGACGGCGCGCCGAACCCGGCTATCGCCGTTTGCCGTCGCGGCGCTGGATGCATGGCTCGCGGAACGGCGCCTGTCGGAACTGGCCGGACATCTCGTATTTCCCGCGTCGCCCTCTGGACGGCCAATGCACAAGGCCACCATGCTGCGTTCAGTCGACGCGCTGATCGAAGCGGCAGGCTTCGCAGAATCGCGCGAGTCGCGAGCCAGCCCGCAAACGCTGCGCAACACCTTTGCCGCCGACCTGTTCGAGACAGGTGTCGCGCCGGAGTTGGTCGGCCAATGGCTTGGGTTCATGCAACCCGTTTCCGCCAATCGACTCCATCGAGCGTGGAAAACCTGGTCCGAGCAGCAGAAAATTCCCATCGGCGACGCGCCGAATTCCGACGAACCGCCTGGTCGGACAACGCCGGACGGCGGCCGTTCGAACGAATAAGAGTGTAAAAACTGCCCCGGAAAGACTCACCTTTCCAGTCCCGAATTACCTCACCTTTGGCCGGCTTCCTTCTTCTAGGGTAGCCAGGCGTGTCCCACTATGCAGTCGAAGTGACCGGTTTCAGCGCCAAAAACCGGCTGACCGCCTCAAGCCGCGAGTGACCAGGCCCCGACGAATGCTCGCACTCCGGGCACTGGAGTTCGTAGCGGTGATCCACCTCGGACAGCTCGGGTTCACCTTCCTCACACTTTGGACAACGCAGCGGCAACGCGACATGGCCGTCCGCGACAGTACCGATCGTCGCCATTTCGTCGGAACTCAGGCGACCGGAGTTCGCGAGCGTACATAACAGGCTCGCGACGGCTGGATCCACGTCCTGTTGGGTACGCAGCACTGCAATTTCTTTTGTCAGCGCGTCGAGTTCGTCCGATTGTTCACGCAGTTGCGAGTCCAGACGGTCGCCTCTGGCTTTTGCCGCCGCGATCTGCTGGATGAACTCGAACTCCTTGCGACTGGCATCGCGCACGCCGGATTGGTAGGTCGCGGCCATGCTGCGCAACGAGTCGAGCTCGACCAGCATGGGCTTGACACGCCGTTCGGCCTCGGCCACGGCGTCCTTGATCTGTTGCGCATAGTGCTCGGTGCTTTGACGCAACTCGACATGTAATGCGTCGATTCGGTCACGCAAGCCGGCGTTGGTGGATTGCTCGGCTTCAAGCCGTTTGCGAAGCGCTTCGTTCTCTGCATCGAGCCGGCGGACACTGGATTGCAAACTGTCCTGATGAACCGTGCCGTGCGTGTTGGCCGTGGCCAGTTCCGCTTCGAGCGCGCGAACCCGTTCCCACGCCGCGTCGGCTCTTGCGTCGCTTCGGCGAATGGCTTCCTCGGACGCCTGGCGACGAATGTCGGCCTCGCGCGTGTCGCGTACCGCGGCCGTGATCTGCGACTGGACTTCTTCGCGCTCGCTGTCGAATGCGGAGCGTGCATGAACGATCGCTTCCTCGAACAAGGCGCCGAGCAATTCACCGGCCCTGTCCTCAAGCGCTTTGGGGATGATTCCAGCACCCACACGAACACGTGACGCACTGCGGATACGCTCCCAGAAGGTGTCGATGTCTTTGGGAATGTCGCTCGCACTGCCGGTTTGGGTCAGATCTCGCACCGCAGCCATTGATGGGCGAATGCCAAGATCGAAAAAAAGTCGCTTGCAGGCATGCAACGACAATTCCTGGCGACGTGCGCCGTTTTCACGCATCGACTCAAGTTCCTGCCGGATCGACTGACGTTCTTCGTCCAGATTCATTTACACCTCGACGTTGCTCGAATTCGAGGAATCATAACAAATTACGTAGTATTTGCTACAAGTATGAAGGCCGAACTGGCTTTCTCGTCAAAGGGAGCCAGATTCGGTCTACATAGCCGAGTCCGTAGTAGCCCAATGCAGAATTTCCGTGAAACAAAACGAAGAATAGTCAATAAGCCATTGGAAAGAAACGAGTTTTTCGGTTTTTTCAGCGTGTCGTCACTGTTTCACGAAGCGGAATGCCGACTGGTGTTGGACTTGGGGGATGTCCGAAGGACGCGCGGGGTGGAAATTCTTGAGAGTAATAAAAGTAAACACCCTTGAACCCTTGTTAAAAACGTTAACGCCACGGCAGATCCTTACCAGGCAAGGGTTTCAGCGAGGTCAGGTGAAGCTTTACGGGAGTCCTGGTGAGGGCTTGCAGGATAGTCGAGTGATGGGGTTCGGGGGCCGTGGTGAGGGCCTGCGGGACAGTGAGTGAGCGGGTTCAGGAGCTGCTTACAAAGTACCGGCCGGCGAAAGGTGAGATTTTGCGGGACCAGATGGGCCGGGCAGCCCGGCTGGACGTAAAAATGACCTGGCCGTCGCCCGATCGATGCGGTGAGCGCTTTCGGGATAGATTTTAGACGCTCTTTTTAGGGTAAATCGAGGCCCCAAAAAGCCTCCGGTGAGACAACGCGGGAGAAAACGCGTACCCAAGGTGAGGCTTTTCGGGGGCTGACCGCGGTTATGCCCGATTTTTGGGCATGTAATGCCCTAAGGTGAGGTTTTGCGGGAGCAGGTGGCGGCCTCTCCGTGTCCCAGGGCATTGATTGAACCTGGGAAAGGGCATTGGCGGGCAAAGGTGAGGTTATTCGGGAGGCGTCGAAGGGGAGCTCCGGCACCATCGGAAACCGCACCGTTCATGCTTGAGGTGAGCGTTTCCGGGAGCTAGTCGGAGGCTAAAAATCGCCTGAGGTGAGGTTTTTCGGGAGGAAGTTTGCGGTTACTTACGTGAAATGCCCCACTGAGCTTGATTGGTGAGAGCGAATTCGCCCGGACCGAATCTTCAATGGTGAGTCTTTTCGGGAGATTGCCGTGATGGGGTGATCGGGTGGCCGGCGCTAGTAGCCGACAGCTAAGGTGAGATTTTTCGGGACCTATTATTTCAAGAGATACTCGATATGTGTTCCATAACCAATTGAAATATAAGAGTATTTTAGTGATTAGTGAGAATGGTGAGTCTTTTCGGGAGCTGAATGTGGCCGTGCTGCGGGTGCGCAAGCGAGGAGCGATTCCGGTCAAAGGTGAGGCTTTTCAGGAGCGTTTTGGGGCGATATTCCAATGCGATTTGACGCGGGCCGCGTGTTTTCGCGGCTTCGGCTGGAGCAAAGGTGAGTGTTTTCGGGGGATGGGTGAAGCGGATTTCGGGCGGTAGTGGTTGTTGAATCGTGGCTAAGTAGACCGGTTGAGCTGAATACGTCTCCTGAGTCGTGCCGTTGTTGCTGCGATGCCGCGAAAACGCCGCCCTGCTCCGGCCAACCCCCGGGCGCTCGCTGGTGGGGCATTGACGTGTTGGCGCCGTTCACAGTGGGAGGCTGCGACAGCGGCAATGAGGCGCTTTGTGGGTCGAGTGGGCCTGGCGAGACGGCGCGGTATGCCGCCGGGCTGGCCGTGGGGCGATACGTCGCGGCCCGTGTCTTGTCCGCAAGGTGGCTGCATAGGTTGGCAAGATGCGAGCAGTGCGTTAGTGCGAGATGGAGCGCCTCAGCGAGGGTTGCAGGCGGCCGCGGGTTACTTCCGGGGGAGCGGGATCCGAAGCGGTGCGTTCGTGTGGGCTGGAGTGCCTCACCATCGGCTGTAGGCGATTCTGTGTTGCCTTCCAGGGGCGCGAGATCTGAAGCGGTGCGTTTGTGCCGAGTGGAGCGCCTCACCATCGATCGCAGGACGATCCACGAGTCGCCCCTGAGCCGCGAAATCCGAGCGGTGCGTCGACGAGCATCGCCGCTGCTCACCGTGGCTCGCCGGTTATGCCGTGGGGTGCCGAGCTTCACGCGACGGTCACGGCTGCGCTGTGCGCATCCCCCCAGCGCCGTTTCACGCGCAATGGGTGCGTCCTCGACAACGAGTCGATCTCCGGCAAACCCATACCAGTGCCTGGTTCCAGGGTTTGCGCTCGCCAACCTGGTAAGTGGTTTGGCCCGCACGGCGATTTCCGACCGGTCGACCCGTGCCGACCACCCAGGAGTGCGAATCAAGTCGAGAATTTGCGAGAAATTTTAGGGTGAGTCGATACGGGAGCAAACACCTCCCTTTCGGGATGGAGCCAGGAAAGGCGCATTTTTGCCTATCCCGCGAGGAGCAACGACGCCCGCAACCTGGCCCGAAACGCTTGAGGTGAGCGTTTTCGGGAGTGAACCGAGGTGAGTCGGGAGCCGTAAGCGCACTTCACCGGGAATGGTGAGGGGCGCCCTATAGACGTGCTTCACCACAGTCGGTATGCTCTCGCCAAATCCCTCCTCGACCCGACGCATGGCCACGAAGCGCGCGAAGAAGACTGATGTGGTGAGCCCTAGCTCCGCCGAATTGCGCAAAGCCGTTGAGGCGATCGCGATTCAGCCCAAGAGCGGCAAAATCACCCTACTCACCCGAAAGCTGTTCAACGTTCTGCTGGCGGTCGCCCAGCAGGCCGACGAGTCCGGCGACACGTACCGTGCGCTACTCTCGGATATTGTGGCCAACTCGGCGTTCGACTCGAACGACACCGCGCTCGTCAAGGAACACCTGCGGCGGATGGTGTCGGTGCAGGTCGAATGGAGTACCGGCACCTCCAGCCAGAAACCTGGCCGCAAGTGGGGTATCTCCACACTGATCGCGGACGCGGAAATTCTCGAAGACCCGACCACGCGGCGCGTGTGGGTCGAGTTCTCGTTTGCACCCAAGATCAAGAAAAAGCTGCTCGACCCGGTTCAGTACGCGCGTCTGAGCCTGCAGTTCCAAAGCCAACTGCGCAGTAGCGCGGGCTTGGCGCTGTACGAGATCTGCGTGCGCTATCTGACCAATCCGAGTCATCTCACGATGCGCGAATCGTGGGAATGGTGGCGTCCGATTCTCTCCGGCACGCCCGACACAGAGGCCGGCGACGAGGCAAAGCGCGAGTACAAGTACTTCAAGCGTGACTATCTGCGTCCGGCTATTGCTGAGGTGAACGCGGTAACCAACATCTTCGTCGAGCTGATCGAGCATCGCGAAGGTCGCCGTGTGGCCGAAATCCAGTTTCGCGTGACGGAGCGCAAGCAGCCAATGTTGGCGCTCGATGAGCACCCGAACGTCTTCGACAGCACGCTCGTCGACCGTATGGTCAAGATCGGCATTCCGCTCAAGGAAGCGCAGACGCTTTACGCGGACAGCGAGGAAAACCGGATTCGCGCTGCACTGCAGATGACGGAACAGCGCATGCGCAGCACGTCGCTGCCGCCGGTGCGTAGTGCGCCGGCGTTGTTCAAGGATGCGTTGAAGAAGGGTTATGCGCCGCCGGTTGAGGCACTGGCATCGGGCAGCGGTGGCAAGGCGGCCGTCGCGGCGCCGGCGGACGACCTCAAGGCACGCCTGCTGGGCGAATATTCTGCTTATCGTCGCAAGGAAGCGCGTGCGCTCTATGACGAGCAAGGCGAGTCCGACCGCGAACTGGCGCGTCGATCGTTTGAGGACGACGAGTTGCCGGATCTGGGTACGCACATGCGCGACGACTGGCGTCGTCGCGGCCTGGAGTCGAAGATCACCGAGACCGCGTTCTTCGACTGGCTCGCCCGCAAGACGTGGGGTGAGCCGACCGACGGGGACCTGCTCGCTTTCACTTTGAGCCAGTCCCGAGCAGCCTGACAAACCTGCTTCAGCTACTTGTTCGTACTAGTGCGGCGTCACGGCCGACGCCGCACTTGCAAATCACTTCTGCTGCAACATCTGCTCGATCTGCCTCAGGATGTCGTCGCGCTTTTCCTTCGACAGACCCTTCAGTCGCAGTTCGATGCGGTCATCGCCGTACGACTTCAGATCGCCAACCGACACCCCATCCAGCTTGATCTCGAGACGCTGCGCGTAGCGCTGCCGGCCCGCGGGCTTGGTGCTCTCCTGCGCGGTTGCGCGACCCTTCACGATGTCGGCAACCTGGCGCGTACTCAGATCGTCCGACAGGATCTTGTTGATCAGCCGTAGCGTGGAGTCGGATCCGCGGGCGGAGTGATACCGGCCAACCTGATAAGCCATGTTCGAGCCGAAGCGATCTGTTCTCGCGACCATCTCCTGCATGACTACCTCGGGCAACTTGGCAATCGACAAGGCAACCGCGACCGTCGACTCGTCCAATCCGAGATGCTCGGCCAACTCCTTCTGGCTTTGGAAGTACTTCTCGTCCAGAAAGCGCTTCCACACGACCGCGTTGTCGAACACCGTTTGCGAGTCCCGCTGCACGTTAAGGTCGTAACCGAGCTTGTAGCTCTGGAGGCCGATGGGCAGATCAATGACGATCGCCTTCACCGATTCCTTATTGGCTTCCTTCAACGCGCGCACGCGGCGGCCGCCGTCGCTGACGAAATACGTGCCGGGATTGTCGTAGTCGGGGATCACATGGATCGCCTGCTGCTGTCCCTGCTTCGCCAGATTGACCGCGAGCTCCGCGATCGATGACTTCAGATAAAAATGGCGCGGATTGAACGGGCTGGGCTTGATCGACTTCAGCGTGAGTTCGATCACCTGACCGGGGCGGTAACCGTGCTCGAGGCGCCATGCGTGGTACGCGGCAGACTCGTTCAGCGATTCCGCGGTGTCGGCTTCGGCGACGACGGGGGCAGAAACCGGCTGACTGGAGCGGCCTGCAAAGTCGCTCGCCTTCGGTGCGTTCTGTACCAGACCATCGATGGCATTGAGGCGGTCGAGGGCGGTTCGCTTTTCGCTGCTAGTCGTGTCCGGACGTGCTTGAAAGCCTTTGGCAAATTGGGAGGGTTTCATTCAGTGTCCTTTATGCGCATAAATTCAGGGGAGCAGGGCGGCGATTTCATCCGCGAACGCCCGTACTTCGGCGGCGGCCAGTTTGGCGCCGCGGTCATTCATTTGCAGCACGGTCTGCCCTAGCGCCATGGCCTGCTTATAGGCTTCGCGGGTGGGGATCTGGGTTTTGAGCAAGGGGAACCCCAGTTCTTCCAGCGCGCGCTTGAGTTCGCGGGTCAGCATCCGCTTCTCTTCCGTCTTGTTGAGCAGGAAGACCGCGCGCAGGTCTTCGTTCATCGCCTGCGCTTGCTGGATCAGTTTGACCAAGCCCACGCTCGACCAGTAATCCGCTGGTGAGGACGAGGTTGGGATGATGGCGACGGTCGCGGCGAGCAAGACTACGCCGGAGACTTTCTCAGTGATGGAGGGCGGGCAGTCTACGACGATGATGTCGTAGTCCCCCACGAACTTCTTGATCTCGCGGTGGATCTGGCCATCGAACTCGGAGAGGTTGACGACCGGAAACGGGATGCCGTTTTCGCTATCCGATGAGGCTCTGGTCCAGTGAACCAGCGTGTTTTGTCCGTCAGCGTCAACGACGAGGACGCGCTTACCTTTCTCATGAAATGCAGCGCCGAGGTGCATCGCGATAGTGCTCTTCCCGACCCCACCCTTCTGCTGAGTTACCGCGATGATTTCTGCTGCCAATCTTCACCTCCTCTTTTTAGACGCTGTTGGATTTTACCTTGATGAATTTGTATTTCAATCGCTTTTGTCGTAAACGTGCGACGCGTTAGCCATTTGGCCAAGGTTTATGCGCATAAAGGAGGCTGGCTGGTCGGACGGACTCGGCAACGGAGGGCCGGCGTGAATAATCGGAACGGCAACGGCAACGGCCGGAGGTCCGTGCTCACAGGTGGGTAGATCGAGCGAACTATGGCGTCTGGCCGTGACGATGATGTGTTGGATACCTTGGGTGCTGTTGAGCGGAAGGACCAAGGGGGCCGTTCATGAGCCTGCTCTGCGAACCGCGTGCTCCGCACCACAAATGAGGTGCCTGTGCGTGAACGGAGTCGAGGCATTGGCTGTGAGCAGGAGCAATCGCGGGGCATCGTTTGGAGACGACCGAGGCAGGGTCTTTATGCGCATAAACAATGTGCCGAGACGCTGAGATTGACCGGATCGGCAGCACGGGCTCTTACGAGGACTTAGCCTCGCCGTCTAACAGATGGCGTCATGCGCGCCCTCACGCGTCCCCCCCCGTCCCACCCCCCCCGCATCGGACACTAAAAGCTAAAATCCTCCCTCCCCACGCTCACCCCTTCTCAAGCAGAACGCCGCCATGATCACGATCTATCACAACCCTCGCTGTTCCAAATCGCGCGGCGCATGCGAGTTGATCGCCGACACCTACAACGTCGCGAACGAACCCGTCGAAGTCGTCGAATATCTGAAGCAACCCTTGTCGGTGGAGCAACTGAAAGCATTAAACGTCATGCTGGATTGCCCGGTCCGCGAGATGCTGCGCGACACGGAAGCCGAATACAAACATCTAGGCCTGAACAGCGCCGAACTCTCCGACGATCAGTTATACGAAGCGATCGAGAAACACCCCATCCTGATGCAACGTCCGATCGTCGTACGCAATGGACGAGCGGTCATCGGACGGCCACCCGAAAATGTCAAAGTGCTATTCGACTGAATTCACCCGTTGCCTCCACCTGACCGACCCAGCCCACAAAAGCACAGAAACACAGCGCAAGAAAATCGCTCGCCATCGAGAACACCCGCGTCGTCGCCCCGCCGACCCCACGTTCTCGATATGAGTCCCTGAAAGCTAAAGCCGGCTTCATCACACCCCACCCCGAGGCCCGCTACAATCGCCGTCACCGCGCATAACCGCGGTGGCGTCAATCAACAAAAGGGACATCGTGCATTTACCGACAACACTCGCGCCGTGGTCGCCCCACGACACCCAACTGATCCTTTCATGCGTGCTCGGGCTCGCGCTGATCATCGTTTTCATCAGCGTGCTGAAACTCGCGCCGTTCCTGTCGATTCTGGTCGGCACGTTCGCTGCAGGATTCGCCGCCGGTTTGCCGCTCGAGGCCGTGGCCGGTGCGTTCAGCAAAGGCGCGGGTGCGCTGCTGGGCGACGTGGGGATCATCATCGCGCTGGGAGCGATGCTGGGTGCGCTCATGGCGGAGTCCGGCGCCGCAGACCGGCTCGTATCGACGATCCTCAAGCATTCCACGCCGCGATTGCTGCCCTGGATGATGGCACTGGTCGCCATCATCATCGGTTTGCCGCTGTTTTTTGAAGTCGGGCTGGTGATGATGGTGCCGATCATCTTCGTCATGGCGCGCCGCTCCAAACAGCCGATCCTGCTTATCGCGATTCCCGCGCTGGCCGGCATGACGACACTCCACGCGCTGTTGCCGCCGCACCCGGGTCCGCTGATCGCCGTTAGCGCACTGCACGCCGATCTCGGTCTCACGCTGCTGCTCGGGCTGGTGGTCGCGATTCCGGCGGTAATTCTGGCCGGTCCGGTCTACGGCCTCTGGCTGTCGAAGCGCATGCACGTGCCCGAGCCGGAAGAAATGGGCAAACTGTTCACGGCCCAGCAGGATGCTGCCGAGCCGCCCAGCTTCGCCATCTCGCTGATCACCATCCTGTTGCCGGTGATTCTGATGTTGGGCCGCACGGTCGCCAAGCTGCTGCTTCAGCCGGAGACCTTTCTCTTTAACGCGCTCAACTTTCTCGGTGAGCCGTTGGTCGCACTGGGGCTCACCGTCCTGTTTGCCATTGTGGCGCTCGGCTGGTCGCGGGGCATGCCGCGTGATCGGGTCGGCGGCATCCTGCGCAAGAGCCTGCCGCCCATCGCCGCGCTGCTGCTGACCATCGGCGCAGGCGGAGGGCTCAAGCAGGCGCTGGTGGTGGCCGGCATCAGCACGACAGTCGGCAAGATCGCCGTGGGGGCCCATATGCCGCTGATCCTGCTTGCGTGGCTGATCGCCGTCGCGTTGCGTCAGGCCACCGGCTCGGCCACCGTCGCCACGACGACGACGGCCGGCATCGTGGCCCCGGTCGTCATCGGTCTGAGTCCTACGCACGATTCGCTGATGGCGTTGGCAATCGGCGCAGGCTCGGTGTTCTTCTGCCACGTCAACGACGCGGGCTTCTGGATGGTGCGCGAGTACTTCGGCCTGAAACTGAAGCAGACGGTGTTCGTCTGGTCAATCCTGCAGACCATCGTGTCGGTGGTCGGCCTCGTGCTCACGCTTGTCATGTGGAGTGTCCTGACCTGAGCCCGCCGCTGCCTCGCGGATACCGAGGGGCGAAGCAGCCGCGTGCAGCCGGTGTCCGCGAGGCAGCGATTGAAGCCTGATTGGCACTTCGCCCACCCGGCGCCGGCCTACACTGCTTCGTATCGGAAGGCGCTACAGAACGCGCCTTTCTCTCTCTGGATACGGAGCATGTGATGCTTGAACTGAGGCCGTCCTGCGAACGATGCGGCAAGCCATTGCCGCCGAACGCGTCCGACGCAATGATCTGCAGCTACGAATGCACCTTCTGCGAAGCCTGCGCGTTGAGCACACTTTGCAATGTGTGTCCGAATTGCGGCGGCAATTTCCAGCACCGGCCAATCCGTCCGCGCGCGATGCTCGCGAAACACCCTGCCGGCATGCAGCAGCACGAGCCGCACGTCGACGAACCCGCTCATGCGGCTTATCTTGAGCGGTATCGCACGACGCCCCCCAGCGAACGCTGATCACCGCCTTGCGCGGTGCGCGAGCGCCGCCGCGTCTCACTCTTCCGGCCGAACCTCGCCGGCGCCGTCGAGGCCACTGACTTCACGCGAGGCCGCCCGCAGCAGACCGATGTGCTTGCGGTAATTGCGGCAGCCGCTGCAGGTGGGCAGATGCAGGCCGACGGATACCCATTCGCCGGCCGTCAACGGCCGATCGAGCGCGTCCGATAACAGACGCGTGATGTTCTTACACTTCCCCATTCGCATCCTCTCTCGATAGGCCCTTTTCGGTGAGGCACGTACGCAGCCTGAGCCGCGCGCGATAGATCAGGACGCTGCAGTGATTGGCGGTCATCTGCAGTTCGGTGCAGATCTCCTCGGTCTCCAGATCCAGAAACTCGCGCATCATGAACACCCGCCCGATATGTTCCGGCAGATGGTCCAGACACATCTCGAAGAGCTGCCAGAACTGCTGTTGACGCAGCGCGGTCTCCGGTGTCGGCCAGGGGCGCGGTTTCGCCTCGTTGGACCAGTGGCCGTTGTCCTTGAAGAGCTCGCGATCGAGCAGCGCTTCACCCTCGAGTTCGGAGTCCAGTTCCGACAGGTTCACGGTCCGCTTGCGGGCCCGCAAGGTGTCGACGAGCTTGTGCCGCAGGATGCCGAACACCCAGGTCTTATGCTCCGATTGCGCGGCGAACCGGTCGGCTTGCGACCATGCGGCGGCGAGCGCTTCCTGCACCGCGTCTTCGGCAGCGGCCGCATCGCGCAATTGCAGGCGTGCGAAGCGCAACAGGTCGCGCCGCAATTGCATCAGATAGATCGGGTCGTCGAACGCCGGGCCGGCCGTCTGCGTCATGCGAGCCTCCGGCATGACGCGCCCAGCCTTGAGGTAGCGGACGTCCCGGCCGGTTCGACGCGTCTGTCCGCGCGTTCTGCAAGATCGATGGTCTTCATGACTGAATGTTTTTCTACGTGCTCGAGGTGGACCCGGCATCCATTCTCTCGCACGCTCCTGCCGGAGTGAACCGGAATTCAACATGGCTGAGCCCACCATCGACGACTTCAATCCTCATCAGTCGTTCGAAAGACGAATTTATGACAGACGCAGGGTTAGAAATTAATTATTGCGTTATTCGTAAGTACCGCAGCAAGACGAAAGCCGCTCCACCTTGATCAGCATGCCTTTGGCGCCCGAAAACGCCCTCCTGGGCTCAGTGCAATCCGTCGATTATTGCATTTTCAAAGAGAATCTCTTCGTAACTCTGCGGTTTTTGCGGAGAGGCTTCGTCGATATTCTTTCCCCAGCCATCGAACCGATCGTCCCTGATCGCGAAACCCACGCTGAGTTGAGGAGTATCACCATGAAACGCGCCATTACCGTCCTGATCGCTTCCGTCGCCTTGTTTGCCGCCGTTTCGGGCGTGGCCGACGCCGCTGCTCCGGCCAAATGCAACGGTCCCGCTTCGTATTGCAACGTGTTCTTCGGTCAGTAACCGTTACCCTCGACGGACGACGCGGCTAGCAGATTCCCCCTCAACCGCGCGGCCTTCGAATCCGCTTGAAAATGGGCGCCCGCGAGGCGCCCATTTTATTAAGGAAAGCAGAATGTCCGTTTTCCTGAAGTGACCGTCTGGGTTTCGCCTCCGCAGACGTTTTCCCCGCAGACCGCCGCGTGTCAAATGTCCCGGGCCGGCGGGCCGCATACGTGCTACAGTGAGCCAGCCGCTTGTAGATCTCTCGCGCGCTTGCGCCGACCCGCCCAAGTCTTCGCCTTATTGCGCTCCCCGGATCGATCAGGATCCCTTCTTTCATGTTGCTTCGCGTGGCCGCCGGTCCGATGTATTGGTGACGCTGTCGTGCGCGTATCGACAACCCCTGCGCCCGTCGCAGGACCGCCTGCCGCGGAACAATGCAGTGAGCAGCCGCGTGTGCGGCGCCGAACCGGCGCTGTCGCCACCGCTCTCGCCTCGCAGGTCACTCAACGGAGACGACTACCATGAACAACATCATTAGAAGCTACCGAGGTCTCGAGATTTATCCGTTGGTGTATCCGCATCAGCCGCGCGGCGCGAACGGCACACGTCACTACGATGCCGGTTTCGACGCGGCGGTGAAAATCTGCCGGCGCGGCACCGACAACACCGTGACGACCAGCCGCGTGTTTCGCGTGCCCAGCCGCTCGCCGTTCGGCACGACGGGCGACGCGCGGATGGCGTCGGCGAGTCATGCCGAACTCGTCATCGACGGCATGGTTGCCGGACAGTCGATCGTCGGGTTGTGAGCCGCGTGTCGATGACCTATTCCAGCCACGCGCGGCGCGATGCGCCGCATGACCAGTCGGACCGTTCGGGCCGGGACAACTATCACGTTGCGGTGTCGTCGCGCCGCACGTCGAGCGGGACGGTGCCCACACTCAAGGTCACGCGGCTAAGCGATGCCCGGGTGATCTACCCGTTCCAGGGCCACGCCGACATGCCGTTCTTCGAAAGCGCGCAAGCGGCCGAGCTGTTCGCGCAAACGTACGGCCTGAAACTGGTCGATGGGGATATCGCGGTGCCGGAATAACACGTCCGGACGATCGCGCACACCGCAAGAGAGACAAAGCCGCTGTCACCCAGCGGCTTTGTCACGATACGAACCACGAGTGCTTTATCGACGCACCTTTGTCGCCGGCGTCACTGGGCGATAGCGCCACTTTTCGGCACCGGGATCGATCTGCGCGTCGTCAGCTTTGCGCTTTTCCGCTCGGGCCTGATCGGCCTCCTCCAACTCCGTCCGTCTGTCCTTGATAGGACGCATTGCATCGATCCGGTATGACATACAGCCTCCGTGGTTGTCTTGCGTCTGGAATTCTTAATAAAACGTTCATTTGCCTGAAATCGTCTCAGACCGGAGACGGGCTTGACTGGAAAGGCAAAACCCCCAGTTATCCACAAGGTTATTCAGTGAAATTGTGGATAACTTTTCGGGCGACGAGGTTATCCACTGCGCGTCCCGCGAAGCGGAGGAGGGTTCCAGAATTTCCCCGCGGCGCTTCCGCTTTTTAGCCTGTAGGTCGTTCCGCGCGGCCACCCACCGCCTATGATGGATACGGCAAACCTTTCTTGCGCCGCGTGCGCTTAACTGAGGGAAAACCCACCATGGCCCATCACATCGCCGTTGTTGTCGGCAGCTTGCGCCGGGAATCGATTAACCGGCAACTCGCTCAGGCGCTGATTTCGCTTGCCCCAGCCGATTTCTCGTTCGAATTTCTCGACATTGGGGCGTTGCCGCTCTACAGCCAGGACTACGACGCGGACTTTCCGGACGTAGCGCGCCAGTTCAAGCAGAAGATCGAGGCGGCCGATGGCCTGCTATTTGTCACCGCCGAGTACAACCGCTCGATCCCGGGTGTGTTGAAGAATGCGCTCGACTGGGGCTCCCGTCCGTGGGGCACCAATTCGTGGGCCGGCAAGGCCGGTGCGGTGGCCGGCACGTCGCCGGGTGCGACGGGCACCGCGCTGTCGCAACAGCATTTGCGCAATGTGCTGTCCTACCTGGACGTCGCCACGCTCTGTCAGCCGGAAATGTTCATCAAACACAATCCCGCGGCGATCGACACGGCCGGCAACATCCTCAATGAGGATACGCGCAAATTCCTGCAGACGTTTGTCGATCGCTATGCGGCGTGGGTGAGCCAGCACGTCGGTTGATCGGCGCCACGCCAGCCTTCTCTTCCACGTCATCGCATCTCATCGAGCGAGGGTGGCGGCATGATGCCGCCGGTTTCCCGCTAGCGCGAGTGGGGAAACCGGCGGCTTCCATCAGACGTGGTGATGTCCCGTCACGCGGTCCCAGCCGTGCCGTACCGCTGCCTTGAAACGCTCCCACGTGTCGATCTCGCCGGGCGACGTGGTTTCCCAATGACGACGCGCTTCCGGTTCCACCTCGTCCCACGGACGATCGCGGTAGCGCACATCACGGGCGATCGTTGCACCGTACCGGTACGCGGGCACGTAGTCTTCGTAGCGGGCCTGATCGCTCGCATACTGCGCGTCGTAGTGAGTCCGGAAATCCTCTTCGTACTCGAGAAACTCGTCCGGGATGGCCTGCTCCTCGAGGGGTTCAGGGCGCCGCGCTGCAGGAGCGACCTCGACGGGCGTGAACACGGCGCCAAAGCCCGGCGCGCTGCCGGCGGCGATCGTGTTGAGCGTCGCCGCTTCGCTGAGCGGCGGCTGCCGTTGCGTCAAGGGATCGTCGACGCGCGGTTCAGCCGGTAAGGGCGACCCACTACGCAGCGGGTCGTCCACGGACCGGGGCGCGGCAGGGACCCGATTGGCGCTGCCGACTCCGAGTTCGTCGAGCACCGAGTGATCGCGGCGCGCATCGGGGTCCTCCAATGCTGTGTCCCAGCCGGGCAAGCGCTCGCCGATGTCGGCGGCGCCCAGCCGGGTCAGGGTCTTGCTGGCGAGTTCCGCATGCGATTCGCTGGCCGCACTGACGCACACCAGCACGGCGCCGCGGCGCACGGCCTCCGCGTAGCGGTCGGCCTGGGCGGGGCGCGGTTCCTTGGCGAACAGGCTGGCAATGAAGCGCTCGATGTTGGCGAGGACGCTGGCGCCGGCGGCCGCATCGGCCGCCGCATTCGCAGATGGCTGCGGATTCGCTTGCAGTTCGATCGTGTCGCTGGCGAAGCCGGTCTGCACGAGCGTGTCGCGTGCGTTTTCCGCCTGGGAATAAGTGTCGAATAAACCAATCACGGTATGGCGCATGGCTGTCTCCCGACGTTTTACTGAGCGGCCGCCGCAGTCGCGCGGGACCTTGCATCCGTTGGGAGCCGCAACGATCGTGCCGGATCGCGCCGCGCCGCTTCAGGGCCTTGCCGGCCGATTCCGCAGGGGGTTGTCCGGCAGCGTGGTGGATGGCCGCCGGCAGGGTGTCGAGGCGCTTTTACAAAATCCGGGTAATTCCGCCGCGCCGCACCGTACTGCGCCGCGCCGTGGCGGGATGAGCCAGACAGAGAAAAGCGCTTACTCGGCAGGATGCGTGCTGGCCTGCGCCAGTTCGTGCTGAAGATCCTGCAGCAGCTTGTCGAGCAGTGCGATATCGAAGGGCTTCGACAGCACCCGCACGTCGACATGGCGCGCGCGGTCGAGTTCTTCCGCATAGCCCGTCACGAGGATCACCGGCAGGCGGGTTTCGAACCCCTGGACCGCTTCAGCCAGATCGATGCCGTTCATCGTGCCGGGCATGTGGATGTCGGAAATCACCAGATCGAACGGCAGCGGTTCGCCGGTGCGCGCCTGCTTCGCGTGGGCGTCGTCGAACAGGCGCAGCGCGGTGTCGGCGTTGAAAACGCAGGTGACCTGGTGGCCCATCATCTGCAGCAGGGCTTCGGTGCCGGCGGCGACCTCGTCGTTGTCCTCGACCAGCAGAATGCGCAGACCGTGCGGCGTGCCGGCGTCTTCGACGTGTGGCTCGGCGGGACGTTCGACTTCCGGCAGGGCCGCCGCGCGCGGCAGATAGAGCCGTACCGAGGTGCCCGCGCCGATCGCGCTGTCGATGGCGGCGAGACCGCCGGAGCGCTCGCAGAACGCGAACACCTGCGGCAGACCAAGGCCGGTGCCCATGCCTTTGGGCTTGGTCGTGAAGAGCGGCTCGAAGGCCCGGGCGAGCACCTCGGGCGGCATGCCGACGCCGGTGTCTTCGAGCGAAAGCTGCACGAACTCGCCCGTCAGCGGAAAGCCTTCCTCATGACGGAAGGTGATGTTGGCCGCCCGCACCGTGAAGCGGCCGCCGTTGGGCATCGCATCGCGCGCGTTGACGGCGATATTGATCAGCGCCAGTTCGAGCTCGGCGACGTCGACCCGCATCGGCCAGACGTCGGTGCCGATGTCGATCACCAGCGACACCTTCGCCCCCAGCGACGCACGCAGCAGCTCGCGACAGGCCGGCAGCCAGCGCTCGACCGCGAGCGTCTCGTTACGCAGTGGCTGCTTGCGCGCCACGCCCAGCAATTGCCGCGTAAGCGACTGGCCGCTCTTGAGCGCGCGCTCGATGGCCGACAGCTCCCGGTCGAGCCCGGGGGCGCCGCGCCGTCGGGCGATCTGGACGTTCGCCGAGACGATCATCAGCAGGTTGTTGAAATCGTGCGCGACACTGCCGACCAGATTGCCGAGCGCTTCCATCTTGCGCGACTGCCGGTAGGCGGATTCGATGGAGCGGCGCATCGACGCTTCGGCCTGCCAGCGCTCCCACGCTTCCTCCTCGGCGCCCAGCCGGCGCAGCGACAGCCAGATCACGCACCACAGCACGATGGACGGCGTGAACATCGACAGGATCAGGACGCTCAGATGGCGGTACCAGGCCGCCCAGATCGCGGAGGTGCGGTAGCCGCACAAGACATAGGCCGGATACGCGCCCACCCGTCGGTAGGCCACGATCAGATTGTCGTTGTCGAACACGGAGCGGGTCCGAACCACGCCGGCGCGGCTGCCGCGGGCGAGGGCGTCGGTGAGTGGCGTATGCGCCGCGATCATGGTGGGCTGGCCCGGCGCGGATGGGTAATGGGCGAGCACCGCGCCATCGGCGCGGGTCAGGCTCATGGTCATCGGCGTGTCGGTGCCGCCGAGCAATTCCTGGTAGAAGTCGCTGAAATAGCTGGGCCGCAGCGCGACCGAGACCACCCCGGCGAACGCACCGTCCACGCCGCGCCTTGCGACGCCGGTATTGAAGACTTTTTCGCCGGCGACCTGGCCGACCATGTCTTTCGAGACGTGCTCGAGCATCTTGCCGTCGCGAATGCCGGTGAAGTCGTCGCGCTGCGCAATCGAAACGGTCGGCGCCGGATAAAAGCGGCTGGTTGCGAGCAGCGCGCCGTCCTCGCCGAAGATGGACACCGCCGAGACCTGCGGATAGCCGCCGCCCATGGTGCCCAGCTTGTCGTGGATCTCGCTCTGGCTCGCGCGGATGCCGTCGTCGTCGAGGCCCTGAACCAGATCGACGACGCGCGCATCGAGCGCTTCGTTCATATCGAACACTTTCAGCGCATGTTCTTCCGCGACCCGCACGGTACGCAGCGTCAGGTCGGTCGCGTCCGCTTCGCGCTCCCGCAGGTCGCTGAAGGCCATGGCCGCGACATATACGCACGGCAGCACGACCGCCGCGACCAGCAGGGCGATCAGCGTCATGCGCCGGACATGGAAATTCTGTTCCGGTACAACCGGGAACAGCGTCTCGTCCTGCCGGTTAGCGGAGAGACGGCTCGCTTCGCGCGAGTCGGACCGGTCGGGTGTCATCTGTAATACCGCTGCAAGGCGTCTGGGACGGAAAATCTTACGGTTACCATCATACGAGAAGCCGAAATATGCCGGGAAGGATCTGTCGGGCCGGTAAGAATAGACCGCGCGAGGCCCGCGGAAGTTTTTCTCTAAACAGCGACGAATCCGGAAGCGCAAACGTACACAAAAGTATAAACGACGTTAGATAACCGGAAGAGGGTCGAAAAACTCCTTGAAAACTGGATTCATGAGTAATTCATGTTCGTTAAATCCATTTTGACGAGTTGCCTTTTCGCTGGTTTAATTTAAGAATCTCGCCACGATAAATATTAGTGCGTCCGCCATGCTCGGACGCCTGTACCGCGAGGGCCAGCCAGACAACGCAAACAAGGCGTGACGGAGGGGGTTCGCGGAAACGCGCGCGACAGGCTGGAGTTCCGCCTTTCCACTCGGCCGCGCAGAACCACCTACGGGGTAGGCTCGATCATGCCGGTCATCGTTATCGTCGCGCGTGCGCCCACGCGCATCCGTACCGTTCCTCTCGCACGCGCCGCCGCGTGCGTCCTCCCCGGCTTTTCGCAATCGGCCTTCGCACTCGCATCGGAGTATCCTTCCGCCGGTCCGTCGTCGCGCCGCTAAAGAAATTTTGAACCAGGCCGTTAACGCGACCGAGCCAATCCCGTTTTTCTGACCCTCCGCCATGTCATTGCCCATTGTGATCGCCGACGATTCGCTGCTTGCCCGCAAGGTGCTCACAAAGGCGCTGCCACAGGACTGGGATGTCGACGTCAGCTACGCATCGAACGGCCGCGAGGCGCTCGCGCTGTACCGCGAAGGCAAGGCGTCCGTGATGTTCCTCGATCTGACCATGCCTGACCTGACCGGCTATCAGGTGCTGGAGGCGCTGCAGCACGAAGACCTGAACACCTTTGTGATCGTGGTGTCCGCCGACGTGCAGCCGATGGCGCAGGCGCGCGTGCGTTCGCTCGGCGCCATTGCCTTCATCGCCAAGCCCGTCAGCCCCGAGGCGGTACTACCCATCCTCAAGGAGTACGGGTTGTATGTCTGAGCCAGTCCTCAACGAAGATCGGCGCGACGCGCTGCAGGAGGTCGCCAATCTGGCGATGGGCCAGGCCGCAACCCGTCTGGGACGGTTGCTCGACGCGTTCATCGAACTGTCGGTGCCGCGCGTGCAGGTGGTCGAGATCAGCAAAGCGGCGGCGGCGTTGCGCGAGATGACCGGCATTCAGGAAGCGGTGAGCGCGGTGCGTCAGGGCTTCCGCTCGGACATCAAGGGCGAGGCGCTGGTGATCTGCCGCAGCGGCAGTATGGAGCAACTGTGCGGGCTGGTGAACGACCCGTACCCGCGCTCCGCCTACGAGCAGGTGAGCCAGGAAGAGCTGATTTTCGACGTCGCCAACGTGCTGACGGGGGCGTGCGTTTCGTGCATCCTCGAGCAGCTCGGCCGCACGCCGGTGTTTTCGGCGCCGGGCCTGCTCGGCGAATCCATGTCGCTTGACGACGTGTTCCAGCCCGGCGTGCTCGCCTGGGAAGTGGCGTTGCTCGTCGAAGTCAATTTCGCGCTCGAAGACCAGAGCTTCCGGGCTCATCTGGTCATGCTCATGGCTGAAGAGTCGATCCGCCACATGAATGACGCGCTTGACGCGTTGCTGTCCAGTCTATGAATGTCCCCCCTGCTTCGTTAAGCGATCTCGTTGTCGAGCGTGTCGGCTTCGGTATTTTCGTCCTCGACCGCGAGATGAACGTGCTGATGTGGAATCGCTTCATGCAGGATCACAGCGGTTTGTCGGCCGATCAGGTTGTCGGCAAGTCGATTTTCGCCAGTTTCCCCGAGTTGCCGCGCGTCTGGCTGACCCGTAAGCTCGAGAGCGTGTTCCAGCTCGGCAGCTTCGCCTTCAGCTCATGGGAACAACGCCCCTATCTGTTCAAGTTCGACCACGACCGGCCGATTACCGGCGGGGTGGATTTCATGCAGCAGGACTGCACCTTCATGCCGCTCACGCGCGAGCGTGAAGTGGTGGCCGTGTGCGTGACCATCTCGGACGTGACGCACGTCAGCATCGTGCAGCGCGAGCGCGAAGAGGCGGTGGCCAAGCTGCAGGAATATGCGGATCGCGACGGCCTCACCGGCATCGCCAATCGCCGCTTTTTCGAGGCGCGGCTGCGCGACGAATACACGCGCTGGCAGCGCTATGGCGGCGAGATGTCGGTGTTGCTGTTCGATCTGGATCACTTCAAAAAGATCAACGACCAGTTCGGCCACGGCGTCGGCGATACGGTGCTGCGCGAGATGGCGCAGCGGGTCGCCCAGGTGGTGAGGGTGCAGGATACGTTCGGCCGGTTCGGCGGCGAGGAATTCGCGCTGCTGCTGCCATGCACGCCGCTCGCGGACGCGATGCTGGTCGCGGAAAAGATCCGTAATACGATCGGTGACGTGCCGGTGGACGTACAGGGCGTGTCGGTGCCGGTGACGGCGAGCGTCGGCGGGGCCGCGGCGCGGGTCGGCGTGCCGAATTACGACGTCTTGATCAACGAAGCGGACGCGGCGCTCTATAGCGCCAAGCGTCAGGGCCGCAACCGGTCGGTAGCTTTTATCTGAGCGCCGGCCGGCGGGCGCCGCTGCCAACGCATTCGCGAGCCGCTCTCGGCCGGCGCCGGCCGGCGCAGCAGGTGTCCCACCGTGCCCGCAAGCCGCGCCCGTCGTGGCTTGCCACCCGGCCCGCCGTGCGTGTGATTCGGCAATAATGGCCGATTCTTCCGCCTCAAACTGCGCTATCCCGCAAAGGTTGTTATACTTTTCGCCGTTTCCGGCATCCCTGCCGACGTATTTGCGCGTGTCCGCGCGCGCGGCTTACCCTGCGGGTAGGCACGACTTCTTGATCGCCTCCAGAGGGCCCCTCAGCGGAGATCGTCTTGGCTGTTTCCAATCTTGTCGTGGACGATACAGAAACCGACGCCGCTGCCGCCACATCGGGCAGCTCGTTCTATCTTGCGATGCGCATCCTGCCGGCTGCGCAGCGCGACGCGATGTATCAGGTCTACGCTTTTTGCCGCGCTGTCGACGACATTGCCGACAGCGATCTGCCGCGCGCCGAGCGCGCCGCCGGGCTTGAACGCTGGCGTGCCGACATCGACGCCTGCTATGCCGGCGCGCCGCGCGCTTCGTTGCGCGCGTTGACGCGGCACATTCATACGTTTCACCTGCAACGCGACGATTTTCACGCGATGATCGACGGCATGGCGATGGACGCCGCCGCCGATATCTGCGCACCGGACGAGGACACGCTCGATCTGTATTGCGACCGGGTCGCCAGTGCCGCAGGCCGTCTATCGGTGAGGATCTTCGGGATGCAGGAAGAGCCTGGCCGCCGGCTGGCGCACCACCTCGGCCGCGCGCTGCAGTTGACCAATATCCTGCGCGATATCGACGAAGACGCCGGCATCAACCGCTGCTATCTGCCGCGCGAACTGCTGGCGCTCGAAGGCATTGCGACGGCCACGCCCGGCGTTATCGCCGACGACCCGTCGCTGCCGCGCGTCTGCGCCAAACTGGTGACGCGGGCCCGCGAGCATTTCGCTCAGGCGGACGCGATCATGGACGCCGTGCCGCGCAACCAGGTCCGCGCCCCGCGCATCATGTCCGGGGTCTACCGCTGTCTTCTCGATCGCACCGTTGAGCGCGGCTTCGATTTGCCGCGCACGAAGGTCAGCAAGCCGCGCGCGCGTCTGCTGTGGATCGTGGCGCGGTACGCTTTTTTCTGATGTCGAAGCTCGTCCACGTGATCGGCGCGGGCCTCGCCGGCCTGGCCGCGGCGGTGCAATTGCAGCGCCGCGGTGCGCAGGTCGTGTTGCACGAGGCGGCCGAGCAGGCCGGTGGACGGTGCCGCTCCTGGTACGACCGCGCGCTTGGCGCGACGCTCGACAGCGGTAATCATGTGGTGCTGTCCGGCCATGCCGCGACGCTGAATTATCTGCGCGCGATCGGCGCGGCCGACGAGCTGACGGGGCCGGCACAGCCCGAATACCCATTCGTGGATCTCGCGACGCGTGCGCGCTGGAGCGTGCGCCTGTCGGCCGGGCGTTTGCCGTGGTGGATCTTCGATCAAACGGCGCGGGTGCCGAACACCCACCCGAGCGACTATCTGACGCTCGCGCCACTGCTGTTCGCGAAGCCAGGCCGCACCATGGCGCAGACCATGCGCTGCGATGGCGTGCTATGGGACCGCTTGCTGCGACCGCTGTTCCGGATGATGCTCAATCACGAACCGCGCGAGGCTAGCGCCGAGCTGGCGGCCGCAATGGTGCGCGAGACGTTGGCGGCGGGTGGCCCGGCGAGCCGGCCGCTGCTCGCGCGCAATGGCCTCAGCAGCGCCTTTGTCGATCCGGCGTTGCGTCTTTTGCAGCACGGCGGCGCCGCGATCCGGCTCGGCGCGCAGTTGAATCAGATCGTGTTTGCGGACACCGGCCGGGTCAGCGCGCTGGATTTTGCCGGCGAGGCGCGTCTTGAGCTCGCCGCCGGCGCCGGCGTGGTGCTGGCGGTGCCGCCGGACGTCGCGCGGGCGCTCGTCCCCGGTCTGCAGGCGCCGCGCCGCTTCAGCGCCACCGTCAACGTGCACTTCGCGGTCGAACCGCCGTTCGGCGTGCCGCTGCTGACTGGCCTGCTCAATGGCACGGCCGAGTGGATGTTCGCGTTCGACGGGCGTCTGTCCGTGACGATCAGCGGCGCCGAAAGGCTGCTCGACACGCCGCACGACGTGCTTGCGAAGACGATCTGGGCGGAAGTGGCCCAGGCCGCCAGCCTGCCGCTCGAACCCATGCCGGCCTGGCAGGTCGTGATGGAACCGCACGCGACCTTCGCGGCCGTGCCGGGCGAAGAGATGCATCGCCCGGGCACTCGCACCCGCTGGAAAAACCTCATGCTCGCGGGCGACTGGACGGCCACCGGCCTGCCCGCGACGATCGAAGGGGCGATCCGCTCCGGCCAGAAGGCCGCGGATACGCTGCTGAACGAACCGATGGAACGCTGATGAACGACTTATCCCTTGCCCAGACGACGGGCAACGAATCGCCCGACTCAACCGCGACGCCCGTTGCTCCGCCCGCGGTCGAGGCAAGCGCCGCCGCGCTGGACGCCGCCGTCACGCGGGCAACCGACGCGATCCTCGACGCGCAGAAGCCCGACGGCCATTGGGTCTACGAACTCGAAGCCGACGCGACCATCCCCGCCGAATACGTGTTGCTGGTCCACTACCTCGGCGAAGAGCCGAATGCGGAACTGGAGCAGAAGATTGCGCGTTACCTGCGCCGCATCCAGTTGCCCAACGGTGGCTGGCCGCTCTTCACCGACGGCGCGCTCGACGTCAGCGCGAGCGTGAAGGCGTACTTCGCGCTGAAGATGATCGGCGAGCCGGAAGACGCCGACCACATGCGCCGCGCCCGCGAAGCGATTCTGGCGCACGGCGGCGCGGAAGCGTCGAATGTGTTCACGCGCATCCTGCTGGCGCTGTTCGGCGTGGTCTCCTGGTACGCAGTCCCGATGATGCCGGTCGAGATCATGCTGCTGCCGCAGTGGTTCCCGTTCCACCTGTCGAAGGTGTCGTACTGGGCGCGGACGGTAATCGTGCCGCTGCTGGTGCTGAACGCCAGGCGTCCGGTGGCGCGCAACCCGCGCGGCGTGCGGATCGATGAGCTGTTCCACGGCGCGCCCGTCACGACCGGCCTGCTGCCGCGTGCGCCGCATCAGCACCAGGGCTGGTTCACGTTCTTCCGCGGCGTCGATCACGTGCTGCGCCTCGTCGACGGCCTGTTTCCGAAGTACACACGCGAGCGGGCGGTCAAGGCTGCCCAGGCGTTCGTCGACGAGCGTCTGAACGGCGAAGACGGCCTCGGCGCGATTTTCCCGGCCATGGCCAACTCGGTGATGATGTACGACGTGCTGGGTTATCCGGCCGATCATCCGAACCGCGCGATTGCCCGTCAGTCGATCGACAAGCTGCTCGTCATCAAGGACGACGAAGCGTATTGCCAACCGTGCCTGTCGCCGGTATGGGATACCTCGCTTGCCGCGCATGCGCTGCTTGAAACCGGCGACCCGCGCGCCGAGCAGGCGGCCGAACGCGGGCTGCAATGGCTGCGTCCGCTGCAGATTCTCGACGTGCGCGGCGACTGGATCTCGCGCCGCCCGAACGTGCGTCCGGGCGGCTGGGCGTTCCAGTACGCCAACCCCTACTATCCGGACGTCGACGATACGGCCGTGGTCGTGATGGCGATGCACCGCTCGGCTGGGCTCACGCAGTCGGACGTCGACGGCGAAGCGATTGCCCGCGCCCGCGAATGGGTGGTCGGCATGCAGAGCAGCGACGGCGGCTGGGGCGCCTTCGAGCCGGAAAACACCCAGTACTACCTGAACAACATTCCGTTCTCCGATCACGGTGCCTTGCTCGATCCGCCCACGGCGGACGTGTCGGGCCGTTGCCTGTCGATGCTGGCTCAACTGGGCGAGTTGCCGGCCAACAGCGAGCCGGCGCGCCGCGCCTACGACTACATGCTCAAGGAGCAGGAAGCGGACGGTAGCTGGTATGGCCGGTGGGGCATGAACTACGTCTACGGCACATGGACGGCGCTCTGTTCGCTGAACGCCGCCGGCATGGCGCACGACGACCCGCGCATCAAGCGCGCGGCGCAGTGGCTCGTGTCGATCCAGAACGAGGACGGCGGTTGGGGCGAGGACGGCACCAGCTACAAGCTCGACTACCGCGGCTACGAGCGCGCGCCGAGCACGGCCTCGCAGACTGCCTGGGGCCTGATGGGCTTGATGGCGGCGGGCTGCGTCGAGCATCCGGCGGTGGCGCGCGGCGTCGAATACCTGCTGCGCGAGCAGCGCGAACACGGTCTGTGGGACGAAACCCGCTTTACGGCGACCGGCTTCCCGCGGGTGTTTTATCTGCGCTACCACGGCTATCGCAAGTTCTTCCCGCTCTGGGCGCTGGCGCGTTACCGGCAACTGAAGCGTGACGGGCTGACGCGCGTCGTCGTCGGGATGTAATGGTGTCCACGTCTACTCGCTTTACCCAGTCGGTATTGTCGTCCCAGGCTGCCGGCGGCCGCTTGCCGGTCATCGCCGTCACCGGCATGGCCTTCGAAGCGCGGATCGTGCGCGGCGAAGGCATCGAGGTGGTGTACGCGGCGCGTGCCGATCTGCTCGAGCGGGCGCTGAGCGCGGCCGTCGCGCGTGGCTGCGCGGGGATCGTCAGCTTCGGCACGGCGGGCGGCCTCGCGCCTGGCCTGGAACCGGGCGCAGTGATCGTGGCGGACGCGGTGGAGGGTCCGCTTGGGCGCTTCGCCACCGACTCGCGCTGGTCCGGGCGCCTCGCCGCCGCGCTGGCCGCGACGCCGCTCGGCGCGCGCTTGCACCGCGGTCTGCTGGCCGGCGTCACGGCGCCGCTGACCGGCGCGGACGACAAAGCCGCGCTGCATCGCTCCAGCGGCGCGCTTGCCGTGGACATGGAATCGCATGTCGCCGGGGCCATTGCCGCGGCGCACGGTGTGCCGTTCGCGGTGTGCCGCGCGATTGTCGATCCCGCGTGGCGCACGCTACCGTCCGCTGCGACAGCAGGGTTGCGCGACGACGGCAGTACCGCGATTGCGCCGATCCTGCGCGAACTGCTGAAGCAACCCTCGCAGCTTGGACCATTGCTGCGGGTCGCCGCCGACGCGCGCGCCGCCCGCACGGCGCTGGTCCAGGCGCGTCATGCCCTCGGTGCTGCGGGTGCGCTGCAGCCGACGGTCTGAGACAGGCCGGGCGTGAGCCGGCCATGCCTCTTTTTGGCGGCCTAGGGAAAACCCTTATTTTTGGTATAATCTAGGTATTAACCCTAGGTTTCGGTCTTGCGACCGTACCCCATCACCTCACGCAGGGGATACCTGATGAATTTCCATACCAGAAAATGGGTCAAGCCCGAAGACCTGAACCCCAACGGCACGCTGTTCGGCGGCAGTCTGCTGCGCTGGATCGATGAAGAAGCCGCCATCTATGCCATTTGCCAGCTGGACAACCAGCGCGTGGTGACCAAGTTCATGTCGGAGATCAATTTCGTCAGCTCGGCGCGCCAGGGCGACATCATCGAGCTCGGCATGACGGCGACGCATTTCGGCCGCACGTCGATCACGCTGCGCTGCGAAGTGCGCAACAAGATCACGCGCAAGAGCATCTTGACCGTCGAGAAGATGGTGTTTGTGAACCTCGGCGAAAACGGTGAACCGGCGCCGCATGGCCGTACGCAGATCCGTTACGCGGACGAAGCGTTCGAGCGGTATCGGGCGGATTCGATCCCGGCGCCGCAGCCGGCAGCGAGCGTCGAGGACGCGGTAGCGCGGGTCGAAGCCGATACGATGCATTGAAGACGGTGTGCGGCAAGCCTGGGTTCAGCGGCCTTTGATTGGTTGGTTGGTGTCGCTCAGACCGTGCGCTTGCGATCACTGAAACGAAACAGCCCGACCCGGTGTGAACCGGTCGGGCTGTTTTGCATGGTGCGAGTGCTGGCTACTTGACCGGAACCGGCACAGCAACAGCAGAGGCGGCGGATGCAGCCGCCGCGGCTGCCGCTGCGCTCGCTGCCTTCGGCGAACTCGCGCTTACCGCAGGCTGGGCCGCTTGAGCGGCGTTACTGGCAGGGCTCGCCGGAGCCGCCGGCGCGGCGCTTGACGCCCCATTGGCCGGCGCCGCCGAATCGCCCGGATCCGTGTAGTTCGGCAAGTCCGCGGGTGCCGTACCCGACGCGCCATTGGCCGGTGCGGCCGGCGCCGACGTATCGCCCGGATCGGTGTAGTCCGGCAAACCAGCCGGCGCGGTACCCGACGCGCCCGGTGCCGTGCTTGCGCCGTCGGATGCGCCCGGATCGCCATAATTCGGCAGTGGCGCGGCGTTCGAACCCGAACCCCGGATCAGCGAGACACGTTGCTGCGTGTAAGCGTCCCGTACGAAGGAATACTTGTCGAGCGCGGCCGCCTGCAACAGGTCCGACGCACCGAGCAGGTCGGCACGCGCGCTGATGAACTGGGCGATGTACATCGGATTGCGCACCGCCGGCTTCATGTAGTGGATCACGTTGAAGCGGAAGTCGACGACGTAACCGGTACTGTCGCGCACCGAACTCGGACCGAACAGCGGCAGCACGAGGTAAGGACCGGCCGGCACGCCCCAGCGCCCGAGCGTCAGGCCGAAGTCCTCGTGGTGCTTCGGCAGTCCTGCGGGCGTGGCGAAATCGAGCAGCCCGCCAAGCCCGAACGTCGAGTTCATGGCGAAGCGCATGATGTCTTCGGTGGCATCGGTGATCTTCAACTGCAGCAGGTTGTTCGCCGCGTTGCCCAGGTCCCCGAGGTTCGAGAAGAAGTTGCTGATGGCCTGGCGGACCGGTTGTGGCGTGACCTTCTGATAGCCCCGCGCGACCGGCTGCGCCACCGTCCGGTCGAGCGCGTCGTTGAACTTGAAGATCTGGCGGTTCATCGGCTCCAGCGGGTCGCCGGGCTTGCGGTCGGGACCCGTCGCACACCCTGTGGCAACACCTGCAACGAGCAGGGCCAGGGCGGTGGTTCGCATCTTCATTTCGTGATTCCTTGCTTTTCTTTTGATGCGCGACGCGCGCGCGGCTTACCCATCAAGACGGGTTGAAACACCACGGCACCGATCAGTGTGCAGAAGAGGGAGAGCGCAAGCAGCCGCCCCATGCTCGACGTTCCCGGATGATGCGACAGCCAGAGGCTACCAAACGCAGTCGCGGTGGTAGCGGCGCTGAACATCACGGCGTGGGTGAGGCTCGACTGCAGCAGGCCGGTCTGCCCGTTGCGCCATGCCATGACAAAGTAGATCTTGAACGCGACGCCTACGCCCAGCATAAGCGGCAACGCGATGATGTTGGCGAAATTAAGTGGCATGCCGAACACAACGCACAATTCAAGCGTCACCAGCGCCGACACCAGCAGCGGGATCAGCGTGCGCAGCACGTCGCTCAGGCGCCGCAGCGCGAGCCACAGCAGGATGGTGATGGTCAGCAGCGCCCAGCCCGCGGCTTGCAGGAAGGCCTTGATGATGACGTCTGCGGAATGCAGGATCGAGATCGTGCCGCCGATCGCACCAGGCTCTGCGGCCTTCACGGCACGGGCGAAGCGGCGCAGCATCGCATCGTCGCCGGGGTCGGCGCCGGGCGCGACCTTGGGCGCGATATCGACGAGCGCGTGGCCGTCCGCCGAGACCCAGTCGCGCGAGATCTCCGGCGGCAAGCTGGCGCGCGTGATCTCAGTGGGCTGCAGCAGCGCGGCGAGTTGCGCAAGCGCGATCTTCAGCGTGCCGGCCATTGCGGTTTCGGCGCGGTCGCGTGTGGCGGGGCTAGCGGCGGCGAGCTTTTGCAGCGTCGCGGCAAGATGCTGGGCCTCCGCCGCGCCCGGACCCGGATGGTCCTCTGCTGCGAGCACCAACTGGTTTGCCGCGCGCTTCAATGCTGCGACGCGCAACGTGTCGCTCGACGGCGGCGCGGGCGTTTGCGTCAGCGCCGGCAGCAACTGCTGCGCCGCGCTATTGATCAGCAGGAGCTTTTGCGTCTGATCGGTGGGGATGAAGGTGCTCAACGTGGTGACGCGGCCCACTTCCGGCAGTTTCTTCAGATGCGCCTCGATCTGATCCGCCGCCGCAAGCGAAGGCGCCAGCACATGCACGTTATTGACCGCCGCTTCCGGCGAGTCCTTCAGCGAGAGCAGCGTTGCCATCGATTCCGTATGCGGATCTTTCAGATGCAACGGATTGAAATCGAAGCGCAGATGCGTGAGCAGCGGCAGGGCGCCGATCACGACCACGAGGGTGCCGATCAGCACGGGCTTGCGATTGCGGTCGAGAAAATCGTCGACGGGCGCCAGTTGCTTGAAACCCGGCGCGGCGGCTTCGCCTGGCGGGTTGAAGATCTTCAGGAGTGCCGGAAACAGCGTCATGTTGGTCGCATAGGCGACGAACATCCCGACGCCGGCGATCTGCCCCAACTCGGCCACGCCGCGGTAGGCAGTGGGCAGGAACGAGAAGAACGCCTCGGCGACCGCGACGGCGGCGAGCGTCAACGGCACGCCGATGGTGTGCGCGGTATTGACGAGCGCAGCGGACAGACGGTCGTCGCGATTGCGCTCTTCGCGGTACTTGACGCCGAACTGCACCCCGAAGTCGATCCCGAGCCCGACGAACAGCACCATGAAGGCGACCGAAATCATGTTGAGCGCGCCGACCATCATGAGACCGAGCGCAGCCGTGATGGCGAGGCCGACGAACAGCGTGATCAGCACGGCGACGATCATGCGTCCCGAGCGCAACGCGAGCCACAGGATGATCAGCACGACGACGAAGGTGATCATGCCGTTGAGCGCGGCGCCGTCCTGCACCGAGGCGAATTCTTCATCGGCGAGCGGCTGCTCGCCGGTCAGACGGATCGACGCGCCGTAGTGGGCGCCGAGGTCGAGCGATGCCGCGGTGGCGCGGATGTCGGCCGAGGCGCGCGCACCGGGTTCGAGCGCGCCGTAGTCGACCACCGGCTGCACGGTGATGAAGGCGCGCGCCGGGTTGGTGGAGACGTCCTTGTCGACGAGCGCGCGCCATGAGAAGGCGGCGGGCTGGCCGGCGAGTACACGGTCGAGCACGTCGGCGCTTTGCGAAAGCAGGTGGCTCATATCGCTGAGCTTCACCTGGCCGAGTTGCAGCGGCAGCAGCAGACTGGTGGTAAGGACGCCTGCGAGACCGGTCAGGCTGGGATCTTTGGCTAGCGCGTTGACGAGGGGACGCGATTGAACGAGTTGGCCGGTGGTGGACTGCACGTCATCGAGCGAGGGGAACAGCAGGCCGTTGTGCTCGAAGAACGAGCCGCCGGCCGGTTGGGTGACGGCGACGAATTCCTTGGACTGGCTTTTCAGCGCGGCGGTGAGGGCATTGGCGGCGGCGTCGGCGAATTCGGGGGCGCGGGCTTCGACGACGACGAGCACGGTCTGGCCGCGTTGGGGGAATGCCTTGTCGATGGCGTCGTCGAGGGAGGACCAGGCCTGATCGTTTTCGACGAGACGGCTGATGTCGGTATTGATCTTGAAGTGGGCGGCAACGTAATAGCCGCTCAGGACCGCGAGGATCAGCGAGACCACGATGACGCGCAGTGGGCGGCTCACCGACCAGGCGACGAGACGGACGATAGATGACTTCAGCATGTAGGGGAGTTGGGCCCTGTCACGGATGGCGTTTTTGGCATAAGGGCATAAGTATACCGAGGTGGGGCTGATTGGCTCAGGTTATGGGGCGCGGCTGAACGTCCAAAATCGGTATACTGGCTTTCAGCGTGGCCCAGCGGGTCATCCAGTGGTCATTTTTACTGTCCTGATGAGCTTATGAAACGTTATCTGTCTGCTTTTCTGGCGGCTGCGGTGGTTTCCACTACGGCTTTTGCGCAAGCTGCCCCTGATGCGGTGGTGAAGAACGCGGTTGAGGGCACGGTCAGCGCGATGAAGGCTGATCCCCAGGCGCGCGCGGGCGACATGGGCAAAATCACGCAGGTGGTGGTAACACATTTTGTGCCTGCTACGGACTTTCAGCGTACGACGCGGATTGCGGTGGGGAAGGCGTGGACCACGGCGACGCCGGAGCAGCAGAAGCAGTTGTACGAGCAGTTCCAGACGTTGCTGGTGAGGACGTATGCGGCTTCATTGGCGCAATTGCGGGATCAGGACGTGACGTTCAAGTTTGCGCCGGCTAGCGTCGTGGCGGGGGGCAAGGATGCCGTCGTGCAGTCGCATGTGATTAGCAATGGTGGGGATGATTCTGTCGGGTATCGGATGGAGAAGACGGATTCCGGGTGGAAGGTCTATGACATCGATATGATGGGCGCCTGGCTCATTCAGGTTTATCAGACGCAGTTTGCGGATCAGCTCTCTAAAGGCGGGGTTGATGGGCTTATTAAGTTTTTGACTGAGCATAATGCTCGGAGTGCGGGGTAGCATTTTTTGTTTGTCTGGCTGACGGCTTTTTTTGCCTGCGGCGCCTTGGTTTTGCGCTGTGGTCTTAGGGTGTTGGCCTTTCCTTGATTTCTTAGTGGTCTATTAGCTTCGCCCCTGTGCGGGGCAGCACTTACTTTCTTTGCCGCCGCAAAGAAAGTAAGCAAAGAAAGCGGGCTGCAACCGCCAGCCCGTAGTGAGCCACCTCTCATGTGACCACGAAGTGGTCCGAGACAAGACGGTCTCTCGCATTTCCCTCGTTCGTGACACAGCGCTCATCCATCCCGCTTCGCACTTCGTGCTTTGCGGATGGGTCCGCCTCGGATGGCGCGCCTTGCCGGAAGTGCCGGGCTAAGTAAACACTGCAGAACCGTCGGCGATTCCGCCGTTTCGGATTAGGGCTGGCCAGAGAAAGTTAGACATCCTACGGAACACGCAGAAGGCGCTATGCCTGACGGCGGGGCGCGAAGCGCGACGCTGGAGCGGATGAGTGCTTTGTCACTGAGGGGAATGGAGCGAGAACGGGTCTCGTGTTGGGCCGTTCCCGGTGGTAGACCGGGACGGCTCACTAAACGCTAGCGGTGTGAGCCCGCTTTCTTTGCTTACTTTCTTTGCGGCGGCAAAGAAAGTAAGTGCCGCCCCGCACAGGGGCGAAGCTAATAGACCACTAACAAAGCAAGGAAAGGCCAACACCCTAAGACCACAGCGCAAAACCAAGGCCCCGCAGGCAAAAAAAAGCCGTCAGCCAGACAAAACAAAAAACCTCGACCTTAAACTTCCCGAGCAGCAAGCGGCTGCATCAACTTAGCGGGCAGCTTAAACTCAACCTTCTCCTCGCGGCCGGCCATAGTGGTGACATCAACAGGCCCAAGCGCGCGCAGCGCATCAATAACGTTCTCGACCATTTCCTCGGGCGCGGACGCGCCAGCGGTAATCCCAACAGTCTGCACGCCGGCAAACCACTCCGCCTTCACCTCAGACCCATCGGCAACCAGATAACTCGCCACCCCGGTCTCGCTGCCAATCTCCCGCAAGCGGTTCGAATTCGAACTATTCGTCGCGCCCACCACCAGCAACACCTGAACCTGCGTGCTCAACTCGCGCACAGCCGCCTGACGATTCTGCGTGGCATAGCAAATATCCCGCGTATCCGGCCCAACGATATTGGTAAACCGCCGCAACAAAGCATCAATGATGCCCCGCGTATCGTCGACCGAAAGCGTTGTCTGCGTCACATACGCTAGCGGCGCGTCCAGCGGCAATTCCAGATGCGCCACCTCCGCCTCGCTCTGCACCAGCAACACCTTGCCCGGTATCTGACCAATCGTGCCCTCGACCTCCGGGTGCCCCGCGTGGCCAATCAGTATCAGTGTGCGGCCGGCCGCCACGTACTGGCGCCCCTGCACATGTACCTTGGTGACCAGCGGACAGGTCGCGTCGAGCACATCGAGCCCGCGCTGCTCCGCGTCGCGTTCGACAGTCTGGGCCACACCGTGCGCACTAAAAATCGCCACCGCGCCCTCAGGCACCTCGTCGAGCTCTTCGACAAAGCGCGCCCCCTTCTGACGCAGGTTGTCCACCACGTGACGGTTGTGGACGATTTCGTGACGCACATACACGGGTGCCCCGTGTTGCTGCAACGCGCGATCGACGATTTCGATCGCCCGGACCACCCCCGCACAAAAACCACGGGGTTGAGCAAGGATGACTCGCATAGGCTGCCGAACTCCGACTGACGCAGGTTTCGAGGAAGTCGATATAAACGACTTTATCGCCGCGACATTGATAATAATTGATGTCTAAAAACCGGCGCAAAGCCGGTAGACGAAAACCAAACGCGCATTCTAACGCTATCGGGCGCGCTTTGCTCTGGCCGATCCCCGTCCCAGGCGGCCTGTCGGGGCCGTCCAGCAGTCGTTGCACGCTGCAGTCGCGCTGCAGTCGCCCTGCGGAACCCTTAAACTATAGGGTCCTGCGGTTATTGCTTACAACCGCATTACCCTATGTATTCGAGGCTCGCCGTATGGAAGCCGATCACTACGAAAACTTACCGATCGCCAGTGTGCTGCTGCCGAAGGCGCTCCGTCTGCCCGTCGGCGTGATCTATCAGGTCGCCCGCACGGCCGCGGACATCGTTGAAGAAGGCGATTGGAGCGCCGCGGAGCGTCACGCGCGCCTCGCCGATTTCCGCGCCGGGCTCGACGCCGTGGCAAGCGGCCACCTCGCGCCCGTGCATCCGCTGCTGTTCGGCAAGCTGGCCGGCGTGGTCGCGCAGTATCAATTGCCGCTCGCGCCGTTCTACGACCTCGTCTCGGCGCTCGATCAGGAGATCGACACCACCCGCTTCGCCGACCAGCCGGCCCTGCTCGATTATTGCCGCCGCTCCGCGCACCCGGTGGGGCAACTGATGCTGCACCTGTTTAATGCGGCAACGCCGGCCAATCTGGCCGACTCCGATACGATCTGCACCGCGCTTCATCTGATCAATTTCTGGCAGGACATTGCGATCGACCTGAAAAGCGGCCGCATCTACCTGCCGCAAAGCGACCTCGAGCGCTTTAACGTCACCGAAGCCCGCATGACCAACGGCACCGCGGACGACGCATGGCGCGCACTGATGGCCTATGAGGTCGCTTACGCCCGCACCATGCTGGTCCGCGGGGCGCCACTCGCGCTGCGCATCCCCGGACGCGCGGGGCTGGTGCTGTGCGGCATTGTCCACGGCGGTTTGCGCATTCTCGAGCGCATCGAGCAGGCCGGCTATGACGTGTTCCGTCGCCGTCCGGCGCTCGACGGCTTCGACTGGTTTGTCGTCACAACGCGCGCGCTCGCAATGTGGCTGTCCCGGCGCGTCGGTGTACGCGTCACTTCGATTGAGGGCAACGCGTAATGCAGGTGGTTCTGTTTGGTCTGTCGTGTCTCTCCCTGTTGATCTGGTGCGTGCTGCTGTTTGCCCGCGGCGGTTTCTGGCGAGCCCGCCCCGCTACGCCGCTCGCGAACACGTCACGCGATGCGTGGCCGGCCGTCGCCGCCGTGGTGCCGGCCCGCAATGAAGCCGACGTCATCGCCGAGGCGGTCAGCACCCTGCTCGCGCAAGCGTACGCGGGGCCGTTCCACGTGATCGTGGTCGACGACCACAGCACCGACGGCACCGCCGACGCCGCCCGTGCCGCGGCGCTGGCGCTTCAATGTCCCGAGCGCCTGACGGTGCTGAGTGCCAAGCCGCTGCCGTCGGGTTGGTCGGGCAAGGTGTGGGCGCAGTCGCAAGGCATCGAAGCCGTGCGCACGCTTGGTCTGCCAGCCGACTTCCTCTTGCTGACGGACGCTGACATCGGCCATCCCACGGATGCCGTGACGCAACTCGTCGCTCGCGCCGACGCCGAACAGCGCGATCTGGTGTCGTTGATGGTGCGCCTGCGCTGCGATTCGTTCTGGGAAAAGGCGCTGATTCCGGCCTTCGTGTTCTTCTTCGCCAAGCTGTATCCGTTCTCGTGGGTCAACAACCCACGCAACAAGACAGCCGCGGCGGCCGGCGGCTGCATGCTGGTGCGGCGTACGGCGCTGGAAGAAGCGGGCGGCATCGAGTCGATTCGCGGCGAGCTGATCGACGATTGCAGTCTCGCCGCGCGCATCAAGCATCGTGGCGAGGGACGTCATCCGATCCGTCTGGATGTGGCGGCGCGTAGCGTCTCACTGCGTCCGTACGACAACTGGCGCGAGATCTGGAACATGATCGCGCGCACGGCCTTCACGCAGTTGCACTACTCCGCATGGCTGCTGGCCGGCACGCTGGCGGGCATGGCGATCATCTATCTGATCCCGCCGGTGGCCGCGCTGGAACTCGGGCCGCGCGGCTTGCCGGCGTGGCTCGCATGGGCGGCAATGTGCTGCGCGTATGCGCCGATGCTGCGCTATTACGGTCGCTCGCCGCTGTGGGCGCCGTTCTTGCCGCTGGTGGCGTTGTTTTATGTCGGCGCTACCTTTGCGTCCGCGGTGCGCTATTGGCGCGGCAAGGGCGGTCAGTGGAAGGCGCGCGTGCAGGCGCCGGTGCAACAGGATCGGTGAGTGGGCGGCGCGGTAGCCGAACGCGCACTCTGGGCGGCGTGCGAGGCGAAGGCCTTGCGCGCGGTCCGCAGCGGACCTCGCTCATAGCGGCGCACGAAGCGCCGCCTTTCGCATCAACGCTGCGTGAGTAGCGCGTACATCTGGATCACGTTATCCGGCGAGAACGTGAACGGCACCCAGCCGTGTCCGGTATGGCGCATGATCAGCAGGCGATCGCCGTTCGAGTGCTTCTGCACGGCCAGCGCGGGATTCTTCGTCGACACGAAGCGCCAGCCGGGCGGCACGCCCATCGCCGGCTCCGGCGTCATCGAGGCGCGCGCATTCGACAGTTCTTCGATCAACTGACCCACCTGCTCCGGATGGAGCGACACGGTCTTGCCGCCGATCGTCATGGTGATGACGTTCTGCGTGGGCCGGCCAATCGACAAGGTGGGCTTTTCTTCAGCCGGTGCAACAGCGGCGGCTTCGGTTGTTTCAGCTACGGTTTCGGCCTCGGTTTCTGCCGCCGCATGCGTTGCGGGCTCCGCCTGGGCCGGCGTGTCTTCGCTCGCGGTGATCGCGGCAGACACCTCTGGCGCTGCTGTTGCTGCGGGTGTCTCGGGGATGCTTTGGGCCTGCGGGGCCACGACAGCCTGAATGAGCTGATCGACGCCCACTTCAAGCGCGCCGAGCTGTTCGTGAAGGTTCATGCGAGGATTCTCTGGTAAGACCCGCGATTTTACCTGTTGCGCGCGGGCTTTGACCCGCCGCGGGTCGGACGACGTTGTAACAAAGTGCTTGCGGGTCCGTTGGGCGGTCCGTCCTCACGCCTTCAGATACCCCGCTTGCCTGAACCACTCGAGCGCATCGGCCAGCCCCTCGCGGTAGGGCCGCGCGCGATAGCCGAGCTCGCGTTCCGCCTTCGCGGACGTGAAGTACATCTTGTTCTTCGACATCTTCAGACCGTCGACCGTCACAAACGGTTCGCGCTTCGTGATCTTCGCGACCGCTTCCGCACCCATGGCGAGCGGGTAGAGCGGCCAGCGCGGCAAGCTGATGGTCGGAGCCTTGCGTCCGGTGAGCGCGGCGATATCGGCGAGCATCGTCTGCAACGGCAGGTTCTCGCCGCCGAGGATATAGCGCTCGCCGATCTTGCCGCGTTCGAGCGCGAGGAAGTGCCCGGCCGCGACGTCGTCGACATGCACGAGGTTCAGCCCGGTGTCGACGAAAGCCGGAATCTTGCCGAGCGCCGCTTCGACGATGATGCGGCCGGTCGGCGTGGGCTTCACGTCGCGCGGGCCGATCGGTGTCGAAGGATTGACGATCACGGCGGGCAGCCCGTCCTCGGCGATCATCCGCTCCACCGCGCGCTCGGCCAGCACCTTGCTGCGCTTGTAGACGCCGATGGCCTGCTCGGCCTTCAGCGGCGACGTCTCGTCGGCCGACTGGCCGGAGCTCGTCACCTTCAGCGTGGCTACGCTGCTGGTGTAGACAATGCGCTCGACGCTTTCCTTGAGAGCCGCGCGCATGGTCGCCTCGGTGCCTTCCAGATTCGAGCGTTCGATTTCGCCTGGATCCGGCGCCCACAGCCGATAGTCCGCGGCGACGTGCAGCAGATAGCGCACGCCGCGCAGCGCAACGCGCATCGACGCTTCGTCGCGCATGTCGCCGACGACGATTTCCGCGTTGAGCGCCTCGACATTGCGGCGCGGACTGGTGGCGCGCACCAGCACGCGGACGTTGAAGCCCTTCTGTTGCGCGATGCGCGCCACGGCCGAGCCGACAAAGCCGGAGGCCCCTGTGACGAGTACGAGATCGCGGTTCTGATCCATCATTCTTTTCCAATTCCCTGCGTGGCGGTCGTCGGATTGTACGTGGGGCGTGCACCGCGTGTCGCGTCGCGCGAGTCCAACGCGTTCCAGGCAAACTCGCCACGACGCGACTAGAATGCCGGCTTGAAAGATTTGCGTTAGGAGAGGACGGTATGACAGGCCCGGATCTGGATTCGCGGATCGAAACCTATTACGTGCGGGTTCGCGGCGTCGTGCAAGGCGTCGGTTTCCGTCACGCGACGGTGCGCCAGGCGCACGCGCTCGGCATCAAAGGATGGGTGGCCAACCTTGAGGATGGCTCGGTCGAAGCTATCTTGCAGGGATCGGCCAATCAGGTCGACCGGATGCTCTCGTGGCTGCGCCACGGGCCGCCGGCCGCCCGCGTGAGCGAAGTGGCCGGCGAAGAGCGCTTCACGGACAAACGTTACGAACGCTTCGAGCAGCACTGAGCGTGCTACGCGGCCACTGACGGCGCCGCAAGCCGTCAGTGCGTCATGCGCTCCTACTGCGCGACCAGCAGGCTCTCCGCAAAGCCCCACTCGCGTTCAACCCACTGATGGCTGCACGCGAAGCCGGCGTCGTCGGCGATCGCGGGGACTTCTTCGGCGCGGTACTTGTGGCTGCTTTCGGTCCAGACCGTTTCGCCTTCCTCCAACGTCACCGTCAATTGCGCGGCCCGGATATGGGCGGTGACCGGACGGCGCGCGCGCAGATGCATTTCAATGCTGCGTGCGTCGGGGTTAAAGCGCGCTACGTGCTGAAACGCGTCGAGCGGAAAATCGCCGCCCAGTTCGCGGTTGATGCGCGCGAGCAGATTCAGGTTGAAGGACGCGGTGACGCCGATCGCATCGTCGTACGCGGCCACCAGGACCGGGACCGGTTTCTCCAGATCGGTGCCGAGCAGCAACGCGTCGCCGGGGGCCAGCATGCTGCGGATGGCGCGCAGAAAGCGCGTCGCCGCGAGCCGGCTGAAATTGCCGATCGTGCTGCCGAGAAACAGCACCAGCAGACGCTCGCCGGATGCGCGCTTCTTGCTGACTTCGGCGAGACCCGCCAGGTAATCGCGCTCATAACCGACAATCGAAATGCGCTCGATGTCGCCCAGCTCGCGCCGACACAATTGCAACGCGGTGCGCGAAATTTCAATCGGGCAGTAAGAAGTGGGCCGCTTTTTACACAGCGCTTCAAGAATCCGCCGCGTTTTGCGGCCACTGCCGCTGCCAAGTTCGGCGACAGTGACGTCGTGCGGAAGCTGCGCCACGATGTCCGCGGCGTGCTTCGTAAGCAGGCGTTCCTCTGCGCGCGTCACACCGTATTCGGGCAGCACCGTGATCACTTCGAACAACGCAGAGCCGACTTCGTCGTACAGATACTTGGAGGGCAACTCCTTCTGCGGCGTGTGGGTGAGTCCGGCGCGAACCTCGGCGGCGAAATCGGGCGAGACATCCTGCGATAGGGCTGGCTGAGTCATGCTTGCTCCGTTTTTCACGTTCTGGTGACGGTTTTCTGTCAGGGACTGGGTGTTGGTGTGCGCGACATTCGACTGCGTCGCACACGTCCAGGACGAGCGGACTTCGGGTCCGCATGGATGGCGTATTCGCCGGACAGGCCGGGATGATCAAGCAAGAACTGCGCTTGCGCGCGCTTCCTGCGGCGGCGTGCTGTGAGATCGGCGCACGCGTGAAGTTATGTTCTAGTTCATCGCAGACCGTCGTGCACGACTAATTGCCGGCGCGCGCGGCGTCTCGATGTCAACCCGTCTGGAATGCCGGCTTGCTTCATCAAATTGAAACGAATGACGAATAGCAGCGCCGTACACGATGCGCTGCACGCTTGAGAGACCGACTTCCCATGACACCACATTGCGCCGCGTTGCTTCGCGCAACGTGGCCCGCGCATGCGTGCGAGCATGCCGCGCTCGCCGCATCTGCTGCCCCGAGGCCGTCTGTCCCATGAACCAGTATGAACCTGGACGCGGAATCGCGCTTTCCGCGTGCGCGTCGACGCTGTTCGCGTTGCGGCAGCGCTTACCGTTGCTAAGGCAACTGGTTGCGCGTGCCGTGAGCGAGCCGCGCGTGGGTCTCGGGTTCGCCGTCAGCGCGGCGCTGCTCGGCGCGCAACTGTGGGTGTTTGATTGGGCCCACGCGGCAGGACGCGTTATTGCCCATGGTGCGCTGCCGCACGGTCCGGATTGATGCGCGTAGCACCCACTTCGGCTTCGATCGCGTGCTGCAGGGCCGGGCGCCAGCCAAAACCGAACAACACTTCGGCCAGCACAAACAGCGGACCGATCAGCAGACCGACGAGATCGTCGACGAAAGCCGGCTTGCGATGTTCGTAAGCCATGTGGCCGACGAACTGAAACACCCAGCCGACCACAAAGAGGCCAACGCCGGTTGCGAGCCAGGCCAGCGTGGATTGCGCGGCGAGCCACTGGCCGCACGCGAGGCATAGCGCCGAGAAGACGACCATCATCAGGCCCAGCGACACATCGAGCACGAGATAGTAGAGCGTCGCCACTACAAACAACACCCATGCGGGCGAGAGTGGCATCGGTAACGCGGCCACCATCCATGCAGGACGGCTTAGCAGCACCGCAAGCGCCAGCACGATCATCGGGATGCCGACGAAATGCGTGGCGATATTGCGCCGGTCACGGTGGTAGGCCGCGTACTGGGTCAGTTGCTGGGTCAGCGTTCTCATGGGTGACGCTCCTCGATGAAAGTCATCATAATCGCGGTCAAGCCGATTTCAAACCTTCGGGTAGCCGACAATCTCCGCATTTCAGTTTCGCACGGTGCCAGCCTATGAGTTCGTCTTCTCCCATGAATGAGCCGCTTGCGGTGCTCGGACGCAGCGCGTGGTTTCGCACCGCACCCGAGACGTTGCGCACGCAACTGGTCCAGCTTGGTCGCATGGAGCGCCTGCAGGCAGGCGAGCGCCTGTTTATGCGTGGCGACCCTGACGACGGACTCTACTGCGTACTGGATGGCCTCATGCGCATCAGCGCCGCGAGTTTCGCCGGCAAGGAGGCGCTACTCGCAGTGATCGAGCCGGCCAACTGGTTCGGTGAGATCGCGCTGTTCGACGGCGGTGCGCGAACGCACGATGCGTATGCCGAACGCGATTCGCTCCTGTTTCACTTGCCGCGCGCGGAACTGGTGGTGCTGCTCGAGCGCTCGCCGCAGTACTGGCATTGTTTCGGCTTGCTGTTGACACAAAAGCTGCGTCTTGCGTTCGACGCCATTGAAGAAGCCGCGCTGTTGCCGGCGGCACAGCGCATCGCGCGCCGCTTGCTGCTGATGGCCGGCGGCTACGGCGAGCCGGGCGTGTTGCGGCGTGTGCTGAAGGTGCCGCAAGAAGATCTCGCGATGATGCTGGCGCTGTCGCGGCAAACCATCAATCAGGTTCTCAAGCAGTTCGAGGCACAGGGTGCGGTGCAACTGCGGTATGCGGAAATCGAAATCGTCGATGCGAAGAAACTCGCGGCGCAGGCCGATCCTGCGGCGAATGCCTGAAGCGCATTCCTGAGGCGAATAAAAGCACGTAAGCCCAAAATAATTCGCCATGCTATCTATCAGACGCCAAACAAAAAAAGCGAGTCCAAGGACTCGCCCTCCCCAACGGCATATTCGGCTTCGACTATAACGACACAGCGGCCGGATTGTGCCGACGACCGATCACCTTAATTGGTCTTGGTGGCGTCGGTCTTGGCGCCGTCGGTTTTGACCGGCGCAGTGTTGGCCTCTTTGCTGCTATCCCCCGTGGCCTTGGTCTTTTCGGTGCTGGCAACTGAAGCATGTTTCGTCTTGCTAACTTTATGCGCCTGAGTCTTTTGTACGCGAGCGGCGCCGCTCTTCTTGGCGTGAACCTTCGCTTCGGTTTTCTCGGTGGACGTGCTGGCTTGCTTGGCCGCTGTGTCGGTCTTCGCCGCATCCGTGGACGTGGCGCCGCCAGCCTTGAGATTGGCCTGGCCAGCCGCTTGAGTTTGTTGATCGCCTGACATCGCCGGTGCAGCAGTTTGTGCGAAGGCCGTCGAAACGAGCAGGGCGGACGCGAGCGCAGCGAAAATGGTCTTCATGGTCTAACTCCTTATGTCGCGGCTGAAAAGGTTCAGCGCTGCCGGTTTAACGCTAGCCGGATCACAGGAGTTGACGCTGCTCTGGTGACAAAACGTAACCGCGGAAACAAACGCTTCCAGGAAGAATGAAGATGCATCCACACCTCACAGGTGTGACGATTTAAGTCTTCCTTAAGAAATGGAGAAGCGCTGTGCTGAATATGGAAGGGGGAAGTGAGAAATAATACGGATTGCAAAATGAAAACGGAAGCCGGGAAGCTGCCGATTCGTCAATACGCCTCTATGGCATCCCGGTAGACCCGGGCGATCTGGGCCGCCACCACCGAATGATCGAAATGCTTGCGCGCATAACGGCGGCATGCATCGGCGCTGGGCATGACACGTACGCCGAGCAGTGCATCGGCGATACCGGTGCCGAGCGCCTTGTAATCGCCCGACGGCAGCACGAGGTGATCCGATAGCGGCGCCACCGCTTCCGCGGCACCGCCAACGGCCGTCACCAGCGCTGGCGTGCCGGCGGCAAGCGATTCGATGGCCGTCAGTCCACAGTCTTTCATGGCGACGGTCGGTACGACCGTCACGTCGGCGGCGCGATAGTACTGCGCCAAGGCATCGTCCGCGACGAAGCCCGCGAGACGCACCTGGTTCTCCAGGCCGCGCGCGACGATGCGTGCGTAAAGCATGTCGAACTCCGGTCCGGCGCCGGCGATGACCAGAAACACGTCGCGCACGGTCAGCTTGACGACAAAGATCGCATCGATCAGGTCCTCGAGTCCGATGCCCGGCAGGAGCGGTCGCACGCACAGCAGAACCGGCCGGTCCTGCGGTATCGCGAGACGCTTGCGCGCCTGCTTTCGGGTGACGCGCAGCGCAAAACGCGCGGTATCGACACAGCCCGGCACCACGCGGATCCTCTCTTCCGGTATCCGGTAGCGCATATGCAGGAGGTCGCCGGACTCGCGCGACAGCACGATATGCCGCGTGCCGCCGCGATACACCATTCGCTCCAGACCGTAACGCAACGGGCTCAATAAAGCAGCTCCGCGCTCGGCACTATGCTCGTCAACCCACGAGCCATGAAAATGCACGACGCGCGGTACTTTGCCGAATTTGCCGAGCGTCGGCGCGGCGTGCGGGGCGAAGTGCAACGCGACGACGTCGGGTTTGCGTTCCGGTTCGGGCGTGCCTGGCCGCGCGGAGTTTCGCCGCAGCATCCGGCCGAGATTCGCCTGCGCATTGACGAAGGTCTGCAGCGTGGCACTGGAGGAGGCTGGCGCGGTCGGCACGACGGTGCGCGGATCGCGTACGTTGACACCTTGGCTGGGCAAAGCCGCGGCCATTGTCTGAAGCATTCGGTCGAGGCCGTCGGGGCGCGCCAACGGGCGGCGCATGCCGATTTGCAGAGAGTCAATCGGCGCATTCATGATTCGGTCCCTTCATCACTACCCTTGCAGCCTGTTTGGCGGAGAGGCCCGGCTGAGGCTCGGCTAAGGTTCGGCCCAAGCGGGATCAGTGGAAGGTACGTCCGCAAAACGTGCGCTTCTGTGTGGTAGCGCACTTAACGCTTTGCGGAATCGGGGGTGATGGCCGTTTTTCGCTGTTGACAGTCCGAAACGCTCCGGTCGCGAGGCGGCACGCAGGCAGCGACGCACCGCCGTACTGATACGTCTAAGGAATGGTCAATTGAACGGATTGTCGACGCTGCCGGGTTTGGCGTCGGGTTCGTCCTTGATCCGCTGAGGCAGGTCAGCCTGCGCCTGCAACGCGCTGACAATACTGTCGAGCGCCTGTTTCAACGCGAGCGCAGCCTTCAGGCCGCGTTGGTCCTTCGTCAGCGCCAGCGTGCCGCTCAGCGTGACGCGCGTCGTGCCGTTGCTCACGGTGAGCGCGTCGCCCTGAATGTTGAGGACGTCGTCGTCGTTCGAGAAAGCGTTAAACACCTTTGAGTCCTCCTGGACGCTGATCCTTCAACGACTCGGGAATGCCGGGAAAGCGGATGCCGCTCGTCGCTTCGAGTTCGTGAACGGTGGTGAGGGTGTAGCGGTTAGTCGAGACATTGTCGACCACGACGGCAAACGCCATCTGCTTCGACGGCACGTACACGAGCTTGAACAACTGCGTCGGCACGAAGACGCGCGTCGCTCCGATGGTTTGCAACTGCTCGCCGCTGAACATCGGGCCGGTCACGACGTACGTATCGTCGTCCCGAAGCGCGATGTTGCGCACGGCGGTTTCGATGCGTGCCCAGAGGCGCTGATTGTTCTCGCGATTCTGCGGCACGACGTTCGCCAGCGAAAACGATTGCGCCATCGCCTGCGGATTCCAGCGGTTGCCGGCAGGGCTCATGTGGCCGCGATCGTAGCCGCTGCGTTTGTAGTCGGCGAGCGTTGCGCCTTCGCCGTCGGGCAATCGCGCGTCTTCGAAAAACTTGTTGGTGCGCACCATGTCCTGCGCGGCTTCAATGTGGTCGCGCGTGAGATGTTCCGCGGACCACAGCGGGCCATGCGTGATACCCGAATGCAGGACGGCGAAGTCGGCGTAGCAGAGCATGCGCGTCTTCGGCGCCATCTTCGGATTGACCAGCACCGGCCACTGCGCGTTGGGCGTGAATTCGGTGCAGGAGGGTGCCGCCATCGCGTGAGCCGCGACGACGAATAACAGCGAGGCAAACCACTTCTTCATGAGTTGGACATCGAAGGAAACGGGGGGGGGCAAAAGTATAGCGTCGCCCGCGGGGTTTCAGCGAGTGTTGTCCGAATGCGGTAGGCAAACGCGCCCGCCGCATTGCAGCATGCGCGGAAGAAGAAAACTGGTCGACGACCTGGCCCGCTTATCTAAGGCGTATATCGACGCCTAGTTGTCGAAGATGCGATGTTCCGCGTGGACCGGTTGACGGTCGACAGCTTGCAAACGCCAATAACCGGTCGCCGGCGCCCGCGCATGGACAGCGGTCCACGCGGCCGAGCCCTCGGCGGAACTCACGCGTTGCTTGCGGTCGACGTGCAGGCCGCGCAGCGTACAGAGCGGCGCGTCGGTACTCGGCGCACAAAGCGTCGTGACACCGTCGGTGTCGTGCATTTCGCCCCACGGGGGCAGATCGATCCCTTGATGCGCTTCTCTCGACCACCGGCGCTCATCGGTGTCGAGCCATAACACAGCGTAGTCGTGATTGACGGTGGGATCGGAACCGTTGATGAGAATCGTCAAACGCATGGCAGTTCCGTTACACAGAGTGCGAAGTGATGCACTACCAGTCTAGACGGAGGCTCGCGTTATGCAAGGTCAACGACTATCGACGGCATTGAAAAACACAATTGGGGAACGTCTGCCGCAGCTTCTAGATTTAAAGATGCGGCGCAGCCACGCGCGTCTGCCCGGCAGCTACCCAGACGATCGCTCGTCTACCTCGCGCGCCCCACAATATCGCTTGCTATAAGCTTGCATGGAGGCTCAGATGTCGCAACTCAAGGGTTCGAAGACCGAGGAGAATTTGAAGGCAGCATTCGCCGGCGAATCGCAGGCGAACCGTCGTTACCTGTATTTCGCAGCCAAGGCCGATGTCGAGGGTCAGAATGATGTCGCGGCACTGTTCCGCTCGACCGCCGAAGGCGAAACCGGTCACGCGCACGGCCACCTCGAATATCTGGAAGCGGTAGGCGACCCGGCCACCGGACTGCCGTTTGGTTCGTCGCGGCAAAATCTGCAGGCGGCGATTGCCGGCGAAACCCACGAATACACTGACATGTATCCGGGAATGGCGAAGTCGGCGCGCGAAGAGGGCTTCGACGAAATCGCCAACTGGTTCGAAACGCTGGCAAAGGCCGAACGCAGCCACGCCAATCGTTATACGAAGGCGCTCGAAGCACTCGTCGACTGACACGATACGCAGCGGCGCAAGTGCCGCCTCATTGAAACAGGCCATGGGAGCTTGCGGAAAGGGTCCGCAGGCTCCCGTTCGTGTGCATTCAAGGAGTCTGACTCCATGCCCCACAAAGAAGGCAGCCTCGAGGCGCCCACCCGGCATCCGCTCGATTGGCTTTCGGATGCGTTCTACGATCAGGAGGCGCTTGACCAGGAGCTGGCGCGCGTCTTCGACATCTGCGCGGGGTGCCGCCGCTGCGTCTCGCTGTGCGGCGCGTTCCCCACGCTGTTCGATCTCGTCGACGCCACGGATACCGGCGAAGCGCATGAGGTCGACAAGACCGAGTTCGGCAAGGTGGTCGATCAGTGTTACCTGTGCGACCTCTGCTACATGACCAAGTGCCCCTATGTTCCACCGCATCCGTGGAATGTCGATTTTCCGCACCTGATGCTGCGCGCCAAGGCTGTCGATTACAAAAAGGGCGACGTCAAACTGCGCGACAAGTTTCTCTCGAACACGGATGCGCTCGGGCACTTCGCCGGCATTCCGGTGGTCACGCAGACGGTGAACGCGGTGAATCGCACGGCGGCGGCGCGCGGCATCATGGAGAGCGCGCTCGGCGTCGACAGGAACGCCTGGCTACCCGATTTTGCGCCGCGCAAATTTCGCAGTGCCGCAAAGAAATCGCCGGCCACTACCCAAGTGCGCGATGGAGAGCGCACCCCCGGCAAAGTGGCGATCTACGCCACCTGTTACGTGAATTTCAACGAGCCGGGGATCGGCCACGATCTGCTCGCCGTGCTCGCACACAATGAGATTGCTTACGAACTGGTGAAGAGCGAGGCATGCTGCGGCATGCCGTTGCTCGAGCAGGGCAACCTGCAGGGCGTGGCCGATAAAAAGGCCAAGAACCTGCCGGTGCTCGCGAAATACGCGCGTGAAGGCTACGCGATCATCGGCGCAATTCCGAGTTGCGTGCTGATGTACAAACACGAGTTGCCGCTGATGTTCCCGGACGACGCCGACGTGCGCGCCGTCAGCGAGGCGTTTTGGGATCCGTTCGAGTACTTCGTGTCGCGTCATCGTGACGGACTTCTCAAAACCGACTTCAAGACCGCGCTCGGCAAAGTGTCGTATCACGTGCCGTGTCACGCGCGGGTGCAGAACATCGGTCGTAAAACATCCGAGACCCTGGCGCTGGTGCCGGATACCCAGGTCACCGTAGTCGAACGCTGTTCCGGGCATGCCGGTACGTTCGGCGTCAAAAAGGAGTTCCACCGCACGGCGATGCAGATCGGCACGCCGGTCTTCAAGGCGATGGCGCAGCCGCATCCCGACTACATTTCGTCGGATTGCCAGCTGGCAGGCCATCATATCGAACAGGGGCTCGACGAAAACGGCCTGTCGAAAGGACAGCTTGCGCATCCGCTCACGCTGCTGCGCAAGGCCTACGGCCTCTGATAACCCTCACTGACTGGAAGGACTCCTGATGAGTATCGCCCGCAACTCGCTGTTGTCGCTCGAGAACTATTCGAAATCGCGCATCGCGATGCGCGCCCGGGTGATCGAGCACAAGAAGGATCGCACCGTGCCGCTCGGCAACCATGTCACGTTCCTGTTCGAAGACGAAACGACGATCCGCTATCAGATTCAGGAAATGCTCCACATCGAGAAAATTTTCGACGAGGACGGGATTCAGGGAGAGCTGAACGCGTATTTGCCGCTGGTGCCGGACGGCAGCAATCTGAAGGCGACCATGCAGATCGAGTACGAAAACGAAATCGAACGGCAAGCGGCGCTGGCGCGGCTGATCGGCATCGAGGACCGGGTCTTCATGCAGGTGGAGGGCGAGCCGCCGGTCTATGCGATTGCCGACGAGGATCTGGAACGCGACAACGATCAGAAGACCTCAGCCGTGCACTTCGTACGCTTCGAATTCACGCCGGCGATCAAAGCGCGGCTACGCGACGGGGCGGCGTTGCAGATCGGCTGCGACCATCCGAATTATCCGGTGCCCACGCAAACCATCGAGCCGCGAGTGCGGGCCGCGTTAGTGAAGGATCTCAACTGAGCGTGGGTCACCGCGGAGGCGAGTGCCCACTTACCAGTTTACGCGCATAAATTCACGGCCCCGCCTGAGTCAGCGGGGCCATCACATCCATCTCAAGCGAGATCGAGCGTTCCGGTTAGATCGCCCAACGGCGCAAGACCGTTTTGCGCGAATGCGCGGTCCCGTGCGACCACTCCTTCAAGCGGCGCCAGGCCGTGCACCCGGCTAATGAAACGCAGGATCGAGTTGGTATCGTAGACGGTGTGATCCACGTAGCCCTTTTTCGCCAGCGGCGAAACCACCAGCGCCGGAATGCGCGATCCCGGCCCCCAGCGGTCGCCCTTCGGCGGCGACACGGGATCCCACCAGCCGCCGTTTTCGTCGACAGTGACGATCACCACCGTATTCGCCCATTGCGGCCCGCGCTGCAGATGCTCGATTACCGTGGCGATATGGCGATCGCCCGATTCGACGTCCGCGTACCCCGCGTGCATGTTCAGATTGCCCTGCGGCTTGTAGAACGTGACGGCAGGCAGGCGGCCGGCTTCGATATCGGCGATCAGGCGGTTGGTGGAAGCGTCGTCGCCCACGCCGGCATCGCGCAGATGCTGACGGCGCGCGTCGGTGCCCGGCGCGTAGCTGACGAAATAGTTGAACGGCTGATGGTGGTACTGGAAGTCGGGCACATCGCCCGTGTCGTGATGATTGAGCGCGTATTGCCACGCCCCGGCGTACCACGCCCAATCGACGCCCTTGTCCGACAGGCGGTCGCCGATCGTCGCGTAGTTTTGCGGCGGCAGCACGCGCGGATTCGACGGATCGGCAAAGGCCGGATTGCCGCCGGCCGCCGGCGCGACGAAGCTCGGCTGGTACGGCGGCGCCATGGTGTTGACGGCGTAACCGTCGGGCGTGAACAGGCCGTCGTTGACGAACTTGGGCGGGCCGTCGAGCGCCGACGCCGGCGAAGTCGAGGCAAGCTTCAGCCGCGCACCGATCGGATCGTCCCCTTCGACCACGGACACAAACGCCTTGGCCGCGCTGGTATGCACGTCCGGCACCAGCGGCGCTTGCGCGGAGATCAGGAAGATATGGTTCAGCCATGAGCCGCCGAAGGCCGCCATGAAGAAGTTGTCGCACAGCGTGTACTGCTGGGCGAGATTCCAGATCCGCAGGGTGTCGGCGGAATTGCGGTAGTGCCCCATCACCAGCCCGCCGGAATCGGCCCACGCGACGAACTGGTTGTTGCGCCCGGCGTTGATCTGCATCTGGTTCTGATAGAAGCGGTGCCACAGATCGCGCGTGATCACGCCGTTCGGCAAAGGCGCGCCCTGCGCATCGGGAATCCGGAATGGCCGGTTGTGCAGATCGACAATCGCGTTCTCGCCGATCATATAGCGCTTGCCGTCCACTTCCTGCGCCTGCGGGACGAGTCCGCCCCAGATCTTCGGCAACTGCGGCAGCGGCGTTTTGCCGTCGCGGTCGAGCTGCACATAACGTTCTGCCGGTACCGCATCGAGCGGATGCTGCACGCCTGGGAAATTGCCATACAGATTCGCAAAGCTGCGGTTCTCGGCGTAAATCACCACGATATGGCGCACCTGGTCGTGCAGCGCGGCGTCGAGCCGGAGGTCGGCGGCGCTCTTCGGCGTGGCCGCCGCCTGCTCTTCCGTATTGCAGCCGGCGAGCGCGAGTCCGAAACCAACCGCCGCGATGCCGGTGAGGACCCGGCGGCGTTCAGGATTGTCGGGGCTGTCGTCGTTGCCGAGCTCCGGGTTCGCGTGCGGTACGGGCAAATCGTCCTTCTGATTCATTGGCTAGATCCTCAGGTCGGGGCTGCTTGTGCGGGCCCGGTGATCCGGGTCGCATGGCAGCGAGTACTTTGCGTTTTGTTTTCGTGACGTTGTTGCGGAAGCAGTGAAACGTGTTCGTCGACGATCTGCTAATGATGGCGCTGCACATGTTCTTTTTGTGTGTCAGGCGCGTTTCGCACGTGCGGATAGCGGTTCTTTGTGGTCGCGATTGTCGATGACCGCGGCGGATACGGTCAAGGCATGACCGGCGGCGCGTTCCCTGAAGCCGTCACGGCGCGCCCTGCCAGGCGCGAGGCTAAATTTCCGCACGACGCTTCGCGCTATCATGCTGACCTATAGACGATCAGTACGAACCACAGCCGCATATGGCAAAAGAAACCATGACAGGAGCGGGACGCAAACCGGCCAGGCCGCGCGGCGAGACGCCGACGGCTCAGGACGAGGCCGCGGTTCCCGTCGACCTCAACGAAACCGCCGACGAAGAGAGCGCTGGCGGCTCGACCTACCTTGTGCCTGGCCTCGAGCGGGGCTTGCGTATCCTCGCGGAATTCACCGCCCGTGAGCCGGTGCTCGGTGCGCCGGAGTTATCGAAGCGCATCGGGATTCCTCGCACGACCACCTTCCGCCTGCTGCAGACGCTGGAAGCGCTCGGTTTTCTGGAGCGCGTAAACGGCGACCGTCATTTCCGGCTGGGCGTCGCGGTGTTGCGGCTGGGCTTCGAGTATCTGAGCTCGCTCGAATTGACCGACGTCGGCACACCGCTTCTCGAACGTCTGCGGGACGCGACCGGACTCAGCACGCACCTGCTGATTCGCGATCAGCGCGACGTCGTGTTCGTTGCGAAGGCGCAGGCACATGATCCGATGTTCAGTTCGGTCAAGGTGCACGTCGGCACGCGTTTGCCGGCGCATGCCACCGTGCATGGTCAGGTGTTGATGGGCGATCTGAGTTACGAGGAATTGCGCCAGCTTTATCCTGAGCCGCAACTCGAACGCTTTACGGACCGCACGCCTGCCACGGTCGAAGAACTGAACGAGCGCGTGCGCGAAAGCGCGGCGCTGGGTTACGCGGTGAGCGAGGCGTCGTTCGAGCGGGGCATTTCTGTGGTCACGGCGCCGGTGCGCGACCAGACCGGTCGCATCGTGGCGGCGTTGACGGTGACCGTGCCGCGTTCGGATATCGGCGATGCGGGCGAACGCGAGCCGCTGATTGCGTCGGTGTGCAATGCAGCGGTCGATCTGTCGACGCGCCTCAACTACCGTCCACAGCCGGACGATCCGACTGTCGCAGCGGCACGCCGCAGTTCTGTGACGGCCAACTAAACATATAGGACGCCGCGCCGCGTCGTGCTGCGCCGTCGCCGGGCTGGGGCGCATTGCATTGCATCGCGACGTCGCCCCCGCCCAAGCCCAAGCCCAAGCCCAAGCCCAAGCCCAAGCCCAAGCCCAAGCCCAAGCCCAAGCCCAAGCCCAAGCCCAAGCCCAAGCCCAAGCCCA
>NZ_JBNDJO010000015.1:0-259613 GCF_050434965.1 Paraburkholderia sp. GAS38 | reverse complement strand
ACGTTCCAGGGCATGGATGGGTCCGGGCGTTCGATTGCCCGAAAGTGTCAACCATGTCCCCGTACACCTGTCAGCTATGTCTCCAGTCTGTACACCGCCGCAAAGAAAGTAAGCAAAGAAAGCGGGCTCACACCGCCAGCCCGTAGTAAGCCATCTCAGCATGCTTCGGGAAACGGCCCAACACAAGACCCGCCCTCGCACCACACCCGTTCGTGACAAAGCCGTCATCCGCTCCAGCGTCGCGCTTCGCGCCCCGCCGTCAGGCATAACGGATCTTCGGCTCGCTCGTCCCGCCTCTTGCATGATTAGGCATCCAAACATTCTTTACACATACTCCAGGCGTTCACACCCGCATCCCACCACTAGCAGACCCTTCCGCTGCGCACGCAGTGCGCGGGCGGGATGAATGACTGCTGTGTCACTTTCGCGGGTGATGCGAGAGACCATCTTGTCTCGGACCACTTCGTGATCACACGGGGGGTGGCTCACTATGGGCTGGCGGTGTGAGCCCGCTTTCTTTGCTTACTTTCTTTGCGGCGGCAAAGAAAGTAAGTGCCGCCCCGCACAGGGGCGAAGCTAATAGACCACTAAGAATGCAAGGAAAGGCCAACCCCGCAGGAACAACGACAAAACCAAAGCGCCGCAGGCAAAAACCCAAGCCTAAGCTCCAACACCACCCAAATCCAATGAGTAATGCTCAACCACCCCATAAGCCGCGCTAATATCAGAAGATGGACCTAACCCTGCTCCGAGCCTTCGTCACAGTCGCCAAAGAGGGCAACCTCACCCGCGCGGCGGTGCAACTACACCTGACCCAACCGGCGGTCAGCCTGCAAATCAAGCACCTGCAGGAAACCCTGGCCCTAACCCTATTCACACGAACCTCCCACGGACTAACCCTAACGCGCGACGGCCAGGCGCTCCTCCCACATGCCGAACGCGCGCTCAGCGCCGCCAACGACGTCCACCGCGCCGCCGCATCGCTGCGCCACGAGGTCCGCGGCACGCTGCGCATCGGCACCATCCTCGATCCGGAATTCCTCCGCCTCGGCGGCTTCCTCAAACAACTCGTCGAAACCTGGCCGCATATCGAAACCGCCTTGCGCCACGGCATGTCCGGCTGGGTCCTCGAGCAGATCCGCGCCGGCGAACTCGACGTGGGTTACTACATCGGCCAGCCATCAGAAGACGATACCCGTGACGGCGCCGCCTTTCACGCGCTCACGCTGACCCACTTCCAGTACCGCGTGCTCGCGCCCGCCGGCTGGAAAGACCGCGTCAAAGGCGCGCGCGACTGGCGCTCCCTCGCCGCCCTGCCCTGGATCTGGACGCCGCCCGCCTCCGCGCATCATCGGCTGCTGTCGCGGCGCTTCGCCGAAGCCGGCGTCAAGCCCGTCAAAGTGGCCGAGGTCGATCAGGAGCCGTCCATGCTCGATCTGGTCAAATCGGGGGTCGGCCTCACCCTCGCGCGCGACGCCACCGCCATCGCCGAAGCCCACGCCCACGCGCTCACCATCGTCGAAGGCGTCACCGTGCCGACCCAGTTGAGCTTCGTCACGCTGGCCGCTCGCCAGAACGATCCGGCAATCGCCGCGGCCCTCAGGCTCATCGAGCAGCAGTGGGCGATATGAGCCGCACTCATGACAGCGCCGCCGCACGCGGCAAACAATCACAGGCGGCTTAACACCACCGTCACGCGCTTTTTGCTAGATTCGAGGTTCGCGCGTCTGGTTTGCGCCCGCCTTTGTTTGAGTTTCGTTCGAGTTTGTCCTTCCTGGCGCGCTTCGCCCCTGTCACATGCCTCTGAAGCCGCCGACAATCCATCCTTCCCGAGGAGCCTGACATGGCACGCAACATCGAAATCAAAGCCCGCGCACAGCAATTCGAGCAACTCCGCGAACGCGCCGCCGAACTTTCGCCCGAGGCTCCGCTGATCTTCCGCCAGCAGGACTTCTTCTACGATGTGCCGCGCGGACGCCTCAAGCTGCGTCAGTTCGACGACGGCACCCCGGCCGAACTGATCTTCTATCAACGCGACGATCGCGACGGCCCCAAGGCGTCCTACTACACGCGCAGCCCCGTGACCAACCCGGAAGCCATGCACGCGCTACTCGCCACCGCGCTGACCACGCGCGGCATCGTCACCAAGGAACGCCACGTCTACACGACCGGACGCACGCGGATTCACCTCGACCGGGTGGACGGTCTCGGTGACTTTATCGAACTGGAAGTGCTCCTCGCCCAGGACGACGACGAGGAAGGCGGTCACGCCGAAGCGCACGCGATGTTTGCGAAGCTGGGCGTGCCGGAAACGGATCTGGTCGCCGTCGCGTATGTGGACCTGCTCAGCCCGGACAGCGAGCCGCGGCAAGCGGCGTGAGTGAAATGTATCGGCGCCGCTTCAGGTAGCGGCGGCGCCGGGCGCGAGGTGCCCCAACGGCAACGGCCCATTGCGCTTGAACGTGGTCAACACGATGTTCGAGCGCACACTGTCCACCCCCGGCACCCGCATCAACTTCTTCATCACGAACGACGACAGCGCATTCAGATCCGGCGCCACAATGCGCAGCAGATAATCCGCATCCCCCACCACCGCGTGGCACTCCAGAACCTCGGGCAGCACGTCGATCTGCTGCTGGAACTGTTCGATAATCGAGTCGCCGTGATGCTTGAGCTTGAGACTGGTGAACGCGGTCACGCCAAGCCCGAGCTTCTCCGGGCGCAACACGACCCGATAGCCGTCCACCACGCCCACCTGTTCGAGGCGCTGCAGCCGCCGGCCGATCTGCGACGGCGAGAGCGGCACCTGCTCGCCGAGCTGCTGATGCGTCGCCCGGCCGAAGCGCTGCAACACCTCCAGCAGCGCGAGATCGAAGTGATCGAGTTCCAGCATGATTGATCCCCGCACCAATTTACGTTGTGATGCACGATTATTGCATATATCGGTATATCGGCGCGCTCTTTGCGCCCTTTCCGCAGCTTACCCGCTCTACACTGACTGGACCGACACACCGCATACGAGCGCAGCATCATGTCCAGTCCGAACCCCGTCAACCTGCAGGAACCCTTCGACGCCGGCCTCGCCACCCGCGCCGACTTCACCCTCGACCAGCCGCTGCATCTTTACGGCGCCGTCGATCATGCAGTCTGGAAGCAGCTCTACACACGCCAGACGGCTTTGCTGAAGGGCCGGGTCTGCGAGGCGTTTCTGGACGGCGTGGCGCGGCTGAATCTCTCGAGCGAGCATGTGCCGTCGTTTGCCGCCATCAACACACAGCTTACGCCCGCAACCGGCTGGGAGATCGTCGCGGTGCCGGGACTGGTGCCGGAGCAGGTGTTCTTCGAGCATCTGGCGAACCGCCGCTTTCCGGTCACGTGGTGGATGCGCCGTCCCGACCAGCTCGATTACCTGCAGGAACCGGACTGCTTCCACGACCTGTTCGGCCACGTGCCGCTGCTGATCAACCCGGTATTCGCGGACTACATGCAGGCCTATGGCCGCGCGGCGCTGGCGGCGGATAACGTCGGCGCCCTGCCGCTGCTCGCGCGGCTCTACTGGTACACCGTCGAGTTCGGCCTGATCCGCGATGCGGCCAGCCCGAACGGCGTGCAGATCTACGGGGCGGGGATTGTGTCGAGCAAGAGCGAGACGCTCTACAGCCTCGAAAGCGCAGCGCCCAACCGGCTCGGCTTCGACCTCGCGCGCGTCATGCAGACCCGCTACCGGATCGACACGTTTCAGAAGACGTACTTCGTGCTCGACGATTTCGCGCAACTGTTCGAGCTGGCCCGCACCGATCTCGGCCCGCTCCTCGCGACACTCGCCGACGCCGCGCCGTTCGCGGCAGGCGCCGTGCTCGCATCCGATCGCGTGATCAATCGCGGCACCCAGCAAGGCTGGCAAACCGACGGCGACGTCTGAACCAGCGGATTCGGGTCAGGCCGCGCCCGGCAGCGGCGCGACTCGATCCGTGAAAAAATAGCCACATGTCCGCGCCTTGCGCGCCGTTTCACTCCGCACGCGCCGGCCGGTCAACCAGACGGACGCGCCCCGGCGCGCCGATCCAAGCGAGCAGACAAGCGAGGCACTTCCATGATTCACAAACTGACTTCCGAAGAACGTTCGACGCAATTGGCGCAGCTTCACGGCTGGGTTGCCGTCGCTGGCCGCGATGCGATCCAGCGGCATTTCAAGTTTGCCGATTTCAACGAGGCGTTCGGTTTCATGACGCGGGTCGCGATCAAGGCCCAGGAAATGGACCATCACCCGGAGTGGTTCAACGTCTACAACAAGGTGGAAATCACGCTCTCGACGCACGAGGCGAACGGCCTCACCGAACGCGATATCAAACTGGCCCGTTTTATCGATCAGGCCGGCAAGGACGCTCAGAAGGGCTAGGTATCAAGGTGCGCTGGAAACTGTCTTTGCAGTACCATGAAAGGGCTTTGCAGGTATTGGAGGGCGCTAACCTTCACTTCTACAGGCCATTCTTAAGGCGAACGTAAGAATTCCACGCTTCCCGTGCGGTCGCATCCAAACCTTCCGGTGGTAGCGCGGTCTGACGCTGTACAATCATCAGCGCATACGGCTTGGAGAGCGCGCTTGCCTCCTTGCACAGAACGAGTTCGTCGCCGCTCGAAGGTGAGCGGGCGCGCCAGAAGTTGATCGCGGCTTCCAGTTCGTGGATCGAAATATCGGACATGACTTTCGTGATTGCTCCCTGTCGCGCAGCCACGGCGACGCCACCCGGCATCCTGTGCAGCAGGCGCCCCGGCGAACCGCGAGCCCGAACGTCTAAACCCATTGTACTTGAGCGAAACCCATGCGACTCCTTCTGATCGAAGATGACCGCCCCATCGCACGCGGCATCCAAAGCAGTCTCGAACAAGCCGGCTTCACGGTCGACATGGTCCACGACGGCATTTTCGCCGAACAGGCCCTCACGCAAAACCGCCACGAACTCGTGATCCTCGATCTGGGTCTGCCCGGCATCGACGGCATGACGCTGCTCTCGCGCTTTCGTCAGAGCAACCGGCACACGCCTGTGATCGTGCTGACCGCGCGCGACGAACTGAACGACCGCGTCCAGGGCCTGAATTCCGGCGCCGACGACTACATGCTGAAGCCCTTCGAACCGGCTGAACTCGAAGCGCGCATCCGTGCCGTGATGCGCCGCAGCGGCCCGCACGGCGACATGCCGCGCCCGGAAGTGTCGTTGGGCGGCGTGCGTCTGTCGGGCGTCGATCGCCGCATCTTCAATGACGACAAGCCGCTCGAACTGTCGCCGCGCGAATTCGCCGTGCTCGAAATGCTGCTGCTGCGCCACGGCCGCGTGGTCAGCAAGGCCCAACTGCAGGACCACCTGACGCACTTCGGCGGCGACCTCGGCGACACCGCGATCGAAGTCTACGTGCACCGCGTACGCAAAAAGCTCGAAAACTGCCGTGTCGAAATCGTCACGGTGCGCGGTTTCGGCTACCTGTTGCAGGAAATCCGTCAGGCCGCATAATGGCCATGAAGGCTCGGGCCGCGCTGACGGCCCGATGACCTGACGGCGCTGGGCCGGCACCGCACATTCATCGCATGGATGCGCCGTGTGCCGTCACCCAGCGGCTTTTAGCGGTGCCATTGCCGCTCTCGCTTTGCCTCTTTGATCGCGTTCGACCATGCCCCACCCGGCCGCGAATAGCCTGCGCCGCACGCTGCTGCGCCGCCTGGCCGCCCCCCTTTCCCTGCTCGCGTTGATGAGCGGCCTGATCGCCTACTGGCTCGCGTGGCAATACACGCAGCATGTGGTCGACCGGTCGCTGGCCGACCTCGCCACCGCCATTTCCCGGCAGATCCAGATTGCCGGCCCGAGTGCGTCGAGCAGCGTGCGGCCGCTCGCCCAGGCCATGTTCTCCGATCCGGTCGAACATCTCATCTACCGGATCAGCGACGGCGAAACCGAAATCGCCGGCGACCCGTCGCTGCCGCTGCAGGGCAAGAACGTGCGCATCATGCACTACGCCTACGTGTTCGAGACGCAGCACGCGGGCGTCACCATGCGCGTCGCGCAAGTGCGAGTCGACCAGCCCAAAGGCAATCCGATCGTCGTCGAGGTGGGACAGCCGGTCGAGCACCGCATTGAAATCGCCGCCGAGTTCCTCGTGGCGATCATGATGCCGCTGCTGCTGTTGCTGCTTGCCGGCTGGGTAATCGTCTGGCGCGTGGTCAATCAGCAGCTCAATCCGTTGACCGATCTGGCCGACTCGCTGAACCGGCAGACTCACACGTCGCTGGAGCCGGTCGACGAGACCTACGTGCCGGTCGAAATCCGTCCGCTGACGGGTGCACTGAACGCTCTGCTCGATCGTCTGAAAGCTGCGCTCGACGCGCAGCGCAAGTTCATCGCCGACGCCGCGCACCAACTGCGCACGCCGCTCACCGCCGTCAAGCTGCACGCGGAACAGGCCGCCGTGGCCCGCGACCCGCAACATACGCTCGCCGCCGTGCGCGAACTGCGCGCCGCCGCCGATCGCGCGGTGCGCCTGTCCAACCAGTTGCTCTCGCTCGCGCGCGCCGAGCCGGGCGAGCAGGCTGCACGTTTCGTCAACGTCGACATGGCCGCGCTGGCCTTCGAAACCGGCGCGGAATGGGTGCCGCGGGCGCTTGCGGTCCACGTGGACCTGGGCTTCCAGCGCCTCGACGACCCGGCCAACGATCGTCCGCTCACCGCGCGCGGCAACCCGGTGCTGTTGCACGAGGTGATTGCCAACCTGCTCGACAACGCGCTGAAGTATGTGCCACCCTCGCGTTTCGACGGCGGACGCATCACGGTTACCGTCTCGCAGAGCCGCATCGACGAAGTGGCGATGGCGGAGATCATCGTTGAGGATAACGGACCAGGTGTGCCGGTGAACCAGCAGGCCGATCTGTTCAAGCGCTTCTTCCGCGGCGACGGCCAGAGCGAAAGCGGCGTAGACAGCGGCGCGGGCCTCGGCCTCGCGATCGTTCACGACATCATGGTGCTGCATCACGGCAGCGTGCATTACGAAGACGCGCCCGACGGCGGCGCACGCTTTATCGTGCGGATTCCGCTGACGGCCAGCAATGTGCCGCGCGAACCCGAGGGCCGGCGCTTGCCAAAAAAATCGGCGCACAAGGCGCCGATCGATCTGTAATTCCGTAGTCGTTATCTGGTCAGTCGTTGTTGCACTGCCTGGCGGCCCGGCCAAAGCCAAGCGGGGCTGCGCTTACGCAGCCCGCACCTCACTTCTTTTTCTTCTTGGCCTTCTTGCCGTCCTTTTCCGGCGGCGCCAGCATCGTGCCGCGGCATTTGCGCGCGCCGCACCGGCACTCGTATTCCTTCTGCAGTTTCTTGGTCTGGCGCGCGTCGATCACGAGGCCGTAGTCGTAGAACAGTTCTTCGTCAGCCGCGATATCGCGCAGCGCGTGCACGTAAACGTGCCCGTCGATCTCTTCCGCTTCGCAATTCGGCGCGCACGAATGGTTGATCCAGCGAGCGCTGTTGCCGTCCACTTTGCCGTCGATCACCCCGCCGTCATCCAGCGCGAAGTAAAACGTGTGATTCGGTTCTTTCGGATTGTGTGGATGACGTCGCAAAGCTTCCTTCCACGAGATCCGCTCGCCCTTGTATTCGATCAGGCGCTCGCCGGCCGCAATCGGTTCGAGGGCAAACACGCCTTTGCCATGCACTCCCGAACGGCGCACGACGATCCTGCGTGAACTCATTGAATGAATCCTTGTGAAGAACTGGGGATGAACATCTGGACTGTCGTCAGCACCGGCTGCATGCTGGCGGCCGGATTTTCTGACTCGAATAGCAAACGCGGCGCCTTGCGGGCGCCGCGTCGACTTGCAACGCACGTGCGTCACATCCGGCATCGTACACGCTTGATATGGCTTCCTTCAACCGTCAAACCGGTATCAGCGTGTTCCGCGCGTCGCAGACCTAACGCTGTCCGAACGAAATATCGCCGAACAGTGCCTTTTGATCGCGCGGTTGCGAGCGCCAGTACTGCGGCGGCGCCTCCACCGTCGCGCCCAGTTGCGCGGCGGCGTGCCACGGCCAGCGTGGGTTGTAGAGCAGTCCGCGAGCCAACGCGATGAGGTCGGCGTCCCCCTCTTCGATCAGTTGATCGGCGTGCAGCGGATCGGTGATGAGACCCACGGCAATTGTCGTGAGCCCCGTCGCCTGCTTCACCGCGCGTGCGAACGGCACCTGGTAGCCAGGCTCGAGCGGGATCTTTTGCAACGGCGAAACACCGCCGGACGACACATCGATCCAGTCGCAGCCGCGCTTTTTCAACTCCTGCGCGAAGGCAATCGTATCGTCGAGGCTCCAGCCGCCTTCGACCCAGTCGGTCGCCGACACGCGCACGCCCACCGGTTTGTCGGCCGGAAACGCGGCGCGCACGATATCGAAGATCTCCAGCGGAAAGCGCATGCGGTTTTCGCGCGAGCCGCCGTATTCGTCAGTGCGCTGATTGGCAATCGGCGAGAGGAACTGATGCAGCAGGTAACCGTGTGCCGCGTGGACTTCGAGCGCGTCGATACCGAGCCGCGCGGCACGCCGCGCCGACGCTGCGAACGCCTCGCGAATCCGGTTGAGGCCGGCGGTATCGAGTGCCAGCGGCGGCTCTTCGCCGGCCTTGTGCGGCAGCGCGGACGGCGCATGCGGCAACCAGCCGCCCTCGGCGACCGGAATCAGCTGACCGCCATCCCATGGCGTATGGCTCGACGCCTTGCGGCCCGCATGCGAGAGCTGCATCGCCACCGGAATCGAAGCATGTTTGCGGATCGCGGCCAGCACCGGCACGAGTGCGGCTTCGGTGACGTCGTCCCACAGGCCCAGATCGCCGGGGGTGATGCGGCCGTCGGGTTCGACCGCGGTCGCCTCGATGGAGAGCAGGCCCGCGCCCGATAACGCCAGGCCACCCAGGTGGATCATGTGCCATGCGGTGGCTTCGCCGCGCTCGGCGGAATACTGACACATCGGCGACACGACAATGCGATTGGCAAGCGTCACGCTACGCAGCGTGAGCGGAGAAAAAAGCGCGCTCATGGATTACGCCCAAGGGAAGCGGAGGAGCGAACGAGCATAGCACCGCGTGTGATTCGCTGCTGGACAGGGGCGCATCGCAGTCGGCCAGGATGCGCCCTGGCCTGCCACGCATCTGTGAAGTGAAGAAGTCCGGCGCAACTGCGCCTGGCAGTGCGTACGGTTAGCGCGTGCCGTTTTCGGCTGATGGCTAACGGCTGATGGCTTACGGTTTCGCAGTGCCCTGCTCGACCTGGTCGAGCCATTCGCCGAACATCCGCCGCGCCGCTTCTTCGAGGCCGGGGCCGAAACGGGCGGTCTCGGCGCGCAGTTGGCGCACGTCGATGCCTTCAGCCACGATTTCTCCAGCGTTACCGATCAGCCAGGGCTCGAAGCGGTCAGCGCGGATTTCCGGGTGGCATTGCAAACCCAGCACGTGCTGGCCCCACGCGAACGCCTGGTTCCGGCAAGCGGGAGTCGAAGCAAGATGAGTCGCACCGGCCGGCAAGTCGAAGGTGTCGCCGTGCCAATGCAGCATGGAGGTAAGCGCCCCGTCCAGATGACGAAGCGGCGACGCGCGTCCGGCGTCGGTCAGCGTGAGCGGGGTCCAGCCGAGTTCCGTGTGGCCTGCCGGGTAGACCCGGGCGCCGAGCGCCCGCGCTATCAGTTGCGCGCCAAGGCAGATGCCAAGCGTAGGCAGACCAGCTGCGATGCGCTTTTCGAGCATCGACAAAAGCGGTACGAGCGTCGGGTAATGCGCGTCGTCGCCGGCACTGATCGGCCCGCCCAGCACCACCATCAGCGAAGGCGCGACAGGGTCCGGCGCCTCGATGCGGCCTAACCCGACATCGAGGTAGCGTACTGGCCGGCTACGCTCGCCCAGCACCAGCTCGAGACTGCCCAGATCTTCGAAGTGGACATGGCGAATGGCCAGAACTTCGTGAATCATCCGCAGATCCCATCATCAGTTGGACAAAACAATACGACGCAACGCCGGTCAGGCAGGCCGCATGGAGCGGCTGCCGATGACCGGCTTCGCAGTGTGGCGGACCCGCGTTACTGCGCGTAGATCTTCCAGGTCTTCTTCTGGGTCGCAGCGTCAGCAGCTTCGTACACCGAGCAGTCGAGACGCACGTCCGTGTCCGACATCTTCAGATGGAGCAGCTTGCATTGATGCGGTGTCTTCTTCGCATTCTTGCTCGGCTCGAAATGCACGCAGGTCAGACACATGCGGTGCGGCGGAATGTCTTCCTGCGTTTCGAGCTGATGAACCGTCTTCAGCAGCGTGCGGTAGAACAATGCCTGTTCGTCCTCGCGCAGCGTACCCACCGCCTTGGAGAGGAAGTCCGGCCATTGCGCCGCGCGCTTGGCTGCCGTACGGCCACGCGCCGTCAGACGCACCGCGAGGGCGCGGCCGTCGTCGAGGGCACGGCGCTTTTCGACCAGCCCCTTGCTTTCCAGGGTGCTGACCGCATCGCTCGTGGTCGCGGCGGTCAACGCCGTCTCACGTGCGATTTCGCCCAGGCGCATCGGACCCTTGCGTTGCATCAGCAACACCAGGATCTCGCCTTGAGTGGGCGTCAAACCCGCGCCTTCGGCCCACTCCCATGCCTGGCTTCGCATGGCCGTGCTCAGTCGCAATAGGCTGTGGGTAACTCGCCCGGTTGCCTGCTCTCCGTATACGCCTTCGCTCATAATCTTTCGTTGGTTATTGACAGCATGTCGCTGTTAGCTGGCCGTCGGGTGCCAAACACGCCGGCAGCCTGTATGGGGGCAGCCTCGCCCGAACCACGGACGGACTGAATCTACTATCTCGAAAATGTACCGCCACGCACGCCATTTCTGGCGCACCCTACTACAACACTTTTTTGCCATCTTCGACCCTCTGCCGACCACCAAGCCGGCCAGCAGAGCAACGTGATCGAAGCTGCGAAAACGACATTCTATGCGAGAGCGGCGAATCGTACAGCTAACTTATTCACCGAACCCTGTGGATAACCACGGGAAAACGCCCGGGACTGGCTGTGCATCGATTCTTGACAAGCCTTTTGAGCCCTTCGCCGCCGCCGAAGTTATCCGTACTTCCCGGCCGGGACGCGCGCCCGAACAGCATGGTTATCATTGACGCATCGCTTTGACTTTGCAAGGAATTATTCAGTTGTCCACAGGCTGATGCAATGCTTGTTAACTACTACTACGTTTGTATACGTAAACTTTGGAAACCTCTAAGGAAGCCCGAGCTGGAATCAGGATCACGAAAAAAAACCCGCAAAAATCTGTTTTCTGCGGGTTCCAGCCGGATCCACCGGCCTTCTTTCCAAACCTTCACGTCTACCCCGTCGTCACGCACGCCACTGCAGACACTGCTGCCGCACCGCTTCGTGCAACGACTTTTCATGTTCAAAAACGGTCCGCAGCCAGGTTGCATCGTTGACCTGACCACGTGCGATCGACGCCACTTCCGCCAGCGCCTTCCCCGAACCCAATGCGTCGGCATGCGGCGCGATGCGTTCGAGCGTTTCGAGGATGTCTTCTGAAATCGTCTTGCGCTCGCCCGTCTGCGGATCGATACAGGTGCCGGCCAGTCCGAAGCGGCAGGCTTCGAAACGGTTGAAGGTGTAGACGAGGTAGTCGTCTTCCCGCGGCGTCAACGGTTTATCGAGCAACAGATGACGCGCCAGCGTCTGGATGTAGCAGGCAATCGCCGCCGCGCGGTCGACCGACAGCGGCGTATCCATCACGCGCACTTCGATGGTCCCGAAGCCCGGCTTCGGACGAATGTCCCAGTAGAAATCTTTCATGCTGTTCACGACACCCGTGTGAACCATCTTCGAAAAGTATTCCTCGAAGCTGTCCCAGGTCAGCATGAACGGCGCGCGCCCGGAGAGTGGGAAGGCGAACACCGAATTCAGACGCGCCGAATGAAAGCCGGTGTCCACCCCTTGCACGAACGGCGACGACGCCGACAGCGCGATGAAGTGCGGGATGAAACGCGACATGGAATGCAGCAGGTACAGCGCGCTGTCCGAATCCGGACAGCCGATATGCACGTGCTGGCCGAACACCGTGAACTGCTTGGCGAGGTAGCCGTACAGCTCCGAGAGGTACTGAAAGCGCGGCGTATCGACAATCTGCCGGTCGCTCCATTGCTGGAATGCGTGCGTGCCGCCGCCGCACAAGCCCACGTTCAGGTGGTCCGCCGCCGACACCAGCGTGTCGCGAATCGTGCGCAGATCGGCCAGCGCCTGCTCGTGCGAGGTGCAGATGCCGGTCGACAGTTCGATCATGCTTTCCGTAATCTCCGGCGTAATGTTGCCGGGGATCTTTTCATCCTTGATGAGCCGCAGCAGATCGGAGGCGGCTTTGGTCAGATCATAGTCATGGGTGTTGACGATCTGCATCTCGAGTTCGATACCGAAGGTGAACGGTTGCGAATCGACGAAGCGTTCGAGTGACATGGCGTCCCCTGATTCAAGTCGACGGGACTGGCGCTGCCGGTCCCGCCGTTTTCAATGTCGAAAGTATGTGCGGCGCGAAAGCGCGTTTTCTTCCGTTCTCCGCAACTATTCTTCGCGCCGTTCGCCGGCCAACGCGAGCGAACGATAGACCAGCCAGGGCCCGACAATCTGCAGGACCACGATCGAGCACATCATGATCGCGCGCAGGCTCGGATCCAGATTCGGATACAGCGTGTAGGTATCGTCGACCAGCAGATACGCGAGCGCCGACATCGGCGAAAGCGAGAGGCCGAGCGCCACCCCCTGCTTCCAGTTCAATCCGCTCGGTTTCGCAAACGCCAGCACACCGACGAGTTTGCCGACGAGCCGCGCAACGATCAGTCCCAGCGCAGCCAGTCCGCCGATACCGATGTCCTTCCATTCGAACGAAGTCAGCGTGAGCACGAACAGAATCACGGTGAGCAGCCAGCCGGCCGTGCCGAAGTGCTGCGGCCACAATTGCGGCCGCGCTTCCATGTTTTTCACGATGATGCCGGCGGCGAGCAGGCTGAGAATCGTCGAGAGCTTGAACAGATGCGCAATCGCGATGGCCAGCAGCACGAGGCCGAAGAGCGCGACGAACGAATGCTCGTCCTGCATGTTCATGCGGCGATAGAAAAAGATGCAGGTGCGGGCGAGCGCGAACGCGAGCACCAGCGATCCGATCAGCAAATAAAGCGGCTGCAGGATGGTGGCGAACACGTTGCCGTAGGCTTCCTGATGCAACCAGCCCGACACGAGTTTTTCGACCACCACCGCGTACATGCTGTTGAGCGCAGTCAGTGTGAGCAGACGTTGCGTGACCTGGCCTTCCGCGCGCAATTCCGTTTTCAACTGGATCACCATCGCGGGCGAGGTGGCCATGGCGATGGCGGAGAGTACGAGGGCAACGATAGTTGGCACATGCAGGAACAACAGCACCGGCAAGACGAGCACGAACGTCAGCGTCGACTCGGCGATGCTCGACAGGATCAACCAGGGGTTGCGCCGGATCCAGCGCAGGTCGAGCCGGCTGCCGAGTTCGAACAGCAACAGGCCGAGCGCGACATCGAGCAGCGGCCGCGCCGCTTTCGCCGACACCGAATCGATCACGCCGAAACCGGCCGCGCCGGCCACCAGGCCGATCACGGCATAACCGGAAATACGTGGCAGCCGCCAGGCGCGATAGCAAAGTTCGCCGCACAGACCGGCGGCGAGCAGCGCCAGCCCTGCCCAAAAAATGGCATCAGGTGAAAGCGGCCAGCCAGGGAAGAATGAAAACGCCGACTTCATCGTGGGAGGTTCTCCTTTGTCGACCAGAGTTAGCGCTTCAGCGCTTACTCTGGTCCCATGCAGTATCTGCGGTCGACCAGAGTTAGCGCTTTAGCGCTTACTCCGGTCCCATGCATAGTTGCTATCAGCAACGGCAAGCGACACGAACCGGCGGAACACCGGCAAGCCCGTCAACGCGCAATGTCTTGATGGCTGCGTTTGCTTTGTGCCGACCAGCGTTGCGAATCGTCAACGATCGGGTGAAATCTGAACGCGCCGGACCTGCCAACCTGCAGGCAGTGAACCCGGGTGTGCTGCAGCAGCACGGGCTGCTCCAGCGATGGGTCCCGGCACGGGTGAAAAGAACGCCGTCGACTTGAATCAGAGTCTGATGGACCGGCACCGTTCCATGAGTGCGTCTGCCGTTTGTCGAAAGGCATGACGCGGAAAGAACGGCGATTGTGCCATAGGTTTTCCGGCTCGATCGGAAACGCTCGAATGCGGACGCGAAGCGGTAAAAATGCGCCCGTTTCGCCGAAGAACAAGAAAAATCGACCGGTTGATGGATTCGCTATGGGCATGCTGCGAATGCATCGCCAGGGATTTTTTATTGTTGCCGGGCGTCAAGGAGGTCTCTTGAATGGGACGTTTGCTGCGTCGATCAGCGTCGTTGCGCGACGGCCTTTCTGTTTATTGGTTTACTCGTATGTATACGTAGTAGCAGTTAACAAGTGTCGCCCATTTCTGTGGATAACTCTGGTTTACCTAGCGGTATCAGTGCCTTACCGAACGCACAACCGGCTGCACAGAATGTGCGGCTGCGGCCAGGACTGGTGGGTAACTTTTGGCGGTTTTGGCACGCGACGAAGTTACCCCGTTTACGTCCACATCCGGTCCACATGAGTTACGCCCGCAATCAGCTAGGTTATCCACAGCATGCCGTGGATAACTTTTGGTTTGGCAGGAGGGGATGGGAGGGTGTGACGAGTCTGCCGCGAAGGTCAGCGAGCCGTGCCCTGGCGTAATGCGCGTAATAGAAAGCGGGCCGGGTCGAGATCCTCGGCCAGGTCGCGCTGGATAGGCCACGGTTCGCCTTCGATTTGCGAAGCGATCAGCTCCGCGCCCAACGTGGCCCATACGAGACCGCGTGAGCCGTATGCGAAGGCGCCATACAGACCGTCTGTGCGCGGCAGATCGAGCGGCCATGCGCCGCGCAAGCGTTCGCTGTCGTGGATGGCGGCGGCTTCGTCGGCGAGTGCGCCGATCATCGGCAGACGATCGCTCGTCACGCAGCGAAACGCGACGCGGCCCGGCAGCGAGGCGGCGTCCTGCGCGTCGAGGGTGCCGGCTAGCGTGGGCAGCATCTGTGCGAGGCGTTGCAGGTTTTCGACGTGCCCAGCGGTTTGCACGGCGCGCTCCGGGTCGTCGATATCGTAGGTGGCGCCGGTTAGCGTGACGCCGTCGGGAAGTGGCACGGCGTAGCCATCGCCGATCACGGGCAACGGGAGCGATGCAAGCGACGGCACGCTGCCGGCCGGCAGCAGTGTCAACTGACCGCGTACGCTGCGCGTGGGTGCATAGCGCAAGCCGGCGACGCGTGCGGCCTCATGCGCGTTGGCAAAAATCACCGCGCTCGCCCGTGCAAGCAGGTGTCCTTCGGCGTCGAATACGTTCCATTCGTCGCCCATACGTTCGACGCGCGCCGCTTCGACACCGAAGCGCCGTTCGAGCCGTTCGCCGGCCGCCGCGCACTGTGCCGCGCAGAGCGTGGCCGGATCGATCCAGCCGCCGTGCGGAAACAGCCAGCCGCCCTGCGCGAGCGGTAATTTCGCAATCCTCTCTGCTTCGGCACGCTCAAGCAGTGTCACGTATTCAGACGGATAGCCGAAGCTGGCCAACGCAGCGGCCATCATGTTGGACTCCTCTTCGGTTGACGCAAGTTGTAGGAGTCCTTCCGAACCGCGTACGAGGCGATGTCCAGCCTCCTCGAGCATTGTCCAGCGTCGCAATGCATACAGAAAGCCAGCACGTGTGATGCGTGAAGCGACACCGTCGTCGCGCCACAGCATCGGATGAAACACACCCGCTGGATTCCCCGACGCATCGCGCGCGAGCGCAGCATGCCGTTCGAGCGATGTCACGCGCCAACCGCGCGCCGCGAGCCGCTCGATCACCGCGCAACCGGCAAGCCCGGTTCCGATCACCACAGCGTGCCGCGCCTGCACCGCGAGCGGCGCAGGCGGCTCGTGCCGGCGCACCCGCCAGCGCGGTGCGAAGCGGCCCATCAGCATGGCGCGTTTCCAGCCGAAGCCTTCCACCTTGCGGTATTCGAAGCCGCTTTGCGTGAGGGCGCGTTTGACGTCGCCGGCGCTGGTGTAGGTCGAAAACGTGGCGTCGTCGCCCGCGAGGCGCGCGAGCGTCTTGAAGATGGCCGGCGTCCACAGTTCCGGATTTTTCGCCGGTGCAAAACCGTCCAGATAGAACGCGTCGGCGCGCAGCCAGAGTGTCGGCAACGTCTCGGCGGCGTCGCCGAAGACGAGTGTCAGCGTGACACGGCCGCCTTCGAATTCGAGTCGGTGCGAACCGGGGACAAGCATCGGCCACGCCTCGGCGAGTGTCTGGCCGAGGCCGGCAATCGATGCGTCCGCAACCGTCGCGGCATACGCGCTCAGCAGATCGTCCCTTGTAAACGGGTGTTTTTCTGTCGAGACGAAATGCAGCCGCTCGCAGCGTGCGGGATCCGCGCGCCATGCGGCCCACGTCATCAGGAAGTTGATGCCCATGCCGAAGCCGGTCTCGAGCACGGTGAAAACGCGCCTGCCCTGCCAGCGCTCAGGCAGGCCGTTGCCTTGCAGGAAGACGTATTGCGCCTGGGCGAGACCACCCACGGCGCTGTGATAGATGTCGTCGTGGCGCGGCGAGAACGGCGTGCCGTTGTCGCGAAACGCCAGGATGGCGGGGATCAGCGGTTCGGTCATGCGGAGCAGAAAATCGATGGACGAGCGGGTCAAGCCGTTGCTGGACGGGGCGCGCCGGCCGTCGTGCAACGGGCCGCCACGGGCTAAACGCAGCCTGGAACGTTGGCAAAAACCAACGCCAGCCTCATGTAAAGCCCTGGTTGGGCGGCTGTTTCGATTCCAGGAATAACAAAAATGGTAATTTCCTGACTGGGCGAGGCAAACAACCTTGTATTTCTTCGAAACCCTTGTCCAGATTGGGTTTGCGCTGCGCTATCATAGCAAGCGCCGCGAAGGGAAGCGGCAGCACGGCCGTCGTTCAGAAACCTGCCCGACGTGTTTGTCCGGAGTGCTCCGGAGCCGTAGCTGCTCGACGGCGCGGCGCGCGCACGTATAATCGGCGCGTTCGCGCTGTTCGTGTCAACCTAAACCAGAAAGGAACCTTAATGAACAAACAGGAACTGATCGACGCCGTCGCAGGTCAGACGGGCGCCAGCAAGGCTCAAACCGGCGAAACGCTGGACACGTTGCTCGAAGTGATCAAGAAGGCTGTGTCGAAGGGTGATGCGGTCCAGTTGATCGGTTTTGGTAGCTTTGGCTCGGGCAAGCGCGCAGCACGTACGGGCCGCAACCCGAAGACTGGCGAAACCATCAAGATCCCGGCCGCCAAGACCGTCAAGTTCACGGCTGGCAAGGCGTTCAAGGACGCAGTCAACAAGCGCTAAGCACCCTCGTGCTGCGTGGTTGACACCCGCCTCAGGCGGGTTTTTTTTCGCCCGCGTTTTTTGTCGCGCGCTGCTGCGCATGCGCGTTTTGGGTGCGCGGCAAGCGCGCGTCACAATAAGCAATCAACCCAACGGATGCCGCGCCAATCAGTGATGGTGATGGATGATTTCGCCGTTGCCATGATCGTGGTCGTGATCATGATCGTCTTCCGATTCGAAGTCCCATGCCGGGAACGGATCGTTAAATTGCAGCCAGCCTTGCGGTCCTAGGGCGTATTCGGCGTCGCTCAACAGGCAGGCATCGAACTTCGCTTGCCACACGGCAGGCTCGATGCCCACGCCGATCATCACCAGTTCCTGACGACGGTCGCCGATGCTGAAGTCGTTGGCGTCGCCATACCAGTCGGCGGCGATTTCCGCGGCGAGCTCGTCGTCGCCATCGGGCCATTCGCTGCGCGCCTGGGCAGCCCACCACATCCCTGCCGGACCATGCCGGCAAGCACCGCCCGCTTGCGATAGCGAGCCGGCAATGTCATTGCGCGTCGCGAGCCAGAAGAAGCCCTTGCTGCGCAGCACGCCCTGCCATTCTTGATGCAGGAGTGTCCACAGGCGTTCCGGATGAAACGGCCGGCGCGCGCGATACACGAAATTGCCGATGCCGAATTCGTCCGCCTCACCGCTGTGATCGTGCTCGTGATGCAGCGACGCGAGCCAGCCGGGCGCGCTCGACGCTTCGTCGAAATCGAAGCGGTTGGTGTCGAGCACCTCGTCGAGCGGCACGACGCCGAAGCGGCTCACGACCTGCACCGCACGCGGATTGATGCGCGCGAGGATGCGTTGCAGACGCGTGAGATCGTCCGCGCTGACGAGATCCGCCTTGTTCACGACGAGGACGTCGCAGAATTCAATCTGTTCGATCAGCAGTTCGACGAGCGTGCGATCGTCCTCTTCGCTCGCGGCAATGCCGCGTTCAGCGAGCGCGTCGGCCGAACCGTAGTCGCGCAGGAAGTTGAACGCATCGACCACCGTCACCATCGTGTCGAGGCGGGCCACATCGGAGAGCGAGGTGCCGTCGTCGTCGACGAAGGTGAAGGTTTCGGCGATCGGCATGGGCTCGGCGATGCCGGTCGATTCGATCAGAATGGCATCGAAGCGCTGTTCGGCCGCGAGGCGGCGAATCTCGCTCAACAGGTCGTCGCGCAGCGTGCAGCAGATGCAGCCGTTGGTCATCTCGACCAGCTTCTCTTCCATATGGGAAAGTGCCGCGGCATCGCGCACGAGGGTGGCATCGATGTTGACGGCGGCCAGATCGTTGACGATCACGGCCACGCGCAGGCCCGCGCGGTTGGCCAGAATATGGTTCAGGAGCGTGGTCTTGCCGGCGCCCAGAAAACCGGAGAGCACGGTGACGGGCAAAGTCGGCTGGTTCATCGCAGTACGGAAACGGAGAGAATTAGGAGGCGTACCGGGCGCATAGCGAGACGCTGAAACCGCGGCAGCACGAAGCCGCATTGTGCATCAAACCCGCGCCGCCCGCGCAAACGCCCGTCAGGCGGACGCCGGGGCCGCGAGGCCAATCCTCAGCGAGCGGTCTTGATCAGATTCCACTTTTGCAGGATCGCGACGATCTGTTGCGCATACTGGTCGCGCAAAGTCGGCGTTTCCGAGTGATAGGCGCCGACCGCCTGCCAGGTATTGCCATACTTGTTCATCTGCTGGCGCAGATGCCAGGCGGCGATATAGACGTTCTTGCACGGCTCCATCAAGGTGTTGCTGGAGATGCCGTACTGAGCGAGCGTGGGCAGATGGATCGAGTTGATCTGCATCAAGCCGTAGTCGGTCGAGCCGTTCGCATTCTTATGCAGGGCGTCGGGCCGGTTGTGCGATTCCTGCCAGGCAATGGCCCGCAGAATCAGCGGGTTGACCTTCTGATAGCGGGCCGCTTCGTCGAAACAGTCGGCATGCGCCGGCCCCGCTGCGAGCAGCGTTCCGAGTACCGCGACGGCAGTCAGAAGGGCCTGTTTCATCGGTCAAGACGACTAAGTAATTGGCGAAAGTAAGATTCGGTAAGGCACTGGGCTCGGGGTAGGATGCGCCCGCGAACCGCTCCAGACCCGCCAACACCGAGCGCGTGGCGGACATCGGGGAAAACCCGCGCCGGCGACCTGCGTCCGGCAGGGTCATCGGCCCGTATGATACCGGCAGGCATATGAGCGTCAAGTTGGCTACCCGACATAAGCGCGCAAAAAGCGAAGGCCGCAAACTGGTCCCCGGTTCTGGAGTTCTTACCTAAGCTTTCAAAATATTGACAGTCGGCGAGCCTATTTAGAGTAATCGCACCGGAGCCGTTCTTTTGTGACAAATCCGACATGAAAAACTGTTACTGTTCATTTTTTTCGGACATAGGCCGGAAGGCTGTCGGGGTTGCCTGCGCCCGCGGGGGTGTGTGTGGACCGAGGGGTTCGCTGGACCGTACCTATGTTTGCTGCGCATGACAGCCGATTGCTTCGGCGGTCGGCATCGACATCAAAATCCATGAGAAGAAATCGTATGGCATTGCGTCGCGTCGCAACGGCGCTGCTGGTGGCTGGACTGATCACTGCGCAGACCGCACACGCTCAGGTGACACTCAACTTCGTCAACGCCGACATCGATCAGGTGGCCAAGGCGATTGGCGCGGCAACCGGCAAAACCATCATCGTGGACCCGCGCGTCAAGGGTCAGCTGAATCTCGTCTCCGAAAACCCGGTGCCCGAAGACCAGGCGCTCAAGACCTTGCAGTCCGCCTTGCGGATGCAGGGCTTCGCGCTCGTGCAGGATCACGGCGTGCTGAAGGTGGTGCCGGAGGCCGATGCGAAGCTGCAAGGCGTGCCGACCTACGTCGGCAACGAGCCGGTGGCGCGCGGCGACCAGGTCATCACGCAGGTGTTCCAGCTCAGGAACGAGTCGGCGAATAACCTGCTGCCGGTGCTGCGTCCGCTGATCTCGCCGAACAACACGGTGGCGGCCTACCCCGCCAACAATACGATCGTCGTGACCGACTACGCCGACAACGTGCGGCGCATCGCGCAGATCATCGCGGGCGTCGATACGGCCGCGGGTCAGTCGGTGGTGGTGGTGCCGCTGAAGAACGCGAATGCGCTCGACATCGCTCCGCAACTGAGCAAGATGCTCGACCCCGGCGCGATCGGCAGTACCGATGCGACGCTGAAGGTGTCGATCACCGCGGACCCGCGCACCAACTCGCTCCTGATTCGCGCGACGAACGGCGCGCGGCTCGCGGCGGCGAAGGAGCTGGCGAAGCAACTCGACGGGCCGACCGCCATACCCGGCAACATGCACGTCGTGCCGCTGCGCAACGCGGATGCGACGACGCTCGCCAAGACCCTGCGCGGGATGCTCGGCAAAGGCGGCGACTCGGGTTCGTCGAGCGGTTCGAACAGCGCGAATTCGTTCAACCAGAACGGCTCGTCGGGTAGTGGTTCGACCGGCACCTCGGGCACGCCTCCCTTGCCTTCGGGTGGACTCGGCAGCAGCTCGACGTCGTCGCCGTTGGGCGGCGGGGGCGCGTCGGGCTCGAGCGGCGCTTCCGGCGACACGATCGGCAGCGACAAGGACAAGAGCAGCGACGACAACCAGCCGGGCGGCATGATCCAGGCGGACGCGGCGACCAACTCGCTGATCATCACGGCGGCCGAGCCCGTGTACCGCAATCTGCGAGCCGTGATCGACCAGCTCGATGCGCGCCGTGCGCAGGTGTATATCGAGGCGCTGATCGTCGAGCTGAACTCGAACACCAACGCCAATCTCGGCATTCAGTGGCAGGTTGCGAGCGGTGCGCTGCTGGCCGGCACCAACCTGGCGACCGGCACCGGCAACAGCATCATCAACCTGACGGCCGGGACGACCGGCGGTCTCGCGGGCGCGCTCGCGGCCGGCAATCTCCAGCAGGGTCTCAACATTGGCTGGGTGCACAACCTTTTCGGCGTACAGGGCCTTGGCGCGTTGCTGCAGGCGCTCTCGCAAACTGCCGATGCGAACGTGCTGTCGACGCCTAACCTCATCACGCTCGACAACGAGGATGCCAAGATCGTTGTCGGTACCAACGTGCCGATCCAGACGGGCTCGTATTCGAACCTCACGAGCGGCACCACGAGCTCGGCGTTCAATACCTACGACCGCGTCGACGTCGGTCTGACGCTGCACGTCAAGCCGCAGATCACCGACGGCGGCATTCTCAAGCTGCAGCTTTACACCGAAGACTCGGCGATCGTGAACGGCACGACCAACGCGACGACCAACCCGGCCGGCCCGGAGTTCACCAAGCGTTCGATCCAGTCGACCGTGCTCGCCGATAACGGCGAGATCATCGTGCTGGGCGGCCTGATGCAGGACAACTACCAGGTCAGCAATAGCAAGGTGCCGCTGCTCGGCGACATTCCGTGGATCGGCCAGCTGTTCCGCTCGGAATCGAAGAGCCGTGTCAAGACCAACCTGATGGTGTTCCTGCGCCCGGTGATCATCAATGATCGCGATACCGCGCAGGCCGTGACGTCGAACCGTTACGACTACATCCAGGGCGTGCAGGGCGCATACAAGTCGGATAACAACCTGATCAAGGACAAGGACGATCCGGTGGTGCCGCCGATGCCGCTCGGCCCGGCCGAGGGCGGTTCGCCCGCGATGAACCTGTTCAATCTGGATCAGATGCGTCGTCAGCAGGCTGCGCCGCCGCAGAAGCCCAGTTCTCCCGTACCCGTGACCAACGGTGGCGCGGTTCAGACCAATCCGGTCACCGTTGGACCCTCCACCGCTTCGCCGGTACCGGCAACGAACGGCGCGGCTGTGCAGACCAACCCGGTCACTGTCGCACCGGCTAACACCACGTCCGGAGCGCAGCCGTGAGCACGCCGTCTACGCCGTCCACGCCGCCGTCAGGTTCTGCGTCGTCGGCAGCGAGCCGGACCGGTGCGACGGCGTCGCCGTCCGCGGCTGCGGCGGAGCGAATTGCGCCATCGGCGGTCGCGGCGCGTCTCGTGCCTTACGGCTTTGCGCGCGCCGGTCAGATTCTGGTGGCGCACCAGCATGCCGACGGCCTCGAAGTCTGGATCAGCGAGCGCACCAGCGATGCCGCGCTCGCCGAAGTCGCGCGCAATTTCGGCGCGCTTTCCGTCGTGCGTCTGCCGGCCGACGAACTCGCGCTCGCGATCAACCAGGCCTATGCGCGCCAGGATGGCAGCGCGGCGCAGGTGGTCGGTGAAGTGGAAGGCGAAGTCGATCTCTCGCGCCTGATGCAGGAGATTCCCGAGGTCGAGGATCTGCTCGAATCGGAAGACGACGCGCCGATCATCCGCATGATCAACGCGCTGCTCACGCAGGCGGCGCGCGAACAGGCGTCGGACATTCACATCGAGCCGTTCGAGAATGCCTCGGTGGTGCGCTTTCGCGTGGACGGTACGCTGCGCGACGTGGTGCGGCCGAAGAAGGCGCTGCACGGCGCACTGATCTCGCGGATCAAGATCATGGCGCAGCTCGACATCGCCGAAAAGCGTTTGCCGCAGGATGGCCGGATCACGCTGCGGGTGGGCGGGCGGCCAGTCGACGTACGCGTGTCAACCCTGCCGACCGGACACGGCGAGCGCGCGGTGCTGCGTCTGCTCGAGAAGGACGCCTCGCGGCTGAATCTCGAAGCGCTTGGCATGGGCGCGGACACGCTCGTGAAATTCGACAAGCTGATCGGGCGCCCGCACGGCATCGTGCTGGTGACCGGGCCGACCGGTTCGGGCAAAACGACCACGCTGTATGCGTCGATGTCGCGACTCGAAACCACGACGAGCAACATCATGACCGTCGAAGACCCGATCGAATACGATCTGTCGGGCATCGGCCAGACGCAGGTCAACGAGCGTATCGGCATGACCTTCGCACGGGCGCTGCGCTCGATCCTGCGGCAGGACCCGGACATCATCATGATCGGTGAAATCCGCGACCTCGAAACGGCGCAGATCGCCGTGCAGGCATCGCTCACGGGTCACCTCGTGCTGGCGACGCTGCACACGAACGATGCGGCATCGGCCGTAACGCGTCTGACGGATATGGGCGTGGAACCCTATCTGCTGGCTTCGTCGTTGCTGGGCGTGCTGGCGCAGCGGCTGGTCCGCAGATTGTGTCCGGTGTGCCGCGAAGAGCGGACCGACGCAGACGGCCGCGTGCAATGGCATCCGGTCGGTTGCGACAAATGCGGCCAATCCGGCTACGCAGGACGACGCGGCGTGTACGAGTTGCTGCTGATCGACGATGAGATCCGCACCCTGGTTCACCGCAATGCGGCGGATTCGGAGATCCTCACCGCGGGTCGTGCCCAGGGCATGCGCACGCTGCGCGAAGACGCCGACCGCTGGCTCGACTCGGGGCTGACTTCGCTCGAAGAAGTGATCCGCGTGACGGGCGGAGCATAAGTCCATGCCGGCATTTCGTTTCGAAGCAATCGACGCGACCGGCAAGGCGCAAAAAGGCGTGCTCGACGCCGACAGTGCACGCGGTGCACGCACGCATCTGCGTGGCCAGGGGCTGACGCCGCTCGTCGTCGAACCGGCCTCGAGCCGCACGCGCGGCGAGCGCAATCAGCGGCTCTCGCTCGGGCGGCGTCTGTCGCAACGCGAGCAGGCCATTCTCACGCGCCAACTGGCGAGCCTGCTGATTGCCGGCCTGCCGCTCGACGAAGCGCTCTCGGTGCTGACCGAACAGTCGGAGCGCGACTACATCCGCGAACTGATGGCGTCGATTCGTGCCGAGGTGCTGGGCGGTCATTCGCTCGCCAACGCGCTGCAGCAGCATCCGAAAGACTTTCCGGAGATCTACCGCGCGCTGGTTGCCGCGGGCGAACACACCGGCAAGCTCGGTCTCGTGCTCTCGCGTCTGGCCGACTACATCGAACAGCGCAACGCGCTCAAGCAGAAGATCGTGCTGGCGTTCACGTATCCGACCATCGTCACGATCATCGCGTTCGGCATCGTCACGTTCCTGCTGAGCTATGTGGTGCCGCAGGTCGTCAACGTGTTCGCGAGCACCAAGCAGCAACTGCCGTTCCTCACCATCATGATGATGGCGCTGTCCGGCTTCGTGAGGCAATGGTGGTGGGCGATGCTGATCGGGGTCGCGCTGCTGGCGTATATCGTCAGGTCGATTCTGGCGCAGCCCGGCCCGCGTCTCGCCTTCGACCGCTGGCTGTTGACCGCCCCGCTGCTCGGCAAGCTGGTGCGCGGATATAACACGGTGCGCTTTGCCAGCACGCTCGGTATTCTGACGGCGGCCGGCGTGCCGATTCTGCGCGCGCTGCAGGCAGCGAGTGAAACGCTGAGCAACCGCGCGATGCGCGACAACATCGACGATGCGATCGTGCGGGTGCGCGAAGGCACGTCGTTATCGCGCGCGTTGGGCAATACGAAGACGTTTCCGCCGGTGCTGGTGCATTTGATCCGCTCGGGCGAAGCGACCGGCGACGTGACGACGATGCTCGATCGCGCGGCCGAAGGCGAAGCCAACGAACTGGAACGGCGCACGATGTTCCTGACGAGCCTGCTGGAGCCGTTGCTGATTCTGGCGATGGGCGGTGTGGTGCTGGTGATCGTGCTGGCGGTGATGCTGCCGATCATCGAGTTGAACAACCTGGTGCAATGACGCGCGCGTGAACAGGCGCTTGAGTGTCGAGACAGCGCGCGGCCACGAAGGGCGCGCGCTTCAACGATGCGATGGCGACGCCGCGGCCTCACGAGCAGTCGCGGCGCTTCTGCTCAGCGCACGTAGATGGTGGGGCCGGCCGGGTTAGTGGGCAGGAACACTTCGGAACGGACGCCGTTGCGGTCGATGATGATTGAACGGGGGCGCACTTCGTAGAGCTTGGCGCCTTGCATGATGGCGCTGCCGAGCGACACGGCCCGCGCCGGTTCGCCGCCCGCGCTGATGATGGCGGCGCCGCCTTCCTGGAGCGAGAGGATGCCGAACAGTCGCACGTCCTGGTTGGCGCTGCGCTGGAGCTGGCCGCCGAACAGTGTGGCGGCCTGTTCGACCGAGACCGGCGCGCGTACGGCCGCAGCCGGCGACGGTTCGCCGCGCAGCGCGGTGAGCGTGACGAGCCAGTAGGTAAGCGTCGCGCAGAACACGGCGAACAGCGCGAGCGACAGAAGGCGGATTTGGATGGCGTTCATGCGCATCATTGTACGGAGTATTGTGAAATTTGCGTGGGGGGAAAGTGCCCCTGATCCGGCGCCTCGCGCCGGGTTTCCCCGAGGGGAGGCGAGGAACTTGGGACCACCTGGCGTTTTCTCACAACCCTTCAAGTGCATGACATTAAAATGACAAAACGGGCGTGTTAAATCGCGCACTGGCTTGAGCCCGCGCGACGCCCGCCAGAGACGACAATCTTCCTGAAATGAGGTAGCAAGCTATGCAAATGTGGACCACTCGCCGCGCAGCAATCGCGGGTCCAGGTAACCGTCGCCAACGCGGCTTTACGCTGATCGAAATCATGGTGGTGATCGCGATTCTCGGCATTCTGGCCGCGTTGATCGTCCCGAAGATCATGAGCCGTCCGGATGAGGCACGGCGTGTCGCCGCGAAGCAGGACATCGGCACGATCATGCAGGCCATGAAGCTGTACCGGCTCGACAACGGCCGCTATCCGACCCAGGACCAGGGGCTGCGTGCGCTGGTCGAAAAACCGACCACGGATCCGGTGCCGAACAACTGGAAGGACGGCGGTTATCTCGAGCGTTTGCCGAACGATCCGTGGGGCAATGCGTACCAGTATCTGAATCCGGGCGTGCACGGTGAGATCGACGTCTTCAGTTACGGCGCCGACGGCAAACCGGGCGGCGAAGGTAACGACGCCGACATAGGTTCGTGGGAATAGCCGGTTGAGTTTTTTGCGCGCCCTCTCGCTTAACGCCGGCACCATGTCGTCGTCCGCTAGCCAGTCTCGTGTGGCCGCTGTTGCTCATGCGGTGCCGATGCCGATGCCGATGCCGTGCGTCGTGGGCAACGGCGCGCGGCGGCAAGCGGTCGCGCTCACGTGCGACGGCAGCCGGCGTGTGGGAAAGCAGATGGGCTTTACCTTGCTGGAGATGCTGGTGGTGCTGGTGATAGCCGGGCTGCTGGTGTCGCTGGCGTCGGTGGCGATGACGCGCAATCCGCGCACGGACCTCAACGAAGAGGCACAACGTTTGGCGCTGCTGTTCGAATCGGCGGGAGATGAAGCGCAGGTGCGGGCACGGCCTATCGCGTGGCAGCCGTTCGACGGCGGTTTTCGCTTCGACATGCATACCGACGACGGCTGGCGTCCGCTGCGCGACGACCTGCTGGGGCCGCGTCGCTGGGAGGGTGGCGTGACGAGCGTGACGATCGACTATCCGGGTTCGGAGGTGCACCCGTCGCGGGTGGTGTTCGGCACGGAGAGCATCGATGCGCCGGTGCAGGTCACGCTGTATTCCGCCGGGGGTTCGGCGCGGATCGTCGGCATGGGCAATGGCCGCTATGAGGTACGTTGAGATGGGCGGCCGGATGAGGAAGGGTGTGGGCGCGCCGGCACGGCGGCGCATGCAGGACGGCTTCACGATGATCGAAGTGCTGGTGGCGCTGGCGATTATCGCGGTGGCGCTGGCGGCGTCGCTGCGTGCGGTGGGCAATCTGGCGAGTAGCGAGGTGGAGCTGCATCAGCGTTTGCTGGCGGGGTGGAGTGCCGACAATACGCTGGCGCAGTTGAAGCTGGCGCATAGCTGGCCGGAGGTGGGGTCGAGCAGTTTTGACTGTTCGCAGGGGAATTTGCAGATGCTTTGTACGGAGCGCGTGACGGCGACGCCGAATCCGGTGTTCCGTCGCGTCGAAGTGTTGGTGACGACACCGGGCCGCGCCGGCAATCTTGCCCAGATGGTGACGGTGGTGGCGAATGAAACGAACCGTTCGCTCTGAGCGCCGCGGCCGCGGGCCGACGCGTGGTTTTACGCTGATTGAGCTGATGGTTGCGATCGCGATACTGGCGGTGATCGCGGTGTTGTCGTGGCGGGGACTGGACCAGATCATTCGCGGACGGCAGACGATTACGAACGCGATGGAAGACGAGCGGGTGTTTGCGCAGTTGTTCGACCAGATGCGTATTGATGCGCGCCATGCGGCGACGGATGACGAGTCGGGGCAGGCGGCGGTGTCGGTGAGCGGGAGTGTGTTGCAGATTGTGCGCGAGCTGGATTTGCCGGATACGGCGCCGCGGTTGCAGGTGGTGAGGTATCGGGTGTCCGATGGACGCGTGATTCGGTATGCATCGCCGCCGCTGGGTAATGTGGGCGAGTTGCAGGGTGCGTTGCGGGGTGGCGAGGGTGATGGTTGGAGCGCGGTGCCTTTGATGGGTGGAGTGGGGTCGATCGATGCGCGGCTGTTTGTCCCGAAGGTGGGGTGGACCACGCAGATGAAGGATGTGCAAGGGGCGATTACCGAGGCTGATAACAACCTGAAAGTGCCGCAGCTGGGCGGGGCTCCGCTGCCGCGGTCTGTCACCGGGCTTGAGGTTGTGATTGGGGCTACTTCGCTCGCGCGGCCTGTTACGCGGGTTTTTCTCGTCGGAGAGTGATTTGGTGGTTTTGGTTTTTTTGCTACCGCCGGGTTTTGAGGTTCCTGCAGTTTTTGCTGCGCAGGGGGGTGGGGTTTTGCCTGCGGCGCCTTGGGTTGTTGTTGTTCTTATGGTGTTGGCCTTTCCTTGCTTTCTTATCGGTCTATTAGCTTCGCCCCTGTGCGGGGCAGCACTTACTTTCTTTGCCGCCGCAAAGAAAGTAAGCAAAGAAAGCGGGCTGCAACCGCTAGCTTGTAGTGAGCCATCCCGGTCCGCAGCCGGGAACGGCCCAACACGAGATGTGCCCTCGCACCATCATCCCCTACTGACACAGCAGTCATTCATTCCAGCGTCGCGCTTCGCGCCCCGCCGTCGGGCACAACACCTTGTACGCCCGGTGGGGGGTATTGGTTATACCCAACCGTCACGCACGGAGTGCGTGGGCGGGATGAATGAGTCCTGTGTCACGAACGTGGGAAGTGCGAGGGACGGTCTTGTCTTCGGACCACTCCGAGAAGCTTTGCGAGGTGGACACCTACAGGCTGGCGGTGTGAGCCCGCTTTCTTTGCTTACTTTCTTTGCGGCGGCAAAGAAAGTAAGTGCTGCCCCGCACAGGGGCGAAGCTAATAGACCGATAAGAAAGCAAGGAAAGGCCAACACCATAGGAACACAGCCAAACGGCATAGCCAAACCAAAAAAGCAAACCGGCGTAGCCATAATCAGCGCACTCCTGGTGGTAGCCCTATCAGCAATCCTGGTATCGGGCATCTTATGGCGCCAGCAAGTCCAGATCCGCAGGATAGAAAACCAACGCCTCCTATCCCAGGCCCAATGGATCTCAAGAGGCGCCTTAGACTGGACAAGGCTAATCCTTCGATCCGAAGGCGACACCTCTGCAGGCATCACCTACCTGGGCGGGGTCTGGGGCGTCCCCATAGCCAAAACACGCCTATCCGATTTCTTAGGCCAGATAGGCGAAGTAAGAGCCTCAGAAGGCGCAGCCACATACCTATCAGGTTCGATAGAAGACGCACAAAGCAAATTCAACCTCCGTAATCTCGTCTCGAGCCCCGTCCCGGGCCTCCTGCAACTGAACGTGGAACAGATCGCGGCATTCCAGCGCCTGCTCGTCGAACTCGGCCTCAGCGGCCAGCTGGCGCAAACCACCGCCGTGCAACTCCGCAATGGCCTCAACCACTCCGCCACCCGCTTCCAGTCCCAAACGACAACAGCCGGCGGTTCCGCCACGCCCGTGCCCGGCGCCACCGGCGGCAGCAACTTCACCGATAAACCCGGCCTCGACGACGATAACGACAACTCCGGCGTCGCGCCGCTGCAGATGACCAGCGTCGAATCGCTCCTCGATATCCCCGGCTTCACGCCCGAGATGATCGAGCGACTGCGCCCGTTCGTGACGTATCTGCCCGCCAACACCGCCGTCAACATGAACACCGCGCCCGCCGAAGTGATCGCCGCCGTCGTGCCCGGCATGAGTCTCTCGAACGCCCAAGCCTTCGTCGCGCGTCGCCAGACCGTGTTCTTTCATAACGTCGGCGATGTACAGTTAGCCTTGCAAGGCGCAGGTGTCCAGCAAATCGCCATCGACCCCAGCCTCTTCGATGTCACGACCAGTTACTTTTATATCCACGGCCGCGTCGATCACGAACGCGCGGAAGTGGACCGCACCACCCTCGTCTATCGCGATCCGCTGACACACACCACCCGCATCGTGCGCGTACAAGATCAACTATGAATAACGCTTTTCCCGGAGAGAGTGGCCTTTGAGCACGCTGATCGTCCTATTGCCGCCGCGCGACCCAGCAGTGCCATCGCAAGAATGGCAACTGCCGGAGTTGCCGTTCGTGCTGCTCGACAAGTCGGGCCGCACCCAGCGCGCCGGTCGCGCCGCACTCGCGCTGCTGCCCCGCCCGTCGTCGACGGTCCTGATGGTCGCCGCGCGCGACCTCCTCATGATGCCCGCCACGCTGCCCCCACTAAAGGGCCCACGTCTGCGCCAGGCTTTGCCAAACATCGTCGAGGATCAACTGATTCAGGATCCCCAGACCTGTCACATCGCCCTCGACCCGCAGCCGCTCGGCAAAGGCCGGCATCTGCTTGCCATCGTCGATCGCGGCTGGTTCCGCTTTATCTGCGAAGCCTTCGCCGCAGCCGGTCATCGCAGCGTGCGCGCCGTGCCGGTCACGCGCTGTCTGCCGCTCCCGCCCGCGCCCGCCGTCCCCGTCGAGGAGGCCGAGCTCGAACCCGCCATCCTGCAGCCCGCCGTGGCGGCGAAACTCGCCGCCGGTCTGCCGATCGCGCCGCCGTCGCCGGTCGTCGCGGCCGTGCTCGGCACCGTGGTGTCCACCGCCCCCGCGCTGCTCGCCGAGATTGCGCCGGACGCCAGCACCACCCGCGTGGAGCTCGCCATCGCGCGCGGCAATCAGGGCGAAGGGCTCGCCGTGCCCGCCACCTCGGTGAATGCGACGCTCGCCGCACTCTCGGGCGACGCACCGGTCTCGCTCTATCTGCTCACCGAAGTGTCGGGCAACGAACCCAGCATGGGTTCGAGCGCACAAGCGAAGCTCGCCGCCCAGGTGCCGGGCGCGCGGCCGTTGCCGTTCGAGCAGCTCGCGCGCCGGGCGCTCGAGTGCCGTTTCGACCTGTGTCAGTTCGAGTTCGCCACCCAGCCGTGGCGCCTCGACCGCGCGACGCTGCGGCGTCTGCGCCTGCCCGCGCTGCTGGCCGCGGGCGCGCTGGTGGTCGCCATCATTGGCGCGAATGTGCAGTGGATGATGCTCGCGCATCAGCGCGACGCGATCAACACGCAGATGACCGAGTTGCTGCTCAACACGTTCCCGAAGACCACGGTCGTACTCGACGCCCCCGATCAGATGTCGCGCCAGATGCAGCAGTTGCGCACGGCGGCGGGTGAACTGTCGCCGGACGATTTCCTCTCCCTCGCAGCCGGTCTTGCACGCTCGCTTGGCCCGGTGCCCGTCAATGGGATCGCGGCGCTCGACTATCACGACCGGCGTCTCGACGTCACGTTCAAGCCGGAGATCAAGGTCGACCCCGGCCTTGCCCAACGTCTTTCGGGTAACGGCCTGTCCGGCGGGATCGACAGCAATACCGGCAAGTGGACGATCAGGAGCGGACAATGAAAAATGAACTTGCTCAAGCGTGGGCCGGCTTCTGGGGAGGACGCACCGAGCGCGAGAAAACCCTGCTGCTTTGGGGTGGCGCTATCCTCGGTGTGCTGATTGCCTGGTCGATCCTGTGGGCGCCGGCTGAGGACGGTCGCGCGCATCTGCGTGAATCGCTGCCGGCCGCGCAGCGTCAGCTCGCGCAGATGAATGCGCAGGCTGAAGAGGCGCGCCGGCTGTCGGCCGCTGCCCAGGGCGTGGCGCCCACAGGCGGCGCGCTCAAGGACGCCCTCACCGCGTCGCTCACGGACCACGGCATCGTGCCGCTGCAGGTGCAGTTGCTCGGCAATGCGGTGCAGATCCAGTTGAAGAACGCGTCGTTTCCCGCGTGGACTACGTGGGTGGACGACGTGCGGCGCCAGTTCAAGGTGCAGGTCGCCGAAGCGCACGTGACGGCGCTCAAGGACGACGGGCAGGTCGACCTGACGGCGTCGCTGCAGCCGTCGACCGCTAAATGACGCTGCAGTCACAGGATCTCGCATGAATTTCTGGATGCGGCGCCTGCGCGCCGCCCTGCCGTGGCTGCTGGTCGCGGTGTTATCGAGCGGTACCGTGTTGCTGGTGCTGTTACCCGCGGCGTGGATCACGCCGCAGTTCGCCAGAGCCACTGGCGGTCACGTCAATCTCGTCGCTCCGGCGGGCTCGCTATGGCATGGCTCGGCCACGCTGATGCTGGCCGCCGGATCGGACACCAGTGCGGCGACGCTGCTGCCGGGCCGCATCGAATGGCATACCGCCTTCTGGCCGCTCTTCACCGGCCGTCTGCGGATGACCATGCTGCAAAGCGAAGCAATGCCCGACCCGATCACCGTCGACGCTACCCGGCGCGGCGCGATCCTGTCGCAGGGTGCGATTGCGGTGCCGGCGTCGTTGCTCACCGGTTTGGGGGCGCCGTTCAACACGCTCGATCTGCAAGGCAACGTGCAGCTCGCATGGAGCGACTGGCGCAGCTTCGGCAACGAAGCGTTCGGACAACTGACGGTCACGTTCGCCGATGCGAGTTCGCGGGTCTCGCTGGTCAAGCCGCTGGGTTCGTACCGCGTGGTGGTTCAGGCGCAAGGCAGCAGCTCGACGATCGACCTCTCGACGCTGAAAGGGCCCTTGATGCTGAACGGTCACGGCGTGCTGGGCGCCGGCGCGACGTCGTTCAACGGCACGGCGAGCGCGGCCCCCGAAGCGCGCGACAATCTCGCGGGTCTGCTGAATCTGCTCGGACGGCCGAGCGGGCCGGATACGGTGGCGCTCACCTTCGTTCACTGACGGTGCCGGGCAAGAAGGCGTGATGCATGGCGCGACATACGGCGTATGTCGAACCCAATGACCAAGGGGCATGACCGCGTTGCGGCCATGCCCCTTTTGTCTGTCAGTCCGTTGAACGGTTTAGTCTGCGAGCGAGATGCTCAGTTGTTCTGACGAACTTGCGGCTACTCGACGGCGACCGCTTTCTGCGCGACGGGCGCGGCCGATGCCGATGCCGCAGGCGCAACGGCCGCGGCAGGCACGCCCGATGCCGATGCCGCCGGCGCGGCTACGGTGCCGGTTTCGCGCGCCATCTGCGAGGCGTCCCAGCCGCCGCCGAGCGCCTTCACCAGACCCACCGACGACACCATCCGCTCGCCCGCCAGGCTGGCGAGCTTCTGCTCGGCGGTGAAGGCGGTGGTCTGCGCGGTCAGCACACTGAGGTAGGCGACCGTGCCCGACTTGTACTGGTTCGTGACGATATCCAGCGCCTGTTGGGCCGAGGTGACGGCCTGCTGCTGCACGCCGATTTCCTGTTCGAGAATGCGCTGCGACGCGAGGTTGTCCTCGACGTCCTGAAACGCCGCCAGCACCGTTTGACGGTAGACCGCCACATCCTGATCGTAGGCTGCGCGGGCCGCCTCGGTCTGCGCCGAGCGCAAGCCGCCGTCGAAGATCGTACCGGCCAGTTGCGGGCCGAGGGTCCAGAAGCGCGCCGGCGCCGTCAGCAATTGCGACAGCACCGAGCTCTGGAAGCCGCCGCTCGCCGACAGCGTCAGCGACGGGAAGAACGCCGCGATGGCGACGCCGATCTGTTCGTTCGCCGCCTTCGCGGCGCGCTCGGCCGCGGCGATGTCGGGGCGGCGCTCGAGTAGCGCGGACGGCATCTGCGCCGGCACGGCGGGCGGCGTCGCGGTGAGCGGCGACGGCGGAATCGAGAACGTCGAGGCCGGCTCGCCGACCAGCACGGCAATCGCGTGCTCGTCCTGGGCGCGGGCGATGCCGTTGTCGATCGCGGCAGCCTGCGCCGATTGCAATTGCGCCTGCGCCTGAATCACATCGGAGCGGCCGGCCACGCCCTGCGCGTACTGGTTCTGCGTGAGCTTGAGCGACCTCTCGTAGGCGAGCACCGTGTCGTCGAGCAGCTTCTGCATCGCATCGAGCGAGCGCAGCGTGAAATAGGTCTGGGCGAGCGTGCCTTGCGCGGACAGCCGGGCGTTGGCGAGCGTGGCGGCGGCGCCCTGCTGGCTCGCCTCCTGCGCGCTGACGGTGCGGCTGACCTTGCCCCACAGGTCCGGCTCCCAGCTTGCGTCGAGCGACAGGTTGTAGCTATTGCTGACGCTGGCGCGCGCGCCCGAGGTGCTGCCCGCGCTGGCCGACGATCCGTTGCCTGAACGGGTCAGGCCTGCCGAGCCGCTAATCACCGGGAAGTACGCGGCGCGCGCCTCGCCGACCAGCGCGCGCGCCTGCCGGTAAGCGGCGGCATATTGCGCGACGGTCTGGTTCGAGGTGTTGAGCTTGTCTTCGAGCGCGTTGAGCGACGCGTCGTCGTAGATCGTCCACCACTGGCCGCGGTCGTGTTGATCGGACGGTTGGGCAACCTTCCAGCCCGGCGCGGCTTCCTTGTAGGAGGCCGGCACCTGGGTGGTGGGCGTCTTATAGTCCGGGCCGACCGCGCAGCCGGCCAGCAAGGTGCCGAGCGCCGCCGCAACGGCGAGGGTCAGGGCGCGCGGCGCAACGGCCCGCGCGTGCGAGCTTCGGTCAAACTGCATGCAATGGATTCCTGTCGATTCGGCCGAGGCAAGTTCCCGGTCAGCGGTCCACGAAGGCTGGGAAGATCGGCGGGCGACCGCTCCCATGACCGCCGGAATGGCACGGGAGGCGGGACGTCGCGACGATCTGGAATGGTAGCGCACGCGATGCCGATGGGGCAGAAAACCGAAAGGTTAATGCAGGGCGTGCTGTGGGTGTGTAACTCGCGCGGTGGCGACGGTTACGTGCCGTTACGGCCGGCCGGGTGCGCCGGCGGAAGGGGTGCTGCGGAGCGGCATGAGGCAGGAAGCCCCGAGGCGGAAACGGGAGGGGGCGGCCGGGCGGCGCGCCCCTGTCTTAGCAGCGCAAATCCGCTGTGGTTTGCCGGGCCTGTTTGCCGGCTGCTGCCCGGCAAGCCGGCGCTTCGGCGCGCGGCTGGCAGGCGGTGGCAATGCCCTGCGCCAGAGCCGGTGCGACGGGCTTCACGGCGGTGGCGGGCTTGATGGCACCCGCGTTTCCGAGCAGCGCCACCGGAGCGGCGAGCGCCGCGGCCTTTGCTGCACGGCCATTGCGACGGTGGTCGAGCCACGCAAAGAACATCACCCCGAGCGATCCCCCCGGCAGCACAAACATCACCACGTACAGCGCCAGTTTCAACCAGCGGTACGGTCCCTGGAAGGTTTGCAGGGCGGTGTCGTGAAGGGAGCGGCTCAGGCCACCCAGGGTGTTTTTCAGGTACAGCATGATGAGAATCCTCTACGCACCGTCAGGGTAGGGTGCGCGGCAAAGCGGTCAGAACATGGTCTCGGGTGGCGCGGATCGCGCGTAACTCGTTGCCTGTAATAATATTGACTATGCAATTAAATTTCAAGATACTTTGCGTCACGTCAGCTTGCCCTGTTGTTTTTTCGCGAGCATGACGAGGGATGCCGAGGTTGACTTGTCTGCTTAGGCAGCTAAAATCCCGTCTGCTTCATGACGATTAACAGCGAATCTTCGATGACCGACGGTCCCTACAACGCCGACGAGATTCACCTCGAATCGAGTCTGGGCTATTACCTGTCGAAAGCGCGCAATGTGCTGGTCGAGCGGATGGACCGCGCGGTCAAGCCGTTGGGGCTCACGGCGCAGCAGATCGGCGTGATCCTGATGTTGTCTTGCAACCGGGCGCATACGCCGTATGAGCTGTCCCGCGCCATGTCGTATGACAGCGGCTCGATGACGCGCATGCTCGATCGCCTTGAAAAGAAAGGCTTTATTGTCCGTTCGCGGAGCGATGCCGACCGTCGCATGGTCAAGCTCGAACTGACGCCGCACGGACGCGATGTGGCCCAGCAACTGCCACGGCTGGGCTCGGCGGTGCTGAACGAACAGCTGCAAGGTTTCACCGCCGACGATGTCGCGACGCTGACGGGCCTGTTGGGCCGCCTGATCGCAAATGGCTCGGGTAGCGGCGAGGACAGCGGGTTCCAGGGCTGCCCGGCCGCGCAAAACTCACCGTTGCCGGAAAACGGCGAACTGTAGTCAGGAGACGTGCCTCAGCGCGTCGATGTCCCAGCAAATATCTGTCTGGGCAGAAGATGACGGAACATGTAAGACATCCTGACCGACGGCAAAATATGCATGTCGGATCAAGCTTCTGCCGACTGAGGAGATTCGATCATGGCCGCTACGGCTCCCGCAGTTGCCGCACCCGCCGCTGAACCTGCCCCGCTAGCCGGCGGCACACTGGCGTTGCTCACCATTGGGCTGGCGCTCGGCACGTTCATGGAAGTGCTCGATACGTCGATTGCCAACGTCGCCGTGCCGACCATTTCCGGCAGCCTCGGCGTCGCCACTAGCCAGGGCACCTGGGTGATCTCGTCGTATTCCGTCGCCTCGGCGATCGCGGTGCCGCTGACCGGCTGGCTCGCGCGCCGGGTCGGCGAAGTGCGCCTGTTCACGCTGTCGGTGCTGCTGTTCTCCATCGCGTCGGCCTTGTGCGGCTTCGCGCAGAACTTCGAGTCGCTGATTGCGTTCCGGCTGCTGCAGGGGCTCGTGTCCGGGCCGATGGTGCCGCTCTCGCAGACCATCCTGATGCGCTCGTATCCGCCCGAAAAGCGCGGCCTGGCGCTCGGCCTATGGGCGATGACGGTGATCGTCGCGCCGATCTTCGGACCGGTGATGGGCGGCTGGATCACCGACAACTACACGTGGCCGTGGATCTTCTACATCAACGTGCCGATCGGCCTGTTTTCCGCCGCGTGTGCGTACGTGCTGCTGCGCGGCCGCGAAACGAAGACGACGAAGCAACGGATCGATGCAGTTGGCCTCGCGCTGCTGGTGAGCGGCGTGTCGTGCCTGCAGATGATGCTCGACCTCGGCAAGGACCGCGACTGGTTCAACTCGAACTTCATCGTCGCGCTGGCGATCATTGCCGTGGTCTCGATTGCCTTCCTGCTGGTCTGGGAGATGACCGAGAAGGAACCGGTGATCGACCTCTCGCTCTTCAAGGACCGCAACTTTGCGCTCGGCGTGCTGATCATCTCGTTCGGCTTCATGGCGTTCTTCGGCTCGGTGGTGATCTTCCCGCTCTGGCTGCAGACGGTGATGGGTTACACGGCCGGGCTCGCCGGGCTGGCGACCGCGCCCGTCGGACTGCTCGCGCTGGTGCTCTCGCCGATGATCGGCCGCAACATGCACCGGCTCAATCTGCGGATGGTGGCGAGCTTCGCGTTCGTCGTGTTTGCGTTCGTGTCGTTCTGGAACTCGACCTTCACGCTCGACGTGCCGTTCAGTCACGTGATCTGGCCGCGTATCGTGCAGGGGATCGGCGTGGCGTGCTTCTTCGTGCCGATGACCACCATCACGCTGTCCAGCGTGTCCGACGAGCGGCTTGCGAGCGCCTCGGGTCTGTCGAACTTTTTCCGTACCTTGTCGGGCGCGATCGGCACCGCGATCAGTACGACGTACTGGGAAAACGACACGATCTACCATCACGCAGTGCTAACGGAATCGGTCAGTACCTATGCGCCGAATACCACCGCCTATAGCGATTCCCTCACGGCCCTCGGCTTCGCCGGACAAAGCACGACGGCGCAATTGAATCAGATCGTCACGCAGCAGGCGTACATGATGGCGACCAACGATTTCTTCCGCATCTCGTGCGTGGCCTTTATCGTGCTGGCCGCGCTGGTCTGGATCACGAAGCCGCGCAAGGGCGCGGGTCCTTCGCTGGGGCATTGAGGGTCAACGGACAGGCAGCGCCGCCCGCTACGGCGGCGCTGCCGTCTTACTGACTCACCGGCACGTCGCCAGGCGTCGCCACGGATTGCGCCGGCGCGGCCTCGAGCGACGGCGTAGCTCCGGCCGGCGCGGTCGCACCATTGGTTTGCGGCGCCGGACTGCCCGCCACGCCGCTACGCACGAACTCCTTGAAGTCGGCGCCGGCTTCCCATGGATTCGGTTTGCATCCCAGCGAACTGTCGCAATGCGCGGCGAAGCCTATCGTCGCGGTGCCGTCGTTGTTGGGTGTCTTCGTGATCTGATACGCCAGCGCGCGTTTGCCGCCCAGCGGGCCGGCGGTCTGGATCAGCGAATCGCTGGCGGCCTCGATCTTGTAGGTCGAATGGCTGGTCACCCAGGTCTGGGCGCGTTGCCACCAGAGATTGCATTCGGTTGCGTTCGAACACGTCAGCGGTGTGGTGGCGACCTGCATGACGTCGGGGTTCACCTGCCCGCGCGTCGAGCAGCCCGCGGCCAGTACGCACAATGTTGCCAACAGAGCTTTCTTCATCGCCTTGCTTCCTCTTTGCGTGGAGACAACCGGACGCGCGCAAGCGGCGCGCGGAAGGTCATTCAGTGTAAAGGTTGGACCGCTGCGATTCGAAGGTGTTTCATACGCTTCGCCGAAAGCCTGGCGGCTAGCACTTCTTGCCGAAACGGCAGGTGTCGCACGCGCCGTATGCGTAGCCGTTACCGGCCTCGGTTGAAGCGCTCGTTTGATGAAGCGTCGCTGCAAACATAAAGGGCAGCCTGTTTCGAGGCTGCCCTATTCCGCTTACGTGACACGCGCCGCGGTGCGGCGTGCGCACGACCCGAGCGTCGTCTACACGCTAAAGCGATTCAACGTATAGGCGCGATAAGCGGCGACGAAGGCGTCGAACGAGCCGACCTCATCGCGCTCGAGCTTGGCCTGCTGTTCGAGCGATTGCGTGGCGAGATCCGCGAACGCTTGCGTGGCGCCGGCGTCTAGCGGCCGTGCGCGGAAATACGCGGCGTGCGCCTCGCTCTGTTCAAGGGCGAAGGCGAGAAAACTCTGCTGCTTGTCGCGCATGGTCTGCAGCACGCGCGCGGACGGCGTCAGCGACGCATCGGCAAGCTTCGCACGCTGCGCGGCGAGTGCGCGTGCGTGCGAGTCGTCGCCGCGCAATGCGTCGAGCGCCTTGGCGGCAATCTCGATCTTCGCGAACAGTTCGTCGGCCCACTCGCGCATGGCGATCGGCTGGCCATCGCGCGTGAGTTCGAGGCCGGGTTTGCGTCCTTCCTGGGTGACGCGCCCGAAGTTCTGATTGGCTTCGCAATACGCACCCGGCGGCAGCAACGGGCTTTCTTCGAGTGCGCAGACCAGCAGGTACGCATCGAGAAAGCGCGCGGTTTCCAGTGCGATACCGGTCGGCTCGAACGGATCGATATCCATGCAGCGCACTTCGACGTACTGCACGCCGCGCGCGGCAAGCGCATGCAGCGGACGCTCGCCAGGATACGTCACGCGCTTGGGGCGAATCGTCGAGTAGAACTCGTTTTCGATCTGCAGCACGTTGGTGTTGATCTGCACCCACTCGCCGTCGCGTTGCGTGCCGATTTTTTCGTACGGCGGATACGGCTGGCTGACCGCCTTGGCCAACGCATCGAGGTAGCCGTGCAGCGTGTCGTAGTCCGCGTGCAGCGCGGCCTGCGCGGTGGTGTTCGAGTAGCCGAGATCGCTCATCCGCAAGCTGGTCGCATACGGGCGATACAGCGTGTCGGCGTCGAAGGTCTCGAGCGTATGGTTACGCTCGCGCAGGAAACGGCGATCCAGCGCCGGCGACGCGCCGAACAGGTACATCAGCAGCCAGTTGGTGCGGCGGAAATTGCGGATCAGCGCGAGATAGCGCTCGGACTGGAAGTCCACCGCGCTCGCCGTGGATTGCTGGTCCGCATGCAACAGACGCCACACTTCTTCGTTCAGCGAATAGTTGTAGTGGATGCCGGCGATGGTTTGCATCGTGCGGCCGTAGCGCAGCGCGAGGCCTACGCGGTACACGTACTTCAGCTTGCCGATGTTCGACGAGCCGTATTGCGCGATCGGAATGCCGTCGTCGGTGGCGGGCAGCAGGCCCGGCATGGAGTTGTTCCACAGGATCTCGCCGTCGAGCCTGGCGTAGACGAAACGATGCAGCTCATCGAGCTTGTCGAGCGTGATCGAGGCGTCGTGTTCCGCCGGCGTGATCAGTTCGATCAGCGCTTCCGAATAGTCGGTGGTCAGCGACGGATGCGTGAGCGCCGAGCCGAGCGCGTGCGGATGCGGTGTCATCGCGAGTGCGCCGTCGGGCGTCACGCGCAGGCTTTCCCGTTCGATGCCGCGCAGGCCGGTCGTCAGCGCGTCGCGCTGTGGGCCGGAGGCGAGCACGGACAGGCGGTGCGAAAGCAGGTCGGTCGTGCGGGAAGGTGTGGTGTTTGGCATTGATGCGAGTCGGACGTTGTCGGCCGCCATGTGCCGCTCAATTGAAGCTATGTGCGGTCGACAACATCCGGCGGAATTTTCAGTAGCGGGCACTTTAACATCTAGCCACGACCCCTGCTTGAGGCCACCTTGACCACCTCCCGGGCGGCTTTTGTCAGGTTGCTTCGGGATGCTGCGAGCCCCGCTTACTCTACGCCGCAAGCGCCTTGCCCGCGATCCGCGCTCGCCCCACTAGCGCGTTTGCGCTAGCCGCCGCGTGCCGCGCCCGCGCGGTCCGCTACCTCGTTCCACAGATGCATGGCCGCGTAGGCACGCCATGGACGCCAGGCGTCGGTACGCGCTCGCTGCTGGGTCGGCCGCTGCAGGGTTGGGTCGCGGGCGGCGATCGACTGCATCAGCACCAGGTCCCACGCGGGCCAGGCGTCGGCGTCGCGCCAGGCGCGCATCGCCACGTATTCGACGGTCCATGGGCCGATGCCGGGCAGCGCCAGCAGCGCGGCGCGCAAGGCGGCGGTGTCGACGGCGGCATGGCTGTCGAGCGGCACGGCGCCGCTTGCGACCGCCGCCGCCATGCCCTGCAACGCCGCCACACGCTTGCCCGGCATGCCGATCTGCGCCATGTCCGCGGCGGCCAGGGCGGCCGGCGTCGGAAAGCGCCAGGCGGTGCGTTCGTGCGGGTGGTCCTCGATGCGTTGCCCGGCGCGCTGCACCAGCCGGCCGATGATCGTCGTGGCCGCCTTCACGCTGACCTGCTGGCCGACGATTGCCCGCACCACCAGTTCGAAGGCCGACCACGCCCCCGGCACACGCAGGCCCGGCGCGGCTTCGATCAGCGGCGCGAGCCACGGATCGGCGGCGAAATGCGCGCCGATGGCTTTCGGATCCGCGTGCAGGTCGAACATCCGCGCAATCGGTGCGGCGAGCGCCTCGGCATGACGGCCGGCGGGGCCGTCGATGGTGGCGACGATACAACGCTTGCGCGGGTGCGGGCGGACCGTCAGCGTGCCGCTGTCGCCGGCCCAGTCGATGGCGCGGCGGTACGCGCCCTCCTCGACCGCTTCGACGCCGGGAGTGGCGCGCCCGGCGAAGAAGCGCAGGATACGCGGCCAGTCGAAGGGCGCCTTGAACGGCAGTTCGAGGACGGCGAGGTCAGTGGCAGTGCTCACGCGGCGTGATCCAGATTGGGGGTGGGCGGTGTGGATGATTTTGCCTTGCTTTTAACGGTGGCTGCGGTGGCTGCGGTGGCCGTGACGACAGCATTGGCCTGAACCCGCAGCGGTGCGGCCGTATGCGCGGCACTCGCGTCCACACCTTCCACACCCGCGCGATGAACCTCGGCATCGAGCAGCGCCGCCTTACGCGGCAGTCCCCAGCGATAGCCGGCAAGCGCCCCACCCTTTTGCACCACGCGATGACACGGAATCGCCAGCGCGACCGGGTTCGACGCGCAGGCGCTCGCGACCGCCCGCACCGCGCGCGGCGAACCGACGGCCTCGGCGATATCCGAATAGCTGCGCGTCTCGCCGTACGGGATACGCCGCAGTGCGTCCCAGACACGCTGGCGGAACGCCGTGGCGTCGATATCGAGCGGCAGGTCGAAGCGCTGGCGGGTGCCGTGCAGATAGGCGTCCACCTGCGCGATAAACGGCGCGAGCCGGGCGGCGTCCTCGACCAGCTCGGCGTTGGCGAACTCGCCGCGCAACTCGGTGGCGAGCGCCGCGGCGTCGTCACCGAAGCCGATCTTGCAGATGCCCTTGGCAGTGGCGGCCACCAGCACGAAGCCGAGCGAGGTCGGCGCGCTGGCGTAATGCACGGTCAGGCCAGCACCTTTGCGCCGGTAGGCCGACGGCGCCATCCCCAGCTCGGTCGGTGCGCTTTCGTACATGCGCGACGGCGAGCCGAAGCCGGCGTCGACAGTGGCGCGCGTCACGTCCGTGCCGCGGTGGAGCGCCTCGCGCAGCGCCGCGCCGCGCTGGGCCGCCTGATACTGGCGCGGCGACACGCCCACGACGCGTTTGAACAGCCTTTGCAGGTGAAACGGGCTGACATGCACGGCGTCGCTCAACTGGGCAAGCGTGAGGCGCTGCTGCGGATCGGCGTCGAGCGCGGCGCAGGCGCGATTCACGATCTCGAGCTCGCGCGGCAGGCCGCCGGGCTGGCAGCGCTTGCATTCGCGATAGCCCGCAGTGCGGGCGGCGTCTGCCGTAGCGAAGAAATCAACGTTCTCACGACGCGGCTGGCGCGACGCGCACGACGGGCGGCAGAACACGCCGGTGGTTTTGACGCCGTAGAAGAAAGCGCCATCGGCGTGCGGGTCGCGCTGGGTCAAGGCGTCCCAGCGTTCGGCGTCGGTAGACCAGGCAGGTGTCACGGTACGGTTCATGATGTCCTCGAAAAGACGGTTTCGATGGTCACCAATGTAGTTTGCATGCCGACACACTACGCTCCGGTTCTTGCTCTGTCATTGTGCGGCCCGTGCGGCGACAGGGGTTCTGGGGCCTGTCCAGCGCCAGTTTAGGGCCGGTTCAGCCTAGCTTTCCGGCCGGCTGCGACAAAACGCCACCGCATCGGGTTTTCCCTTAAAAAGTTATTGCGTCGCACCAACCCCGTGTGTATAGTAGTTCCTGTCTCCTCCATGTCTCCTCCTGATATGGATTCAGCCTGCTCCCTGAGAGCGGGCTTTTTTTTGCCTGTCGGTTTTGTTCCAGACCGCCGCTGACCGGGTCCGCGCTTCTTCCGCCGCCCGCCTCGCTCTTCGAGGTCTCCAGGCACCCCGCCTTTCTCCTACACTGCCATTGACCGGTAGAGAACCGTCCAAGAGGCGCCTTCCATGAAGATCCACATTCGCGAGATCGACCATGTTGTCATCCGGGTCGCCGATCTCGAATCCATCACCCGTTTCTACTGCGATGTGCTCGGCTGCAGCGTCGAAAAAGAGCAGCGCGACCTCGGGCTGATCCAGTTGCGTGCGGGGCGCTCGTTGATCGATCTGCTCAAGGTGGGCGCGAAAATCGACCGGCCTGATAGCGGCACACCCGGCGAGGGTCGAAATATGGATCATCTGTGCCTGCGCGTCGAAGGGTTCGACGGCGAAGCGCTCAAGGCGCATTTGCAGGAGCGTGGCGTGCGGATCGGCGAGCTGGGCGTGCGTTACGGCGCGGATGGCTTTGGACCGTCGCTGTATCTGTTCGACCCCGAGGGCAATATGGTCGAACTGAAAGGGCCGCCGGAGGGGGCCGTCTGAACGGCCTGGCTAGCCGGAATTGCGTGTGAGGGGGGCTTGAACCGGTGCGGGCGGTGTCCTGACCGTTCCGCCTCTCCGTCAACTAGGCGTTCGCCGGCGCCTTCAAAACGGTCCATTCGATCGGTACCGGATCTGCGTCGGCACTGCCGAGCCACGCGGCGCCGTCCTGCACGGTGCATTGCAGACGCATGGTCCGTTCGGCCAGCTTGCCGAGCGCGGCGCCGACGTCTTCGCCGAGCGTCCAGACCGTCACGTTACGCAGCCGATCCACCTTGTTGCGAATCCCCTGCCACCAGATCTCGGATGTGCGGCCGCCGTAGGCGATCACCACGACTTCGTTGGAGCGGCCGCTCGCCTTCGCGATGCGCCGTTCGTCGGGCTGGCCGACTTCGATCCACGTTTCGATCGCGCCGGTCAGATCCTTTTGCCACAGATCCGGCTCGTCGGCGTCCGACAGGCCTTTGCAGAACTCGAGGCGTTCCTGGGCGAACAGCGCGAACGCGGCCACGCGCACCATCATGCGTTCGTCGGTTTCCGACGGATGGCGCGCGATCGTCAGCGCATGATCGGCGTAGTAATGCCGGTCCATGTCCGCAATCTGCAGTTCTGCCTTGTAAATCGTCGATTTGAGAGCCATGCCAATCCAGGGGCCCGCGCCTGCGGACCGGACAGAGAAGGAATCGTCGGCAGCTCGCTGCCGCTTACCATGTTGTTTGTACATTGCTCGCTCCTGCACTGGGCGGCGGGCGGCGGCGTGAGGCAGCCTTGGGAACAAGGCAGCGAAACGGCGCCGGCCGGATTGCAGCCGCGAGGTAGCGAGGTCGGATCATGCACGATGGACGCCTGCGCTAGCGTGGCTGCTTCTGCAGCCACGAATGAGCATTTAACGTGCCACCGCTGGGTCGAAGGCCGCACCATACACGCCGACGGCCGCTGAGCGCAAGGCTTCCAGTACCATCGACGCCGCCGGCGACAGCAATTGCGCCTGGCGCGTGATGATACCGAATGTATCCATTCTGCACGGTAGATCCACCGGCATTCGCTTCAGCAAGCCGTACTGCTGGTACTCGCGCGCCACTTCGTCGGGCAGGACGGCGAGCATGTCGCTGTGGAGCAAAAGGCTCGAAATAGCCAAAAAGTTGTTCGTATTGACGACATTTTGCGGCGGATTGAGCCCAATCTGCGAAAACATCAGATCAAAACGGTGGCGCAATACGCTGCCGGGCGGGTGCAATACCCAGCTCGCGTCCACGACTTCGCGCAGCGTCAAATCTGTTTCATTTTCGAGAGGATGTCCGGTCCGGGCGACCACGCATAACGGCTCGTCCGCGAGCGGTTCGTAGCGGACTTCGGTTTTCAGCGGATCCTGCCGCTCAAGCACGCGGCCGATCATGATGTCGAGTTCGCCCTCCGCGACCTGCGCGAGCATGACGTCGGAGGTCTCGACCTGTAGCCAGATCTGCAATTGCGGATAACGCTCTTTCACGCTGGCGATGGCGCGCGGCACCATGGTCGCGGCCGCCGCGGCGATCACGCCGATCCGCACCTGCCCGGTCAGGCCTGCGCGCAGCGCCGATATCTCGTCATGCGCATGACTGAGGTTCGACAGCACCATGCGCGCGTGGCGAATCATCACTTCGCCGTAGAGCGTGGCGCGCATGCCGTGCGGCGTGCGGTCGAACAGGTTCACGCCGAGCATGTCTTCGAGCTCTTTCAGCAGGCGCGACGCGGCGGGCTGGGTGATGCCGAGCGAGTCGGCGGCGCGCCGGACGTTGCCCTCCTCCTCCATTGCCGCCAGCAGCAGCAATTGACGCGTCTTGAGCCGCGCGCGCACGAACCAGTTGGAATTACTACGTGTCATGGGTGTCCCGAGATCGCGGCTCATTGCCGTCTGCGTGCAGCGGATTCGATGATGCCATACCCGAATTGATATCCGGAATAAGGGAAAACGGGGTGGAGTGTTATCTCGGCGGCAGAATGGCATTCGTGCGGCGTGTGGGTGCCGGCCGCCATTTGCTACGACGGGGATTGTTGCTGGGAGATAAACAGGAAGCGAAGCAGATATATGGCAGTCCGTATCAGCGCTTTTTCGTCTCGCGGACTGAGTAAAAATAAAACGGCCGGGCAATTGCCCAGCCGTTTTCATTTACGTCGATGGATGACGCAGGATTTTAACCACGCGTATTCATCACCGGACGTCTTTAAGGCGCCTGGCGTAGCGTTCAATCGGACGAGGTTTTAAAACCGCGTCGTAGCCTCGCTACTGCTTGATGAAGCGATCGTTAGCCCAAAGGCCTTGCGTGTCGCTATTGCCGGCATTGACGAATTCGACATCATGTCCGACCACGCGCACGACGCGGAAACTCGAATTCTCCGGAGTCGAGAGGCACTGATAGCCGGAGAAGAACTCCTGCATCTGCTGCTGTTCGCCGGCCTGGGCGTGCTGATCGGCGGCGTCGAGTTTATCCTTCGACAGGCAACCATACGCGTTCGGCTTGAACTGGATGGTTTGCGCCGGCTTGATCACGCTATCCTGGGCCTGCACCGCAGACGCGGCGGTCAATGCCGCCACGGCGAAAAGAAGAGCGACCTGCTTTTTCATATTTGCCTCCGTGCGGGTTATTACTCAGGTTAGCTATGTATTTAACTTCTAGGTTGAACCCGCATCTTGCACTTTAGAAGAAGCTGAGCCGACGACAAGCACATCTTGTGTGCGCTCGCAACAGTGGCGAATTGTCGCACCTGAGATGACAGCGCTTTAAAGGCCATGGCGCGACGGGAAACAGCCGTTTTATGACGGATTCCTTAAAGTCGCAAAGGGCGCTTCGCTTTAACAGTCAAAGCTTCGCGACATTCATGCGCGTAAACGAGTACATCTAATTAAGCGACTTAATACGAATTTAAAACGGCTTGATGCGCCGCACACAAAGTCATTCAACAGATAATTGAAAAAGCAGCAGATATGGGGCTAGTTGCAGAATAAAAACGGTGCCAGGTCTTGTTGGCGTCGTTCGGACGAGGCCGCCGCGTCGCAAGAAAAGTTGCTTGCAGTCGCCGAAAGTTCGTGGATAAATCAGGCGACTTTCTGGAGACTTCCTCATGACGCTTGCCCATTGGCTTCCCTTTGCGATCGCTTCGGCGATTCTGGTTGCAATCCCCGGCCCGACCGTGCTGCTGGTCATTTCGTACGCGCTCGGCCACGGCCGCCGCTTTGCGCTGGTCACGACCGCCGGTGTGGCGCTCGGCGACCTGACCTCGATGACGGCCTCGATGCTCGGGCTCGGCGTGATCCTCGCGGCATCCGCTGCGCTGTTTACGGCGCTGAAGTGGGTCGGCGCGGCCTATCTGATCTATCTCGGCATCAAGCTGTGGCGCGCGCCTGCTCAGGCGCCGGATACGCCGGATACGGCCGAGACGCGCACCAGCCGGATCTTCGCGCACGCGTTCGCGGTGACCGCGCTCAACCCGAAGAGCATCATTTTCTTCGTCGCGTTCGTGCCGCAGTTCATTGATCCGCACGTGGCCGCCACATCGCAGATCGTGGCTTTCGAGGCGACGTTTGTGCTGCTCGGCACCCTGAATGCGTTCTGCTACGCGATGCTGGCCTCGGCTGCACGCCGTGCGATCCGCAGTCCGCGGGTGCAGCGCGTCGTGAATCGGACCGGCGGCACCCTGCTGATCGGCGCGGGTATTTTCGCCGCGACCTGGAAGAAGGCGTCGGCCTGAGCATCGCTCGCGGTTGGTTGGTTGGTTGGTTGGGCAGCGGCTTTGCGAACGGCGCAGCCAAGTTTGAGCTGAAGGCGCGTGAGCCGGGCGCCGCGTCAGTCGCCGCGCTTGTAGGTCGCGAAGAACTCTTGCTGGAACAGGCACATGCGCAAGGCGTTGTGATACTTGCCGTTGCCAAAGAACTCCTCGATCAGTTCCGCTTCGTGCTTGAAGCCGCATTTCTCGTAGACGTGGATCGCGGCGGCGTTCGACGTGTCGACGATCAGGTAGATCTTGCGCAGATTGAGCACTGAAAACGCGTAGTCGATCGCGAGGCGCGTCGCGATGGTCGCGTAGCCACGACCCTGCGCCTGCGGGGCGATGATGATCTGGAATTCGCCGCGCCGGTGGATGTAGTCGAGCTCGATCAGCTCGACCAGACCCATTGTTTCGCCGGCGTTATCGACAGCGACAAAACGGCGTTCGCGCTGATCGTGTACGTGCTGGTCGTAGAGCTGCGACAGTTCCGAAAACGTTTCATAGGGCTCTTCGAACCAGTAACGCATGATCTTCGCGTTGTTGTTCACTGCGTGCACGAAGCGCAGATCGTCGCGCTCCAACGGCCTTAAGGTGAGCTTGGCATCGCGTTCAACGGTCATGAGATTCCCCTTGGAATTGATTGGTTTTAGATTGCGCCGGATTGACCGTGTTGTGTCGAAAACGGCAGACCCCACGACATGGCCCATGATGTCCGGCGAGTCAGGGTTAGTCCTGGCGCGGGCCCTGGGGTTCAGCAACCAGAGGTCCGATACAGCGGCGCAGCGCCCGCCCGGTGAGGTGTGGCAAGGGTCTTGCAGGGTCAGGGCGTCGCTTTGTCGCAGACCGGGGCCGGATGCTTATGCGCGCGCGGGCACACACCGGGCACGAGGAGTGCGCCTACAATGCAATCAAGGACTGGCCGATAGGAGGATGCTGTGATGGAGCACCTGATACTAGGCGCGTTTCTGGTCGTGCCGCTGCTGATAGTCGCGTTCCTGTTCTCCGATGAACTGTGGCAGGAACATCTCCAGCGCGCGCAGAAAGACCACCCGCGGCATATCGATTGGCATCATCCGTTGCGCAGTCTGCTGCATCGTCATTGAGGTCTTTCGACGTACGTCACGGTCATAAGCGGCGCACCGCCTCGTCGCCAAGCTGCGCACGGATGCGTTGCGCGAGGGCTTCGAGCGTCGCCTGCGGGGCCATTTCGCGTGCATGCATGCGCAGCGCCTGACCTTCCCAACGCGGGATCACGTGAAAGTGCACATGCGCGACTGTCTGGCCCGCTGCCGCACCGTTGAACTGGCCGATAAACATTCCATCCGGTTGCAGCGCCGCGCGTAGCGCCACGGCGATTTTCTGCGTCATCCGCATGCAGGCCACCGTCGCGGCATCGGAGAGTTCGAAAATCTCCGCAGCGGCTTCTTTCGGCACCACCAGCACATGCCCGTCCGACTGCGGCATCAGATCCATGAAAGCCAGCGTGGCATCCGTCTCGGCGACCTTGATGCACGGTAGTTCGCCGCGCAAAACTCTGGCGAACGGGTTGCTCTCGTCGTACTTCATGGCGTTCCTCCGGGTTCTGATTTGTCCGTTTTTGTGGCGTTTGTATCAGCGCAAACGGGATTTTTCACCGCCGCATCATGATGCGAGTCCGCGCCGGGCGCAAGCAGACGGGCGCGGCAGCTTCACCGTATCCGATGGCGTGCTTCGCCGCCGCTTACGCCGGTAATACCTCGTTACCACTTGCAGCATCTGTTTCTGCGCTTCGCGCTCACAATCCGCCGCATGTACTTACATGACCTGATGGCGGAAAAATAAAATGCGAAAAATTGCGGCAGCAGTGTTGATGGTCGGCGGCCTGGCCGTCGCGGGTCAGGCTTCGGCTCATGACGGCGGCGCCATTGTCGGCGCGCTGCTGGGCGGCGCGGTGCTGGGTGCGGTGGTCGGTTCGGCGTTGAACCCCGCGCCGCCGGTCGTGTATCAGGCGCCGGCTTATGCACCGGTGTACCAACAGGCACCCGTCTACGCAGGGCCCCCGCCCGGATATTGCTATGACCAGTATCAAGGCGGGTACGTCGCATGCGGTCCGGCGCCGGCGGGGCCCTACGGCTATGCGCCTCCGCCGCAACCGGGTTGGTAAGCGCCTGGGCGCGTAAAGCGTCCGCGCTAGTGGCTTCACTCCATGGGATATGCCCGGGTGCGGTGCACGGGCACTAAAGTTTGCGCAGAACAGGCCGACATCCTGGCAATGAACGACGAACATTCCATCCCCTTCGGGCCGGGACATCCGCAGTATCTCGAGGCGCGAGCCCTCGCACTGAGCATCGCGGCAATCCGCAAAGCTCAAGGCAAGAGGAATCCGGTCGATTACGCGGTGGGCTCACCCGACTGGGAAACTGCGGACGAAGACTTCGCGCGCGACGTTTTGCGCATACTCGGCGGCCGATAAGCCGCCGACCATTGCCGCACAGCGGGGGCACGCGTGCCGCCCGCTTTGCGCGCGCCAACGTTTGCGCGTGCCATCAATGCCGGTGACGCATCCAGTCCACGTGATGCGTATCGAGCCAGCGCTCCCGGCGCCCTTCCTGATCGCCGTCACGATGATGGTAGTGAGCGACAGCCCACAGCGCGACGCCCACCACAGCCATTACGAGTGGCCCCAGCAAATAAGCCATTACCGATTCAGTCATGAGACCCTCCGTCGAGGTCGCGACCGCTATCACAGACGATGGCTGTATTTTAGGCGATAGCCGAGGGTAAACGGGTGCTTTAGCGCGAGGGCATTCGCGCGTGTGGGGTCGGTCTTCCAGCATCGAACCGCCAAAGTTAAGCGGATTCTTGGTTTGCCTTCGCACATTCGTGTGCGCCGGCCTGCGGCAGGATGCGTGTGCGCGACGCCGGTCCCCGGATAGCGCGTGTGAGTGATACGCCGAAACCCTTCGCCCGCCTTGCGCGGGCTTTCTTTTGTGCGGTGAAGACGTGTGGACTTGCCTTTGCTGCAGGCAGCAGGATTGCCGTCCTGGTAATTGGACACTCGCCTGTCAAAAGCCCCGGCTGCGATCTAAGATGAATCTCAAGGCATACCGACGAGGGGCAGCCATGGACGAGACAATGGTGGGCGTCGCAATGGGATTCTCCGTGCTGCTGATTGCCACCTTGCTGGTCGTCGGGCATTACCGGCGCGAGCATCTTCGGCAACGCATGATTCGGGCGATGCATGGGCGTCGCTTGCACGATTTCACTCGCCCGCGGCATTGACGGGATTTGTCAGCGCAGGCGCGTAGCCGGCCAACGCCATCACCGGATGTTGTGCTTCTCGAACCACTTGATCAGCCGATCGCGGTTCAGATGGGTCGCCCGTATCGCCGTGCCGAAGACGATCAGGATGGTCGCCATCGAAATGGCCAGCATTGACTCGGTCATGGCTGCCTCCCCAAGCATGCAACCTTGCTTGCAGTTTAGGCGTCCATAAACCGGTGAGAGAGCCTCAAGCCGTCGAATTTCGCGCTGCCGTTTCGCGTTGGCGAACGGGAAACAAAAAGGCCGCCAAATCGGCGGCCAGAAAATGGTACTACATGCGCGGGGGATCACGCACGGGACAGACTCTAAGCCATACCCAATGCGGTGGCGGCTTGTGCGCCGCATCGGTCTGAGATTTGTCGGATTCAGACTGCATTGGTTTTACGAGTCGCACCCCTGAAACGGCCACGCTAGCGTGAGACGGATTATTTGGGATGTCTAACGGTTGCGCGAAGATCGCATGCTTCGCAAAGCGTCTGACGAAAGGTCTCGGACTGCTTTCTTGTGGACTTCAACCTGGTTGGTCTACGACGGAACGGTGCTTTCGATGGGGCCGGTCGGCACCGCTCGACTGACCTGCGCTATGGATGCCACCAAGGAAGTCTAGGGTTTATACCTAGTTTAAGAACAATACCTTCCAGGCAGGGTGCTTAATCTTAAGCGCTCACTTACCTAGACTGTCCTTACTGGCTACGAACAAGGGTGCTCGTAGCGGGACAAGAACAGAATCTCGAGGTAAGTCATCATGAAATCGCTGATCCAAGCTGTTGTCGTTGTTGCCGCATTGGCCGCTCCGGTCCTGTCGTTTGCCCAATCGAATGCGCCTGTCACCCGTGCTCAGGTACGCACCGATCTCGTCCAGCTCGAAAAGGCCGGCTATCGCCCGGGCGACGATGACATCCATTACCCAGCAGCCGTGCAGGCCGCAGAAGCCCGCGTGGCCGCACAGAATGGCGCCGCGAGCGGTTACGGCGGGGTGGCGAACGGTGTGTCGCAGTCGGGCGGCAGCCGGGTTTCGGCTGCGGACTGGAATACCATGTATAGCCGTCCGTAACTGGCTTTAGCGGATGCTCGGGTATGAGTGAAGCATAACCTAGCGAAAACGTCTCATTTCATTTACTGGAGACGTTTCGCTGGTTGATTGAGAATATCTGTGTACCAAAAGCGGGATCCTGCACGATGCCCGTGATTCGGCTAGGCATCGTGCGAAGTGAGGCGCCTTCAAACTCTGCGTCGTCGCCGCTCGGGTTCTACGGATGGACTCTCCGGCGGAACCGCTGCGATTTGCGCATCGACGAAATCCGCCCATCGTTGCAATACGCTGCGCTGCTCGTCGGCGCAGTCCGCTTGCTCGGTCGTATGCGCGGTCTCTTTGCCGGCGCGCGCAAGGGCCATTTCGATTGCCTCGGCCGCTTGACCCATCTCCAGCAGATGAGTTGCCGCGGTACGGCGAAAGTCGTGCAGAACGAAGTGTTCCACTTCCAGCCCGAGCGCCTTGACCGCCTGGTTCAGCGTGCTCTTCGCGATAGGACGATCCTCGCCTCTGACGGTAGGAAACACGAAGGTCCGGCTGCTCTTCATCTCTCGCAACTCGCGCAGCATCGCAACCGCCTGCTGCGGCAAATACACCCAATGCTCGCGGTCGCTTTTCATGCGCGTCGCAGGGATCTTCCATAGCGCAGACCTGAGGTCGAACTCGGCCCACGTGGCTTCGATCAGCTCGGACTTGCGGACCATCGTCAGCACGAGCAGATGCAATGCGAGCTTGAGCGGTCGACGGATGCCCGATGCGCTAATCGCACGTAACGTGGTGCCGATTTCGCCGGGCGTGAGCACGCGGGTCCGGCTGTCCTGCGTTGCGATGAAGCGCGCCGGCACCACCGCCGCCGGGTTGCTGGTGGCGAGTTGCCGGCCGATCAGGAATTCGTAGAGTCGCTTGATGACGTTGCGCGTGTGGAGCGCCATCTTCGGGGAGCCGCGCTTCTTGATCCGGTCGCAGATCGCGACGATATCTTCCGACGTCACGCCGCTAATCGGCTTGTTACCGATGGCTCGTAGCACGTCCTTGTCGAGCGCGCGCCGGGTGGTCCGTTGATACTCTTCGGACTTGCTCGCCATCGCCACCGTCATGTAGAGCTCGGCGGCGTCGCGCAGAAGGTCGATGCGCTTTTCCGCGCCGCGATCTCGCCGCGCAGTGGCCGCCGGCGACACACCGGTCGCGACCATTTCGGCGTATTTCCGCGCCCGCTCACGCGCGACGCGCAGCGAAATCCGTTTGTAGTCGCCGATGGTGGTGAGCGGCTGGCGTTTGCCGTCGAGCGTGTAGCGAAAGCGCCATATCTTGTTGCCGGTTGGCATGATCTCCAGCACCAGACCGTTGCCGTCGGCGATGGAGTAGCGGGTTGCGCGGGGCTCCATCGCGCGGATTTGGGCTTCGCTGAGGGGAGGGACGGTTTTGGGCATGCTGGCGGTGTTGGTACACAGGGTGTGTGAAATGGTGAAAATTCAAATCTGTGTACCGAAAATTGAAGCTTATTCAAGCGTCAAAGTATAGCGGATTTTGTTATTTTATTCCGTAATTTCAGCCTTATTGCTGATCCTTGCCGCCAGCATATTGCGAGAAGTCACGTACCGACTCAGAAACCAATCAAAATCACTCCCAGTTGATCGATCTTGGGAGCATGCCAGGTGGTCGAACGTCAGATCCAGGATCGGCGCCATCACCCGATGGTAAATCGGTCGGTTCGGCGCATGCAGTCCAGATAAGATAGCATTCCTGAATTTACGGACTACGACCCCTGGAAACCTGTCGATCCGAACGGCTTGCTGTCCAGCGGATCCTGATCAGAGGAGTATTTTCGGAAACACCGAAAATTTTGGTACACAGGACATAAAGAATGGGCAAAATACCATTTTGTGTACCAAACAGAGCAGGTCGCTTAGGCCCTCTGTACGAGGTGCCAATTCGTCTTCTTTTGCCGACAGCAAAGGCCTATTGTAGATTTTTGTCTGTGGCCGTCGCGCGTCCCGTTACTTCCCAATACAAAAACGGCTAAAAATCACCCCCAAAAGATCATCCGACGTGAACTCCCCCGTAATCGAGTTCAGCTGCTCCTGGGCAAGCCGCAGTTCTTCCGCGAACAGATCAAGCGCCTGGGCATTCTGATCGGCGTGTTGCGCGGCCGTCGCAAGATGCTCCTGCGCTGCGCGCAGCGCAATCAGATGCCGCTCGCGTGCGAGGTACACGCTTTCCGCACCGGCCTGCCAACCAGCAATTCGCAGCAATTCCGCCCGCAGCAACGCGATACCATCGCCCTTCTTTGCCGACAGCCGCACTTCGCGCAGATCCACTTCCTCGGCTTCATCCAACGCGCGCACGGCAGGCGCGATGTCCGTCAAATCCGTCTTGTTCATCACACGCACCACCGGCACACCAGCAGGAAAACGCGCCGCAATCACATCATCCTCAGCGTTCATTCCCGTGCGGGCGTCGAGCAGATGCAACACCACGTCCGCGCGCTCAATCTCGTTCCACGTGCGCTCAATGCCGATCTTTTCCACCTCGTCCTCGGTTTCCCGCAGACCGGCGGTGTCGATCACATGCAAGGGGATCCCTTCGATCTGGATGGTCTGCGCGACCTTGTCGCGCGTCGTGCCGGCGATCGGCGTAACGATGGCCAGCTCGGCGCCCGCGAGCGCATTCAGCAGCGACGACTTGCCGACGTTCGGCTGCCCCGCCAGCACCACCGAGAGCCCCTCGCGCAGCAACGCGCCCTGACGCGCCTCGTTCAGCACATGAGCGAGCTGCTCGCGGATCCGAGCGAGCTTGCCGCGCGCATCGGCGGCTTCGAGGAAGTCGATTTCCTCTTCAGGGAAGTCGAGCGTAGCTTCGACCAGCATCCGCAGCGTGATGACCCCTTCGACCATGGCGTGAATGTCGCGCGAAAACGCGCCTTCCAGCGAGCGGCCCGCCGAGCGCGCGGCGGCCTCGGTGCTGGCTTCGATCAGATCGGCCACCGCCTCGGCCTGAGCCAGATCGAGCTTGTCGTTGAGGAACGCGCGGCGAGTGAATTCGCCGGGTTCCGCGAGCCGCAGTCCAACCGCGCGGCCCGCGTCGATGCAGCGCTGCAGGACCAGTTGCAGCACGATCGGCCCGCCGTGGCCTTGCAGCTCGAGCACGTGCTCGCCGGTGTACGAATTCGGCGCCGGAAAGTACAGCGCGATGCCGCGGTCGAGCGCGTTACCGGCCGCATCGAGGAAGGGCACATAACTCGCATGACGCGGCGTCAGAGTTTGACCGGTGAGCGCCTGCATCAATGGCTCCGCTGCTGCCGCGCCGGCCCGCCCGAACGAAATCCGGACCACGCCGATTCCGCCACGACCGGGCGCAGTGGCAATGGCGACAATGGGATCGGAGTCGGTGGCGAGCATGGGATTGGGCGCGAGAACAGAGGGAACGGTGAGAACGGAAGACCCCGCTAGGGGCGCGAGGCATTGTAACGCGAGCGGTCCGGCTGGCTCCCGCATGGTCGGCGAATCAGACTTTGGGACGTTTTCTCAGACAAATAAAGATTTATCTCAACTACGATAAGATAACTCTAGGAGTGAATACGACTGCCGATGCGGCCGCGATGCGTGAGATGCCCACCACAAAAGGAAAAAAGCGCATATTGACGAAATGGCGCGACGCTTTATCTGGCGCTCATCTTGGGCTAAAAGTAGCTTAAATGCGTGAAATTATCGCCTAAACGGTTGACCACTGTTGGAGCGCCGGATTGCACAATTTGGCCCATGCCGACATCCAAAGAAAAACTAGCGTTCGCCAAGAGGCTGCAGGACCAGATTGCCCGGAAGAACGTCAAGGGCGGGACTCAGCTCGCCAAAGAATTCAATCTGCTGCATCGGGGCGAAGCGCCCGTGTCGCCGCAGACCGCGCACAAGTGGCTGACGGGCCGAACCATTCCCACGCCGGACAAATTGCAGACACTCGCCGACTGGCTGGGTGTGGGCATGCACTGGCTCCATTATGGACCGCCGCCGCCGGTGGGCGTCAAAGCCAAGCCGCTGGCGCCGGGCGAGAAATACCCGTTGACGCCGGAGGCGATCGAGCTCGCTTCGAAGATCGAGGCGCTGGACCCGAAAGACCGCCATTTCCTCGAGGAGTTTGTCGACCGCCTGTACGACACCGGCAAGGAATAGCCCCTCGCGCGTCGCCTTCAACCGCTTTCTAATTGCCCATTAAAAAGCCGCCCGGTGCAAACCGGGCGGCTTTTTTACAGCTTGCTGCGATGAGGATGCGTTGGCGGGTGACTCAGCACCCGCCCGTCCGATCAGGCCGTAGCCTTGGTCTTCGGCTTGCCCATCATCCGCGTGATGTAGTACTGCTGGGCGATCGACAGCACGTTGTTGACCACGTAGTACAGCACCAGACCGGCCGGGAAGAAGAAGAACATGACCGAGAACGCGATGGGCATGAACATCATCATCTTGGCTTGAACCGGGTCCGGCGGCGTCGGGTTCAGACGCGTCTGCAGGAACATCGAGACGGCCATCAACACCGGCAGGATGAAGAACGGGTCTTGCTGCGACAGATCGTGAATCCACAGAATCCACGGCGCGCCGCGCATTTCCACCGACGACAGCAGCACCCAGTACAGCGAGATGAACACCGGGATCTGGATCACGACCGGCAGACAGCCGCCGAACGGATTGACCTTCTCGGTCTTGTACAGCTCCATCAGCGCTGCGTTCATCTTCTGCGGATCGCCCTTGAAGCGTTCGCGCAGGGCTTGCATGCGCGGCGTGATCGCCTTCATGCGTGCCATGGACTTGTAGCTGGCCGCCGACAGCGGGAAGAACACGGCCTTGATCAGCAGCGTGAGCAGCACGATCGACCAGCCCCAGTTGCCGACATAGCTGTGGATCTTCTCAAGCAGCCAGAACAGCGGCTTGGCGATGATCGTCACCCAGCCGTAGTCCTTCACCAGTTCCAGGCCCGGCGCGATGCCTTCCAGCATGCGTTCTTCTTCCGGACCGGCGAACAGCTTCGCCGACACGTCAGCCGATTGACCCGGGGCGATGGTCGGCACCGGTTCCTTCACACCCACGCGATACAGCGTCGGATCAAGCTTCTCGACATAGATATCGCGCTTGACGCCTTGCTGCGGAATCCACGCCGTCGCGAAGTAATGCTGGACCATCGCGATCCAGCCGTTGTCGGCCGAGGTCGCATAGTCCTGCTTGTTCTTGTCGACGTCGCTGAACGTCATCTTCTGGAAGTGGTGCTGATCCGTGTAGACAGCCGGTCCGATGAACGTGTGCGAGAAGCGCGGCGTTTCCACCGGCTGGCTATCGCGCACCAGTTCCATATAGACGGTCGGCGTCACCGGCGTCGAACCCACGTTTTCGATCTTCGTATTGACGCCGATCACGTAGCTGCCACGCGTGAACGTGTACGTCTTCACGACCTTCACGCCACCCTTGACCGGCGACTCGAAGCTGAGCGAGAACGACTTGGCGTCGCCCGTCAGATCGTGCGGCTGGCCGGCAACCGGCGTGTAGATGTCCGTGTGGTTCGGGAAATCGCCGCCCAGCAGACCCGTGCGCGCCAGATACGTGTGATCGGCGGTGTGGTCGAACAGGGTGATGACGAGATCCGGCTGGTTACCGTTGCCCTTGTTGATCAGCGACAGCTTCGACAGCGTACCGCCGCGCGTGTCGATCTCGCCGCTGTAGACGTCGGTCGTGAACGGGATCAGTTGGGCCTGGGCTGCGGGCGCGGCGCCCGGAGCGGCGGTGTTCGTCGCCGGCAGGTCGGCGGGTTGGGTTCCCGGCGTCGTGGTGCCCGGTGCTGCGCTAGCCGCGGTCTGCGTCTGCGTGGCGCTCGGGAAGAACATCGACGGGCGTCCGTGGTCGCGCTGCCAGTTGTCGAACAGCATGACCGCCGACATGAAAAATATGACCCATAGGACGGTGCGTTTGATATCCATGCGTTGTCTCAGTGTCGATGGAACGGCGCGTCAGCGCTTTTCAGAAGTGGGAGGCGGGACAAGATCGATGCCGCCCGCCGAAAACGGGTGGCAGCGGCAAATACGCCTGGCGGCGAGATAAGTCCCGCGCGCGGCGCCATGATACTGGATTGCTTCGCGCGCGTAATCAGAGCAGGAAGGGTAAAAACGGCACCGGTTGCCGAGCAGGGGACTCACGGCAACCTTGTAGAAACGCAATAAAGCGAAAAGTACCGTTTGCATGACTAGTGCGGCCAACCGGCGCCGCCCAAGAAGGGAGACCGGGGGAGGCTAGCGGGACCGAACCGTGGAGTCGTCCACGTGTGCGGCCGCACGGGCCTCTCCATGAGCGTCATTGGGTCGCAGGCGCATCCGCGGGCGGCGCCTCACGACGGGCAATTTCGCGTGCTGCCTTGTTGAGCAGCTCCTCTATTTCGCTACGGCACAACGCCTTTAACGGCGGCGACGAGGCGCCCGGCATAGCCTTCTTGTCGAAGCGCGTGTGCAAACGCAGCAGCACGTCCCAACCGCCGAACTCCGCGCGGCGCAGCCGGAAGGCTTCACGCGCGAGACGGCGCACCAGATTACGCGTGACCGCGCGCGGCGCATACTTCTTGCCGATCACGAGGCCCAAGCGCGCGTCATTGCCGGTGGGCCGGGCGTACACGACGAAGTGTGCGGTGCGGCGCCACGGGCGCAAACGAAAAACGGATGAAAATTCATCCGTTTTTAGCAGCCTTGCGGCTTTGGGGAAGGCGGCTTGCGCTCGCAACGGAACCGAGCCCTGTTGCGGCGCTCCTGCCGTTCCCGCGCTGCCGCGGGCATCGGACATAGCGCGCAATCCGCTCGCCAGCCTTAGATGGCGAGGCGCTTGCGGCCCTTCGCGCGACGTGCGTTGATGACCTTACGGCCACCAGCGGTCTTCATGCGAACGCGGAAGCCGTGGGTGCGCTTGCGACGGGTAACGGAAGGTTGGTAAGTACGTTTCATGTTGCTCTCACTTGGCAGAGAATTAACCGCGCGAGCATCGCGGAAAGTGCAATGGCCGGTGGTTCAAAAATTGGTTTTCGCGGAACCCGCTATTTAAACCGGTTTTCTTTTGGTCGTCAATAGTTTAGCGACGTATTCCACAGGCTGGGCCCGTGGCGGAGGTTTGATCGGTCCCTGTGGATAACTCCCTTTCCTGGTTGTTTTGGCGGTAGAATCTCGTCCTACTTCCCAAAAATCCTGCACGCCGCTCCGGCCCGCTTGCCCCGCAAACCCTTGTGGCACAAGCGCCTGGAGCCGTTCCGCCTGGCCGCTCAGGGCCTTGTTGTGTATCTGCAACAGGGGCGTCGGCGGCTCGCCGTGCAAACATAACGACAGCAACTTGATGAACGAATTCTGGCAACACTGTTCCGCACTGCTAGAGCGTGAGCTAACGCCCCAGCAGTACGTGACGTGGATCAAACCGTTGGCCCCGGTTGCCTTCGATGCGGCGGCGAACACGCTGAGCATCGCTGCGCCCAACCGCTTCAAGCTTGACTGGGTCAAGAGCCAGTTTTCCGGCCGCATTTCCGATATGGCGCGCGACTTTTGGCACGTGCCGGTCGACGTCCAGTTTGTCCTCGATCCCAAGGCCGGCATGCGCGGCGCGGCGGCTTCTGCGCCGGCGCCGCAACGTCCGTCGCAATTCGCCGGCAACGGCGGCACGGCTGCGGTGGACGCGGCCGTCGGCGCAGTGCAGGCCGCACACGCCGCCCGGACCCACGGCGCGAATGGCGCGGGGCAGGGCGCGAATGCCGGTCATGGCGCGCAACAGCACAATCATGACGACGGCGGCGACCTCGATCTGCCCAGCCTCGACGCCAACGAAGCCGCTGCGGCGCGCCGTACTTGGCGGCCGGGCCAGAGCGCCGCGCAGCAAGGCAACGCCGAGAGCGATTCGATGTACGAGCGCTCGAAGCTCAACCCGGTGCTGACCTTCGACAATTTCGTGACCGGTAAGGCCAACCAGTTGGCGCGCGCCGCCGCGATCCAGGTGGCGGACAACCCCGGCATCTCGTACAACCCGCTGTTTCTGTATGGCGGCGTGGGCCTCGGCAAGACTCACCTGATCCATGCGATCGGCAATCAGTTGCTGATGGACAAGGCCGGCGCGCGGATCCGCTACATCCACGCGGAACAGTATGTGTCCGACGTGGTGAAGGCGTACCAGCGCAAGGCGTTCGACGACTTCAAGCGCTACTACCACTCGCTCGACCTGCTGCTGATCGACGATATTCAGTTCTTCTCGGGCAAGTCGCGTACGCAGGAAGAGTTCTTCTACGCGTTCGAAGCGCTGGTGGCGAACAAGGCGCAGGTGATCATCACGAGCGATACGTACCCGAAGGAAATTTCGGGCATCGACGACCGGCTGATCTCGCGCTTCGACTCCGGCCTGACGGTGGCGATCGAGCCGCCCGAGCTGGAAATGCGCGTCGCGATCCTGATGCGCAAGGCGCAGTCCGAAGGCGTGAGCCTGAATGAGGACGTGGCGTTTTTCGTCGCCAAGCATCTGCGCTCGAACGTGCGTGAGCTGGAAGGCGCGCTGCGCAAGATCCTCGCGTATTCGAAGTTCCACGGCCGCGAAATTTCCATCGAACTGACGAAAGAAGCGCTGAAAGACCTGCTGACGGTGCAAAACCGCCAGATTTCGGTGGAAAACATCCAGAAGACGGTGGCTGATTTCTACAGCATCAAGGTCGCGGACATGTATTCGAAGAAGCGGCCGGCGAACATTGCGCGGCCGCGTCAGATTGCGATGTATCTGGCGAAGGAACTGACGCAGAAAAGCTTGCCGGAAATCGGCGAGCTGTTTGGCGGGCGCGATCACACGACCGTGCTGCACGCGGTGCGTAAGATCGCCGCCGAACGCGGCACGGATGCGCAGTTGAACCACGAACTGCACGTGCTTGAACAGACGTTGAAGGGCTGATCCTGGGCTGGCCTCGAGGCGACGCCCTCAGGCGAATTCGGGGTGAGTGCAGGGTATTTGCGGGATAACCGCGCGGTCGCGGCGGTGTTGCCTAAAGTTTGGGCAAAAAGCGGGGAAAATCGACCTGTTTATTTCGGAACTCGCCCCCATTTTAGGGGAGCGGTTCTGTTTTCAGGCACAATACAGGTTTAACCGCCCGGCGGCTTGGGGCGGATGTACGCCGTGACTGGCGCAGCGTAGCGCCGGCGGGGGCCGGGGCCGCGTGCAGGATGCCGAGCGAGGCGCGCAGGCCGTCACATCAACGAAGGAACTCTATGCAACTGGTCAAGACCGAACGCGATAACCTCCTCAGGCCGCTGCAAACCGTGAGCGGCATCGTCGAACGCCGCCATACGTTGCCGATCCTCGCCAACTTGCTGATTACCAAGAACGGCCCTGACGTGTCGTTCCTGTCCACCGACCTCGAGCTTCAGATCACCACGCACGGCGACTTCGGCGTGGGCGGCGATTCGGTTGCGACAACGGTAGCGGCGCGTAAGCTGCTGGACATCCTGCGTGCCATGCCTGACGGCCAGGTCACGCTGACGCTGAACGACAAGCGCCTCACCGTGCAATCCGGCAAGAGCCGCTTTGCGCTGCAGACGCTGGCGGCGGACGAATTCCCCACGGTCGCCCAAGCTAAAGACTTCGGCGCGAACCTGGTGGTTCCCCAGAAGACGTTCCGCCAACTGCTCGGCATGGTCCATTTCTCGATGGCCCAGCAGGACATTCGCTACTACCTGAACGGCATGCTGCTGGTGGTGGACGGCGACCAGTTGATGGCGGTCGCGACGGACGGTCACCGTCTGGCGTTCTCGTCCATGAAGATTGAAGGCTCGTTTGCGCGCCAGGAAGTGATCATCCCGCGCAAGACGATTCTGGAACTCCAGCGTTTGCTGGAAGACATCGACGACACGCTGAAGATCGACATCGCGCCGAGCCAGGTGAAGTTCACCTTCGGTCAGGTGGAACTGGTGTCGAAGCTGGTGGAAGGGAAATTCCCGGACTTCCAGCGCGTGATTCCGAAGTCGCACAAGAACCAGTTCCTGATTGGCCGCGAAGAACTGCAGCGTTCGCTGCAACGTGCGGCCATTCTGACCTCGGACAAATTCAAGGGCGTGCGCTGCATCATCGAGCCGGGCCAGTTGAAGATCATGTCCACCAACGCGGACCAGGAAGAAGCGCAGGAAGAACTGGAAATTGCGTATACCGGCGACAGCGTCGATATCGGGTTTAACGTCACGTATCTGCTCGACGTGCTGGCAAACCTGAAGGTCGACATGTTGCAAGTGAGCCTGGGTGATGCCAGCTCCAGCGCGTTGATCACGATTCCCGAGAACGACGAATTCAAATACGTGGTGATGCCGATGCGCATCTAACGCGTCCAACATCAAGAAGAACACCAAGGGGCGCAGCGCCCCTTTGGCGTTTTTATGGTGTTTTGAAAAGTCCCGAGCAGCAACCAAGCAGCAACGCAGAACCGGAAAAAATCCATGACTGACACGAACAATTCGCAACCCGATAACAGCTACGGCGCCTCTTCGATTCAGATCCTCGAAGGTCTGGAAGCAGTGCGCAAGCGGCCGGGTATGTACATCGGGGATACATCGGACGGCACCGGTTTGCACCACCTGGTATTCGAAGTGCTGGACAACGCCATTGACGAAGCGTTGGCCGGCCATTGCAACGACATTCAGGTGATCATCCACGCGGACAACTCGGTCTCCGTCACGGACAACGGCCGCGGTGTGCCGACCGGTCTGAAGATGGACGACAAGCACGACCCGAAGCGCAGCGCCGCTGAAATCGTGATGACCGAGCTGCACGCCGGCGGCAAGTTCGACCAGAACAGCTACAAGGTGTCGGGCGGCCTGCACGGCGTGGGTGTGTCGTGCGTGAACGCGCTGTCGGCATGGCTGCGTCTGACCATTCGCCGCGACGGCAAGAAGCACTTCATGGAATTCCACCGTGGCGTGCCGCAGAACCGCATCATCGAAGAGATTGACGGCGTGGCCGTCTCGCCGATCCTCGTGACCGGCGACACCGAAAACCGCGGCACCGAAGTGCATTTCCTCGCCGACGAGACGATCTTCGGCAGCATCGAATATCACTACGACATTCTGGCCAAGCGGATTCGCGAACTGTCGTTCCTGAATAACGGCGTGCGGATTCGTTTGACGGATCAGCGCACGGGGAAGGAAGAGGATTTCGCGTTTGTGGGCGGCGTGAAGGGTTTTGTTGAGTACATCAACAAGAACAAGGCCGTGCTGCATCCGAATATTTTCCACGTCAGTGGTGAGAAGGATGGTGTTGGCGTTGAAGTGGCTATGCAGTGGAACGATAGCTATAACGAGAATGTGCTCTGTTTTACGAACAACATTCCGCAGCGCGATGGCGGGACGCACTTGACCGGTTTGCGTGCGGCGATGACGCGCGTGATGAACAAGTACATCGCCGATCATGAAATTGCCAAGAAGGCCAAGGTTGAGACTTCGGGTGATGACATGCGTGAGGGGTTGTCGTGTGTGTTGTCGGTGAAGGTGCCGGAGCCGAAGTTCTCCGCGCAGACCAAGGATAAGTTGGTTTCTTCTGAAGTGCGGGCGCCGGTTGAGGAAGTTGTGGCTAAGGCGCTTGAAGAGTTTCTGCAGGAGACGCCCAACGACGCGAAGATTATTTGCGGGAAGGTTGTGGATGCTGCGCGGGCGCGGGATGCGGCGCGGAAGGCTCGGGAGATGACGCGGCGGAAGGGTGTTTTGGACGGCGTTGGTCTGCCCGGGAAGCTGGCGGATTGCCAGGAGAAGGATCCGGCTAAGTCTGAGATTTATATCGTCGAGGGTGACTCGGCTGGTGGGTCGGCTAAGCAGGGGCGGGATCGGAAGTTTCAGGCTATTTTGCCGCTGCGCGGCAAAGTGCTTAATGTTGAGAAGGCTCGCTATGACAAGCTACTTTCTTCGGAGCAGATTGTTACTTTGATCACCGCGCTGGGTTGTGGGATCGGCAAGGAAGACTACAACCTTGAGAAGCTGCGTTATCACCGCATCATCATCATGACCGACGCTGACGTCGACGGTGCGCACATTCGGACGCTGCTGCTGACGTTCTTCTATCGGCAAATGCCGGACATGATCGAGCGTGGGTTTATTTATATTGCCCAGCCGCCGCTTTACAAGATCAAGGCGGGGAAGGATGAGCGGTATCTGAAGGATGCGGCTGAGTTGAATGCTCATATGCTCAAGCTCGCGCTTAATGGGTCTGAGCTTGTGACGGCTGAGGGTGCTACGCCGATCGCTGGCGATGCTTTGGGTGAGCTCGCTCGGTCGTATCTGCTCGCGCAGGGTGTTGTCGATCGGTTGAGCCGGTTGTACGACGCTGGGGCGCTCGAGGCTGTGATGGATGGGGTTGTGCTCGATCTGTCTAGTGAAGAGGCCGCTGAGGCGTCGGCTAAGGCGTTTGAGGCTAAGCTCAGGGACGATCCGCTGAAGCCTGAAGTGCGCGTTACGACTATGTATGACCAGGTGCGGGAGCTCCGCTCATTGAAAGTGTCGCGGACGCATCATGGGAATCAGAAGGTTTCTGTGCTGGATGAAGAGTTTCAGTTGACCGCGGACTATCAGCAGTTGCTGAATACGGCGCTGACGTTTAAGGGGTTGATTGGGCCTGGCGCCGTGATCAAGCGTGGTGAGCGGAGTATGGCCGTCAATGACTTCAAGAGTGCTATGAAGTGGCTCATCGCCGATGCTGAGCGCAATGTTTCCAAGCAGCGCTATAAAGGTCTGGGCGAGATGAATCCTGGGCAGCTTTGGGAGACTACGATGGATCCGGCTGTTCGACGGCTGCTTCGTGTGCAGATTGAGGATGCTATTGCGGCTGATGGCATTTTCACCACGCTCATGGGGGATGATGTCGAGCCGCGGAGGGCTTTCATTGAGTCGAATGCGTTGAGGGCGGGGAATATTGATGTTTGAGGGGGCTACGGGCGTCGTAGGTGACTCTAGCGTTGCCACTATGGCGTTGTGATAGCCCTCAGATTCCAGATCTATGGTTAATGAAGGCCCTTGAACCTTTTACAAAGGTTCAAGGGCCTTTTTCTCATAGTGATGCGGCCTACGCATGCGCCCGTTGCCTCGAATTATTCGGCTATCGGTGAAACGGCTTAACGTGACGTGCTATCGTCGGAGAGAAATGGGAAAGATATTCGCACCGATAGCAATCGACTAACCGCGGCAGCGCGCTAGGAGCTTAAATGGAACACTACAAGAATCTGGGTGGAAACTCAGGCGTTTATGCCTATGAGATATCTATTGACGCCATCAAAGTTCAGTTCCAGGACGGGGCTGTTTACCCGTACGACTATTCCGCTACTGGACACGACGTGGTGGAGCAGATGAAGCGCTACGCAATTGCAGGACGGGGCTTAAACAGCTACATCAAACGTTTCGCAAACAAGCGATACGCCGCGAGACTAAAGTAATCCAATCGACGCTCAAACAAAGCTGGCTATCCACTGTCGGTTGTCGATGCACCAATAGCTCAGATCGGACCGGGAAAGCCGCCAAGTATGCCTTGGCTATGAAAGGAGGGGACCCAGCACCGCGACATAATGCAGTGTCCGACGTCGACCCAACCGCAGGTCTGTCTGGATCGTAGTCTGAAGCGCTCGTTCGTTGGCATCACCGCGGATCGTAGGGTGTTCTCGCGGTGATGCACACATCGGCTGTAGTTCCTCGCCTGGCTTTGTGCGTCAACTGACCGAGCGCTCCAGTATTGCCGGCGTTCGTCGCAGGTCTATTGTGCCCAAGTCACACATTTCTCGCCGCCCTTGCGCAGCGTCGAAAAGTTTCGGATACTGTTTTTTTATACAGCACTCTGTCACTGCTCGACCCCGAGCCATTGACGACTTGCGCGTCGAGTCGCACCTAAATTGGCGCGAAGTCTGTCAGGCTCATTTGAGGCCGACGAGGTTACAATTCAGCTCAAACGCCTGCTCTTGAGCAGACATGCAAATGCGGAACGAATGATAAAACTGACCCAGAAGGAATCCGGCGCTTACTTTACGCCAGACGCTGTCGTACGCACCTTGGCGGGTTGGGCTGTCCGGCACTCCGACGACCGACTCCTAGATCCATCATGTGGAGATGGACGGTTTTTGGCCGCGCATGCGAATAGCGTTGGAATTGAGCAGGACCCGTCATCGGCTGAAGACGCTATAGCTCGCGCGCCATCAGCGTTAGTTCACGAAGGCGACTTTTTCGCATGGGCTGCGAATACGCACGAACGATTTGAGTGCACCGCGGGCAATCCGCCGTTTATCCGTTACCAGACTTTCAAGGGAACTGTACGCGACACGGCGCTTCGTCTTTGCTTGTCACACGGAGCAAAGTTCTCTGGGCTGAGCTCATCATGGGCCCCGTTTTTGGTCGCCGCAGCCAGCCTGCTTGTGCCTGGAGGTCGTATGGCCTTTGTCGTGCCTGCAGAAATCGGGCATGCTCCCTACGCACGGCCACTGCTCGAATATCTTGTCGAGAATTTCTCGGTTGTGCACATAGTTGCCTTCCAAGAGAAGCTTTTCCCGGAGCTCTCAGAGGACTGCTGGCTGCTATTTGCCGATGGATTTGGCGCGAAGTCCAGCACCATCCGATTCAGCGCCCTTAGGCGTTTTCGTGCGATGTCTGCGCCTCCGACCAAATTCACCAGCATTGACCTGAATGAATGGCGGAACGATTGGAATGGCAGACTCCGACCTTTCATCATGTCATCCCGAGCCCGCGACACCTATCGTGCCGTGGCTACGCACCCAAGGGTGCGCCGCTTCGGCGCGGTTGCGTCGGTCGGCATCGGATATGTAACGGGAGCGAACGACTTTTTCCATCTTCGCCCATCCGAAGCCAAGCAGTGGAAGATTCCCCAACAGCTTCTCCATCCGTCAGTACGCAATGGTCGCGCTCTGCCACAAGGGACGTTGACTGCCGCAACGGTTGCGCAATGGTGCAAAGAGGACGAACAAGTATTGTTACTTCGTCTCTCCAAGACGGGGAAGATCCCTGCTTCGGTCCAGAAATATCTAGACTCGGAGCCCGGGCAACAGGCTCGAGAGGCATACAAGTGTCGAGTTCGCGAGCCTTGGTATTCTGTACCCGACGTTCAGATCCCGGACTTCTTCATGTCATACATGTCGGGGAAGGACGTCAGCTTAGTGCGCAACGATGCTGGCTGTAGCTGCACCAACTCAGTACACAGCGTGCGAGTGCGAGACCAAGCGGCGGTCGCCCAACTGATTGAAGCCTGGGAGACACCATTCATCCGCTTGAGTTGTGAACTCGAAGGTCATCCTCTCGGCGGCGGCATGCTGAAGCTTGAGCCGGGTGAAGCAGTACGTATTATTTTGCCTCCTGCCGAGGTGTTCGCAAATCTCCCGCTAACTGACATTGAGGATGCGGTGACTACCATGAGGGAATGGAGACATTATGGTCCCACGGCGCAATGAGCCTTTTCCGCCGAAGGAAAAGAAGTGCCAATGGGTCAATCTGACGGAAGCATTGTGGCATTTCGCCACGTATTCCGGTCGTACCCAAAGTCAAGAACACATTAAGCCGTTGCATTGGTACGTGGCCTGCCGACTTGTCGTAGAAGGTGGGTTCGATCCGGACGAAATTACTCCGAGACCTCCGTTTGAAGTTATCCGCCGCGGCGGAAAGCACTTGCTCGTGTTTGACCCAACGAAAGGGCAAGGCGGAGAGCGGACAGTTCTTGGAGGACTCAAAACCAAGAACGTTGATGTCGTTGTTACCAAGGAAGGCATCGGCCCCGTACTCGCTGTGTCGTGTAAGGGGATGACAGGTGCGTTCCGAAACCTGACGAACCGAATGGAGGAAACTATCGGTGAATGCACAAACCTCCATATCACATATCCTGCACTTGTATTCGGCTTCCTTTTCGTGATCCGTGCAAACCGACAGCGTGAGCAGGCCGTCGAAGCCGTAAGCCCACTTGTAGCGTCGGCATCGCCGGCAGTACAACTCGAGGCAAACGACATTGCGCTCCAACCTAACAACGAACCTGTCGAGTCGATCTTCCGCTTTCATTCGGCGTTGCGAGAGCTAACAGGGCGAAGAGGAATTAGAGATGATGTCAGTCGCTATGAAGCTGTTTCGCTAGCGCTGACAGAGGCGGAAGGGGACCATGCGGGCTCGACAATGGACTCGTTTCCACCGCACGGAAGTCCGCTGCGGTTGGGACAATTCTTTCAAACCCTCTATCTTCGGTACGAGGAAAGATTTTTGATCGGAGCTCCCGATCTTAAGTCGGTGACCCGCCGCATCGAGTGGGCTCCTGAATCCCCCGCCTTTGAACAACTGATGTTCGAGTCGGATGCGGTGCCGGTGCTCGACTTCACTCCACGCGTGCAGGAAGAATAGGATCCGATGTCGATCAATGCGACACCGGAAGTAAGTATTGTTGTGGCGACAAAGTTGTAAATTCACGCTCCCACTCCTGCCGAAGTGAATCGTAAAGAGGGAGTGGAGCAGCAATAGCACATTTTCTGAGTACTCGTCTCGCGATAGAGATTCCGCATTCAAGAGCAGACATCAGGACGTTGTCGTTTAGTCTTCGACTAGGCGTATGATGAGCCTGTCGGCGCTTTATCGGTAAGAGTTGCATGACGACCGTGTTGCTTTAGCATTCGACCATCTGATACGAGGATCGAATGCATGCAGCAAGAGCCGCTTTACGTCGCAAACCGGGTGGTCGCCATCGTCCTGCCCAGCACACCATTTGTTGAATGGATCAATGACGCCGATCCCTTCCCAGCCAATGCAAAGATCACTCTAGATGACGCGCGTGATGAACCATCCGCGTTCCTGATCCCAACGGACAGTAGTGACGACCCGGACCAGCCGGGCAAGCGGTGGATTCAGCGTAACTGGAAGGCGATCTTCGAGCACCTGCTCGGGGATTGGTATATCGACCCGGATTTATGGCCGCGCAACCGGACGATCAGGATGTTCAGGGAGTGGTGCGAAGTTCGCATTCACCCGACTGTTCTGGATTGCGCGGTCACACCGCTCGAGTACGACGACTGATCCAGATTCCACGGTAGCAATTCATCAACGTGGTTGACCGGATGTTCGGCGACGTGGGTGAGAACGTGACGCAGATACGCTTCCGGATCAACTCCGTTGAGTTTGGCCGTGCCGATCAGGCTGTAAATTGCAGCAGCACGTTCGCCTCCAGAATCCGCGCCGGCGAACAGATAGTTCCGGCGCCCGATTGCAACGCCGCGTAAGGCACGTTCGACGGGCAGATTGTCGATCTCGATTCGACCGTCATCGCAGTAGCGCGTGAGCGCCTCCCAGCGGTTAAGGGCATACAGGATTGCCTTGCTCGTATCAGACTTGCGCGAGAGCGTGGTGAGCATCTCACCCAGTCATCTATGAAGCTGGTCGAGCAAGGGTCTCGCGTGTGTCTGGCGGTAGTCCCGACGGCTTGCCGCGGATCTTCTCCTCGATGCTGTACAGCGCGCCGATGCGCTCGAGCGCTTCGGTGTTGAAGGCATTCGGTCGTGACACGTGCAGTTCGTAGATCTGACGTCTGGCGTGGGCCCAGCACGCCGCTTCGACGACACGCCCGGTTTCATAGATTGCCTGATAGCGGCCATAGGCATCGGCCTGCAGCGTTCCGGCAAATGATACGAAATGCTGCTGCGGATGAATGCCCTTGCGGTCCGGTGTATAGGCAAACCATACGGCAGCCGGTGTGATATCGGCCGAAGCCCGGTCGTCGCGAACATGGACCCACAGTCGCTCGGTTCTGGTCGTACCGTTACCCGGCGCGAGCACGGGCACCGGTGTATCGTCGGCGTGCAGCTTCGAAGCCGTCATCACGTGTCGCCGGATTGCGTCGACGAGCGGTCGCAGCAACGCTGCACTATGGCCAACCCACCGGGCCAGCGTTGAACGCTCAAGTTCGACGCCTTCGCGGGCGTAGATGACCGACTGTCGGTAAAGCGGTACATGATCGGCGAACTTCGCTACAAGCACATGCGCCAGCAATCCCGGACCTGCCAGGCCTCGTTTGATGGGACGCCCCGGCGCGCTCGCCTGAGCGATGTGATCACACCAGGTGCATGCGAATTTGGGCCGAACATGACGGATCACCCTGAAGCTCGCCGGCACGTATTCCAGTTGCTCGGAGATGTCCTCGCCGAGTTGCTTCATCGCAGCGCTGCAGTGCGTGCAGACCGCGGCCGATTCAGGCAGATGTGTGTGCGTGTCGCGCGGCAGATGGTCACGGAGCGGTTTGCGCCGCGGCCGTTCAGGCGCAGTAGGTGTCTTCTTCGGGATATCAACAGGCGCTGCGCCTTCGTCGGCCTGCAGATCCTCCAGACGCAGTTCAAGCTGCTCGATCTGGCGATCGAGGTTCTTCGACTTGCGGCCGAACTGCATGCGCCGCAACTTTGCAATCAGGAGGTTGAGGTGTTCGACTTCCGCAGCGCGAGAGGCAAGCGCTGTCTTCTGCGAGTCGACCGTCTCCCGCAGGTGCGCGACCTGCGCGTCGCGTTCATACAGCCTTGCCTCGCGCTCGCGCAGCATGGCCTTCAGAGTCTCGATGTCGTCGGGAAGTGTATTCGCGCGGTCATGACGGCAGTTTACGCGTCGCCGGCTGCGTTTACAACGCCGAACTCGGGCGTGCTGTTCGGGTGGGCTACCGCCAGTCGATACCCTCCAGCAGCATCGACAGTTGCACCAGACTCAGGCAAACCGTACCGCCGTCGGCCTGGGGTCATACGAAGCGTCCCTTCTCAAGCCGCTTCATCAACAGGCACATCCCGTCGCCACTCCACCAGAGCACCTTGAGCAGGTCGCCGCGCTTGCCGCGAAACACGAATACGTGGCCGCAGAACGGATCGCGTTCGAGTACAGTTTGCACCTTCGCTGCGAGACTGTTGAATCCGGCACGCATGTCGTCACGCCTGCGGCCAGCCATATACGTGTGCCTGCCGGCAGGCCAATCATGGACGGAAAGCTGACCGAAGGCGTCTTCAAACGAAGCGGCATCGACGAGTTTCAAGTTGCCAGGAACATCAGTTTCATCCCGCTTGGCAACGGCAAATATGCGCTCGATTTCATGCGCGGCCTTATCTCAACCACGGAGCATGAAGTCTATTTCCCCGCCTGTGAGGTCACCGCGCAGTAGGCTCACTGCGACCTACAGGCGAATCCGCTCGACCTCGTCCAGGTCTAGTCATCGCGTCGCCGGTCGTACAGCTGCGTGGTGTGCGTCGACGCATGGTTCACCATTGCCCGAGCGTCGTACCATAGCTCTTCAGGTAGACGCCGATTCTGCACATAGACGTCGCCAATGCGAATCTCGAGCACCGCGCCGAAGTGTGTGAGAACGTAGGCGGGCGTACTCTATCAGGTGCAGGTGAATTTGGTTAAGCGGGACCATTTTTCCACCATCAGGAAAGTGGTCCTGCTTAACCTGCAGAGTTGTGTGGACGGCTCTGTATGAAAGAGACGGCCCCATTGATGGAGATCAAGTGGGCACATTTAGCTGGGCAGTCGTTAGAGCGCTGGGAAGGTGGGCCAGCACCGGTTCTCGTCTCAAACGGGTGTAATAGTCAACTTCCCGCGCTCCACCTCCACCCTAATCCGCCCACTAATCTCAAACCCCGCCTCCTCTAACCACCTCCCCGAAAGTCGGATCCAAGGTGCCGGAGGCAAGTCGTCATAACATTCGATATGAGAAGGTGCGAATATTTTCATCGGCCGTGGGCGTCTTTGTGACGAAATGGTCAAGACGCGTTGGGGAACAGGCGCAACTGCTTTATGATTGGCGTCAGCCATGATCAACTCCTTACGTGAGCTGGTTGTGGTCAGCGGGTCGTGTGGGTGGCAGCCCATGCGTCCCGCGCTTCATCTCCTACCTCGTTCTCCTCAATGTTTTGCTCGGTGCTCTCGCGTCGTCTTCTATCTTCCAACGAGCTAATTTCTCAGCTATACGTTATCAACGGATTGCGTTGTGAACTTCAATCATGTCATTAGGAATCCGATATATTATCTCGCATTGTCATGTGTTGTGCAACAGCATCCAACGTTCGACCAACAACAAAAAGTGCACGCGTCTCGCTCCTACATTTAGACGGATACACTCTGACGGACTTCGCACAGGAGCGAGTTACTTACGGCGAATAGCCAGCTTATTCACCGCACTTTCTGCGGTGAATAAGCCATCCTTGCCACAAATGCTCCTGACGATCACGATATGAACGGCAGAGATAGAACGTATATCTGGCAATCCCCCGACAGATTCATTTTGAGCTATGACTTGTCGCGCCTAGCTGCGCCGCTGGCCGAAGCCTCCCGCGCCCAAATCCTGCTCTTTGGCCGTCTAGCCAACGTAAGCCCTGCCCTGCGCGACCAGATCATCCTAGCAGCCCTCACCGAGGACGTCGTCAAAACCAGCGAGATCGAAGGCAAACGTCTCAACGCCGCATCGGTGCGATCTTCCATCGCCCGCAGACTCGGCGTGGACATAGGCGCACTTGCACCGGTCGACCGGCATGTCGAGGGTGTGGTCGAGATGGTGCTCGACGCCACCACCCGTTGCGACGCAGCGGTGACGAGCGATCGACTGTTCGCTTGGCACGCGGCACTGTTTCCCACCGGATTCAGTGGCATGTCGCGGGTTCAGGTCGGTACCTGGCGCGACGATGCGAATGGCCCCATGCAGGTCGTTTCCGGCCCTATCGGCCGCCAGCGTGTCCACTTCGAGGCGCCGCCTGCAGAGCGACTCGACGCTGAGACCGGATGGTTTCTAGACTGGCTCAATAGCGATTCCGGAGAACCCCCAGTCCTTAAAGCGGGGCTCGCCCATCTGTGGTTCGTGACCTTGCATCCCTTTGACGACGGCAACGGCCGAATCGCCCGAGCCTTGGGCGACTTGCTGCTCGCGCGCGCAGATGGAAGTCCGCACCGCTTCTATAGCCTGTCGGCGCAGATTCAACGAGAGCGCAAGGACTACTACGACATCCTCGAAAAGACGCAGAAAGGGACACTCGACGTGACGTCCTGGCTCGCCTGGTTCCTCGCCGCGCTCCACCGCGCGGTTGACAGCGCCCAACACACCCTCGACGCCGTGCTCGCCAAGACGCGTTTCTGGCAGCGTTGGGCGACCACGCCGTTGAATGAGCGCCAGGCCAAACTGCTTAATCGTCTCCTTGATGGATTCGAAGGCAAACTGACCAGCAGCAAATGGGCATCAATTGCGAAGTGTTCACCGGACACCGCCTTGCGGGACATCAGCGAACTGGTCGCACTCGGCATACTGCGCAAATCCTCTGCGGGCGGACGAAGCACGTCCTATGAATTAGAGAACTGACACGGACGCGTTAATCGATCGAGACTCGCTCGGACCTACTGACCGACCTTCGAAACTGGCCAGGCGCTTCGACCAGAACTCGCGCCTTGGAAACATGTGGAACGAAAAATACAAATTACATCCGCGTTCGCATCGTCAACAAAAGCCGATCAACCGGAGACGCGATTCTTCTGCGAATAGTCGGGCTTATATCGCTTACGTAGCTCATTAGTAGCCCGTCTTACCGACATACCTCGTGTCCTGGCCAGGTCATGTACTTCCTGATGATGCTGCCTGCACAGGCTGATGACACAACGGAGTTCATTGCTTGTCCAGATCCACTTATAACTCGTGTGATGCAACTCCACCTCGGTGCAGTCACAAAACTCGCACTTCTGGTAGTTCGGGCGCTCGCTCGCAACTTTTTTGAAATGTGCCCAATGCTCGGAATCCAGAAACTCCTGGTAGGTGCGCCCATCTAGCCGTTCGGTACGCCGCCCCCATGTATCTGCGTAAATCTCGTCCAGGTCTTCGTGCTTTTTCATCAAAAATACCCGTGAACGGTTGACGTGCAATTTGAGCCGCGACTTTGCCGGCCGCCTCTTGCGTTACTTGCGGAGGATCTTAACAACGAACCCGAAGGAATTTTACTGACGCCGCTAGCCAGAGGAGCGGCAGTGCGCCTTACCGTTCCGTTATCGGTGGTCTTGTCGCCGTTAAGGATTAGATAGCGTTTCACAAAAGGCAGAGTGCTTTGGGCCGTATCCCGGCTAACTTACCCATGGCGTGCCCCGAGGAGCGAAATCGCATCACCTCCACGCAAATAGCCGACGACATCACGACTTGATCGCCAGTTGATCGGCTTTGATCCATCGAAGCAGATGTTTGCCAGAAGCATTGACATAGTCCACATAAGCCCAGCCGGCGGGCGACTGCTTCAACACCGTCACCGCATCGTTCTGGACCAGATAGGCCCGGCTCGCGTGGGCATCATCAGGTGCCGTATAAAGCGTCGCTCTTTGCGCCGATATGGTCGCCGCACGATGCTCGCTTTCCACTGCTGCCGGCGCCGGTGTACCCACACCGCCACCGTTCGCATTCGAAAACGCGGCGTCGATCAGCCGCGCATCTTTGTGCGCACCTGCCGCATGCAAGGCGGCCGCAATCTTCCCATAGGCGTCACGATTGGCGGACGACGGCGGATCGCAACGCAGGAGATTGTCGGCACCGGCATCGTCGCCGATTACCGGCCCTGGCGGCTGACCGGCGCTGATAAAGCGCAGGAGCCGGCTTGCCGATGGACGGTCGCGCTTTAGCATCACGTTCGTCTGATCGTCTGTTCCCCAAAGCGCATCCTGGCCAGCCTGCCAGCTCTCTCCGCATATCTCACCAGTCTGATCGGAGGTGATACACCCCGTGCGAATCTCGATGGCGGAACAGTATTCCCGGCTGGATTCGATCTCCGCCTGCCCTGGCCCCGTCGATACCATCCCCGATTCGACTCGCCCGATGACCACGTATTCACCGGACGGCGAGATATTGCTGTCGCTCGGCTGCTCCATTTCTGTACCGGCCGCGTCCGTCTCGCCAGCTCTTGGCAGCAGGCTGAACGTTGCGCCGTTCGGGAAATGGAATACAGCTTGTCGCCATGCGCGCTGGGTCAGCGGTGCTTGAGGGTTCAAGGCCTTCCCATAGAAAATTGCCGCCCCACCCGGCAAAGCGAACTGGAACGTGGACGACGACGCAGCGGCAAGTGCTGGCTCGGCAGCGCCGCCGGTCAGCAGCAAGACCGTGGCGATCACTGCACCGATACGAACAGCACGGACGCGAGGCAAGCCGATTCGAAACGGCGGATCGTTTGCCCGTATAAATTTTGAAGTCGTGTTTTTCATGACGGTATTCCCGTTGTTTGACTTTCGGCGCAGCGATTGCTGTCGACGATGATTTGCCGCACCCACACTGGCGTCCGCACTGAATCCTCACGAACCACCGGCAAGATCCGCAGATCGTACCCAACGAACAATCTCGTTGCCGTTGGCCTGCCGATAACGAATCTGCGACCAGTCACCAACCTCGTCAAGCACCACCACTGCATCGCCGCTAATCAGATACTCCATCTTCTTCCCGTCTTCTTTTGGCGTGCCGTACAAATAGGCTCGTTCGGCGGTGACATGGTGGTTACTCTCAGGAGGTGAGTGGGCTGCGTCTGCGCTATTCGGCTGGCGCGACGTCGGCGCATATTGATGGATCAGCGCAGCAAGATTCGATTGTTGCTGCTCAGTTGGCAGCGCCCCGAAATAATCCTGATCCGACGCAGGCAATTTGTCCTTTGCCGGTGTCGACGGTGAATTGCTCCTTATCGTAGTGCACATAAGTCGGCTCAAAACAGTAACCGCTTTCTGTGTTTGCAGGCCGCTTTTCCAGCAAAACAAAGGTACTTTCCGAAACTTGCCGCGACGATGGCGGCGTGCAATATGGGCGTGAAGCGAACTTGTCTGGCACTGGGCCGGAGTGGTGTTGCAGCAAAAATTGCTTCAGTACCGGGCGCCCGTATACGAGTTTGCGTGCTTGACTACCTTCAGCGTCTGAGAGGAAATTGGTGTCTTGTTCTTCCGTCCCGGCATCCTCGCACGTCGTCAAAAAAGCATTCCCGCCAACGTTCCATCTTAGCGTCACTGCGGCGTCACCACACACCGCCTCAGCTACAGGTGACTTGTCATTGACGAAGACGACGCATTCGTTGTTTGCGCAATCGGATGCCGTGAGTTCGGCGGCGCCGACGGGCCTGTCATAAATTTTGTATGTAAGGCATAACATGTAGCTCAAGGAGCAGTGTATGCCACGCAAACCCAAGACGGCCATCGAGGCCCAGACGGCGTTGCCGTCGATTCCGAAGGAATTGATTGACCAGTTCGTGAAGGGGCCGATGACGGCTGAGGCGGTGCACGCTGCTTCAGCGGCGTTCAGGAAGGCACTGATCGAGCGGGCACTGGGCGCCGAGCTCGGACACCATCTGGGCTATCCAGCCGGCGCCGTGCGGCCCGAAGACGCGACAAACCAGCGCAACGGCAAGAGCGGCAAGACGGTGCTGACCGACGATGGTCCGCTGCGGCTGGAGATTCCGCGCGACCGCGACGGCAGCTTTGCCCCGATCCTGATTCCGAAGCACGAGCGACGCTTCACGGGCTTTGACGACAAGATCATCGCGATGTACGCCCGTGGTATGACAGTGCGCGAGATCCAGGGGTTTCTGGCCGCTGCCATTAAACCGATCTATACGGCGGCGGGCGCCGAGGCTGCGCAAGCCGAACTGGAGGCGTTCGAACAGGGCGAGTGGGGCCAGAAATTCCCGACCGTTGTGGCCGCCTGGCGTCGTGCCTGGGACCGTGTGATCCCATTCTTTGCGTTCCCTCCGGCGGTGCGCAAGGTAATCTACACGCAACGCAATCGAAAGCGTGAATGCCCAGCTACGCAAGATCGTCAAGACGCGTGGACACTTCCCAAATGACGAGGCCGCGACCAAACTGCTGTGGCTGGCCTTACGCAATATCACCGCTGACTGGAGCCGTGCGGCGCATGACTGGAAAGCTGCGATGAACCAGTTCGCGATCCTCTACGAGGATCGCTTCACCAGGAATCATTTGTAGAATGCAATTGATGACCTGCCAAACGGCAGGTTTTTATCTGCCTTGCACACAAAAATTCAGACACTCCCTAGGGCGCCAGAGTAATTGCTACTGGCGCCACAGTTTTGCTACTGCGCGACAAAATTAGTGCTACCGTCCTATAAGCGGGTGTCTGCGGCGCCAAAGAGACTGAGCGCAAAATCAACCCAGCGTCACGGCCCGGGCGAAATTTCAGAGTGCAGGTGCCGATAAACATTTTATAAACAATATCGGCCCGTCGTTCGCCGGCGGAACTGCGGAGATTGGCGCCGGGCCTCGTAACCGAAGACGAGACCGCGTAACATCGCAAAAAACTCTGAAACGGCCAGCTTTGCCATCCTTGCCGCGCAACATCTTGGGAGCCGAAACGGCCGCAAAGGCCGCCAGCTCCGCCCCGCTCCGGCCATTCGCGTACACGCGCCGCTCGTCGGGAACGAAGGACCTTTACCTTAAAGAAGAAGTCCTTGAAAACACAGGCTATTGGGCGGAGCCGAGCGGCGTGAGCAGCAAGCCGCCCAGATGGATTGTCCAGATCGACGCGACAGGGGACGTTCCGGTCGCGCGCCTCGCGCAAGACTCGTCGGGCATGACGCCTGCCGCCGCGAGCACGCCAGGCTATATAAACAATGGCTCGGGCAAGTGCGCGCTCGCTGCGTTTCGGCTTATGCCTGCGATCAAGCTGGGGCAGTCCGCACCGCTTCTACAGCCTGTCGGCGCAGATTCAACGAGAGCGCAAGGGCTACTACGACATCCTCGAAAGGACGCAAAAAGGGACGCTCGACGTGACGCCCTGGCTCACCGGGTTCCTCGACGCGCTCCATCGCGCGGTGGACAGTGCCCAACACACCCTCGACGCCGTGCTCGCCAAGACGCGTTTCTGGCAGCGTTGGGCGACCACGCCGTTGAATGAGCGCCAGGCCAAACTGCTCAATCGTCTCCTTGATGGATTCGAAGGCAAACTGACCAGCAGCAAATGGGCGTCAATTGCGAAGTGTTCACCTGACACCGCCTTGCGGGACATCAACGAACTGGTCACACTCGGAATACTGCGCAAATCCTCTGTGGGCGGACGAAGCACGTCCTATGAATTGGAGAACTGACTATCGCGTCACCCTGCGTGTTTCGCCCTCCCAACCAAGAAAATATTTCCTGAATAATTGGGACAACAATAAAACAAGAAACATTTCCCGAAATGCAAAACGCATTAATTCTCCATAGCTAATATCTGCATCGATTTAACCTTTCAATTGCAACGTTAATTGCTTCCACTGCGAAATGTTTTGTAAAATCGCCGCGATAACGCGGGGGCGCGTATTGAATAAGAAAGGCGGGGCGTCATGGGAGCGCAGGACTTAATCAGCACGATCACGGGTGGCCTGTCGCAGAGTGACCGCCTGCTCAAACTGGACACGCCGTTAGGCTCGAACACGCTGGTCCCACAACGCGTAGTGGGCCGCTCACGTTTGGGCCGCCACTTCGAGTTCACCGTCGACGTGGTATCCACCAACGGCAGCGTCGAGCTCAAGACCCTGATCGCCCAGCCGGTAACGCTTTGGGTCCAGCAATCCGACAAGTCCTACCTGCCGCACAACGGCTACGTGCACACCGCCCGGCGCCTCGGTTCAAACAGCGGGCTGACGAGCTACCAGCTCGGCTTCGCCTCCTGGATGCACTTCCTGAAGTTCCGCCGCGACCAGCGCATCTGGCAGGACAAAACCGCCGACGACATCATCACAGACGTCTTCAACACGCATCCCCAGGCCTAGGGGCTATTCCAGTTCGCGCTCTCGAAACCGCTGCCCTCGCGCTCCTACTGCCGGCAGGACGAGGATGACTGGAACTTCGTACACCGGCTGCTGGAGTCCGAAGGCTTATATGGATTCTGGCAGCAGGCGCGGGACGGCAAGTCGCACACGCTGGTGATCACCGACCGGCTCGCGACGCTCGATGCGCTGTCGCCGGAAGCGGTGCCGTTCTACCGGGCGGGCACGGGCAGCGAGACGGACGCGCTCACGCAGTGGTCGGGCACGCGCACGCTGCAAAGCACGTCACTGACCACGCGCACGTTCGACTACAAGAGCCCGTCGACGCAGTTCAACCCCAAAGGCACCAACGTGCCGACGATGCCCAATCAGGGCGCGTTGCCGGATCAGGCGGAGGTGTACGAGTACACCGGGGCGTACACGTATCCGAAACAGGACCGGGGCGACCAGCTCTCCGGGATCCGGATGGAGGAGTGGGAGTCGCGGGCGAAGCGGTTTGAGGGCGCAGGCGGAGTTCGAAGAATCGACGCGGGACGGCGCTTCACCCTGAGCGGCCACCCGGACCACGACCGGGATCAGGCGAGCCAGAAGGAGTTCGCGGTGATCGAGGCGTCGTGGGTGATCGCGAACAACGTGCCGGCGGGCAACCCGGGGCCGGACTACCCGCACAGCCTGCAGGGCGCGCTCGATGAGGTGCGCGCGAGCCACGCCAGCGATACCGCGTTGAAGGTGACGCACGCGGACGGCTCGGAAGGCTTCTACCGGGTGGAGATCGAGGCGCAGCGCACGAGCGTGCCGTACCGCAGCCCGTTCGACCATCAGAAGCCTGAGACCCATCTGGAGTCGGCGATCGTCGTGGGCCCGCAAGGCGAAGAGGTCTACACGGACGAGCTAAATCGCATCAAGGTGCAGTTCGTCTGGGACCGCATCAACGGCGGTAACGAGAAGGCGTCGTGCTGGGTGCGGGTGGCGCAGTCGGATACGGGCAGCGGCTATGGCGGCGTGCATATGCCGCGGATCGGGGAAGAGGTACTGATCGATCACATCGGCGGGGATTGTGACCGGCCGGTGGTGATGTCGCGTCTGTATAACGGGGCGGCCAAACCGCAGTGGCATTCGAACGGGCTGCTGTCGGGGTACAAGTCGAAGGAGTACGGCGGCAGCGGTTACAACCAGATGGTGATGGATGATTCGAGCGGGCAGAACCGGGTACAGCTCTTTAGCAGCACGGCGAATTCTCAGTTGCATCTGGGGTACCTGGTGCAGCACACGGATAACACGCGCGGCGCCTATCTCGGCACGGGCTTTGATCTGAAGTCGGAGTCGTATGGTGCGATCCGGGCGGGGCAGGGGCTGTATGTATCGACGCATCCTACGTCCGTGAGCCAGCCGCTGAATGCCACCGCGGCGAGCGAACAGCTGGTGAGTGCGGAGAGCGTGATCGAGACGCTGTCGCAGGCGAGCGTCGCGGCCAATGCGGAAACCTTGCAACCGGGTCAGGACGCCCTTAAGAAGTTCACCGACGCGACGCAACACAGCGTCCCAGGTGGCGGAACCACAGGCGGACGTACAGCGGGTGGCGGCACGGGCAACGCCAACGGCTTCGCCCAACCGGTCCTGCTGGCGGCGAGTCCGTCCGGCATTGCGTTGTCCACCCAGCAGTCGACGCAGATCACGGCGGACCAGCAGATCAGCATCGTCAGTGGGCAGAGCACGCATGTGGCCACTGGCAAGTCGCTGATCGCAAGCGTCACCGAGAAGCTCAGCCTGTTCGTACAGAACGCAGGCATGAAGCTTTTTGCGGCGAAGGGGAAGGTGGAGATCCAGGCTCACAGCGACGAAATCGCATTGGCCGCGCTGAAGGACGTAACCATAACCAGTACAGACGGAAGGTTAGTCTTGTCAGCTGCAAAGGAAGTCTGGATCGGCGCAGGCGGTTCGTATATCAAGATCAATGCAGACCAGATCGAAAACGGTACGCCTGGACAAATTCTTGAAAAATGCGCTTCGTGGGACAAGCCCGGTGCAGCCTCCATGCACATGCCTATGCCGTCGCTTCCGCTTAGCAACATTACGCAGAATCCCACGCATGAATATACGCAGACTTTTGACGTCACCCCGCTCCTCGATTACGAGCGGTTCTCTCCCGCGTTGAATGGTCAACCATATCGCATCTTCTCCGCGGATGGGACGCTGCAGCAGGGCATGTTGAGCAATGGTGCGACCGCGACTGTCAAAACCCCGAGCTCCGAGAAAGTGAAATGCGAGATCGGCGCAGGTGACTGGGGCATCCACGAAGATGCTTACGACCAGGAGGACCTGGAAGTCCAGGAGGCAGAGTCCGACCAACAGGACCACATGCCGAATACGCAATCTACCGGAGCAAGCGTTTGACGAACTCCAACAACCCTAGGCGGCACAAGCGCCCCCACACTCCTCCCAGCCCATTAGTTGAGGCAAGTTTTGTGTTTCAAGACAGCTTGAAGCATCCGATTCAAGGATTGGTCGTTCGCCTAAAAACGGGCACTGGCACACCGCCTGCTCCGCTCTGGCAGACCGGCGGCCAGGATTCCTCTGCGCCGGCGGGCTCTTCCGCGCCGTCCACGCCAACCAGTACGCCCGAGTCTGGCGGCAATGGTCAGACCCTGACCGCGTCAAATAGCCTAGATGTCACGACCGACAAAGACGGTTATGCGGTGACCATCTCGAATGTCGCCCGTAATCAGCCGATTGACATATTCGTCAAGAAGAAGAGCGGCGAGTTTGGCCTTAAGGGCTCTGTGACGCCGTCAAAGGACATGAACGCCTACGCTATTACTAGCCCCGAATATCACTTCGATGCGGTTACTCAGTTGTCTCCGAAAGACGAGATGGAACTGGATATCCACATGCCTGTGGTTAAGGAAGGCGAAGTCATGACGATAGATCGCCTGCTCGACGAATTCGGACCATACATCGGCGACGCGGAGAAGATCACTGAACAGGGCAAGATTAAAAAGGACTTCCCGGTCAAAAAGACGACCACACATACGGACGCCGCCACAGGAAAGTCCGTAACAGATATCGTCATTGAACACCACTACAAAGCTATCAATACCGGTAAGCCACGAACCGTTGCGGTGAATCTTCTGCCTTCACGGCTAAACTATCCCACGGCCTCGGTGCTTACAGACGATCACTTTTCTTACCTCGCCAAATCATTCGGATGTGAAGCGGCCGCGGTCAAGGCGGTGACGATGACGGAGACTGGCGGGCGGGGATATGACAAGAATGGTTTGCCGCGAATTTTGCTAGAACGGCACTATTTTTACCGCCTGTCTTTGCCGAAGGCGAAGCAGGCGAATTGGAAGCACGAGAAAAATCCATACTCCAAATTTTCTGATGTGTGCAATCCTATATATGGTGGCTATGGACTTGCAGAGCTCCATCAATATGAACGACTCGTAAAGGCTGCCCGCCTTGACCGGGACGCTGCCCTGATGTCGTGTTCGTGGGGCGCTTTTCAGGTTATGGGTGAATCCTTTAAAGATTGTGGCTGTACCTCTGTAGTCGAGATGGTTAACAGCTATCTTAAAAGCATAGATGGCCACGTACAGATGTTCGAACAGTTCATGAAGAACGCGAAACCGGTAGCGATAAAGGCATTAAAGGAAAAAAACTGGGAAGGTTTTGCTACTGCATACAATGGCGGGAACTGGAGAAATCAGAACCCGGAATACGCAAACGATATGAAATCGCATTATGAAGAATACAAGTAAATATTTTGGATGGGCGGTCGCAATTTTTGTTTCGTCTTTTTCGACCGTTGGCTTCGCGGGAGATTTGATTGTTTTCAATGACCCAAATTTAATTGCGATGCACTCGAGTGGAAAAATCTTTGGCTACTACGGAGCAGAGGATGATCGCACTTCATGCGCCTTTTTCTTCTCTCAAAAGAGCGGAGTTGATGCTTTCCCTCAAAAAGGTGCCGATGCCGTGATCGATATTTCCACATTTGTTCTACCGGGAAAAGATTACGATTACGATCACCGCGACAAAGATTTCGACATTTCCGGGAAGATTTTTGTTAAGAACGGAAAATGGGTTATACAGACCGCCGAGAACCAAGCCGGATGCGACAACGCTACGGGTGTATTCAAGTTTGGACCAGACGAGCAAGATGCCGTGCACTACACGGTGGCGCAAAGCTCACCCGCATTAGGGATCCGCGTAGTAGAGAAAAAAACGTTCTTTAATAATCGGGACCAAAGGTCGTTCGTACCCCGAAGCGGCTTTCTTGTCGGTGGCAATGTTGTTGCAGTAACCGAAACAGATCGCGACTTCTCCTACGTTCGATTCACCAATCCTTCCACCGGGAAGACGACTAAAGGTTGGGTGAAAACGGGCGACCTTGGGAATCCGTTTCCTGCGTCTCCGCAGTAAACGGCGAGTCAAGGCTGTGATCGAGGACACCGTGCAGCAATCCGCCAATCGATAATTTCGGGAGGGAAAATGATCGACCTCGTTCGATTGAGTGACGATACGGACCACGGCGGCAAGGTGATCACCGCGTCGGCGACCATGAGTTTCGGTGGCAAGTTCGTAGCGCGTAAAGGGGATGAGGTTTCGTGCCCGAAGCACGAAGACGTTCGACCCAATGTGATTGTGGACGGCGACGAGTCGATGACAGATGGCGGTATCCCGATCGCGCGTCATGGCTACAAAGCTACATGCGGCTGCCGGCTTATTTCGAGCCTGGTATGAGTCGGGGCGGTAGTGCGATCACCCCGTTCGGGCTACATCGCACATCGCGCAGCGACGTATATTGAATAAAGAGGCGTCATGGGAGCGCAGGACTTAATCAGCACGATCACGGGTGGCCTGTCGCAGAGTGACCGCCTGCTCAAACTGGACACGCCGTTAGGCTCGAACACGCTGGTCCCGCAGCGGGTCGTGGGCCGCTCGCGCCTGGGCCGCCACTTCGAGTTCACCGTCGATGTGGTATCCACCAACGGCAGCGTCGAGCTCAAGACGCTGATCGCCCAGCCGGTAACGCTGTGGATCCAGCAATCCGACAAGTCCTACCTGCCGCACAACGGCTACGTGCACACCGCCCGGCGCCTCGGTTCAAACAGCGGGCTGACGAGCTACCAGCTCGGCTTCGCCTCCGCATCATCCGCACCCGCATCACCATCCGGCGCCTGCTGCGCAACCTGCTCCGCCGCCGGAACCGAAGGATCTCCCGCCGGTTAAAAGCTGGGCGTATCCGTTCGCCACGAACAGCGGCAAAAACCCGCCTGATGCGCAGGACTACCTACAGGCGCTGGGAACGGCCGGGGACGGATTTTATCCGCTCGGCGCAAGCGGCATCTGGCACGGGGGTATTCACTTCGACCAGCAGACGGATGGCATGCTCAAACAGGGCGACGGCGTGCGCGCCATCGCCGATGGCGAGGTGCTGGCCTACAAGCTGGATTCGAAATATGTCGAGCTGAATTACAGCGACGACAGGAAGGCGCGTTATTCGACGGGCTTTGTGCTGGTCCATCACAAGCTCGGATTGCCGCCACTGCCAGATCCATCGAACACGAACACTAATGATGCCGCCAAGCCACCTCCTCCTGATGAGGTGCTGGACTTCTACAGCCTGTACATGCACCAGTCGGACTGGGCGAGCTATCAGGAGGCCGAGAAATCCGCCCCGCCTCCGGCCGATCCAACCACGCCGCCGACGCCCGCGATACAGCGCATGCCATTCTGGCAGGGCAACGCCTATTGCCGGGTAGGCGCCAAGGCGAACGATAAACAGACGCCGGCCACGAGTTCACCCAACCCGGTCGCTCCGGATGCACCTCCAGCGGCCAACGCACCGCTCCTTGTGGGTCTGCACATCCACGACAAGCCGAACGGGAGGCTCCTGGGGCTGCTACCGCAAGGTACGGAACTGACCGTGGCCACGACCTCGGCTCCGGGGTGGGTGACGATTGCCTCCATCAGCAAGGGGGCGCCAGTAAGCGACGTGCAGGGCGCCGATCCGAAGCCCGGCGCATCCAACGGCTGGGTGTTCCTCGACGATCTGGATTCGCTGATTGACCCCAGTCCGCTCGACGCAGTCGTCATACTTCCGAAGCCCTTCCGGGTGAAGGCCGGTACCCTGCTCGGACATGTCGGCCAATATGTCCGCCATGGCGACGCGAGCGTGTTACCTGCTGCATCGACCTCGCGACCACTACTGCATCTGGAAGTGTTCGCAGGCGACGCATTCGCCGCGTTCGTGGCCAAGAGCAGGGACCGTGCGAAGAAACTGCCGGACAATCAGAAACCCCTCTTGGTGGTATCGCCGGGTGCGGCGCTGGTGGATGTTTCGCAACCTGTTGACCAGAAGGTTGCGATCGGACTCACGCTGGAGCCCGTTGCCGGCAAATCGGGTAATGGACTTTGGACAAAGGTACAGCCGACGAAGATTGTCACCACACCCGCGCCACATGGCAATCACCATCCGACAACCAGCAAGACTAAAGAGGGGGACCCGTTCTGGGTGGAACGGGCTCAGAGCGGGCAGGTTGTTGCGGGTGTGGTGAATGGCTGGAAGGAGTTTCCGCTGCAATTGTCCAACCCGAAGCTTGCGACCGCCAGCTTCATGGACGTCTTTGCGCCGCTGGAACTCTCACGACTGGGCGCCGACGCGCAAGCCGTCGACGACCAGGATGTCCACTGGTGGAAGATTGAGGTAGGGACGGGGACGGGCAAGAGCGGCTCCGGGTGGGTACGCGGCAAGGACCATCCCAATACGGAGTGGCAAAGCCCGTGGGCTTGGCCCGGATTCGAGGTCGTGGACGGCACCGAGGTGCCGATGGCGGACATGTTCAAGCGGTTCATCCTCGTGAACGGTCAGGCATTGCCTGACGAAGAAACGTCGTTCCAGGCGAGTGCCGTCACTGTCAACGGGAGCGACCTCTTTACGAAACTGGAGAAGGCGATCGATCTCGATGGGAACGGCACGGTCACCGCACAGGAACTGGCGACGGCGCACAGCACGTCGTGGCTCGCCGAGGCGCTGTCGCACCTGATTGTGCGTTACGAGACGGAGTGGGGCGGCGACCCGAAGAAGTGGCCCGCGCTCACGCCAATCATGAAGGAGCGTGCGCCAATCTGGAAGGATGAGTACCAGCGTATCCAGTCGCTTCAATGGTGGGATCAGGTCAAGGCAATCAAGGACTTCCCGTCAAGTCCGACGGTCTATCACTTTCATCCGATCGGACTTGTTGGGAATTTCGCGGACCTAGGTTTCCGTTTTACATTGGCAATGCTGACGCTTATATTTCCAGATGCGAACACCGCGTCTCTGCAGGCGATAGCAGATGAGTTAAATGCACATATCGACTTTTATCAGCTCGATACACCACTTAGGAGGACGCACTTCTTCGCCCAGGTCATGCAGGAGGCAGGGCGCCAGCTTACAGTCGAAGAAGGCTTTGTGTGGAAGGCGTCTTCACTGATCGCGAAGTTCTCGTATTTCGCCCACAATCCGGGTGACGCAAATCTGCATGGATACGCTACAAGCAGGCCAATTAAGGCGGATGGCACAGCCATGAATCAATCCGATTTTGAGGCGATTGCGAATGGTGCGTATGGAGGCCGAGCGGATCTAGGTAACGGCGATCATAATAGCGGCGATGGTTGGAAATTTCGTGGACGAGGTCTGAAGCAGTTGACCGGAAGGGCTAACTACCATGATTTCACAAGTTGGCATCAAGAAAACCAGGCTCAATGGCCGGATGACAGCGTGAATTTCGAGGAAACTCCCGACTTGCTGACACAGATGAAATACGCTGCGAGATCGGCAGCTTTCTTCTGGGTCAGACATGGGTTGGCGCTAAAAGCTGATAAAGGTCCAGGCGAATCGAATGTAAATGCCATTACGGCAATTGTTAATTTGAACACAGATAGCTATGCGGCAAGAGTTAACAATTTTAACTTCATTTATAGTCGGAAAATATTGGAATGAAACGACTCAGTCTGAAAGCGCTTGGCGCGATACTTATTCTCTCCTTGTTGTGCGCGAGGGCGGTTTATGCGCAGCCTACTGAGGAAACTTTGTGCGAGCCCCACGAGGAAGTCTATTTTAGCTGTCCCGTGAAGAAAAAAATTGTTTCGGTGTGCGCGTCTGGGAATGTCTCTCCGGATAACGGGTATGTCGAGTACCGCATTGGGAATTCTGAGCACATTGATTTCCAATATCCGGATAAGCCCTATCCCCCTGGGAGGCATTTTTCTATTAGCGATATAACAGGTGGAAATTTAAATATAGTCCATTTGAAATTCAGGTCGGGGGGCTACGATTACGTTGTCTACCAAGGAGATGTGAGCGGGGTTTATGTGAAAAAGAATGGGAAGACAGTTGCCAATTTGACCTGTGATGCCGGTATTTATCAAACTCTGAGTCCCAGGGCGATGCGTGGGATTAAAACGACGCCTCCTGTCGATGGGGTTGATTGATAGGGCATATGCACGTAACGGTCAAAGCGTCGAAGGGACTCTTCGGCTTTGACCGATTAGAAGGCGGGGTTCACGGAGTGTGGATCGGCGTCCCAACGAAGAACTCCCTGACAGTCAATTGACTTGAGCCGCTGCATCGGGAGCTCGGGTCGCGGGCGAAGACCGCGCGTCTCAGCTATGTATCACACATGATCTAGCGGGATAACTGAGAAAACACATAGATGATCGATCTTATTCGCTTGGGTGACGATACAGACCACGACGGTAAGGTGATCACTGCGTCGACGACCATGAGCTTCGATGGCAAGTTCGTTGCGCGTAAAAGGGATGAGGTGTCGTGCCCGAAGCATCTGACACCAAACCGAACGTCATCTTCGACGGCGACGAATCGATGACAGATGGCGGTATCCCGATCGCGCGTCATGGTTACAAGGCGACGTGCGGCTGCCATCTTATTTCGAGTCTTATCTGACTCAGGGGCAAGGGTGGCGTCGCACGGGGTGCAGGCAATTTCCTGCGACCGATGCGCTACGCCGGAATTCCGGCTGCGAGACTGCAACAAGGACTGACAGTGCGACGGTGAATCTGCGTAACCCCGAGCACGCCAGCATCGTGATGGTTAGTCCACCTGACGCCGCCTTGCGGGACGTCAGCGAACTACTCGCACTCGGAATATTGCAAAAACCCACCACAACTCACCCACCCCGCAACTTTTACCATCCAAAAAGCATAATCCCAACCCCACCAAGAAACATTTCCCGAAATGCCAACCGCATTAAATTAAATCAGGTTCAAAAACACCAATATTTAACACTTTAACCCTGACATTAATTTGCCTCATTCCTCCGATCTTTGTAATATGCCGCAGTAACGCGGGGGCGCGTGCGGAATAAGAAAAGAGGCGGTATGGGAGCACAGAACATAATCGGGGTTGAAATCAGCGGAGCAAGCAAGCCACAAGCACAAGCTCGCCCGCAAAACCTCGACCACACTACCACTTCACCTCCTCGCATCACTGCATCTCAAGCCCCTCATCTCGCCCGCTCCCAACAAAAGCAAAAGAGAACCCGCCCATGAGTGCCGCTGACCTTCTGCGTGCGTTTGCATCGCCATCACTGTCCCAGGCAAACCGCTCATTCCGGCTTCATTGGGGCAAGTCCCAGCAAACCCTAGAACAGGTATTGATCGCGCAGCGCATCGACATCCGCGAAGGCCTATGCGCGGGGATCGAAGGCCACGTGACGTGTCTGTCCACGCGCGCTGACCTACCGCTAAAAGCCTTCATCGGCCTACCACTGTCCGTGCAACTGGTCACGGATCGTGGCGCCTTGCACCCCATCTGCGGCATCGTGACGGACGCTCGCGCGGGTCAATCGGACGGCTCGCTGTCCACCTATCAGTTGACGATACGCGACTCCCTCTCGGTACTCGAAGGCCGAACGAATACGCGCATCTTCCGCACGCTCAACGTCCCCGATGTGATCGAGCGGTTACTCGGCGAGTGGCAGAAAAAGAGCCCCGCACTGGCGCGCGCCTTCGATTTCGATCTGGCGGCGGTGAATCGCAGTCAATATCCGGTGCGTGAAACGATTTTCCAGTTTAACGAGTCGGATGCGGATTTTGTCCGGCGTCTCTGCCGTCGCGACGGCATTGCATGGTTCACCGCGGCGGGCAAGCGCGGACAGGATCCCGCGAGCGACGGCAATAACGATTCGCCGGTCCACACGCTGGTGTTCTTCGACGATCCGATGAAGCTGCCCAAGTCGGCGGCCGGCACCATCCGTTATCACCGAGATGCCGCCACCGAAGAGCGTGACTCCGTCACGCTGTGGTCGGCATCGCGTCAGCTCGTGCCCGGCAACATTCAGCGCGCCAGTTGGGATTACAAGAGCGCCACGCTCGCGCAATCGAACGAAACCAACATCGTCGATCAGGGCGAGGCCGGCAACGACCTTGGGCAATTGCTGCGCGACTCGGCCATCGATGTGCCGCACGCAGGGGATTCGTGGGCGGACTATGAGCGGGTCAGCAAGACACGCATGCTCGCCCACGAATTGCGTGCCGCCAACGTCGATGCGGTCAGCGGTGTGCGCGACCTGGCCGTCGGCCGCTGGTTCGAGCTGACCGGTCATCCGGAAGTGGACACGCATCCCCAGCAGCAACGCGAGTTCATCGTCACGACGCTGCATCATCGCGGCGAGAACAGTTTGCCGAAGACCTTGAACGACCGCGCGCAATCGCTGTTCGAGTCGAATCGCTGGCACTTCGATGCGCCGCCGGCGGCCAGTCAGTCGCCCGCATCGAACAAGGGCGACACCGTCGAAACCCGCTACGAAAACACCTTCAGCTGTGTGCAGCGCGGCGTGGCGCTCACCCCGGCCTACGATCCGCGTATCGATCTGCCGCGGGTCTACCCCATCACGGCGCTGGTCGTGGGACCGGCGGGCGAGGAGGTGTATTGCGACGAGCTCGGCCGCATCAAGGTGCAAATCCAGGGGATGGACGCGGATGATCACGCGCATGCGCAAGGCGCCGGCACCAGCGGCACCGACAAGGACAGCGCGTTCGTGCGCGTGAGCAGCAGTTGGGCCGGTACGAACTATGGACACGACACGCTGCCGCGCATCGGAATGGAAGTCGCGCTGGACTTTCTGAATGGCGATCCGGACAAGATGTTCGTGACCGGTGTGCTGCACAACGGGCCGAACATGCCGGCTACGTTCAGCCACACCGGGTCGTTACCCGGCAATCGCTTTCTGTCGGGGATGAAGACGAAGGAGATCACCGGCAACCGCTATAACCAGTTGCGCTTTGACGATACGGCGGGGCAGATCAGCAGTCAGTTGGCGAGCGAGCATGCCGCCAGTGAGCTCAATCTTGGCTACCTGACCCAACCGCGCGAGAACGGCAATGGCCAGGCACGCGGCGAGGGGACGGAGTTGCGCACGGACGCGGCGGCATCGCTTCGCGCTGCCAAAGGTCTGCTCCTGACCACCTACGCTCGCAACAAGGCCGAAGGTCATCAGCTCGATCGCGACGAGCTGACGCAGTTGCTCAACGAGTGCGGCGAACTGTTCAAGGCACTGGGTGACTATGCCGGCCAGCACGGCGGTCAGGCGGTCGACCTCACCGGACAGACCCAACTGAAGACCGACCTCGCCGCATGGCCTTCCATCCAGACACCGACCGGTGACGGCAAGCCGATCGTCGCGATCGGCGCGGCCGACGGCACCGTCAACCTGACGCCCAAGAGCCATCTCACGTACGCCGGGTTGAACATCGATACGGTCGCGCAGCAGCATCTGCAACTCAGTAGCGGTCAGCACTTCAGCGTGCAGGCCGGACAGGGTGTGCAGCTATTCGCGCAAGCGAACGGATTCACCGCCATCGCCAATCAGGGAAAGATGCTGTTGCAAGCGCAGGCGGATGACCTTGTCGTCAACTCACAGAAGAACGTGCAGGTCACATCGAGCGCGGGCGAGGTACTCGTGACCGCCAAGAGCATCCGCTTCGTCGCGGACGACGGCAGCTTCATCAAGATCGGTGGCGGCATCACGATGGGCTCCAACGGCGCGCTGCAGGTGCACACCGCAAGCCACGATTTCCAGGGGCCGTCGACGGAGCAGGCCGACAAACCGAACTTCGGCAAGGACGGCACGAAACAGCAGTTCCTGCTGCATTACCCCGGCCATACCGAAGCCGCCCCTAACGTCGCTGCCAATCAGCACTACAAGATCACCATGGACGACGGTCGCGTCGTGCAGGGCGTCTCGGATGCGAAGGGCATGACGCAGTCGGTGACGGGCGACGTCATGCACATCGCCAAGCTCGACATCCTCAAACCCTCGCTGTGAGCCAAACGCCAGATATCACCATGGACGATTCACCATTCGATACCGTCGCCCAGCGCACCAGCACCACGCTTCCCAATTGGTGCAGCTTCAGCCTCGCGGAACTCCCGCCGGAAATGCCTGGCACCGCGATCCTGATTCACGGCGTGAACGACTTGGGCACCGACTTCGGTACCGTCGAAGCTGGCCTTTGCGAGGGCCTCAACGAACGGCTCAACCGCAGCGATCTCAAGGCGGGCGTCTACACCCAGGGGCGCATGGCGAACGAAGACCGCAAGGTCACGAAAGACGATCTGTTCAAGGACATGGACGGCGTCCTTTACCGGCGCAGTGAACCGGATGGCACACGCAGCGTGCTGATTCCGTTTTACTGGGGATACCGCGCTGCGCCGGACGAAATCGGCAAGCAGAGCATTAACGGGCAGGTGGTGGATATTCACGGCAACCGGCTGGACAAGAATTTCGCCAAGAACGGAGGCATGTTCGCCAACGCGACTACCAACATTCCGGACATGTTCAACACCCACTTCAAGGGTGGCCTCAAAACGAACATGTTGGAAAAGTTGCAGCACGATCCCACTCACCCTCTGCTCGAGGCGCCTAATCGTCACTACATGGTGTTGGCCGCACGTCGGCTCGCGATGCTGGTCAAGCAGATCCGGAACATTGACCCGGACGAGACCGTCTCGATCATCGCGCACAGTCAGGGCACCGTCATCAGTCTGCTGGCGCAGGCGCTATTGATGCAGGCAGATAGCAGCGACGGCTCCAGCGCGGCGGCCAATCGCCCGGCCGATACGCTGGTGCTGATCGACTCCCCATACAGCGTGATTGCGCCATGGATGGACCGCGCGACCCAAACCGGGGACGAGCAGCAAACGGCGTATGCGCGTGCACGAACGCTGATTGAACTGGTCAAGCTGGTGGGTGACGGCAAGCATCCGACGCCGGAGTTGGATCAATTGCTGCCGAATACCGCGGATTGCCGCGGACGCGCGGGTCCTGCATGGACGCCGACACAAGCCAAGCGCTTCAATCCCAAGACCGATGATGCCAACAAGGCAGTCGTCTTTGCCGAGCGCGATAACCGGGGCAAGGTGTATCTGTACTTCTGTCCGGAAGACGCCACCGTCGCCCTTAAAACCGTACAGGGCATCGGTACCAACGGTGTGCCCGACACGGCTGCGGTCCATGATCCCGATGCAGGCAAAACGGTCGACATGCCGTTGATGACGCCTCTGATCGCGAGCGGCTTCCACCAACGCGTGTTCACCAGGCGTAAGCGCAACGGTGCGACGGTTAAGGTCGGAACTGCACCGCAGTTCTACACCTTGCGCGAGAAGGGTGAGACTAGCCACGGCACCACGGGCTTCATCAACACGCAGATCAAGCAGGGCGGCAACTCGGTGGGCGCGACCCGTCAGGTGAACGGTGAGGAACTCAACCCGCCGTTTGATCCGGATTTGCAGGGCAACGTCATTCCGGGTACGGAAAACAAGCCCATCGATGCGAATGAAACCGCGCCAGGCAAGCAGAGCTGGGATCAGATGGAGACGGAGGTGGCGCTCACCCGTCTCAAGCTGCAGACGCTCACCGATCAGCCATTGCCCTGGCCGGGCGCGGGCGTGGACCCGTCCAAACCATCGGTTGCGGAAGTGCAGGCACAGTACGATGCCAATCCTGATCCTGATGATCGCTGCCAGGTGTTCGATGTGACCGCGGGCAGTCCGGTGGCGCCGGATGTGCGCTATGTGACGCGGACTGAAACCCCCAATGAGGCCAAGGTTCGACTCATGAACGACCCAAAGCGGCTGGGCGACAGCTCCTATCACTCGGCGATCATGAGCGGGCAGAAGAACCATCGCTATGGCACCGCGATGGATGTTGCGATTGGGCAGGGGAAAGCATTGGATGATCTGGAATGGGGGACGCTACTGCGCTTTATCGCTGACTGGCGAACGCCATTGGGCATGATCTCAGTAAAATGTCGTGCCAAGTATCCGCAACTGATTCCAGGCATGAGAGCCTTGGTCGAGGCGACGTGCGAGTACTACACGAGCGGCGCCTTTCCGACGGATCTCGTTCCCGAAAAGCCGCCTAAGCCAGTAGTCAGTGAAACCCTGACCATGCAAAATCAGGTGTCCCGCGAGGCCACTCGCACCCCAGCAAACACCTCAGGGGGGACGATATGATCGCGCCGCGTCTAAACGGTATAAGGTGGCGGCTGTTTCTCGGATTGCTGCTAGTGCTGATCCCACTGTGGGGGTTGGTCTTTGAATACGTGGTGGTCGGTCACGCCCCCAGTTACGGAAATATGCAAATGAGTGGACATCTTCGCGCTTGGGTAACTCCTCCGCTGATCCTGGTGTTAGCGTTGTTTCTCGGTCAGACGGCATTTGCAGGCACGTCGAATTCCACGCAGGACAAGGCAGGCTCACCCGCGAAAGCACCCGACACATTGCCGGCGCTCGCAACGAACTCGTCAGATCCACGTTTCACGCTCGAAATTCGCGGCCTCGGCGTCGTAGTGGACAAATACCGTCAGAGGGCGCTATGGGAGCGATTGGACGAGGTAGGCGCCAAGGGCACCTTGTTGCCGCAAGATCCCAAGGCATACCCATGGTCATCGAACGATCGACTCTTCGCGGCCCAACAGCGTGAAGGGAACGCGTTGGAATACACGCTGCCCAATGGCTGGGTAGAGCGTTGGCCGATTCCGGTAATAGCGATCGGTCCGGCGCGTAACGATCAGGATGGGTACGCAGATCGCATCAACGAACATGTGGTGTTAGCCCGTCAGGGAGCGGGCCTCGGAATCACGCTATTTACGCAATTGGGCGCCCTGCAAGCTAACGACAGCGACAGCGTTCTACGGACGCTATTCCAGGTATTTGAGCAACATCCGGAACTACCGGCTGTGGTGGTGCTGGCTGAAGACGGTGCTTTGACTCGCGGATACATGCGCACACCTGGCAACGAGGTTCCCAAGGACGGCAACTTCGTACCCAAACAACCCGATAGCTTCGTGGCGTTGCTCGTGAGCCGTAAAGACCGGGTCGACCGCGACATCCGTCCGTACGTGGTGAACGTCCCTTATGACATAAACCTCAACGACACCAAATACGACATCATCAAACTGTGGAATTACTACTGGGCGCAAGAGAAGGTCTACGACAAAAATCACATGGGCTTCATGTCCTACGACTACTGGCAAAAACTCGTCCCCGACCTCCTAACCCAGGTATCCAACCGTGGCCACGGCGATTTCAAACCCAACCCATGGGTACCGATCCGCTGGACCGAATGGCAACTGAAGCAGTATGACGACGCACCTTTGCTCGGCTACCTGCATCGCCCGGTCGACGTATCGTTCCTTGATGAAGACGGCAAGCCCATGAAGCGTCTCGCGCGCGTCGCGAAGCTGAAGGAAGCATGGACGCAGGCCATGGGCACGCTCCCAGAAGGCCAGGCACCGGCGCGCGTATTCTTCGACCCGGACTCATCATCCGACGCGTGGATCACACTGACCCAGGCGCTGCACGGCAACGCACAAAACCTCGACCTGGACGACCCGGAAGAGGGCTTCAACACAGCCCAACGCGTCGGCGACACCGGCACCGCCTCACCGTGGGTGCAGATCGGCCTCGCCGTGATGCGCGGCTATGCCAAGGGCGGTACCAGCGCGACGGTGAATCTGCGCAACCCCGACCACGCCAGCATTGTGATGGTCAGCCCACCTGACGACGCATACCGGCAAGCGCATTCGCAACTCTTCAGCTACGGCGTGAAATAGGAGCAGTCAGCCATGCCCAAGCCGTTTATCGTTGTCGGCGACACCCATAGCCACGGAGGTCAAGTGATAGCGGGTGCGCCTGGCTCCAATACCGGTGGCAAGGCGATTGCCCGGATCGGCGATCCCGCGATATGCCAGATTCACGGCCCCACGACCATCGTGACGGGTGACAGCAACGTCAAATACGCCGGCCAGCCCGTCGCCCGCGACGGCGACAAACTGGCCTGCGGGGCAACCTTGATCGCAAGCCAGAGCAAGACCGGCAGCCAGTGACGTCCATGACACGCATTGGCGCAGTCGCGTTTAGCTAATTCAATCGAGCCTTCGCCATGTCCGCATTTCCGACGCCCGCTGAACTGACCCAGATCCTGCCGTTCGCCGCACCCGCCCGCCCATGGCGGCTCGTACGCTACGCCTGCACGGACTGGCTGGTCATCGGACTTTGCTGGACTGCGATGGCGCTGCTGCGCAATCCGTTCGTGTATGGCGTGTGCCTCCTGCTGATCGCAGGCCGTCTCCAGGCACTGGGTGTGATCCTGCACGACGCCTGCCATCTGCCGTCACGCCGCAGAACGGTACCGCTCGCCTTCGTCGACGCCCTGGCGGGCTGGCCGATCGGCTCGTCGATCGCTGCCATGCGCTATCACCATCTGCGCCACCATCGCGCGGTATGCACGCCAGAAGACCCGTATCTGCATCACCTCGCCGCACGCGGCGGTTGGGTGAAGCGCGCCATGATGTTGCGCGGCGCCTTGCTGCCGCTCTGGTGGCCCCTGCGTGCGCTGACCTCACCTATTGCATTGCTCTGGCCGGCGTTCCGGCCGTGGTTTGCGCGAGGTTTCCTGCAGGAACGTTCAAAGCGCGACTTGCGCCAGCACGCTGAGATCATCGCGTGTGCCCGCGCCGATCTGCCTCACTGCGTGGCCTATCTGCTGGCCATTGCGGCCGTCGTGCATTGGCAATTGCCGTTCTTCACGTACTACGGACTGCCGTGGATTCTCGGCGGCATCATGAATGCGAACCGCGTGCTGATCGAACACGATCCCGTCGAGAATGGCGAGCGCTCGCAGGAAGCGGTGTGGGCGATGACCCACACATGGCACTATGGCTGGCTCGGCAAGCTCGTGCTGTTTCCTCGCAACATCGGCTTCCATCAAGTCCATCACGTGTACCCGGCGCTCGCCCTCGAGCATCTGCCTGAGGTGCATCGGTATCTGCTTGATCGTCTGCAGACGTCGCCGTCGAAGACCTGAACTCGCAAGCGTTCGCAGTCCCCGCTCACCTAGAGTTCAAACCGCATCGGCTTCTTGCCCTGCTGCGCTTCCGGCAACGTTTCGCCGCGCCTCACGGCGGCCAGTAGACGCTCGATGCCCACATGGACCACATCGGCGCGCACATTGTGCGCTTCGAATCCGGGTGCGTTATCCAATCCCTGCCGATGCGCCCGCATGATCCGCACATCCTGCTGGATCACGACGTGGGTGTACAGATGGAGCAGGGGCCGCAACGCGCGCAGCAACCAGCGCGGCAATGGGAAGCGATAAGCAATGTACGTATAGACGCGCGAGCGCCATGCATCGATCGGCGTGATCTGACTGACGATCAGGAATCCGGAGCGACTGCCCCATGAATAATCGCAGCGCGTGACGTTGGGCGCGAAGAAGCGGTCGGTGTGAACCAGCGGTTCGTGATCCGGATTCGTGAGCCAGTCCATCATGCCGATCTTGTCGTGATCGTCATGATAGGTCACTTCGACACTCTCAGCCTTCAATGCCACCGTCGCTTCCATGGCGCTGCCGCGACTCGAACGGAAGATGCCGTCGTGCACGAACACGGTATGCGGCACGTCCATGAAATTCTGCGCGAGCATGCCGATGTCGCCATCGAACGTGTTCACCATGAAATACGACTGCCACGGTTTGGTGCCGTAGAACGGCATGCGGAAGATCGGCTTGGCGTCGGCGTCGTCCGTGCCGAGATAGACCCAGACGAGACCGTCCTGCTCGCGCACCGGGAATGGCCGCTGGCGAAACGGATAGTCAGCCGGCTTGGCCGCAGGCTGCATACCGTCGATGGTGGGAATATGCACGACCCGACCCTGCGCGTCGTAGCGCCAGCCGTGATACGGACAGACGAGGCAATCGCCCGCGAGCTTGCCGGCGGACAGGCGCGTGCCGCGGTGGACGCATTGATCGACGAGTGCGGTGACCTCGCCACCGCTTTGACGAAACAGCACGATGCCGAGGTCGAGAATCTTCACGCCCAGCGGTTTGCCGCGCCGCAGTTCGCGCTCAGTGCAAGCGACGAACCACTGTTCGTGAAGTCCGTCGCGGGGCGCTGTCGTATCGGTGTCGATGGCAGGATTCTTTTGAAAAGCGATAACGTGATCGGACGGTTGATCGGTAGTCGACATGGGTCAGGCCGTCATGGCGAGCAGCGCATCTGCGGTAGCCAGCCGATTGATAAGGACGCGAGGCTTGACGTCGCCCGCTCGCACACCGGTTCGCTCGGCCGCCTGTTGCAGGGCATCGGCGAGACGGGTAGGGGACCCCCGCAGCGAGCGTACGCGCAACGGTCCGAGCTGGCCCAGACGGCGCGCATGAGCGTAGTGGAAGGAACGCATCAGTCCTTCTTCGACCGCTGCACGTATAGCCTCAGCGTCGCGAGGTTCGGCGGTAGCGATCAGCATCATGTAGTGCGGCGGTTCACCCGCCGCGCACGGCGCCACGCACGCGCTATCGTGCCCATCGAGCACGGCAGAGAGGAGGGCGTCTAGCATCTCCTCATCGAGCTTCTCACCGACCAGGTCGCTTTGCGTCGCAGAGCGGCCGACGAATTCGACGCGCGGCGTACGGCCGGCCATCGAAGCGACGCGAACACGATCTCCCAACGCATAGCGATACAGGCCGCCGCCCGTCGTCACGATGACCTGCGCGGTATCGCCGGGCTTTAATGCGTCGGCATCGCGCACGTTGCCGTCGTCGAACAAAAATTCCAGGAAGTGGCTTTCGATCGCAAGCGGACAACCGGCACCCGAACTGAACGGCAGACTGATCACCGCTTCGGTCGCAAACAGGCCTTTCGGCAACCAGCGCACGTGCGGGAAACGTTCGCGCAACTGCGCGGCATACTGGCGGCTCGGACCGTCCATCCAGCAGCTCACCGCTGCGAGCTGCGGCCACAGCGCATCGCAGGTTCCAGTCGCGAACGCCTGTTTGAGCGCTATCTTGCGCTGCGCCGCCAGGGTCGCGTCGAGCCAGGCGAGCGTCTCGGCATGCTCGGGCGCGTCGGCGTCGAACAACGGACGCAGCAGACTGGTGAGGAAGGTCGGACTCCACACGCTGATGAACGCAAGATCGTCCGCGGCGATCAGCGCGAGCAGCGTCTGTCGGCGCCATGCGGATACGTCGTCATGCCCAAGCGGCGGAATGAGCAAGGTCGGCGCAAGGCCTGCGATGAGACTGCCGCCGAGATAATCGAGATCACTCGTCGAGCCGATGGCAATGCCGTTAGGCGCGCGGCCTTGCGTTTGCAGCGGCGGCGACATGGACCAGTAAGCGCGTCCTGCGCCGATCTGAGGCAACTGCCGGTACAGATCGGCCAGCCACACCGTCAAGGCCTGCTGCATTTCCGCGAGGAAGGCCGGCGTGTACGGAATCAGTTTCTGCTGCGCGCTGTTGCCGCTCGTGCGTTCGAAAAACTGCGGAGGCTGCGCGGTCAGCACCGCTTGCGTATCGCGCTGCGCACGCTCGATCCATGGCGACAAGCCGGCGTAGTCGCGCACCGGAACCCGCTCACGAAAGCGCGTCACGTTGGCGATATCCGCGAAACCATGCTCGCGTCCGAACGCCGACTCGCGATTGTCCGCCAGCAGTTGCTTCAGCCGCTGCGCCTGGACGAGAGCCGGTGTCTCGAGCGCGGCCTCCCACGCGTCAAGCGCGGGTTGCGCGGCTGCGGCGAACGACTGCCAAGCTGCGCGTGTGCCGTGAGTATCCGTCGCCATCAAAAGTAGGTTTTATCGAGTTGGCTCAGATCGGCCGGAAGCCGGCGCGGCGGCAAAAAGATCTGCAGCCAGCCGAACCAGAGCGGACGAGTCTCGGCGGCGTTCGATGCCGCGTGCAACTGTTGCCAACGCAACCCCGGTCGCCGGTGATGCGTGAGGTTGTAGTTGAAGTTCAGAAACGCCCAGCGGACGAGGATCGGTGCACGCATGTTGTAAGTGCCTTCGACGACGTCAAGGGGCGTGCGCATGTGATAAACCCATTGCAGCGACGACCAGGAAAACGCGAAGGCCACGTACGCAATCAACACGACCACCGGTTTCCAGTCCAGCAGCCATCCTACGAATAGCCACACTGCAATGCCGCCCAGGACTTCGAAACGAATGCGTTGGAAATCGCGCAGCGAAAAGTCCTTGAATGCCGCAGCGTAGGTATTGTCGTCACCGCGCTTCGACCAGTTGTTCGCCACGCCCGCCGGCAGCAGCGCCAGCACGATGCTGCCCACAAGGCCGCCGAGCCAGATCCCGCCGAGAATCGCCGAATAGTATTCGGCCCACTTGCGCGGCAACGACTCGCCCGGACTGGCGAAGTCCGCGCGCTCGGCACGCGTGCGATTGCGCACATGATGACCGAGGTGATTAATGTGAATCAGTGTGGCAGAAGCGCCGAACATCGTAGAGGCCCACCACATCATCATATAATTCACGCGACCATGGCGATGTCCGAAGCCGTGAAATGTCTCGTGCATCATCGAAAAAACACCCTGCATGATGATGCAAAACGGGATCAGAACCAGCCATTTAAGCGGACCCACACCGGTATGCGATAGCCACGTGAGAACGCCCGCCCACACTGAAGTCTGCAGCATCAGCGCAAGCAGATTCGCGCGGTCGAAGCGGTGTGATGAAGTGGCGTCGTCTTGCACGTTCGGTTTGGGCATACGGGAGATGAAGGCCTTGATGTACGCGAAGAATACATCGGATACCTGTGTTTTATCCAATCTCGAGGAATGCATACCGCATAGTCTGCTGCGCGCTCAATCGACATGACCTTCTTTAACAGACGCTCGAACGTTGCTCGCGTAACGATGCCACCCGCCGATATTCCCACGCGCGACATGCGTTTCACGCTCGACGCGACGGTTCCGCGCTATTGGTATCGCGGCTGGTGCCACGTCACGCGTTTCTTCGATGCGTTTTCGATCATGTTTCCGCTCGGCGAGAAATTTTTCATCGACAGCGTGAAGCACTTTCGCGACCAGATACCCGCTGAGACGCCGCTAGCGGCCGAGATCACCGGCTTCATCCATCAGGAAGGGACGCATATCCGCGAGCATCGCCTCTACAACCTGCGTCTCGCGGCCCAGGGCGCGCCGATCGATGCATTGGAGGCGCTGATCCAGCTCCGTCAGCAGAACAGCTTGCAGAGGGTCTCGCCTGCGACACGGCTCGCGCTGACGGCCTGTCTGGAGCACTACACCGCCATCCTCGCGGACCAGCTGTTGCGTCACCCGGAAATACTCGACGGCGCCGATCCGGCCATGGCCGCGATCTGGCAATGGCATGCGATCGAAGAAACCGAACACAAGGCCGTGGCGTTCGACGTCTTCGCCGCGACCGAACCGAGACCTCTACGGCGCTATCTGGTTCGTTGTGGCGCGATGCTCGGTGTATCGGTGTACTTCGTGATCGACCTGACCTACTTCGTCTATCGCCTCGCGGCTTGCGACCGGCAACGTGGCAATTGGCGCGAGTGGTGTCGTTTGCAATGGTGGCTGTTCGTGCATCCCGGTATATTCACCCGCGTGCTGCCGGCATGGCTTTTCTGGTTCGCACCGTGGTTTCATCCGAACCGCATCGATAGCCGGGCGGTTCTGCAGACCGCCCGCCGCGCACTCGAAGAGCAAAGCTGAACGGAAGAATCGTCTTCAGGCCACCTATGCGAAACGCATGATGACAGCGAAGCCTTGCTGGACACCCCACAGCTTCGACGACTGGCGCCGCTATTATCCCGCGACGCCGTTCGTGCCCGCCGCAGAGGGTCTTGACTGGACCGGTCGGTTTATCGACTGCTGGAATCGCTCGAGCTCGCGGCTGCCGCGGAACACGGTCGTCGTCCTTGTCGCGGGTCTGTATTCGGAGTGGCTGCCGCGCTGTCATCGCGACGCGCTCCACGCGCTGCGCGACGCGGGATATTCGGTGCTGCGCGTACCGGTGCGTTCCTCCCGCGGTGTCGTCGAGCAAGGCCGGCATATCGCCGCCACGCTCAATGCCTTTTTGTCGGACGGTCACCGCTTCGTTGCGTTGACGCATAGCAAGGGCGGCATCGACACGCTTGCCGCTTGCGTCAGCGACGCGTCGCTACGCACGCGTTGCGATGGCATCGCGTTGGTGCAACCGCCCGTCGGTCCGGCGTCGCTGGTGGACGACATGCTGGGCTGGGGCGCGACGCCTCCGCTCGACGCCATGCGTTGGCAGGACAGCGTCGGCCGGCGGTTGCTGCGCACGCGTTGGGTCGCTGACGGCACGCGGGACATCAGCAGTCGACGCGATCCGCGCGTCGCAGCAATGCTGGCAAGCATTCCCACTGACTTGCACTGCGTCCACGCGGTCAGCTGGTCGATCGAGCGCAGTTCGCGTTTCGACGCCTATCACGAGCGGCTGAATGCGCGCCGGCCAGGTTGTGCGCATGATGGGCAGTTCTACCTCGAGCATCAGGTGCTGACCGGCGTGCCGCAGGTGTGCCTGCCGCGTCTCGATCATGGACAGCCGGTGCTAGGTGGACTGGGCTTCGATGCCGGCCGCTTCTGGCTCGCGTTGGCCGATTTGCTGCACGCGACTAGCGGGGATGATTCTCGGCGGGGCGCTGGTGCGTCACACCAGATAGATTTCGAAACCCGGTATGAGCGCGGCTGACGCAGCGTCGATCGGCGACGCCGCGCCGGCAGTCGATAGGGTGTACAGATCCATGGAAATGCGCGTCGAACGGTAGCGCGTCACGGCGGGCCAGAGCGGATCGTCATCGTAAAGGCACAACTGCATCAGCGCATACTCGTGACGTACGCGCGCCCAGGCCGCGTCGAGCAAAGCGGCGAATACATGAGGGTCACGCTGTCTCACCTGCAGATGGGTTAGGTAAATATCGCGCAACGCCTGACCCGGCGCGGCGATCCGGGGACGGCCAAACACAGGCGCCATCGCATTGAATGCAAGTCGGAGGGCCCCGATAGGACGCGGGAGCCGCTCCAGCACGATTCGCTTGATCTGCGCGGCATCCCATGGCGCGAGGCAGCCGAGCAGGTTGCCGCGTGCATCGAGCGCGAGCAGGAATGCTTCGATGCCGAAGTCGGGCCACGTCTGCAAGCGCCGCGCGAACTCGTCTTCGGAGAACACACAGCCGAACGGCTGGTCAGCCGATTGCGTATCGAGGAAGGCGCGCAGTGCGTCGGCATGATGCGATTGCGCCTGCACGATGCGAAGCGAATCTGAAGTGCGAGCGGCGCTGCGCCAGCCGCGTTGTCCGTAGATCGATACGTTGCTATAGCCACGCCAATGCGTCAGCGGGAGTCGGCCGCCTCGTCTTGCGCCCAACAGCGACTGCGAAGCCAGCCGGTTGTCGCGGATCATGCAGCAGTAGGCATGTTGCACGCCCGCCTCCTGTTCGAGATCGGTGAGACGGGCACGCACTTCTTCCATCCATGCGCGCGATAGCTGCCGGTCAGGCACGAGGCGCAAGTCGCCCAGATAGGCAACCGGCCGCACCAGCCCGCTCAGATAGCCGTGCCGAACGACGAGACTCGCAACCCCTCTCATGTCACCTCGTTCATTCTCGGCCAACCACGTACGATGATCGATGGCATGACAACGGTGCAGCGCGAAGTAGTCGGGGGCACGGTCGAAGCGCAGCGGCAATGCGCCTTGCATCGCGTGCTGCGCCTGGAAATCGAGGATGCGTGAATTGTCGGCGGCGTAAGCGCGACGAATCTGCAGCGATTGCGTCGATTGCATCAGGCGCGGCGGAACAGGCGTTGCGCCATCGGCCGCAGGTTCGTCAACGACAGTTCGCATAGGCAGACGAGCTCGTCGCCGCGCGCGTAGTGCGGATTGCGCTTCAGAAAATACGCGACGTCGGGCAAACGGCAATGCGCTTCCGATACTTCGGCGAGCGCGGGCGTGAGGCGACCTTGCGGCTTGGCGAACGACAGCACGCCGTTCTCAGCGTTGTAGGCCGTGCCGAACCGCTGGACTGCCAGGTGATCCATCAGCGCTTGCGTAGCCGGCGGCGTCACCGCGTCGACGCGCGGCGCGTAGTCGTGCGCGAACGCGCGCAGATACCGGTAGGTACGATGGCCTTTGCAAATCAGGAACCAGTAGAACGGCATATCGGGCGCCTGGCGCTGAAGTTCACCGGCGAGACGAATCCATGCGAAGGCGAGTTGCTGACTACCCCAGTGCGCCGGATCGATGATTGTGTCACCCGAAAAGATCACACGCAGCGACGCATCGCGCCACCTTGTCGTGTAGAGCTTGAGTGTCGAGAACCCCTGAATTATGCCGTCTGCATCGCGCAAGATAATGCAATGCGTTTTGTCTTCGAGGTCCTGATCAAACAGTTCGCGCTGGGCATCGCAATAGGATGCCGAGTAGAGCGAGAACATCCGGTCGATTTCAAACGCGCTCAAGGTGACGCGTTCAACGGGCATGGCGCTAAGGCGCATGAGTGACTTCTGCATGACTGAACACGTTGTTATGATACTCGACCGAGCATCCATCTTTTAATCCATGGAAACGTCATCGACCCGCCCCACCGTAAGCGCGCCGTCGGCGGTCGGGTCGCTCACGTGGCTGATCGTGTACCTCGCCGTATCCGGCGCTCTGTACTTCTTCGTCACGCACTTCCCGTTCGGCACAGTGCGGATCATCACGCCTTCCGCGATTGATGCATGGGTACCGGTGTTGCCTGCCACCGTACCACTCTATCTGAGCTACTTGCTAGTGATGCCCACTCTGGTGTGGTGCGGTCGCGGACAGCGTTGGCTGCCGCCGGCGTTTTTTGCCGGTGCTCTCGCCACGGGACTGTGTCTCGTCAGTCATTTGTTCTGGCCCACTGAGATTGTGCGACCCGTGGCTGACGCGGGTTGGCTCGCATGGTTGCATCGTATCGACTCGCCGCTTGCCGCGTCGCCGAGTGGTCACGTCGCGCTGCCGGTCGCTATCAGTGTGGTGCTGGCGACGCTGCGTAAGCGCGTTGCGTGGTGGTTCGGATTGTGGAGCATGGTGTTGATGTTGACCGTGTTGACCACCGGACAGCATCTGTTTGCCGATATGGCGTATGGCTTCGTAGTGGGCGTGTTCGCCGGCACGGTCACATTTGCGCTGCAGTATTCCCGGGTGAATTTGCGCTCGATGACGATGATCCTGCTGGAGTGGTTAGCGATCGTCGTGACGCTGCGCGTGGCCGTTGCTGTCGGCGACTGGCGACTTTATGCGCTCGCTTGCCTCGTTATCGCGACGCGCCAGCATGCGCTCTTCATCCTGTATCACGACGCCACGCACTACCATATCAGCCGGCATCGCTTCACCAACGACTTTCTGATCAACCTCGCGATTGGTGTGCCGGGTGCCGTGCCGGTTGAGTTCTATCGACCGTTGCATCTTGAGCATCATCGACATGTCGGCACGGCTCACGATCCCGAGCGCCGCTTTCTGTATCAGAAGCAGCCGTGGGAGTTTCAGCCGCTCGATACCGTGCGTCTTGTCAGGCAATTGCTCGGCGACCTTCTGCTGGTCAACACCCTGCGCACGATGCGCGCTTACAGGAGCGCGGGTGGCGCTGTTGTGCGTCCGACGGGTCCATTGCTCTGCGCAACGATTGTGTGGGCTGTCATCGTCGCGCTGCTGGTTTATCTCTGTGGAATGCGCGTGCTGCTCCTGTTAGGCGCGCTCTGGTTTGGACCGCTCTTTACGTTGGGTGTGCTGCTGCAAAAAATCCGCAGCTTCGCCGAGCATAGCGGCGGCCCGGGCGTGACGCCGGGTTGGGAGAACTGGACCTATGCGTGGCGCGTGAGATGGCTTAGCCGACTGTGCATCTGGCCTTATCACATCAATTTGCATCTTCAGCACCACCGCAATCCGAATGTCGCGTGGCACGACTTGCCGTCGGAGATCCGATCCGACGATCCGATGCTGTCGTCGCGTGAACTTCCAGGCTTGCTCTGGCTGGGATGGCCTCTCAAGCCCCGGGCGCGAGCGGGGCGCAGGCCGTGAAGATGTTCCATGAAGACGATGACCGGGGGCCGGTGTGAAATTCCTGAAACAAACGAGCTTTATATTCATCATTTCGACATTCATGCTGCCTTCCTGGGCGGACGATCGCGGTGTAACGCTGACGTCGCATGACGTGCCCTATCCAGCGACGATCACGTTGAAGGATGTGGGCAAAGACACAGCGGGCAAGAGGATCTTTTCTTACCAAATTAGCCTTGCGTCGAAAACGTGTAAATCGGCGATCTCAGGGGTGGCAAAGTTCTACTCCGAGAAGGACGCGGCGGGGGATGACTCGACGTTCCTGCCGGACGGCGAGGGGGTTGATATAAACGTCTTCAAGGACAATGGTGCAAATGGTCAGGTGACCATTACGGTGGACACTGCCGGACGGCCGAGATATGCCGGAGTGGATATAGAAAATGCTCACGTAGGTGGATGCATCACCAAACCAGGCGTGGGATGGGATTTCTATGATTGGAATGCTGGAAAAGGGTGAAATTTTCCCGGCACCGGCACCGGCACCGGCACCGGCACCGGCACCGGCGACAAGACCATTGCGAACACCACGGCAGTTGCCACGGCAACTGGGATCCAAACAACTCACGCAAACCTGAACATAATGCTCAAGCCTCTTATTGCCTTGTCTATCTCCGCTGGACTGCTCACATGCAACGTCAGCGTCGCCCAGGCCGAGACATTTTCCTGTCACGCCACCAGGAACACCGTGGACCACTTCATGGAAGTGACGATTCAAAACGGGACGATCAGCACGTTCGACTACTCCAGCTCGACACCGGTAGCCGGTAGCGTGAACAACTGCCTGGTGGCTTCAAACGGGGCGAAGGTGACCCAGTCATCCAACGGGGCTCAGGTGTTCGCGTTGCCAAACGACGATACAGTCACCGTGTCGAAGAAAGGCAAGCAATTTGTGTTCGATTTCTCGAAGGTATCGTTGAGCGACTTTTGCGGACAGTCGTCGACGATGGCGACGCATCTGACCATCACCCCCGGCGTCAAGCGATGCTCCGGCATCGACAATTTCTGACGGATCCCTTCGTCTAACGAAAGAAAAGGACTAGTCACGTGAATAACAGATTTAACGACGGCAGCGCAGGTGATGCCAACTACGGCACGATAGGGATTGGTTACACCTCATACCGGCAACCTGATCCCCACATTGAGGGGTTCATCCGGAACGCACTCGGCGATGCCCGTTCGGTTCTCAACGTCGGTGCCGGCGCCGGATCGTATGAGCCTGTGGACCGCAATGTCGTGGCGGTCGAACCGTCGGCTTCCATGCGCGCGCAACGGCCGGCACACCTGCCCGTTGCAATCGACGGGGTAGCGCAAAGCCTGCCCTTCGCCGACGCCAGCTTCGATGCAAGCATGGCCACGTTCACGGTTCATCAATGGCCGGACCTTAAGGCCGGGCTCGCCGAAATGCGGCGCGTCACGCGTGGCGCCGTTCTGATTCTGACCTGCGATCCCGCTCGACTGGATTGCTCGTGGCTGGCGACGTACGCGCCCGAGATGATCGCGGTCGAGGCACGGCGATATCCACCCATCTCTGCAATCGTTGAGGGCTTGGGAGGGCAGACGATCGTTCAGCCGGTGGAGATTCCGCTGAACTGTACGGATGGATTCAGCGAAGCCTATTACGGCAGACCGGAGAGACTGCTCGAACCCGGCGCACGACGCGCTAACTCCGCGTGGAGTTTCGTCGAGGCGGGCGTCGAGGAGTGCTTTGTCGATCGACTGAGCCGCGACCTCAAGGATGGGGCGTGGGATGCGCAGTATGGGTCGCTTCGCACGCAGCCCTTGTTTGATGGATCACTGCGACTGATCATCGGGCAGCCGTGATCGTGCTGTGGCACGTCGAAGCCGAAAACGGCAACCTTGTTTGACACAATCAACTTCTAACGGAGACCCCGCTGCATGCCCCAAGGAATAGAAGCGACAAAGAAAGACATCCCCAGCAGCAAATGGCTGCTCTCCCTGGCCAAATTCTCCGCTGCTGGCGCGATCGTCTGCATCGTGAACATGGTCTTCCGTGGCAACCTGAACATGTCCGCTGGGACGGTGGAGTGGCAGTTCTCAGACGTGCTGCTGGTCTTTCTGATCGCAACCATTGTGAGTGTACCGACGGCTGTTCGTGATGCAGCCGGCGCGAGTGGTAAAGCTGCGCCGCTCAGTCCGAAGGCGCGTTACAGGATGATGGCTTTGCTGTTCGTCGTCGCGGTCATTCTTGCTGCGATCTTTAAGTGGTTCACACGATGAGATCGATTCTTGCCCGCCATGCTGGCAGTTGAGCATCGGAAAAGATCCGCATGATGCGATTCCGCAAGCCTATGATCGTCGCCTGTCTCATGGCGGCTCTCGTGTCGCCGCTGGCGCAGTCTTCGGCGCTCGCCAATCCGGTCGAACAGTTGGATATCGGGCGCCTCAAGATCGAGCAGCAGTCCGGCTCATACATCCAGTTCGATCTGAAAGACGGCAAGTCGATTCGTGTCGACGATCGCGGCGGTGCCTTTTGGCCACAGATCGCGACGGACAGTCACGGCAGGTTCTATATCGGCGACAAGATTCTCTCCGCTGACACAGGACGCCTCATCGCAGACGACCACAAGCTCGAGCGGGTGATCCTGGGCCCTCACTACCGGATCGAGTCTGACGTTTCGGGAAGGGCGTTTCACATCGCTGAAGGCAAAGAGACGTGCACGCTCACGCTGAAAAGCCTGGGGATCCAGACGAAAGATGCCCGCGCGCTCGAGTTGTTGAAGAACACGAGCATCCGCTTTGTCGATTCAAGCGGACCGCTGATCGGTCTGCTTACCTTCGTGGGCAATGAGCCATCGGACACCCGCTATCGGACGGTGAAGATTGAACCGGAGTCCTGCCGAATCGTGGCATCGACCGATCTGGGAAATCCCGACAACCTCGTCGAGCTTGGATGGTCCCCGCAAGGGCACTGGTGGATCGTGGGATCGACCGAGACCACGCTACTGCGTTCGAACGACGGCGCGCGTTGGTCGGTCGTGAAACTACCCGAACAGATCTCTGAACCCGTGAGTGCCTATGTGGCCGACGATCAGCATATCTGGCTTGCCGCGGTCGACAGCACGCTCGCGCTCGACGACGGCCCCTTGATCGTCCATTCCGAGGACGGCGGAAAGAGCTGGGCGCCGTTGAAGTGGGGCGATCCTCTCATCAAGGACATTCCGCCGTTCTGGCTGGAAGGGCAAATACGGGCACACGCGAAGGAGATGAATTAACGTAGCATGACCCAGCCCCGACAAACCATCACGCGAACTCATCTCATGCGACTTGCACTGGTATTTCTGGCAACGATGTTGCTGACCCGTTCGGCTTACTGTGCTGAATCGGCCACCTCGATCGAGAGCGGGGATCTCGGGCCCGTTCCTCAGGAAGTCGCCGCCAAGGTGACGGCCAACAAGTCATTCGGGGCCTTCAAAAGCCTGGCGTGCAAGATCAAGGGGAAAGCGGTTTCGCTCTCCACCGATCAATCAACGACAACATGGTTTGTCACGACCGCCGATGCCTGCGGTTGGGGCGCCGCCTTGGGACCGATATGGCTCGTCGAAGACAGGATAGGCCTGGGCGCGACGGTGATCCTCTCGACCGGCGGCTACGCCCTGTCACCTTCCGCGAAGTCTCACAACGGTTTGGCGGACGTGATCATTCTGGCGGGCACTGCGTCCGGCAACGCCTCGAAGCGTTACACCTTCGATGGAAAGTCTTATGGGCCACACGGCTTAGAGAAATGAGCGACGACATGCAAACGTTCTTCCTACGATTGGCAGCTTCCCTGTTCTCCCTCCTCGCATGCGCATCGTCGATTAGCGCTCACGCGGACCAACTGGCCTCAGTCAAGTACGTGGACTCGAGTCATTCCGTCGCGCTCATCGACGCGAACAACAGCGCCACGCAATGCGCACTTGACCGGCAAATCAAGAACATCTCGCCGCACCTGAACTGGAACAAGCAGGTCATTCTGCTTTCGGACGTCGATTACGTGAGCGTCGCCGACGTCCTCGCATGCCGCGGTGGGAAGGTCTCCGCCTCGCGGATTCCTGCCCGCGTGGGCTTTGTCGTCGACGTGAATCTCAAGAGGAATATTTACCTGTCCCTCGACGCAGTCAGCGCCGGTCCTCTCACCTTCGCGGCGACCGTGGCGCGACTCGGGAAGACGACTCCGCTTGCGGATTTCCAGGGTATGTATATGCCGGAGAAGCGCTTCGAAAAGATTCAGGAAGAGGGCTTTGACTACGACGATTCAATGCCCGGGCGAATCTCTCCTGATGGACGATACGTGAGCGCCAACGGATCAATGGACTGTACGGATGACTCGTACCCGGGCATCTGGGATCTGCAGACGAGGAAGAAAGTCGTGCGACCGGATGGTTGCGAGCAGCTATTTACCAACGGGGATGACTAGGGAAGCGAGCGTTCAATACAACGGATGTATTGAACCCCTCATTGGAGACCTGTGCCCAGCATCCCGCTGCCGAACTCAAAAGACTCACTCCCGCGCCATATCCCGCGTCATCAGAAACTCCCACGTATCGTTGGACCAGAGCGCAAAGCCATACCACGGACTCGATGGCGTTCTTGCCTGCAATGACGCATGGGGCGCCGCACACGTTGCATTGTCGCCATAGCCGACCAGCTCGGTCACGAGTGTCCCGGCATCGTGCAGCATGTCGTCGGGCGTTTGATTGGCGACATAGCTGGAATCACCGCTTTGCGTATACGCACGCAACACGGCTCGCCCGATCGAAGGCGCATACCAGAACACTTCCTTGCTGAATCCGGAAACCGAGCACGATGCATCGTCGCAATGTTGCGCGTGCAGCATCGCACTCGACGAGTGAGGATCGCTTTTGGTCCACGCAGTCGTCCGCTCGATCACGAACGTATCGAAGGTGCCCGCACCCACTTTCAGTTTCTGTGTCGCGCCGACCTGGCTTAGCGCGACTGCATGGTAGTGGTATTGCCATGACGCGTCGTGGCCGAGTTGCGAAGTCACGGTTTCGTCGAACTCGTCCGACCATCGCTTGTCCTTCACGACCGGAAAGTCCAGGAGTCTGCGCTGACCGTGGCGAGTGGCGTTGAGCGTGGAGTAGGTGTCGACCTGTTCGTCGATCTTGATCGGCGCACTACCGCCGCCGGCTTCGTAGCTCGCAATGTTGGATGTCACGCCTGTGAGCGTCATGGGCGTTACGCGCCCTGCGCCGATGCTGTAGCACCAGGTCGTGCCGGCGGCTGGGAGGTCTCGGGCTTGCGCGGGCAACGTAGCGGCCGCTGCGCTCGCGCATGGCGCATCGCACAGGCCCACTAGCACGACAGCACCGAATATCAGTTGCGCGAATCGTTGATGTTGTTTGAGAAGCATGAACCTGGAGGGCGTCATTGATCTGTCGGGCATCATGCCAGCAAAAAGATCGAATGAGAAATCCGGGTCATGACTTGATGCTCTATGCATCGCGAGATGCGTCGACGCACTTTATTCCGACCACCCGATCCGCTCAAAAATCGCCTTCAACTTCGCCCCCCGCGCGGCATTCAACATCACCGCCTGCGCAACCCGTCCCTGCAAGTGGGCGCGAAAATCCGCGTGACCCGCGCGGTTCTGCGAAGCGGCGCCATGTCGAACGCAGTTCGTCAGAATCGCCTTGAGCGTATCGAACTCGCTCCGTGCCAGGTTCGGATGCTGGTTCACCACAACCCCTGCCAGGTGCTGCCTGGCACCGCGCCGCATCACGCGTGTCTTGCGGAACTGGATCGAGAATCCCTCCTCAAGCGCAATCGCCGCGACACGAATCGACAGACGCTCGACGACCCGCGCCAGATCCTCATCACCTGAAAACGCCAGGTCGTCCGCATAGCGTGTGTAAGTGGCCCCGAGCGCACGTGCGAGACCCGCGAGCCGAAGGTCGAGCCGAAACGCGCAGAGATTGGCGAGCGCCGGCGACGTGGGCGCGCCTTGCGGTAAATGCCTCGTGCGATACCGCTGCCGCTCCTGCCATTCCATCTTGCCCCGCACATCCGCCGCCAGCAGACGCGCACTCGGCACCCGATTCGTACACACCGCAGTCAACGCCCGAGCGACCTCCTGCGGATATCCCAGCGTTCGCAACAACGCATGAACGCGCGGGGCATGCACGGACGCAAAGAAATCCGCAAGATCGAATCGAACCACTACGGCCTTACCCGCATGCGGCGCCGCATACGTCACGGTATTGCGGCCCTTGCGAAACCCATGCACGCAATCGTGCGGCGGCACCCGTTCAAGCAGACCATGAAGAATCTTGCGCTGCATGCTCCGCAAGCGCGACTTCGGCATTTCGATCAGCCGGCATCGGCCGTCGCGCTTTTCGATTGCCTTGTACGAATAGTGATGAAGCGGTGTGCCTGCACTCTGCGGCATGACACGCCAGCGATCCGCAAACCACTCGAGATCAGCCGGCTCTACTTCCAGCCAGGAAGCCAGATCGCCAAGCGTCGGCAACTGCGGCAGCGCGACCTCACGCAAACTCGGTGGCGGCGGTTGTTGCGTGGGAGGCCGGCGCAGCACCTGCGCGATCACAGGTCGTATATCGCTTTGCCAAGCGGCAACAAACCCCGCTGTGCCTGCAATAACCATCGACACTTCTTTACGATCGACACTATCCCAGCGCGCGCCGAAACGCTTCGCAACCTTGCGTGCCAATCCCCGCATCCATTCCGAACGACCGCCTAAACAACGGGTCATGCGCTCGACAATCGAGTCAGGTTCCGCCGGCCCGGCAAGCATGGCGTCGGCGATGGCGTAGGTAACGTGTTGGAGCGACGATAAGCGCATAGCGTTAGAGGAGGCGGGCCAGCGAGTCAACGCGTCTGGTGCTGCGTGAGCTGATTTGCGCACCGCGCAACGCGGGCTCATGCGACGAACTGCGGAGATCATGCTGATCCACGGGGTAGCCCCGTAGTGCCGGGAACATCGACTGCCTGTCCCTTGGCGAGCTTGACCCGCTGTCCCGCGAGCTGACGATAGTCGAGCGAGGAACCTGTGTCAATGCTTAGGGGTGTCGAGCAATTTCGGGATATCCTTTGACGCGCCAGCCAATCCGTCACTACACCTGCAACAATGAAATTCCTGTTTTCTTGCCTGCGCTCCGCGATCCTGAGTCTGTTCGGACTGATGTTTCTGCTGATCGGTGTGTTTGTCTTCCACGACGCAGTCACGCTGCTACAGGCGCGCAATTGGCCTGTGGTGGCCGCCCATCTGGACCGATGTACCGCTCAGCTTCGCTATAGCAAGAACGATGCATCGTGGCAGGTGACGGCAGACTTCAGTTACGGGGCGGGACTCGCGCAACACTTCGAAGATATCTGGTCGCCCGACGACTCGCCGACCTACACTCGCTCGCAAGTCGATCTCATGAGTGCGAGCGAAGCGTCGGCGCTCATCAAACGCTTCTGCGACCGGCAGGTAGCGGCTACCTTGCGCGTGTCGCCCAGCAATGCAACGCGGGCACGCAGAAGCGAGGCGGTCGATAACGGTGACTGGAAGGGGGACCTGGGTGGTGGTGTGGTTTGCGTGCTGATGGGAGTGGGGCTGGGCGCGCTCGCCTGGTCTTTGTTGCGCGGGAAACCGAAGGTCGTGGCCACGACGAGCGGCAACACGAGAGTCAAGGAACCCGCGCCGCGCACGCGTGCTTCACGGAAATAGGGAAGCGCGCATGAGGACGGCCGCAGGGGCGTTATTCCCGCTCGGGTATCTCCAGATCCAGTAACGCCGAGCTAAGCGACTTGCCATGCGCATCGAGCGCAAGGGAACGCGTCACACCACCACCTAGCGCATCTCTCAGAACAAAGTTCATCGCACTGATCAACGGCAATGTATAGCGCGTGACGTCACCGTGCACGACGTCGCTAAGGTGAGCCTTCACCCGTTCCTCAGTGACATGCATTAGCAAGTGGGCGTAGTCCCGCTCGTCGTAACAGATCACCGATACGTTCAGCGTATTGCCCTTATCCCCAGTTCGCGAATGCGCGAATTCTCGCAACTTCATCTCAAACCTCCACGATCTCGAACGTCGGCTTCACCTGGTCACGCGGCAGCAGAACCGATTGCACCGCCACAACCTCGCGCGTATTTTTAGTCACGCCGCCGCCGCCTGCGGGGCCGTTCGTATAAAGCGTTTCCACTTCGTTGCCGAGCCGAACCGCTTCAGCCTTCGACGCCGTCCTGCCGGTTACTCGTACTCGCACTTCATAGGGTTCCGCGCCGCCGCTGCTGCCGAGTGTCGATCCATACAGCGAATCCACGCCGATCAAATCGAAGCGCAACTCGCTGACATCCACGCCAGTGATCACCAGCCGCTCCCGCACAATCTCCAACGCGAGTCGTCCGCGTGCCACTGCGCCGGGTCCGCCATAGGAAATCTGTCCTTCGCCGATATACCCATCCACGTAAGCGACGGAGACCTTGAGCGTCGCCGTGCGCGCCGTGCCTCGTCCGCCGGACACCCGCACACGATCCTTCGCTTCCTCTGCGATTCGCACCTGCGTGAAGTCGGCCACGACATCGGGCTGCAGATAGCGCTGCGGATCGTGGATCTCGTAGAGCAGTTGTTCCTTGCAAGTCGCCGCCGTCACGAAACCACCCGCGTGCGGAACCTTGGTGATCACCACCGCGCCATCCTCTGCAACTTCAGCAATCGGAAAACCCAACCGCGCGAGACCGGCGACGTCCTTGAAGCCCGGATCGGCAAAGTATCCGCCGGTGATCTGTCCGGCACATTCCATCAGATGCCCGACTACGGTGGCTTGCCCGAGCCGTTCCCAATCGTCGAAGCTCCAACCGAACTCGTGAATCAACGGCGCGGTGAACAACGAAGGATCAGCAGCACGTCCGGTCAACACGACATCCGCACCCGCCTGCAGCGCCGCAACGATCGGTGCGGCACCAAGATAGGCATTGGCCGATACGATCCGCTCATCGAACGCGGCCACAAGATCACCGGATTCTTCAAAGCGGTAATCACCCTGCCGCACCACATCGAGCACATCGTCACCCGTCACTGCCGCGATCTTGAGACCGGCAAGCCCAAGCTCGCGAGCAATCGCCGCCGTCTTGCGCGCTGCGGCCAACGGATTCGCCGCCCCCATGTTGGAGACAATCCGCACACCATTGCGCTTCGCCACCGGCAACACCGCCCGCATCCGCGCTTCAAGCAGCGGGTCATACCCGCTCTCGGGATCAAGGCGGCGCGCCTGCTGCGCCAACGCAATGGTGCGCTCTGCCAGGCATTCGAAGACGAGATAGTCGAGCGCGCCGTGCATCGCGAGTTCTACTGCGGGCTCGATGCGGTCGCCCGAATAACCGGCGCCGGCACCGAGCCGGACCACACGAGGAGGATGCGCTGAATTCATCGCGGCTCAACCCGATCAAAGAGGAAAAATGCCCAGCACGACGCAAGCGATCGTCATCACGATCGACGCACCGAACAGGAGGGGAAAGGTGAATTTCTGGTGATCGGCCAGATCGATGCCGGTCAGCCCGCAGACGAGAAACGTCGCGGGCGTCAACGGACTGATCGGAAAACCGGTGGTCATCTGTCCCAGCAATGCCGCCTGACCGATCTTCACCGCCGGCACGCCGAGCTGACCGGCTACTTCTGCAATCACAGGCAGTACACCGAAGTAGAACGAGTCCGGGTCGAACAGCAGGCTCAGCGGCATCGACACGAGGCCGAGCACAACCGGAATATGCGAGGCCATCGTCGCCGGTACAAAACCCACGGCGGTTTGCGCCATCGTCTTGAGCATGCCGCTGCCCTGCATGACACCGGTGAACACGCCGGCGGCGAGCAGAATGCCCGCCATCATCAACGCAGCGCGGGCATGCGCATCGATGCGCTGGCGCTGCATGTCGACGTTCGGATAGTTCACCAGCAACGCCACGCACAGCCCCACCATGAACACGAGCGCGGGCGGCACTTTCTCACCCATCACCACCATCGATCCCAACACGATGACGGTCAGCACAATGTTGAACCAGAAGTTGCGCGGTCGGCGCAGCGCCTTTTGCTCCTCGGTGAGTTCGCGCTGCGGCATCGGAACGCTGCCCGCCGCGGCCGTTAGGCCTAACCGACGTTCCTCACGCCGACCCAGCCAGAACGCCATGCCGAAGACAAACACCAAACCGACGATCTGCACGGGAATCAGCGGATTGAAGAGCGCCGAGATCGGCAGATGCAGTGAAGCGGACGCGCGAATCATCGGCCCGGTCCACGGCAGAAAATTGATGCCGGCCGCCATCGACGCCGCCGCGGCCAGCACGCGCCGGTCCATGTTCAAACGGTCGTAAAGCGGCAGCATGGCGGGAATCGTCACCAGAAAGCACACCGCGCCGGAGCCGTCGAGGTGGATCAGCAACGCCAGCAGCGTCGTGCCCATCACGATGCGCGTCGGCCGCGTGCCGACGGTGCGCAGGATGCGGTCGATGATCGGGTCGAGCGTCCCCGCATCGGTGATCGTGCCGAAGTAGAGAATCGCGAACACGAACATGCCGACCACCGGCGCGAGGCTCTTCAGGCCGTCGATCACGAACTTGCTGGTTTGCAGCCCGAAGCCGCCGATCAGCGACGCGGCGATCGGCACGATGATCAGCGCGACGAGCGGCGACATCCGTTTGGAAAGGATCGCCGCAAGCAGGACGACGATGGTCAACAGACCCAATAGTGGCAGCACGTGTTCGTCTCCGATCTTGTCTTTTAGTGTCGACAAGCGTAGGTTCCACGCATGAATAGAGCAATTGAAATGATTTGATCGCAGCAATCACACTACGTAATGGATCTGAATCTCCGCGAAATCCGCGCTTTTATCGCAGTCGCCGAAGCCGGCAGCTTTACCCGGGCGGCGCTGCGGCTGCATTTGTCCCAACCGGCGCTGACGGTGCAGATTCGCCGGCTCGAGGAGACGCTGGGCGCGCGTCTTTTTGATCGCAACAGCCGCAACGTCGCGCTGACGCCGGTCGGCAGGGAACTGCTGCCGGTCCTGCAGAAATCGCTGCGGGAGATGGAGCATGTGCTGCTCGACGCCCGTGCGTTAAGCGACGGCTCGACGGGCACGGTGCGAATTGCCTGCTTGCCGTCGTTCGCGGCGAGCCTGCTGCCGGACCTCGTACGTGACTTTCGACAACAGGTGCCGGGCGCGGTCTTCGACATTCGCGATGTGGTGGCGAGCGTCGTCAATCGGCTTGTCCGCAGCGAAGAGGCCGATCTGGGGCTCACCGGCGGCGAGGTGGTCGACCCGTCGCTCGAGGTGCTTCATGCGGGCGAGGACCGGCTTTGCGTCGTGTGCCCCGTCGACCATCCGCTCGCAAGGAAACGCCGCATCACGCTGGAAAACCTGGTGGGGTACCCACTGGTGCTCACCGCTGCGGGCACGAGCGTGCGGGCAGTCGTCGACGCAGCATTCGAGCAGGCTGGCGTGGCGCCCGTCCTCACTTGCGAACCCATGTACATGATGACCGCCGTCGCGATGGTGCGTGCCGGTTTAGGCCTGACGATACTGCCCGGCTCGTCGCGTGAGATTCATGCCGAGCCGAGCGTGGTGGCGCGCGTCATCGACGATCCCCGTTTCGTACGGCGCATTGCGCTGATCAAGAAGCGAGGCAGAACCTTGCCGCCGGTGACGGAAGCGTTCGTGACTGCGCTTGCGCCCGCGCTCGAAGGCACGAGGAAAGGCAAGGGCAAGTAGCGAGTTATCCACACGCGCATCTGGACAACTCCGGGATAAAGCCTCTAACTTCCTGTGGGCCGAACTTTGATAAAACGTCGAGCCGTTCATGCGCGTCAAAAGTTGTCCCTGGCTCAAGACGGCTGTGCACGAACGGCACCTAGGGTTATCGAATCCGTAGAGCCTTGATCCGTCAATGAAGATCGGAGTTATCCACAGAAAGAGGCGACCCTTGTTAACTATTACTACGTATATATATGTATACAGTGAAAGACAAAGACAGGGCCCGCACTACGCTGCGGCCAGAGCGCGCAAATGCTTGGCAAGACGCTAACGAGCTCTTCAAAACAAAGACCTCAGACCAACGGTAGGCAGATCTCCGTCACCAACTCAGACGGGGCCGTGTCTTTAGGGTTGTTCAGATACTCTTCGAAGACCGGCGCATCGGCGGCCTCCCGTCCCGACTGCACCAGCCATTCCCCATATAGCCATTGGTAGGCGCCGGCCATGTCGGCGTAGGGTCCTTTGTGTCGTAACACCGCGTACGGCCCACCGCGCACCACCGTCAATGCAACCGGTGCAGCTACCTCAACCGTCCGTGCCAACACCACCCCCGCCTTCGAGCGCAACGCAGCCTCAGCGACCACGCCCGGATCGTCGTAGTAGATGCCCACCATCCGCATCTCAGGCGACAGCAGGTCGCGTGCAGCCAGCCATCCCACCAGCGCATCGAACGCCTTGCCGATCTGCATATACGAGCCCGTGTGATCGAGCGTCACAACCTGCATGGCGGGGACTTCCCGAATCTCCACTTCGCGCGTCGTCATTTGATCGTCTCCTGATAACGCCGGCTTGAACCGGCTATGTGTACCCTGCTTGCGATACTGCGCCGGCGGCATGCCGAACACCGCCCGAAAAGTCCGCGAAAACGACTGCAAACTGCTGTATCCCGAGCGTTCCGCGATCTCTGCAATCGGCATCGAACCATTCGCCAGATAGCCCGCCGCCCGATGCAGACGCAACCTGCGCACCGTCGACGCCACGGTTTCGCCGTGCATCGCCTGATAGATCCGGTGCCAGTGATACGGCGACAGGCAGGCGATTTGCGCGAGCCGCTCGATATCGAGCGGTTCATCGAGGTGATCGTAAATATGCTCGAGCACGCGGTTCAGGCGTGTTTCGTAGCGCTCCCGGTGACTGAGATCGTTCATGTGCGTGAGGTCCTGTGCGTCAGGAATAGAGCAACGCAGTGCAAGAGGTGAGTGCGAACAAAAGTACCACGCCTTGATTTACCAAATCCTGCGGACTTGACCCGAACGGCCCAATCAAAATTCTCCTGAATTGGCATTGCAGTGCAACAAAGTCAGGGCAATAGCGTGAAAACAGGCAATATCTCGCCCCACCCCGAACTTTGCCGATTTTCGATAACGCCTCGATTAATGGCTTACTACCATCGGCTGACGCCTGCCCGCTCGCGCGCCGCGCCTTCCACGGCGGCTCGTAGCACCACAAGCGGCTAAACCAGGGAGCGTCGAATGAAAGCAGAGTCGAAAAGTCAGCACGTAGGACAGGTTACGCATCACGAGTTGAAGCAGACGCTCGGCACGTGGCAACTGTGGGGGATTGCTGTCGGACTCGTCATCTCGGGCGAGTATTTCGGCTGGAGCTATGGCTGGGCGAGCGCCGGCACGCTGGGTTTCGTCTTCACGGCGATCTTCATCGCCGCGATGTACACCACCTTCATTTTCAGCTTCACCGAACTCACCACTTCGATCCCGCAAGCCGGCGGCCCCTTCGCGTACGCACGCCGCGCCTTCGGCCCGACGGGCGGCTATCTGGCGGGCGCCGCGACGCTGGTCGAATTCGTGTTTGCACCGCCGGCCATTGCGCTTGCCATCGGCGCGTATCTGCATGTTCAGTTTCCCGGTCTCGAACCGAAGCACGCGGCGATGGGCGCGTATCTGGTCTTTATGGCGTTGAATATCGTGGGCGTGCAGATCGCGGCGGCCTTCGAGTTGTGCGTGACGGTACTCGCGATCTTCGAACTGCTGGTGTTCATGGGCGTGGTGTCGCCGGGCTTCGAGTGGGCCAACTTCACCAAGGGTGGCTGGTCCGGGGCGGATACCTTCAGCATGGGTTCGTTCCACGGCATGTTTGCGGCCATTCCGTTTGCGATCTGGTTTTTCCTCGCCATCGAAGGCGTGGCGATGGCCGCCGAAGAAGCGAAAAACCCAAAGCGTTCGATTCCGATTGCCTACGTCACCGGTATTCTGACGCTCGTTGCACTGGCGATCGGCGTGATGGTGTTCGCCGGGGCGGCAGGCGACTGGACCAAGCTTTCCAACATCAACGACCCGCTGCCGCAAGCGATGAAGTTCATCGTCGGCGAACACAGCGGCTGGATGCACATGCTCGTGTGGCTCGGCCTGTTCGGCCTCGTCGCGTCGTTTCACGGCATCATCCTCGGCTATTCGCGCCAGATTTTCGCGCTGGCCCGCGCCGGCTACCTGCCGGAGTGGCTCTCCAAGGTGCATCCGCGCTTCAAGACGCCGCATCGCGCGATTCTCGCCGGCGGCGTGATCGGCATTGCCGCGATCTACAGCGACGAGCTGATCCAGTTCGCCGGCCAGACCTTGACGGCAAACATCGTGACGATGTCCGTGTTTGGGGCTATCGTGATGTATATCATCAGCATGCTGGCGCTGTTCAAGCTGCGCCGCACCGAGCCGAACATGGAGCGGCCGTTCCGCGCGCCGCTGTTCCCGTTCTTTCCGGCATTCGCGCTGGTGGCCGCGGTGATTTCGCTGGGCACGATGGTGTATTTCAACTTTCTCGTTGCCGTCGTGTTCGCGGCCTTTCTGGCGTTGGGCTATGTCTACTTCCTGCTGACGCGTCACCAGCGCGAAGTCGCCCCGGCGGATGCGTTGCTCGAAGATTGACGGATCAAGCCGCTGCGTGAGCCGCGGCGACGGAGTCGTGAAGATGAGCTATACGGAGATCATCGGCAGTCGCACCTACCGGTTTGCCGATCTGAAAACGCTGCTGGCGAAGGCGAGCCCGCTGCGTTCGGGCGACCAGCTCGCGGGCGTCGCGGCGGCCAGCGAGGAAGAGCGCGTGGCGGCCAAGATGGCGCTCGCGCAGGTGCCCCTGCGGACCTTCCTCAACGAGGCGTTGATTCCGTACGAAAGCGACGAAGTCACGCGGCTGGTGATCGACGACCACTCGCCCGAGGCCTTCGCCGAAATCGCCCATCTGACGGTGGGCGATTTTCGCAACTGGCTGCTCAGCAGCGAGACGGATGCCGCGGCGCTCACCCGGATCACAGCGGGCCTGACGCCGGAGATGGTGGCGGCGGTCTCGAAGCTGATGCGCAACCAGGATCTGATTGCGGCGGCGCGCAAGCGGCCGGTGATCACGCGGTTTCGCAATACGGTGGGCTTGCCGGGTCATATGTCGGTGCGTCTGCAACCGAATCATCCCACTGACGACGTCAAAGGCATCGCCGCCTCGATGCTCGACGGCCTGATGTACGGCTGCGGCGACGCGATGATCGGCATCAACCCCGCCACCGACAGCCTCGCGGCGATCACCACGCTCCTGCTGATGATCGACGACTTCCGGCAGCGTTACCAGGTGCCGACGCAATCGTGCGTGCTGACTCACGTGACCAACACGATTGCCGCGATCAACAAAGGCGCGCCGGTCGATCTGGTGTTCCAGTCGATCGCCGGTACGGAAAAAGCCAACGCCGGTTTCGGCATCTCGCTGGCGCTGCTGCAGGAAGCGTATGAAGCGGCGCTGTCGCTCAAGCGCGGCACCGTCGGCAACAACGTGATGTATTTCGAAACCGGACAGGGCAGTGCGCTCTCGGCCAACGCGCATCACGGCGTCGACCAGCAGACTTGCGAAGTGCGCGCGTACGCGGTGGCGCGCAAGTTCAATCCGTTCCTCGTCAATACGGTGGTCGGCTTCATCGGCCCGGAGTATCTGTACGACGGCAAGCAGATCACGCGCGCCGGTCTCGAAGATCACTTCTGCGGCAAGCTGCTCGGCGTGCCGATGGGCTGCGACATCTGCTACACGAATCATGCGGAAGCGGATCAGGACGATATGGATAACCTGTTGACGCTGCTAGGCGTCGCGGGCATCAACTTCATCATGGGCGTGCCCGGTGCGGACGACGTCATGCTGAACTATCAGAGCACGTCGTTCCACGATGCGCTGTATGTGCGCGACGTGCTGGGCCTGCGGCGAGCGCCCGAATTCGAAGAATGGCTGGAGTCCATGCAGATCGCGGACGCGCGCGGCGTCCTGCTCAACGGCGCGACGCGGCAGCCCTTGCTGGAAGGCGCGCGCGAATGGATGGGGATCGCATGAGCAAGGACCTGCTCGAGAAGAATCCATGGAGCGCGTTGCGGCAGTTCACCAACGCGCGCATTGCCTTGGGCCGCGCCGGCAACAGCCTGCCGACCGAGCCGCTGCTGGCGTTCAATCTGTCGCATGCGCAAGCTCGGGATGCGGTGCATCAACCGCTCGATGCGGACTCGCTGCACGAGCAGTTACGCGCCAGCGGCTTCACGACGCTCGATGTCCATAGCGCGGCGCCCGACCGGCAGCATTATTTGCGGCGTCCCGACCTGGGGCGGCGTTTGGCGGACGAGAGTCGCGAGGTGCTTGCCCTGGCGCAGGCCGGCACCGAGTCGCCGGATGTGGTGTTCGTGATCGCCGACGGCTTATCGGCGTTCGCTGCCGCGAAGCAGTCCATTCCGCTAATCCAGGCGGTGTGCCCGAAACTCACGGATTGGAAGATCGGCCCGGTCGTGGTCGCGCGGCAAGCGCGGGTGGCGCTGGGCGACGAGATTGGCGAGCTGTTGCGTACCAGGCTGGTGGTGATGTTGATTGGTGAGCGTCCGGGCTTGAGCTCGCCGGATAGCCTCGGCATCTATCTGACCTATGCACCCAAAGCGGGCTGTAGCGATGCGCAGCGCAACTGCATTTCGAACGTGCGGCCGGAGGGGTTGAGCTATGCAGGCGCGGCGCACAAGCTGCACTATCTGCTGACGCACGCGCGTCGCCTGGGTCTCACCGGAGTGGGGTTGAAAGACGATAGCGATGCGTTGCTGGAAGCGGCGCCGCAGACGCCCGCAGTCAGCGGCACAGCAGCGGCGGAGTAACGCGAAACCAGATTCAAACGAACCGCCCGTTCATGCATCCGCGCGCTCGACCGGATGCGTTTCCAGCCACGCATTCTCATCGTCTTCAAAGAGTCGCGAGCGCGTCAGAAACCTGAGCCCTGTCGGCCGCTCCAGCGAAAACATGCCGCCATTGCCCGGCACGGCGTCGATGATCAACTGCGTGTGCTGCCAGTATTCGAATTGCGATTCGCTCATATAAAACGGCACGCCCGCAATCGTGCCGAGCTTGACGTCCGATGAACCGACCATAAAGTCGCCGAGCGGAAAACACATCGGCGCGCTGCCGTCGCAGCATCCGCCCGACTGATGAAACAGCATCTGCCCATGTTCGGCGCGTAACTTCCCGATCAATTCCGCCGCCGCCGGCGTCACGATCACGCGTTCCACTTCCTTGCCAGCCATGACGATTCCTCACCTGAAAAGAGAGCGAGCCGCACGAGGCGGCCCGCCGCCCATCTGGAACGTCTGGCGCTGAAGAAGACGCCGGGCCGCCCCAAGTTTTCTTGACCCCCTCGGGAGACCTGGCGCGGAGCGCCAGGTTTGGGGGCATCAGAAGAAGCCGAGCGGCTTCTGGCTGTAGCTGACGAGGAGATTCTTGGTCTGCTGATAGTGGTCGAGCATCATCTTGTGATTCTCGCGGCCAATGCCCGACTGCTTGTAGCCGCCGAACGCCGCATGCGCCGGATACGCGTGATAGCAATTGGTCCACACGCGGCCCGCCTGAATGCCGCGTCCCATGCGGTAGGCAAGCGTGCCGTCGCGCGTCCAGACGCCGGCGCCGAGACCATACAACGTGTCGTTGGCGATTTCGAGCGCTTCGTCTTCGGTCTTGAAGGTCGTCACCGACACCACCGGTCCGAAGATTTCTTCCTGGAAAATGCGCATCTTGTTGTTGCCGCGGAACACGGTGGGTTTCACGTAGTAGCCCTTGCTCAGCTCACCGCCGAGCGTGTTGCGCTCGCCGCCGATCAGGCATTGCGCGCCTTCCTGCTTGCCGAGATCGATATACGAGAGGATCTTCTCGAGTTGCTCCTGCGAGGCTTGCGCGCCGATCATGGTCTTGCTGTCGAGCGGGTGGCCTTGCGTGATCGCAGCGACGCGTTTGAGCGCGCGTTCCATGAAGCGGTCGTAGATCTTCTCGTCGACCAGCACGCGTGACGGACAGGTACAGACTTCACCCTGATTCAGCGCGAACATCGCGAAGCCTTCGAGTGCCTTGTCGAAGTAGCTGTCGTCGTGGTCCATCACGTCGGCGAAGAAAATGTTCGGGCTCTTGCCGCCGAGTTCGAGCGTCACCGGAATGATGTTCTGGCTCGCGTACTGCATGATCAGGCGACCAGTGGTCGTTTCACCCGTGAAGGCGATCTTGGCGATGCGCTTGTTCGAGGCGAGCGGTTTGCCGGCTTCCAGACCAAAGCCGTTCACAACGTTGATCACGCCGGCCGGCAGCAGATCCTGAATCAGTTCGAGCAGCACCAGGATCGAAGCGGGTGTCTGCTCTGCCGGCTTCAGCACGACGCAATTGCCGGCGGCCAGTGCCGGTGCGAGCTTCCATACGGCCATCAGGATCGGGAAGTTCCACGGAATGATTTGTCCCACGACGCCTAGCGGTTCGTGGAAGTGGTACGCCACGGTGTCGTCGTCGATCTCGGAGATCGAGCCTTCCTGGGCGCGTACGCAACCGGCGAAGTAGCGAATGTGATCGATCGCGAGCGGGATATCCGCCGCCATCGTTTCGCGCAGTGGCTTGCCGTTGTCGATCGTCTCGGCGACGGCAAGCTTCTGCAGGTTCGCTTCCATCCGGTCGGCAATGCGGTTCAGGATGTTGGCGCGATCGGTGGTCGAGGTTTTGCCCCACGCCGTTTTGGCGCGATGCGCGGCGTCGAGTGCGAGTTCGATATCGGCTTCGCGCGAACGTGGAATCGAGGTGAACGGCTCACCGGTGATGGGCGAGATGTTGTCGAAGTACTCGCCGCCAACCGGCTTGACCCATTCACCGCCGATAAAATTCGCATACTGCTTTTTGTACGGGAATTCGGTGGTCAGAAACTGCATCTCAGCGTGATTCATCTGTCTGCTCCTCACATGTTCGAATGGTGAAAACCCGGCGCGGTGATCCGCTTGCCGCCCGTCGCATACGCCAGAAACGTGCCAATGCACACGATTGGGGAGTCATGCTGGCCCAGTGGGCACAATCGCGCTGCGTCGCGGCCCGCACTGTTCAGGGTGTTCATGACGGCGCGTGCTGTTTCTGAGCACGGTGTGCATGGGATGTTCAGGAAGTGAGCAACTGGCGGTCCGCCTTTGCTCGACCGCTGCCCAGGCGAGTTCGGCACAAGACTTGCGTTCGGCTTCCACCTCCTGCGTGCTCCGCTTCCTGGCAGATCCGGTATGACCATAGAGTTCTCCTGCATTGACGCTGATCCGCTTGCTGCAGACGCGGTATCGGCGCAAGCGCCATTCGCTGCATCGGGTTTTCGTGTGCAGACCTGCGTCGCGCACGATGCCGACGAACAGGCGCGCAACCTGCACGGCTGGAGCCAGACCTACGATCAACTGACGACAGGCCGTTTCGTCGGCACCATTACGGAGTTGCCGCTCGATCACATGCAGGTGTTCTGCGAAACCACCAGCCACACGCTGCGGCAAACCTGCGAGGTCCAATCGGACGCGTACTGGTTCGGCATTCCGACGTATCGCGAGCCAGGCGGCGATGCAACCGGCGAACACGCCCTCGGACGAACCGGACGCGTCGATGCCAGCGTGATCGCGGACGACGCGCTGGCGTGCCGGCCGGGTGGCATCGAATTCGAGTTGATCACGCCGGAGGGATTCGAGATTTTCGGCGTCGTGGTGAAGGGTGAGGTACTGCGCCGCTATGCGGCCGAGGTCGAGCAGCTCGCGCTCGCCGAGCATCTGCCCAACACCGAAGTCATGCGGATTGGCCTCGCGCGCAAGGAGCAGTTGTGCGCCTCGTTGCGGCAGATGCTCGATGAGAGCGCGTCGAATACGGTGCCTTTGTCCGCGTTGGCGCGCGATAACCTGCAGGCGTCCGTGCTGGCCTCGTTATTCGATCTGGGTTCGCTCACGTCGTGCGAACCCGTAGCGATTCCAACGCGGCCGCGCCGTCGATGGATCGTGTCCGAAGCACGCGAGTATGTGCTCGCCAATCGCGAGCGCGCAGTGAATGTACCCGAGTTGTGCGAACGGCTGCATGTGAGCCGGCGCACGTTGCAGTATTGCTTTCAGGATGTGCTCGGGATGGCGCCGGCCGCTTATCTGCGGATCATCCGGTTGAATGGTGCGCGCCGCGACCTGTGCGGCGCGTTGAGTGACCCGCGGCCGGTTCAGGACGTCGCCGCGGCCTGGGGTTTCTGGCACCTTAGCCAGTTCGCCACCGACTACCGCAAGCTGTTCGGTGTGCGGCCTTCGGAGACCTTGAAGGCGGCGATGAGCGGACGGGACGCGCCACTCGTTCGCGCCGTTCACGACAGCGTACTTACTTGCGCAACAACCTGAGACCGTTGCCCACCACCAGCAGGCTCGCGCCTGCATCGGCGAACACGGCCATCCACATCGTTCCGTAGCCCATCAGCGTGAGCGCCAGGAACACGGCTTTCACGCCGAGCGCCAACGTAATGTTCTGCACCAGTACCGAATGCGTCGCCTGCGAGAGGCGGATGAACAGCGGGATCTTGCGCAGGTCGTCGTCCATCAGGGCGACGTCGGCCGTTTCGATGGCGGTGTCGGTGCCCATCGCGCCCATCGCAAAGCCGATGTCGGCGCGCGCGAGCGCCGGCGCATCGTTGATGCCGTCGCCGACCATCCCGACCGTCGCACCTTGTGCGGCCAACCCTTCCACCGCCTTGAGCTTGTCTTCCGGCAACTGGTCGCCGTGCGCCCGGTCGATGCCGACCTGCTCGGCAATCGCTGCCGCCGTGTGCGGGTTGTCGCCGGTCAGCATGGCCGTCTGCACACCCAGCGTGTGAAGATCGGCGATGGCGGCGCGGCTGCTGTCTTTCACCGTGTCGGCGACGGCGAATAGTCCTAGCACGCGCTCGGCGTCCATCAGCATGACGACGGTCTTGCCCTGGCGCTCGAGCGTCTCGAGCCGGGCTTCGAGCTCCGCCGAACAGCGTCCGAGTTCATGCACCAGCCGGTGGTTGCCGAGCAGATACGGCATGCCGTCGATGGTGCCGCTGACGCCGCGTCCCAGGATGGCTTCGAACGCTTCTACGGGCGAGGAGACGATGCCGTCCGCTTTGGCCGCGTTCGCAATCGCCTGGGACACCGGATGATCGGAGCGGCCTGCGAGGCTCGCGGCAAGTCTGCGGCAGCGGCTGGGTTCGAGATCCGCGCGCAGTTCGAAGTCCGTCTGAACCGGTTTGCCGTGGGTGATCGTGCCGGTCTTGTCGAGCGCGAGCCACTTCAGCTTGCGACCCTGCTCGAGGTACGCGCCGCCCTTGATCAGGATGCCCTGGCGCGCGGCCGCGGCGAGGCCGCTCACGATCGTCACAGGGGTGGAGATCACCAGCGCGCACGGGCAGGCGATCACCAGCATCACCAGCGCCTTGTAGACCCAGTAGTGCCACACGCCGCCGAACAGCAGCGGCGGGACCACGGCGACGGCCAGCGCGATGGCGAACACGATCGGCGTATAGACGCGGGCAAACTGGTCGACGAAGCGCTGCGTCGGCGCCTTGGCGCCCTGGGCCTCTTCGACGGCGTGGATGATGCGCGCGAGCGTGGTGTTGCTGGCGGCAGCGGTCACGCGGTAGTCGAATGAGCCGGCCTGGTTGATCGTGCCGGCGAAGACGGCGTCGCCCTCGGTCTTGTCGACGGGCAGGCTTTCGCCGGTGATCGGCGCCTGGTTCACGCTGGAGCGCCCCGCGACGATCTCGCCGTCGAGGCCAATGCGCTCACCCGGCTTCACGCGCACGATCTGGCCGGCGCCGACCGATTTGATGTCCACGGCTCGCCAGTTGCCGTCGGGCTGTTGCACGGTGGCCTGCTCGGGCGTCAGTTGCATCAGGCCCTTGATGGCGTTGCGGGCACGGTCGAGCGATTTGGCTTCGATCAGCTCCGCGATCGTGAACAGCACCATCACCATGGCCGCTTCCGGCCATTGGCGCAGGACCAGCGCGCCGGTGACGGCAATGCTCATCAGCGCGTTGATGTTGAGGTTGCCGTTGCGGATCGCGAGCCAGCCTTTTTTGTAGGTGGTGAGGCCGCAGGAAACCACGGCGACGATCGCGAGCGCCGCCGCGAGCCAGCTCGGCGCGCCGAGCCAACTGGCGGCCTCGGAGCCGACGGCTGCGGCGCCGGCCAGCGCGAGCGGCCACCAGGGCTTGGGCGGTGCAGCCGGGACGCCTGTGAGCGGCGTGGCGGCGTCGGCCAGTTGAGGATCGAAATCGAGCGAGCGCAGGCTCGCCAGGATCGAACCCAGGGCGTCCGGCGCATGCACGACGGTGAGTACGCGCTGCATCAGGTTGAAGTCGAGGCTCCGCACGTACGGCATGCGGCCGAGCTTCTTGCGGATCAGCGCCTCTTCGGTCGGGCAGTCCATCTGCATGATGCGGATCGAGGTGCGCACGTTGTCGCCGATGGTTTCCGGTCCCGCGAGCTTGGCGAGAACGGGTGGAGCGGCGGTGCAGCAGGCGTCGGTGTGGGCATGAGCGTGGTCGTGGTCGTGGCCATGCTTGTGGCCGTCGCCATGGTCATGGTCATGGCCGTGGTCATGCCCTGTATGAGCGTGCTCGTGATGTCCGGCATGCGCATGGTCGTGCGGCTGACTGCCCTCATGTTTATGCCTATCCACACGCACATCGCCCGAAACCCTTTCTGGGTGGGCATGAGCGCACGATTCACCGGGCTCGTGACGGTGTGTTTCGGCGGGGCTGGCGTTAGGCATGGTGGCTTCCTGGCTAGATTTGTGGTCTAGTAAACACCTTGAAGCCACTACAAGGTCAAGGACGCAATCGGGAGGCTCCATGAAAATCGGCGAACTCGCGAAGATTGCCCACTGCACTACCGAAACCATCCGCTTTTACGAAAAAGAGGGCCTGTTGCCCGAAGCGGACCGTACGGAAGCCAATTACCGCAGCTACACGGCGCGGCACGTCGAACGCCTGCGTTTTATCCGCAATTGCCGGGCGCTCGACATGACTCACGACGAGATCCGCGCCCTGCTGCGCCTGACCGACGCCCCGGCCGACGGCTGCGGCGCGATCAACACGCTGATCGACGAGCATATTGCGCACGTCGATACGCGGATCGACGAGCTCAAGCAACTCAAGGCGCAATTGACCACGCTGCGCGAGCAATGTCAGACCGAACAGGCGGTCGAGGATTGCGGCATCGTCCATGGCCTCACCGACATGGAAGTGAGCGCACCCCGTTCCCGGCATACCCATCTGGGTTGAGCGGGCATCGCCCCGCCGCGCCGAATTTATCGCCCTGCCGCCTCTGCGCTCAGCGCTGCAGGGCCGAATCAACAAACGAATCGAAGTTGGAGAAGCAACGTGTTCAAGTGTAGAAACCAGTCCTGCGAAGCGCAGTGGGAGCAATCGGATGTCGTCATCAAGAACGAGGGCCAGGGGCTCCTGTTCCGCTGTCCGATGTGCGGCGCGCGCAATTACGTCGAACGTTTCGACGCGGACGATGGCTCGGTGGTCTACGAGCAGATTGAAGGCCGTCCGTCCCTCGGCCCCATGGCCGAATAAGCCCTTAGCCTTCAGCCGATAGCGAGCCATCCTTATGAATAGTCCCACCCAAGCCGGCGCGCCGTTCAGCCAGTTGTCGTTGCCGCCTGCCGTGCTCGCCAATCTGACCCAGCTCGGCTACGTCGACATGACGCCGATCCAGGCCGCGAGTCTGCCGGTTGCGCTGGCCGGCCACGATCTGATTGCCCAGGCGAAGACCGGCAGCGGCAAGACCGCGGCGTTTTCGCTTGCGCTTTTGTCGCGCCTCGATGCCCGCAATTTCGATGTGCAGGCCATGGTGCTGTGCCCGACGCGCGAACTTGCCGATCAGGTCACCCAGGAAATCCGCCGCCTCGCGCGCGCCGAGCAGAACATCAAGGTGCTGACGCTGTGCGGCGGCACGCCCATGCGTCCGCAGACGACGAGCCTCGAACAGGGCGCGCACATTGTCGTCGGCACGCCGGGGCGCATCATGGATCACCTCGAGCGTGGCAGTCTCGCGCTGGGGGCGCTGAACACGCTGGTGCTCGATGAAGCCGACCGCATGCTCGACATGGGCTTCTTCGACGACATCGCCACCGTTGTGCGTCAATGTCCGAAGGAGCGCCAGACGCTGCTGTTCTCCGCGACGTATCCGGACGGAATCGGCAAGCTGAGCCAGCAGTTCCTGCGCAGTCCGAAGGAAATCAAGCTCGAAGAGCGGCACGACAACAGCAAGATTCGCCAACGTTTCTACGAAGTGACGGAAGACGGCCGGCTGCACGCGGTCGGGCTGCTGCTGAATCACTATCGTCCGGTGAGCACGCTGGCGTTCTGCAATACCAAGCAGCAGTGCCGCGATCTGCTCGACGTGCTGCGCGCGCAGGGTTTCCATGCGCTTGCACTGCACGGCGAACTCGATCAGCGCGAACGCGACCAGGTGCTGATCCAGTTCGCGAATCGCAGTTGCTCGGTGCTGGTGGCCACGGACGTCGCGGCGCGCGGTCTGGATATCGCGCAACTCGAAGCGGTGATCAACGTCGACGTGACGCCGGACCCGGAAGTGCACGTGCACCGCATCGGCCGTACGGGCCGCGCCGACCAGGAAGGCTGGGCGCTGAGTCTTGCGAGCATGAACGAGATGGGCCGCGTCGGCGGTCTTGAGCAGGCGCAGGGGCGTGAGGTGGCGTGGCATCCGTTATCGGAGCTGACCTCGACCAGCAACGAGCGCCTGCTGCCGCCGATGGAAACGCTGCAGATTCTCGGCGGCCGCAAGGAAAAGATCCGCCCGGGCGATGTGCTCGGCGCGCTGACTGGCGAAGCGGGATTCACCGGCACGCAGATCGGCAAGATCAACGTGACGGAATTCTCGACCTACGTCGCCGTCGAGCGCAGCGTCGCCCGCGACGCGTTGCGCAAGCTCAGCGCCGGCAAGGTGAAGGGCAAGAAGGTGAAAGTCCGTCTGATGGACGAGTAGGCGGCAGGAACGGCTGCGCTCGCACGGGCGCAGCCCTGATGGTTTCCCTCGCGTTTTTTGCATGACACGGCTCGCTCGCAGCCATCCGCCGTTCGCCCCGCTTCCGCCGGTTTCTGCCTGATTCTCCTGAGCCTCTCCTGCTTTCCTCCGCCCCACAGGGCCTGGCGCTCGCCATGACGTAAACGCATGCCGCGCATGACAAAGTATCGATTGTGACCGCGCTTTGGCTGATGCCTAATCGTCAGACCGGCTGGAGCGCATGGGACAAGGCGCTCCGCAGCCTCGCCGTCCGATGGAGAAACCGTTATGCAGAGCGCCTTGCACGCCCGCTCGAAATTGCCCGATGTAGGTACCACGATCTTTACCGTGATCGGCCAGTTGGCCGCGCAACACGAAGCGTTGAACCTGTCGCAGGGGGCGCCGAATTTCGCACCGGACCCGCATCTGGTGGACGGCGTCGCCGCCGCCATGCGCGCCGGACATAACCAGTACGCGCCGATGGCGGGCATCGGTGCGCTGCGCGAAGCGCTCGCCGACAAGGTCGAGACCTTATACGGCGTGCGTTACGACCCGGCTACCGAAGTCACCGTGATCGCCAGTGCGAGCGAGGGACTGTATTCGACGATTAGCGCGCTCGTGCATCCCGGCGACGAAGTGATTTACTTCGAGCCGTCTTTCGACAGCTATGCGCCGATCGTGCGCCTGCAAGGCGCCACGCCGATTCCGATCAAGCTGTCGCTCAGCGATTTCCGGGTGAACTGGGACGAGGTGGCCGCGGCGGTCACGCCGAAGACGCGCATGATCATCATCAACACGCCGCACAACCCGACGGCGACCGTGTTCAGCGATGCTGACATCGAGCGCCTCAAAGCCGTGACCCGCAACACCGATATCGTGGTGCTGGCCGACGAGGTCTACGAGCACGTCGTGTTCGATGGTGCGAAGCATCAGAGCATGGCGTGCTATCCCGAACTGGCGGAACGCAGCGTGATCGTGTCGTCGTTCGGCAAGACGCATCACGTGACGGGCTGGCGGGTCGGCTATTGTCTCGCTCCCGCCGAACTGATGGACGAGATCCGCAAGGTCCATCAATTCATGGTGTTTTCCGCCGATACGCCCATGCAATACGCGTTCGTCGAAGCACTCGCCAAGCCGCAAACCTATCTCGGGCTCTCGGCGTTCTATCAGCAGAAACGCGATTTGCTGGCGCATGCGTTGCGCGACTCGCGCTTCGAATTGTTGCCGAGTGAAGGCAGCTTCTTCATGCTCGCGCGCTTTCGCGGCTTCTCCGAGGAAAGCGATAGCGACTTCGTGTTGCGCCTGATTCGCGATGCGCGCGTGGCGACGATTCCGCTCTCGGCGTTTTACACGGACGGCACCGATTCCGGCCTGATTCGCCTGAGCTTTTCGAAGGACGATGCGACGCTGATCGAAGGCGCGCGGCGGTTGTGTGAGATCTGAGAAACGTCGGATCACGCCGCCGGCACCGAGGGCGGCAGATTCGATGCGACGTCAAATTCAAAGTGAAGAAGCTACGATGAAACTGCTCAAAACCCTGTTCACGCTGGCATGCGCGCTGGCGTCAGTCTCTGCTTTCGCCGCCGATGCCGGCACCTTGCGCTTCGGTCTCGAAGCGCAGTATCCGCCGTTCGAATCGAAAGGGCCGAGCGGTGAGTTGCAAGGCCTCGACGTCGACATCGGCAAGGCCGTGTGCACCACGGCGCACTTGACGTGCAAGTGGGTCGAAACTTCGTTCGACGGCTTGATTCCCGCGCTGCAGGGCCGCAAGTTCGATGCGATCAATTCGGCGATGAACGCCACCGAGAAGCGCCGCCAGGCGATCGATTTCACCAGCGTGATCTACCGCGTGCCGACGCAGTTGATTGCCAAAAACGGCAGCGGCCTCGTGCCCACACCCGAGTCGCTAAAAGGCAAGCGCGTCGGCGTGCTGCAGGCGTCGATCCAGGAAACCTACGCGAAGACGCATTGGGAAGGCGCGGGCGTGAACGTCGTGTCGTACCAGGATCAGAACCAGATCTACGCGGACCTGGTGTCCGGCCGCCTCGATGCGACGCTCCTGCTGGCGCCGGCAGGGCAAGCGGCTTTCCTGTCGCGACCCGACGGCAAGGACTTCGCCTTCGTCGGACAGCCTGTGCGCGACGATAAGATTCTTGGCAGCGGCATCGCGTTTGGACTGCGCAAGGGCGACACCGCGCTGCGCGATCAACTGAACGCGGCGATCGCGAAAGTGCAGGCCGACGGCACAGTGAAGACGTTGGCCCAGAAGTATCTGGGCAATATCGACGTCTCGCCGAAGTAAGCTGACCTCATGCGTTCTGCGGAGTCTGATCGGCGCTGCGAAACGCGTTTTCCGCGTTGATCAGGCGACGCTTGAGCATAGGCACGTTGTTCACCACGCGCAGACCGGTACGCATCGCGCCGAGCGCCACGCGCCCGACCACCGGACGATGCAGCGCACCGCGATCGTCGAACTGCTTGCGCGATTCCGCGACCGCGTGAAATCCGTAGCGGCGCATCTCCGCCTCGTATCCCGCGACCGCGTCGTGCCCCGACAGCCTGCCGCGTTGCGCGTCGCCGAGGCGGGCCGCCAGCAGCGCCGCATCGCGTAAGGCGGTGTTGGCGCCGATGCCGCGGCCTGGCGTCATCAGATGCACCGCATCGCCGAGGACGGTCACGTTGGTCGTGGGCCAGGCGTCGACCGGCAGCGAGGTGCGGACATCGACGCTGAAGGCCGTGCTCGAATCCGACGCGCGAATCAGCGCGCGCAGGTTGGGATGCCAGCCGTCGGTGATTTCGGTGGCGAGCGCGAGCAGGGCCGGTTGTCCCAGCGACTTCGGATCGGCCGGCAGATTGCGCAGCGCGCCCCACACACCCCACATCAGATAGTCGCGGCTGTTGTCAAACAGCAGACCGGGCCAGCGCGCGAGCAGGTCGGCGTCGCTGCTGCCAATGCCTTCCTTCAGCCCGTCCACTCCCCACGGGAATTCCATCACGTGAACGATGCCGCCGAAGCCCTTCGGGGCATTGATCAGCGTGATGCCGTCCAGCACCTTGGGCGGCAGCAGCGCGCGCGTCGCCGCGCTCATCGGCACCTTGGCCGCGATGCTGACGATGCCGGTGTTGGCGAGCCGCGCGTGCGGCAGCAATTGACGGCGCACCTTCGAGCGCGCGCCATCCGCGCCGACCAGCAGATCCGCAGTGGCGTGGGTGCCGTCGGCGAAATGCGCGGTGACGCTGCCGTCCGCGTGTTGTTCGTAGGCGGTGAAGGTCTTGTCGAAGTGAATCTGCTCCTCCAGGCCGGTGAGCAGAACCTGCCGCAAGGTCATGCGGCTCACGGATTTGCCGCCGCTCAGCGCTTCGTCGTCGATCGGTACGGACAACAACTCGGTCATGCGCTCGGTCAGGATATTGAAGTGGTGGGGCGTGCGTGCACACGTCGCGAGGAAGGTCGCGAACAGATCGGGCGGCAGACACGCCTTCAGCGAAGCGACGCCCTGTTCGTTGATGCCGACACGATAGCCCTGCAGACCGTCGACCCGGCTGCGATCCCGTTCGTAGACGGCGACCTTGAGGCCGGCCTGCGTTAGCCCGTGCGCGAGACACAAACCGCCCGTGCCGGCGCCGATGATGATGACATTCAAAGGTTCGCGGCTCATGACGGGCTCTCCTTCCTGGCGGCGGGTTTGACTTGCTTGTAGGTGGTGGCGTCGGCGGGCAGGATGAAGCGTTGGGCGATTTCTTCCAGCCACTCAGGGCTCCATGTCAGCGTGCCGGCCTTCAGGTCTGCGACTACCGTACGTACCCACTCCAGTTCCGCTGTCAATTGCGCGCGTACCAGTTCGCCTTCGAGCAGGAACAGGCGCGGCACCTGGACGGCGTTGGCTTCGTCGGTCATGGCGTCGATGCGGACCAGTTCGCGCTCGAGCGCGCCGACGCGGGTTTCGAGCTGGCGGCGCACGTCGTCGGGGGACAGCAGCGGCAGGAAGGAGAGCGCGGCCGGGAAGGCCGGGAATTCACGCGCGGGCTGGGCAAGCTGTTCGCGCAGCCACAGGCGGGCGGTGTCGCGGCCGGCTTCGGTGATTTCGTAGACCGTGCGCTCCGGAAAGGCGCCGTCGCGCCCGGTTTCGCGGATCGCGATCAGGTCGCCGCGCAGCAGGCGGTCGATGGTCTGGTAGAGGCTGTTGCGCTGGCCGACGTTGATGACCTCGTCCTTGCCGCGCGCCTTGATGAGCTGCTGCATCCGGTAGGGATGCATCGGGGCTTCGGTGAGCATCGCGAGGACAGCAAGCGCGAGCGGAGAATGACGAACCATGGGCTATGACTAGTGTGAATGTATCTAGTCATAATATAACTATCGAGATAAGCTTGGCAAGCGCTCTCCGAGTACGTCCTTTTATTGTTCTTCTATCGGGTCGCCGTGGTAGAAGACCATCCAGTCGCCGAAGAACCGTCCGTCGTACGGAATGGTGCTGTTCACGATATCGATGACGACTTCGTCCTGCACACCGATCAGGGCGTCTTCTCCTTCCGTCTCGCTCGGCGCGGGAAAGAACAGTCTCGATGTGGCCGGATCCGCGAAGCGCAGGTAGAGATGGGCGGCGTACGCGGTTCTGACGTGACACAGCGGTCCAATCGCGGGGCCCGGGTAGCCCAGTCCGCCCAGTGGCGTATCGAGCTGGTTGCGGCCATGAAGCAGCCCCAGATAGAGTCCGTGGGGCGCATCTTTCATCTTGCCGTAGAGCGGCAGCGCGCGGTCGTCGCGGCAGAGGAAGTGCACATGGTCGATGGAAGGATGGGCATCCCGTAGAGCGGAGACACGAGGCGGGACGGTCGCGAGGTCACCTTGCAACGCAGTGTGTGCGCCGCGCGGCGAGCTTGCGTCAGGTAGCTGGAGAAAAAAAGAAGCCATGGGATTCTCGCGTTAAAGCGTTCGTGGTCAGATTGCTTCGGGTCGCCACCTTCGCGCCGTCCGTTATGCCGCAAAAACTCGGGCAATACCTCTCCATCGCAACGCCCGTGGCAGCTTTGCCTTGGGACGTCGCGCGAGGGTGTGCTTGCCAGTTGCTGCCGTGACGCCGATCGCCGCGTGATGCTTCGTGAGCGGCCGGGTGGTGTCAGGCGCGACGGTCCAACCGTGTCGCGGTTGAAAACTCGCCCACCGCCGGGATGTCGCCCAGCCCTGCTTCCCTGCCGCCGGCGTATCCGTCCTGATCCGACCGCGGTTGGTCCACGCCGGAGATTCGCATTGCGACGACGGTCGCAACCGAACTGCCGTACACGTTCAGGGCGGTTCGACCCATGTCGAAGAATGCGTCGATTCCGAGGATCAGCACGACGGCCTCAACCGGCAAACCGACCGCCGTCAGCACGATGGTGATCGCAACGATCGCTCCGGACGGAACGTTTGCCGCGCCATCGATCGTGATGATCGTCAATACGACCACCGTCAGCATCAGCGGCCATGTCCAGACGAGGTGGTAGGCGTCCGCCAGGTAACCCACCGCCAGCGCCGTGTAGAGAACGGCCCCGTCCCGGTTGAATATGTAGGACAACGGCAGAATGGTCGACGCCACGGAGGGCGGCACGCCCATGTCCGTCAGTTTCTTGAGATGAACCGGAAACGTGATTTCCGACGAACGCGTGGTGAAGGCGAGAATCAGCGGCTCGCTCACGTGCTTGATGAGCGCGATGGGCGACCGGCCGATCAGCTTGACGATCGCGCTGAGTAGCACGGCAAGAATGGCCATGCCGAGATAGGCCACGCCGAGCAGCTTGAGCAACGGCATGATGCCGGCGAGTCCCTTCGATGCCAGCAGCGTGGCCATGCCGGCGAAAATTGCGAGCGGCGAGAGCGCGACGATCCACTGCGTCATTTTGAAGAGGGCCGCCAGCATGGACTCGAGTACCGCGATGAAGGGCACGGCCCGTTCCTCGATCGCGGATAACGCCGAGCCCAGCAGGACACCGAAGACCAGGATCGGCAACGAGTTGCCGGCCGCCAGCGCCCCGACGATATTGGCCGGCACGAGATCGACAACGAACTGCGTCCAGTCGAGGCTGCTAGCCAGGTTCGCAGGCATCGCGGCGGTATGCGTGAGACCCGCCCCAAGGCCCGGCCGGAAAAACATGTTCAAGCCGAGACCGAGGACGCTGGACACCACGGTCATCACCAGGAAAAAGGCGATGCTCAACGCTGCGGTTTTTCCCAGACGTCCGCGTTCCACGCCCATCTTGAACACGCCGACAGTGACGGACAACAGGATCAGCGGCATGACGACCATCTTGATCGCATGTCCAAAAATGGTGACGACAAACGCAAGCTTGCTGCCTACGCTCGGAACAAGAATTCCGGTCAGTACGCCTAACACCAATGCAATCAGCATTTGCGCCGGAACGGAGATTCCTTTAGTTCGAAGATTCATGTTGGCCTCGGATGATCTGGATTCGCGCATCGGTTCCATCCACAATGTGATTCCACATATGACGTCGTGCTTCTTCCGGCTCTTTGGCGGCGATGGCGGCGTAAATGTTCAGATGCTCCAGCGTGCCCCGGCGCACGGTAGCGGCGTCGCTGCGCGGCAACTCGTTGAGCGCCAGACCGGTTTGAGCCCGTAGCCCCGCGTAGGTCGTGAACAGGCGCTCGTTTCGCGAAGCCGCAAACATCTCTTGATGGAACGTCCAGCCGGTTCGCTGCTCGTGCATCAGGTCGATCGCTTCGGTATTGATGATTTGCCGCAACTGGTCGATCGCCTTGATCATTCCTTCAGTTGCGCCGTTGATCGCAGCGAGATAAGCGGCCGTGCTCTCGAGGGCGAGACGCACCTCGAAAATTTCGCGCAGGTCGTTCGTGTCCGGCGCGGCGACGTAGGTGCCTTTGCGCGGAACCACCTTCACCAGTCCTTCGACAACCAGACGTTGTATCGCAGAACGCACCGGCGTATGCCCGAGCATCAGTTCGTCTGCGATGCTCCGTGGCGATACCGGTTGATCAGGCGCGAGCCTGCCATCCAGAATGCGTGAGCGGATCTGGGCGTATGCGGCTTGCGTATCGGATGGGGCGTTTTCCAGCATCTGAGATCTCAGTTGAATTTCTTATAGGACAAATTTGAGACGAGCCAAGCGTAACGTATGGCGTGATCAAGCGAACCTGTCAGCCCTGACAGGATGGCCCGATGCGGCTGCTGAAGTTTGTTGGACGGTATTGCGCTGTTGAAGCGGACCCGGTAAGTTCGCTCGGGTTATTTCATTCGATGCCGGCAGGTGAAAATTTCGCCATGCACTAGATGGCTATCGGTCACTCAACTGCTCCACCTTGCAGCGTGGATATTCTCGAACCATGTCCCAGCATCGCACGCTTTTCTCGGTTTGCTCCGTTCCGGCTGAATGGGTTTATCCGCTACGCAGCGCCGTCTTATTGGAGGGGCGATCCGATTCGTGCCGCTTTCGCGGAGACGATGAGGCGTCGACCCTACACCTCGCGGTTTATCAGGATGAACGAATCGTTGCGGTGGCGACGGTGTGTCGCGAAGCGCTAAGCGGTTCGGTTAGCGACGCCGAATGGCGCTTGCGCGGCATTGCCGTGGAGGAAGGGTTGCGCGGATATGGACTTGGCCGCTTACTGGTCAAGCTGTGTCTCGATCACGTTCAAAAGGAAGGCGGGAGACTGGCCTGGTGTACCGCGAGAGAGACTGCCCGGAAATTTTATGAGCTGCTGGACTTCGTTTCCTTCACGCCGCCGTTCACGTTGCCGTCCAGAGCAGGTGTTCGGTTTTATGAAATGCACCATGTGCTGCCCGGTGGGCACGGGCCGGATGTGGATTGATTCGGGTTGCTTAGTTTTTTGGGGCGTGGGCGCGTTTGCGCTGGTTGATGGCGATGCGCGAACACGCGTCCAGGTGGCACTCGCCACCTGGACAAATCTATTCTGATGCGCCGAACTTCGGCGCACCATGATTCCGTTAGTCAGACATCGCCGTGCTGGTTGCCTCGGACTGCACTAACTCTCGCACGATCAGATACACCGCCGGCAGGTCGTCATCGTCGCGCCGCCAGTCGACGGGCTCGTCGAGATCGCCACTGCACAGGCGACTGTCGTCAAACCTGGCGAACATCATTCGGATGGTTTCTTTGTTCCGTGCCCGGAAGCCCGGATTCTCGAACACTTGCTCGTCTATGGTTTGCAGCGTGCGCCAGGTGGGCGACCCCGAGCCGCTCGGATAGGCGCGCCGGCCACTGCCGATATGACGCTTCGCCACCGTGACGATGACCTGCTGGAGGTCAAGGGAGGCGGCTCGCAGTTCACGTTCCAGGGCGACTTGATTGACGTTACCGGATTCTGTTTCGAGTGCAGTGGCGTTGATCATGATGTTGTTTTCGTCAAAAGGCTGGGCAACGGATTGCGTCAAACGTGACGCTTTAACGGTGTCTCGCCACGCTGCGCGAGCAACTGACGGATCTGGGCGAGGTAGCTATCACCGACCGTGCAGTCTTCTACAGGACGGCTGCGCTGATTGGGCGCCGGCGGCCGCACCCCCAGATAGCGGCACACCGCGGACAGATACGGCTTGCCGTGACCTCCCAGATGCCGCGCGGCACTCGCCACGCGTACGTCCCCAACGTGCTTGCACAACCAGGCAAGCGTTTCGCTGTCATCGTCGTTCAAGATGCGTATGAGGTGGTTCATGGCGGACCCTGTATATGCATGCACCTGTAAATTTATACAGTATTTTGGTGGGATGCAAGGGGATTGGAGATTTGGGGTGGTGGCGGGGTTGTTTGGAGGTTATGCGGGCGAGCGGTTCGCGGGTAGGGCGTGCAGACGAACGGTGGGACTCGTCTTCCTCGGAAGCTAGTTTTTGTGTGATTCAGGGTTGATGCGGCGGCCAGATGCCGGGGGCGTCGAAGCGGCGTAGCCATAGGTCGGTCAGGTGGCGGTTAAAGCGTAGCTCGCCAGCGTTTGAGCCTAGGCCCATCGAACGGATTACCGTCGTCCTGACGTCGCGGACGACCTGGTTGACGGCGACGTACAGCGGCGGAGCGCCATGGGCAACCGGTCCCATTTCCGGGCCATCGCCTGCTCGGATCACCAGCCCTCCACCCGCGAAATCGTAGAACCGGAATGCCGGATCGGTGAGGTGCGAACGGATCGCCTGATTGCCGCCCAGCTTCTCGACGTAATGCCCACCCAGCACCGTGTACCAGTTCACGCCCTTTATGCCTTTCCAGCCTTCCGTCATTAGGCCAGTAGAGACTGGATCGTCGATTTCCAGCCCGTAGTACTGCTGCGCAAGCTTCAATTCGTAAGGCTCCCAACGGGCGAATTCATGGGGCAGCGCAAGCGCAAGACCTGCGTATCCATGCGTCGCGTTGAGCCGGTTGCAGCACTTGAGCAGAAAGTCATGAAGGGCAAATTTGCCGCTATCCCACTGTCCCTTCTGAGCCGCGTCGCACGCGACCCAGAAGCTGAGATAAGAACCATCATCACCCATGGTCTGTTGCCAGTCTGGGACCGTTAAGCACTCGATTGCATGGTCGCCAACGTAGTTCTGGTTAAAGCTCCCCATAAAGCCGAGCTCCAATTCGTCATCGGCTTTAACGTTGGTGAAAGCATCACGTGTGACCTCGATCAGACGTTCATCGAAATACCACGGGGTCGGCTTACCTCCAGTAGGCTGTGGGTCCCAGCCCCATTGCAGTCCCTTGCCGAAAGCAGCGAAGTAGTCGTCAAAGCATGCCCTGAGCGCCTGTCGGATCGCCGGCGTATGCCCGTCGCGGAACGATAGCGTGGCGCGCAGTACCAGTTTGACAACGTAGCGATAGTCAGGCTCCGGGCTGTCTGGGGCGACGTAGCCGCAGTCATAGGCGTAATCGGAGAGCTCGGTGAGTGTCATGGATAACGTTAGATCAGGGAGAGGCGAGTCATAACGCATCTCGGCATAGTCGTCAGGGTTGATGCGGCGGCCAGATGCCGGGGGCATCGAATCGGCGCAGCCATAGGTCGGTCAGGTGGCGGTTAAAACGCAGCTCGCCAGCGTTTGACCCAAACCCCATCGAACGGATTACCGTCGTCCTGACGTCGCGGACGACCTGGTTGACGGCGACGTACAGCGGCGGAGCGCCATGGGCAACCGGTCCCATTTCCGGGCCATCGCCTGCTCGGATCAGCAGCCCTCCACCCGCGAAATCGTAGAACCGGAATGCCGGATCGGTGAGGTGCGAACGGATCGCCTGACTGCCGCCCAGCTTCTCCACGTAATGTCCGCCGAGCACTGTGTACCAGTTCACCCCCTTGATGCCCTTCCAGCCCTCTGTCATCACGGCAGTTGTCACTGTCTTGTCGATTTCCAGCGCGCAGTACCGTTGCGCAAGCGCCAGTTCATAAGGCTCCCAACGGGCGTATTCATGGGGCAGGGCGAGCGCGAAGCCTGCATACCCGTGCGTTGCGTTAAGTCGGTTGCAGCAAGTGAGCAGAAAGTCATGCAGCGGGAATTTCCCTCCATCCCATTGCCCCTTCTGAACCGTGTCGCATGCGACCCAGAAGCTGAGATAAGAGCCATCACGTCCGATGGCCTGCTCCCAGTCTGGGACTGTTAGGCATTTGATCCCGTAATCACCTACGTAGTCGGGATTCAGGCCGCTCATGAAGCCAAGGACCATGCCATCGTTCGCTTTGACGTCAGTGAAAGCCTCGTTAGTGAGCTCGACCAGGCGCTCATCGAAATACCACGGGGTGGGTTTGCCTCCGGCGGGTTGCGGATCCCAGCCCCATTGCAGTTCCTTGCCGAAAACGGCGAAGTAGTCGTCAAAGCAAGCCCTGAGCGCCTGTCGGGTCGCCGGCGTATGCCCGTCGCGGAAAGACAATGTGACGCGCAGCACCAGTTTGACAACGTAGTGATAGTCAGGCTCCGGGCTGTCTGGGGCGATGTAGTCGCAGTCATAGGCGTAATCGGAAAGCTCTTTGGGTGTCATGGGGAACCTTGGATCAGGGAGCAGCAAGTAGCACCAGCGAAGCGCCGCCGGTTTCGGGAGCGGCCGCGACCGCGAGAACAACCAGTGCGCCGGCCAGCACGACAGGCCAGCCGGACACGTGGCTGGTCGGCGTTGCACTCAGTGTTTCACCGAGCGGACGCATCCCCTGCGGATACGTTACGGGCTGCGGTCGTACCAAGGCCAGACGCCTTGCGGTTGCACGCGCGGGCGCACGTGACGGAACCGAAACCGGAACCTGTTTAGGCTGCCGCCGTCTCGTGCGGCATCGGCAACCCAGTTCGGGGTCCGGGTGCTCAGGTTGCAGCAGGTTGAATTCGCCTTCGCCGGCTATGGTCGCGTACGCCTTTGCTTGCAACTCGTCGAGAGAATCACCGTCAAACTTGACTTCGACGATGCGCTCGATGTTCTGTTGCACCGGGATGAAGTGCCGGATATCGGCAGTGCCGGCCTTGAGTTCCCCTAGTAATTCAGACGGACACCTAAGGACGATCACGTCAGGAATGCGCAGGGACTTACCGCCAGCCGCCTCCAGATCCTGCCGGGTAAGCGGATCCCCGGCCGCATCGGCAGCGGCTTCAGCCGCCGCCTGGGCGGCCCGATTGATGGACTGCAATGCCGAGAGCGGAAATGTGCTCGGCCGAGTTTCTTCGCTTGCTGACATGATCGGGGCAGGCGGTTCCTTGGTCATGTCGTAACCCACCTCACCCTTGTATCGCCAGTATTGCTTCTTGAGCCGGTTGTCATCCCATATCGAGCGGGTCACCGTGCGCTGATACATGGGATAGCCGCGGCGATTGGTCATCGGCTCAAGGAGCGCAGGGCAGCACTTGCCGCAGAGGTAGCCCTTATCGAGCGGGTTGGCGAGCGGCGCCACCGGCGTGGTGGCCTCAGGCCGCGTCTGGTCACCACCATACTGCGGTTCTTCGGCACGTTTTGGAGGGCGAGATCCCATGTCTGTCCTTGAAGAAATACGTGTCAGTCGATGCGGTTAATGGTGTTGTCACCATCGCAGACCTGGTTTCCACGACCGTCGCAATAGTGCAGGTGGTAATCGTCAATCGCCGTGCCGGTAGCCTTCACCTGAAGTCGTTCTGCCGGGCTAGTGACGACCAGCTTGGTCACGCCGGCTTCTGAGGCCGTCCCGGAAAACCGTCTGCCGCTCGCCGTCGTAATCTGATACGCGGCACCTGCAAGTGGACTGCCATCGGCGTGGTTGACCAGCTTGAAGTCCTGCTCGTAGAGATTGCCGTCAGGCATGATGGGAAAAGTCGGCTGCATGGATGCCGCGCCCTGCTTGCCCCAGAACGCGCACTTCTCGTAGATATCGCCAGGGGTACCGCTTTCGATGTGATTGGCGTTGATCTGGATATACGACCCACCTGCGCCAATCCAGACTTCGTTTTTCGCACTCAGTACCAGCCTGCCCTCAGTGCTGGTGATCGTGACGTCCTTCAGTGCCGCCAGCGCCATTTCATCGCCTTGCGCCTGAATCTCCACCTTACCCTTCGACGCGAAGAGCTTCATTCCGAGTTTCTGCGCGAACAGCGACACCGCTTCACCGGCCGCGACCGTCAATTTCTTTAGTACTCCGATGTCCATGCTGCCACCGGCTGTAAAAAACAGACTCCTTTGCGACGTCAGTTGCAGGTGATGGCCCGAGACCATGGCAATGCCTTCAGGAGCGCTCATCAGCACGCCCGCGCGCGCCAGTCCCTTGAGCGTGTCGTCCAGTAGTGCCTGCTGCCCGGCCACATCGGCTGCGAGTGCCTGTGCGGCTTTCGCTGCGTCGTCCAATGCGCGCATCTGTTGCATCGCCTGTTCCAACTCCTGGACGGCCGCCTGCATATCGAGCTGTTTGCCGCTTGCCGAGGACTGCGCATCCGCCGAGATCAGTACCCCCTTTTTACCTCGCACGGCGACGTGCCCATCCGTGCGCAGTTCCGCTCCCTGCCCCCGCTCCTTGCGGTCGGCGTCAACCATATGCCCAAGGTTCAGCTCACTGGTCTGGAATGGCGTGGTCAGGTGGATATGCTCGTTGCCTTCCTTGTCCTCCATGCGCATCTCGTTCTGCGCCGCGGTGCGGATAAGGTTCCGGGTGTGGTTCAGGTTGTTCACCAGATCCGGATGCAGGCTGTCATGCATCGCGCCGATAATGACGGGCCTGTCCGGATTCCCCTGCGTAAAGGTGATCGCGACTTCCGCCCCGTCGATCAGCGGGAAGTGGTGTCCGTAGTTGTCACCGCTGTACGGCTTCGCGAAGCGCACGGGTCGGCTGGTGCCGCCCGGGCTCCATTCGTCAAGGTCGAACGGCAGCTTGATCACATACCAGCCTTCCGGTGTCAGATACGCGCGGGTGTAGTCCCCGGGCGATGTGACACGCGCCGGCAGGATGCCGCTGATGACCGGCTGCGCCCACGGATCAACCGGCGTGCGCCAGACACGGTCCGACGGAATCGCGGTGAAGGTGTTCGAATACGTTTCACGCCGCCCACCGCTAGATGAGACCGAGGTGATAAAGAGACCATGCGGTGCATCCTTGGGATTGCGGTCTAGTCGAAGTACCTCGCCTGCTTCGATAGCAAAAACGTTGCCCCTACCCGTGTAAGCGATCTGCTGCGCCAGATGCGCCTCATGCCGAAGCCGGGCAATGCGCCTGCCTTCTTCCGGCGTCTCGTAGTGCTCACCCCAGCGGCAATCCACGGCGTTCGTGGTCCTGTCATCGCGCACCGCGTTCTCTTCGACAAGCAGCGACACGTCCGCCCGACGATGGTTGTAATCGTTCACCTGCACCGCTTCAGGCACACGCTGCATGTGACGCCTGAGCGACTTGACGGCCTCGGTCCCGACGCTGTTCAGCCCGGCATCACGCCGGAACGGCACGGTACGCTGATTGCGCAGGTACGCGTCGAGGTCGTCACCGAAGACGATCACCTCGCGGTCCTTTGCCTGTTCAAACCGAAACCAGACACCCTCATCGGCACAGATACGCTGGATGAACGCGAACGTGGTTTCGTCGTACTGGGTGATGTACTCGTGGCGCCTGTACTTCGCCCGCAGGTTGAACCTGAAATCGACGCCCTCGCGAAAGCCGTAGTGACGCAACGTGTCGGTGACGATCTCCTGCACCGACTGCTTCTGGAACAGACGGCTCGTGACCGCGCGGTCGAGGTCAGCGGTACGCGGCCTGATCACCAGCCTGTAGCGTGTCTCGTCTACCGACGTCTCCAACTCGTCGAAGTCCGTCACGATGCCGTGGATCGTGCACGCCGGCGGCTTGTCGCTGAACTTCTCCGCGTTCTCACCAAACATCCTGCGCAGATAGTCGGCATCCGGATCAATGGGATCGATGATGAACTTCGCAGGCCGACCCAGTACCTGATCCATCGGGATCTCGGCCACAGGACTCGTGAACTCGATCTCGTACCTGTACAGGCGGCTGAGCGCTTCCTCGCCTTCGAACCTGAAGACCGAGAACGGCGCCGGATGCGGCGCGAGCTTGACCTCGTAAGCCTGAGACGGCACAACCATCGATTTCATGAAATGCATTTTCCTCAGCAGGTATGACGTGCCGGAAAGACACAAACGCTAAAGCGACGCGAGTGGACACGCGCGTGAAAACGTCATCGCAAATGGTGAGATTGGATCGGAGACGCATGTCTCGCAAACTGGCGAGGACGCTCACCAGTTGGGGCTCATCTTCGAGACCTGACGCGATGTCCTCCAGGAGGCTACACCGTATTCGTCATACGAATTGTCAAGATTTGACAACGTGTTGAGTCAAGCGGAAATTGCTTTCCATCTCAATCGCAGTACTTAGCGATTGCGAATGCTATTGGGCTTGATGCGCAGATCGAAGCCTTGCTGCCGAAACCAGCGAGCAATTGCCGCGGGCTGGCGCAGTGGGTACCGGTTCGCCGGTTTCGGTGGTCGTGCCTCTAATGTCGACGACTTGCACGCCCCCGCCGGTGTCCGTCAGCTCGTTCGAGAGTTGCACGCGCGTCAGGCGCAAGCGCGGCTAGAGAGGCACGTGAGAAGCCATTGGAAAATATTCTCCGGCCGGTACGGGGACGAATATCGATAACCAAAGATAATTAACTGAATCACTTACTAAATATTTGGTGTCCATTTCACACTATCTGTTCAGTTCGACCTACCGACCACCGTCGCGACCACACCATTCGCGCTATAGAGAATGCAAAACAGTTCTAGACGTTACAGAGATACTCTCCTAAATTAGGTAGCAGTCAGTGAGCCGATGGAAGCAGATGAAGATAACGTTTTGCGAATATGGTTCACCAAGCTCGGCAAGCTTGCAATTAGGTACTGGTATCGAGTGGTAGTGGCAGGGACAGCATTCAGTTTCCTGTCGAATAGGGGCGATCAAGCAATCGAACCAAACGGACAAGGGGAAATAATAATGAAACTCATGAGAGTCCTGTTTTTGTGCTTGCCCGTAACTTTGCTTACAGCGTGTCCCGTAACGATTCCAAGCTACTCGGTAGATTTGCCACCTATCAAGCCTCCGGCAAATAATTTCCAAGGTCAATTCATCGTGACCGCGCAACATGTAAACCTTTCTGGGTTGAATAAAAAACTTGCGGCAATCATTCCTCCGAGAACCGAGGACGATGGCCAAAGTATGCTCAAGTTTGGTTTCTATCCGGACCCCGGAACTGCCTTATATGTGGATTCAAACGGATACGTATTAGCGTATGTACCTTTCCATGGATCTGTTGGAATTAAATATTTCTGCAATCTGAACCCAGTCCACATGGATTTGCTGGCGAGCGCAAAGCCTCAACTGGTTAAAAGCTCCGCTCCCACGGACACCTGGTCTATAACACTTGACGATGCTTATTCGGAGGGCATTTTGGCACCGAATTCCGACACGCACTGCGGCGGTGTCAACGGCGCAGGTTGGTTAAAGGTCGGTAGTCTTCTCCAAAGTGCCTTCTCAGTTGCTGCGTATCTTTTCGTTACCCCAAAAATTAGGGATTTCGAAATCGACGTGCCGGTTCAAGGTTTAGCTCAACGGTTATCGGGGCCATTTAGAATAAAGATCAAAGACACACTTTTTGCTTGTATTTACCCGAATCTGAACGAGGTCTCATTGGGAAATATCTCGGGTGGCGATCAGGTAAAACCGCCTTGGCCAACATCAGACAAGCAAACTGTTGCGGCAGTCGACGATCTTAACGTAGCGCTTCTACTAGGGGGTACACCGGCGATCGAGATTACAACGGACCAATGTCCAGCTTCGGAGCCTCAGACGCTTGTTCAGGGTCGACCTCCGACTGCCGACGAAAAGTTCCAAATGATCGCGGTAGCTGGGATCGACTATTCGACTATCTCAAAAATTGTTGGGCAACAAATCGTGGGATTGGGTACTCGCCTGGGTCCACTAGGACGCTTGTTGTCCGTCGACCATGTGGTTGCCCGGGATGCAAGCGGGCAGTTCTTGTTGGACGTTCGCGTTTCAGGAGGGTTGAACGGAGATATATACTTTTGGGGCACCCCGGTGTTGATTCGCGACCAGTCTGGTAATGTGACTGCGGTCACGGTGGCGGGAATCGAACTTGCCGAAGAATCTCGCATTTTGCTGGATAAAATTCGCGTTGGACTCGCCGCCGACATGATGGGCTTGCTTGGCGATCGCATAAGGAAATCCATCGTTCAGCCAATCGGCCCGATATTGGCCCCAGTTCAGACCGCCGTCGCGAACCCTATTACGTCAAACGGTGTCACGCTCTCAATAACAGACCTTGTGCTGGAACCGCTATCTGCGTACTCAAGTCCCGCAGGCATTCAGATTGAAGCTAAGGCGACCGGCCTTGCGGTAGCGACGATCAGCGGTTTGAGCGGCTTCTAGCGCTTGTTGTCCCTAGTGAGAATTTCGAGCGCGACGACGGAACTCGCGTGCAGCGCGTGGCTAATTAACCAAATGAGCAAGCAATAGATCGCGGATCATCTCACGATCGACGTCGGAGAATCCGAGCAGCACGCGGGCAGGGTATTTGTATTCGGGGCCGTGCGGTGCGACGCGATCGCTTTCGCCGAATTGGTGAATGCGCGCCACGCGTGCGATGCGACCGGCGAAGCCGATCGCGAGGCCGAGGCCGTCAGTCTCGGCGCGCATATAGCGGGTTTGCCGCAGCTTCGCGAACATCGAGTCACGCTTGACGCGGCCGGCCTTGTCGCGCAGGTGTTTCGGGCGCGGCTTGCGCCTCTCGTATGCGCTCCCGTCCGGGTTGCGTTGCTGCGCGATGCGTGTGCGTTGAGAACGTTGCACACCGCGAGCGTCGCCGCGTGTGCATCCATCGTTACAGCGAACGCGATCGCCGTTGAATCGACTTGCAACGCTTCGTGCAGCTCAACGGCTTACAGCAGCTCGAACACGAGTTCGAGCCGGGGTCGGTGCATCACTTGATGGAACCGGACATTAACCAGGAGGTGTACGGCTTGCCTGAATATCTCGGTGCGCTGCACTCTGCCTGGTTAAACGAGTCCGCGACGCTCTTTCGCCGCAAGTATTACGAGAATGGTTCGCACGCCGGTTTCATCCTCTACATGACCGATGCGGCGCAGAGTCAAAGCGATGTCGACAAGATGCGCGAGGCGTTGAAAAACAGCAAGGGGCCGGGCAATTTCCGAAACCTTTTCATGTACGCGCCTAACGGCAAGAAAGACGGTATCCAGCTCATTCCCGCTTCCGAGGTCACGGCGAAAGACGAATTTTTCAATATCAAGAACGTCACGCGCGACGACTTGCTCGCGGCGCATCGCGTGCCGCCGGTCAGGAAGACGAAGAGAAGACGTGCAATGAGTGACGCGCTCGCTCGACACGGCGGGTTACATCCTGTCCTCAGTCAGGCAAGCCGGAACCAACGCGGGAGAGGTTGCTAAAAGCAGTTGTGATGTGAAGTTTCACCGGGAACGTGCCGATAAAGGAGTTTTCGTCTCTGAGATACAGCATGCGCGTTCTTCATATTGCTTTTGCAGCATTAGTTCTCGCCGGGTGCAATCGAGTTCATGAGGTCGAGGCGCCGGCCGACCCGCTCGCTTTCAACTATCGGATGTGCGATAGCAACTGCTCAAATTGTGCGACCAAGCCGCAGAGCGCGACATTGCACGCGCAAACTAACGGTACAGGCTCTTTGGTTCTCAAAGACGTGGAGGCAATTGGCGGTGCGGATCTGTTCGCAGTGGAGCAGTGCCATTTCTACTCGAATGACGATTGGCACTGCGTCGTCAAACCGGACCTAAATATGTCGACATCGCTTCCGAACCTGTTTGCCCACGCATGGTTCAAACGCGAGATCGGCTTTAAGGACGGCGAATATTACGTCAAGAACGCAGACGCGATGCCGTCAATCGCTCAGAAGCTCGACCCGGAAATGATCCAGTTCGAAGCTTGTCTGACGCGCCTTCAGTGACGCAATCGCGCGCTTCCCGATAATTCGCCGAGACCATCAACATCGCGACGGAGAGAGCTTTGCTACGATGCGACGCTCCCGCTGATCGTTGGTAGGCATTTTGGCAGATGCCGGAAAGCGGGCGACACTGCAGCTTAAGGCCCCTTCAATGCTGCGGCAGGTACGCCGCGTAGACATCCAGCATCCCGCGGCGATGAGCCTCGGTTTGAATACGCTAGCGGGCGACTGCAGCAATCTCGTGTTCTGCCGCGTCAAGGATTGCGAGATGACGCTCGCCATACACGACGTTCCATCCAGGCTGAGGACGCAGACCGTTACTTACGAGCCCAAGCTGTGTGCGCAACAAACTCAGACCGCTGCCTTGGGCTTCATCGAGCGATTCTGTCTCCAAGGCCAAAGCGCGCGCGTAAATTGAATCGATAGAGGCCGGGTCGATGACGTTTCCCGTGGTTGCTCGATGCTCACGTACATGTTCATGGAGTGATTCCCTGGTTTGGCGTATCAAGTGGATCGAGTCATTCAAAAGTGAAGCGTATCGTCGACTGGTGGATTGCGTCTTCAGAGTTTGCTGCTTCCGATCATCAATTATCTGTCCTCTCCTTTGCCGATATGGGACCCAAATTGCGATCGCAATTGCCAACATTGAACCTATCGCTTGAACCCATGTTGCGGTGCCCGGGTGAATTTCAATCCAGTGCAAGAGTGATTCCATGCTGAACCCCCAATGTTGTTTTCTGGCGCAATGCTACGGACGATTTCGTATGGCCGCAAGATGCGGGGGCAAGCTGCACCCAGCGTGCTACGATTCCTCGAAACACAGCGTGAAGAGTTCGCGCCGAATATTCGGGGGGAGATAATGAAAAAAATGTTGGCGGCTTGCCTAGCTTGTTCTGCGTTGCTTACTGGCTGCGCGAATGGGTTCGCGGACTTTTATCACGGGATGACCAAAGAGCAGGTCGATGTAGAGGTTGGTAGTCGACCGAAGGCAGAGCCGCGACCCATATATACGAATGATGTGAAGGGAGAAAGCGAACATCTTGCCGAGAATGGCTATGCGCTAGTGGGCGAGTCCGCTTTTCAGGGGCGGCAAACTCGGCGCGATGAATCTAGCGCATTGACCCAAGCCAAAGCGATCGGTGCGGATGTCGTTGTACTGAGTGAGCGGGGGGCCGGATCGGAAACGGTATCGGTTCCTTTGACAACGCCGACCACGTCGACGTCTTACTCGTCGTTCAATGGATCAGCGTTCAATCCCGGTTACGGTACAACCAACGTGATGGGCTCTGCGACGACAACGTCGTTCGGCACTTCCACGACCTATGTCCCGATGACGGTTCGAAGGGCCGATTACTACGCCGGTTACTGGGTCAAAGCTAAGCCGCCAATTATCGGCGTGAACGTTAGCCCTCTATCGGCCGATCAGCATAGGCAAATTGGCACGAACTCGGGTGTTCTAGTCCGAGTAGTGGTCATCGGCTCCCCTGCCTTCAAAGCGGACATCTTCAAGGGAGACTATCTGATGGCGATAGGAGGTGACCCAATTGCGAGCATCGACGATTTCAAAGGTGCCGCCCGAGCACACGCGGGTACTCTCGTCGATGTTCAACTTCTCCGGGACGGACAGCGGATCACGAAACAGGTGAGACTCGCCGACGCTCCTAAATGAGAATCGGACGGCACGCCGTACATCCTGATACCCGCCTGCCGCAGTCACCGTTGAATCAGATGCTCCGGGCATACGTCGAGCAGCCCAGCACCATCTTCGGCGCGTGGAGCGCGCGGGGTAGTCTTGAAGGTCAGGCGTTCCAGTTAGGTCGGACGCGTCCTCAACTCAGGACGCTCTTTGGTCCTGGAGGTCGTCCTGGGATAAACGGTAGAATGCGACTATGGATCTGACCGGAATTGGCCTCTACACGCTTCAGGAAGCGGAAAGGCTCACTGGCGCTGACGCGCGAGAAGTGAGCCGGTGGCTGTTCGGCTATTCGTTCAAGGACGGCACCAGTGCGCCTCTTTGGACCACTCAGCTTGCCGAACTCGACGAAAAGGTAATTGGCTTCAGGGATTTGCTGGAACTACGTATCGTGAAGGCTTTCCGGAATCACAACGTTTCGCTGCGAGTGATCCGTACCGCTATTGGTAACGCGAAGGCGATATTTGGGACAGAGTACCCCTTCACAGCAAACCGCTTCCTCACGGACGGAAAAACGGTCTTCTACGAAGCTTTGAAGGAACAGGGCGAGATCGAACTAACAGACCTTGTGAGGCGACAGCTTGTGTTCGAACATATCGTTCGGCCGGAGCTTTACGCCGGCATCGAATTCACGGCTGATGGTCAGGCTAGGCGTTGGTTTCCTGTGAAGCGAAGTAACGTTGTGGTCCTCGACCCGGAGATTGCTTTCGGAAAACCCGTGTTGGCTGAGTACGGGGTAAGAACCGATCTAGTTGTCGAGACATACAGGGTGGAGAAGAGCAAAAAGATGGCTGCCTCACTGTATGGCATCCCCATCTCTGCTGTTGACGCGGCCATCCGCTACGAGCGGCTGGTTGCATGAGGTACTTCTTCGACAACAACCTCTCGCCTCATCTCGCTCACGCCGTAAGTGAGCTTTGCAAGGTCGAGGAAGCTGTCGAAGCAGTAATTCATCTGCGCGACAAATTCGCCGCAAACGCCAAGGACCACGACTGGATCACCGCTCTGGCTGCGGAGGGGCACTGGGTGATATTGTCCCAAGATGGTCTGCGCAAAAATGACCTTGAACGGAAGGCGCTTCGAGAGTCAGGCTTAATCGTTTTCGTGCTCCAGCGTCAGTGGGCAGAGCGGCGGCACTGGGACAAGGCGCAAAACCTAGTCAAGTGGTGGCCAGCGATCATGGACCAGAGTCGGCGCATCAAAGGCGGAGCGGCGTTCCGAGTTCCGTGGCGGTTCGGCGCTGGTCAGTTCGAACAGATCAAGCTTTAAAAGCAGTCGCGGTCGATTCGGTCAGATCCGACAATGGATCGTGCGACTCACCTCAATCCAAATTTCGGAAGTAATTGTCGCTGATCGCGCGGTAGATCGCCTGATCCTGAGCGGATGCCTGAGCCGGGGCTTTGGCGGCAGGCGAAGGGGGGGGCGTACCTGCCTTATTTCCGGAATCGGCTGGCGGGGTTTGGCCACCCGCTAAGGTAACGAGTACTGGCAACTCAAGCTGACGGTTGCGAGTTGGGGTTTTGCGCATGCGCATTCTCCTGTTGAATGAGTTCTGGAAATCTCAGTTGCTTGCTCGTGATTTCCGCAACAACAACTTCCTCAAGTCGGGGAATCGCCCTCAGACTGACGCGCGTCGAAGGCGCAGCTTCCAAACGCTTCGTCAAGTTTAGCACGCCGTCCTTCTTCCTTGACCCACCCTCAAATAGCTCGATGAACCGGCGCGGAGCGATTCCGTCGAATTGAAGAAGTCGAACTTTTTCGCCGGTTTCACTCGATTCAGTGAGGGTGTCTGTGTGCAGGCGTGTTGCCAGGCTTTTCCGATATGGCTCGATGTAATGCACCTCTGAAATGCCGGCCGCCACAACATGTCTCGCGCACGAATGGCAAGGGTAGGTCGTTACGTAAAGTTTCCCACCGATGATGCGGTCCCCGGCGACTCTGCTGGCGCCTAAGATAGCGTGCATCTCGGCGTGGACAGCGCGGGAAAACTCGATGAGATCCTTTACACGTGAGTCGTCGAGGATCGTTTGAGTTGCCTTTTGCAAATGCTCCTTGGGGAGCATGCCAGCCGCTACGAGTGACTCGACGATCTTCGCCGCGATGGTTTTCTTTTCACGATCATTGTGGCAGGCCGCTCCGGTCTGGGCAAAGCAGCGCTCCTCGGCGCTTGCGATCGGCAATCCACGAAATTTCGTATCGAGAGGTGGTTTTCCGTAAAGTCCGCCGCCGCTACGCGGTACGTCGTTCCAACCTACCGCCAGCAATTCTCCGGATGTCGTTGTGACTGCCGCACCCACTTGGCGTGAAATACACGCAGAGTTTCTCGCGGCTGAGGCTGCTGAGTACATCGCGGTTTCCTCGGGCGACGGTGTCTCGATTGAAGTCCTGAAAATCAGATTGAAAAACCTGCGAAGTTTTTCGACTAGTTGAGCAACGGCCTTGGATTCGGAGGGCGCTACCTCCGAATGATCGACGCGCAGGAAGAAATCGCAGCGAGGAAAGGTATCGCGAACGGATTGCCCGTGAGAAAACTCTTCGCCAGAGTCCATATCAATGAGCTGCTCGATTTCGTCGGGTAACAGGGCACCCGGGCGCTCAAGGTTGCGCTGCCTAACCTCGAGTGGTGAAAAGACGCCGATAGCAAATAACGCATCCCCGTACACAAGCCGCAGGAGGTCGAGCTCCGAACTATTTTTGATCGAATCGATAACGTGGCAAATGCGATGACGTCGGATTTGTGTTTCTTCCGGTGCGTTCGCGTCGTTTGCGGTGTCTTTGAATTCACCAAAGGCCTTCTGCCGATCGGCTCCAATTTTTGCGATTGCAAGTTTGGCGAGAATGTCGTTCTTGTGGGTCCGGCGGAGCTCGTCACCGACTCGAATCAAAGACTCGATTCTAGTGAACTCGCTTGTGAGATCAATCGCCCCGTCCGCCGCGTTAAGGCGGATAAACTCGCTCAGTCGGACCTTTTCAGTCCGATAGCCAAAATCGCTGAGCGCATGCGCAATTTGTTCAGCAGCAGTGTGGAGCGGGGATCCGATCGGCCCGCACAGGGCAATAACCAGTTCCGGCGTTAAACTCGCAGTAGCCTCCCCGGTAGAGTCAATGTCTCGCTCTACATTGGTTCGTATCGCAGCGTCCGCTTTCGCGTTCTGCAAATTGGCTGCCGCCATGAAGGGCCCCTCGATTGTTCTATTTTTAAATAGCTTCACTGGTGGCCGGAAGTTTGCGCTAACCAATTCAACTGAGCAATCAGGGCTGATGCGACTGTTGCGGAATACCGACCTGGGGTTCGCCAGCGGGCCGAAGCCGACGGCATAGCGGCGCTCCACATGGATGAAATCTGGTTACATGACGGTTACACGGGGCTGAAAAATCAAAAAGGGCTTGCCAGCGAAAGCCGGCAAACCCTTGTGTAGCTTGGTGGGGCGTGAGTGACTCGAACACTCGACCTACGGATTAAGAGTCCGCTGCTCTACCAACTGAGCTAACGCCCCCAACAGACTGCGAATTATGCAGAAGTTTTTTTAACTTGCCAAGCCCCCGTTCGCAGATTTCTTAAAAAAATTCGTGTCGCCCTGATGACAGACCTCCACGCGTCCCCCTGAAGTCCCCAAAACCGCGCAATTTCTACCGTGCCGGTATCATGTCGCCACACCATGCCGCGAGACGCCTCACGTGGCTTACCGGGGACCGACGATGGATGACAAAGCGATAGCTGAACTGCTCGACCGCGTGCTGGCCCCGTGGGTCCGCACGCTTGCGCTGACCCCCGTGAAAGTCGATGAGGAGAGCGCCACCATGCGGCTGCCGTTCTCCGGTGAACTGCGTCACTCGGGCGGCGTGATCTGCGGCCAGGTCTTCATGGCGGCGGCCGATACGGCGATGATCGTCGCCATTTCCGCGGCGCTCGACGGCTTCAAGCCCATGACCACGGTGTCGCTAAACATCAGCTTCATGCGCGCGGTGCGCAAGGGCGACGTGCTGATCACCGCCCGCGTGCTGCGCATGGGCCGCAATCTGGTGTTCGGCGAAGTGGAGCTGTTCGATGAGGACGGCAAGATGGCGGTCCACGCCACCACCACTTACGCGCTGCTCTCGTAAGCGCGGCAAGTCGCATTCCAAGGGAAAGGAACAATGTTCGATCAGGTCGTATTCGCGGGCGGCGGCAATCGCTGCTGGTGGCAGGCGGGATTCTGGGACATCGTGCAGCCGGAACTGAAAATCCGGCCGCGCGTGATCACCGGCATTTCGGCGGGCGCAGCCACCGCGTGCATGCTCTACACGCGCGATTCCGACTGGGTCATGCGCTATTACGAAGAGGCGCTGCGCCACAATACCAAGAACGCGTACTGGGGCAATCTGCTGCGCGGCGAATCGGTGTTTCCTCACTACCGCATCTACCGCAAGGCACTGCTCGACATCTACGGCGACAAGTTCGCGAGCCTCGCCCAGGCGCCCGAGATCCGTATCGGCGTATCGCATCTGCCGCGCTGGCTCGGCGCTCGCAGCGCTGTCGCGGCGGGCCTGATCGCGTACAACATCGAAAAGTACGTGCGCAAGACGCTGCATCCGACGCTGGGTCAGACGCTCGGCTTCCATCCGGAATTCGTGCGGGCGCAGGATTGCGCCACGGTCGAGGATCTCGCGGACCTGATCCTGCAATCGTCCTCGACGCCGCCGTTCACGCCGGTCTTGCGGCGCAACGGCCGGCCGGTGCTGGATGGCGGGATGGTCGACAACGTGCCGGTCGGCGCGCTCGATGAAACGCCCGGCAACGTCCTCGTGATGGTCACGCGCCTTTATCCGCGGCCGCAGATGTTCGTCGTGCCGCATGGCGCGCAGCAACGCCTGTACGTGCAGCCGTCGCGCAAGGTGCCCATTTCGAGCTGGGATTACACCAGCCCGTCGCAGATGCAGCACGCGTACAACCTCGGTCGCGCGGACGGTGAGCAGTTCTTGCAGCGGATCCCCCAGTTGCTCGAACTGGCGGTGCACGACTGACTGCGACCGACCGACGGCGAAGGCACATCCCGCCCGGCGCCTCAACCGTGACCGTCACCTTCATCTGCGTGCATCAAAGCTGAGCGTGCGTTGCCCCAGCCTCAGCCCCGCCCCAGCCCCACCAAAACCGCTACCGCCGACGCCCACCCTGCAGCGCTTCCGGATTCGCCACGCTTGACGTATCCCCACCGTCGAACGCCAGAATATTCTTGAACGCCGCGCTGAAATACAGCTCGTAGCTCTCGCGCTCCACATAGCCGATGTGCGGCGTGCAGATCACGTTTTCCATGCGCAGCAGGCTGTAGCCCTGCAAGATCGGTTCGCTTTCGAAGACATCGATCGCCACCATCCCAGGCCGGTTGCGCGCCAGCGCATTCACCAGCGCGTTCTCTTCCAGCAGCTCAGCCCGGCTCGTATTTACGAGCAGCGCCGTGGGCTTCATCCGCAGCAGGTCTTCCTGCTTGACGATGCCGCGCGTGTCGTCGTGCAGGCGCAGATGCAGGGACAGCACGTCGCTCTGCTCGAACAGCGCTTCACGGCTCTCGGCCACGCCATAGCCGTCGGCGCGCGCCGCTTCGAGCGTCGTGCCGCGTCCCCACACCAGCACGTCCATGCCAAACGCCTTGCCGTACCCCGCCACCAGACGACCGATCTTGCCGTAGCCCCAGATACCCAGGGTCTGACCACGCAACACCTGGCCCAGGCCGAAGTTCGGCGGCAGGGCCGACGTCTTCAGCCCCGACTGCTGCCAGGCCCCTTGCTTAAGGTTTGCTACGTATTGCGGGATGCGCCGTTGCGCGGCCATGATGAGTGCCCAGGTCAGCTCGGCCGGCGCGATCGGCGAGCCGCTGCCTTCCAGCACGGCGATGCCGCGCTCGGTACAGGCGGCCAGATCGATATGGCTCGATACCTTGCCGGTCTGGCTGATCATGCGCAGATGCGGGAGTTTATCGAGAAGTTGCGAGTTGATACGGGTACGTTCGCGGATGAGCACCAGCGCATCGACCTCCGACAGACGGCTGGCCAACTGACCGAGGCCGCGCACGGTGTTGTTGAACACCTTGACGTCATGGTCGGCGAGCAACTGAAAACAGTCGAGCTTGCGGACGGCGTCCTGGTAATCGTCGAGGATGGCAATCTTCATAGTATTGGTGTTTTGCGACGCACCATGACGGTGCGGAACGGAGTGTTAAGCTTGCTGTCCCACCATGTGAGGTAGATCACACGCTGGTTTGGATGGATGCCTTATCGTAGAAAGTGCCGCACAGACGGCATGACCACGCAAACGGCATGAGTTGAGAACGTTTTTAACAGTTTGTTGCCGCTCGATGCAAGCCGCTTTACAGACGGTTGCAAGGGCTGCTGGCGGAGGGTGCCAGGCAACAGGCTGTATGGCCCATCACGACCTGCACAATCGTGCGCCAGCCCAGGCTGGCGCGACTGGATTGCCGCCTCTCGCAGCAGCGTCGCTGGGCTCGTACCGTTTTTCTTTTTGCTTACACAAACGAAACGGAGACAGCTCGATGAATCATCCCGCCTTTGCCGGAATTTCCGCCATTGAGGCTCCCGCCTGGGTCAAAAACCGCAAGCTGATCGACTGGGTCGAACGCGTCGCTGCGTTGACCAGGCCCGATCGGATCGTCTGGTGCGACGGCTCGGAGGAAGAATACGACCGGCTTTGCGCCCAGATGGTCGCGGCCGGCACGCTAAGAAAGCTCAATCCGGCCAAACGTCCGAACTCGTATCTCGCCTGGTCCGATCCGTCGGATGTGGCGCGCGTCGAAGACCGCACGTTTATCTGCTCGCAGCGTCGCGAAGACGCTGGCCCCACTAACAACTGGATCGCGCCGGCGGACATGCGCACGACGCTCGACGGCCTGTTCGACGGCGCCATGCGTGGCCGCACGATGTACGTCGTGCCGTTTTCGATGGGTCCGCTCGGCTCGCCCATCGCGCATATCGGCGTGGAACTGAGCGACAGCCCGTATGTGGTGACCAACATGCGCATCATGACGCGCATGGGCCGCAAGGTGTACGACGTGCTCGGCGCCGACGGCGACTTTGTGCCGTGCGTGCATTCGGTGGGCGCACCGCTCGCCGAGGGGGCGCAAGACGTGCCGTGGCCGTGCAACGACACCAAATACATCGTCCATTTCCCCGAGCAGCGCGAGATCTGGAGCTATGGCTCGGGCTACGGCGGCAACGCCCTGCTCGGCAAGAAATGCTTCGCGCTGCGAATCGCTTCCACGATGGGCCGCGCCGAAGGCTGGCTCGCCGAGCATATGCTGATCCTCGGCGTCACCTCGCCGGAAGGGCGCAAGCATCATGTGGCGGCGGCGTTTCCGTCGGCCTGCGGCAAGACCAACTTCGCCATGCTGATTCCGCCGGAGGGCCTGAACGGCTGGAAGATTTCGACGATCGGCGACGACATCGCGTGGATCAAACCGGGCAAGGACGGCCGCCTCTACGCAATCAACCCGGAGGCCGGCTACTTCGGCGTGGCGCCCGGCACCAGCGAAAAGACCAACTTCAACGCCATGGCGACGCTCAAGGAAAACGTCATCTTCACCAACGTCGCTCTGACCGACGACGGCGATGTCTGGTGGGAAGGCATGACCGACGAAGCACCGGCGCATCTGACCGACTGGCAAGGCAAGGACTGGACGCCGGCCATCGCGAAGGAAGCCGGCCGCAAGGCGGCTCATCCGAATGCGCGCTTCACGGCGCCGGCCTCGCAATGTCCGTCGATCGACGCGGATTGGGAGAACCCGGCCGGCGTACCTATCGACGCGTTCATCTTCGGCGGCCGACGTTCGACCACCGTGCCGCTCGTCACCGAAGCGCGCAACTGGGTCGAAGGGGTTTATATGGCCGCGACCATGGGCTCGGAGACCACCGCCGCGGCCGCCGGCCAGCAGGGCGTGGTGCGGCGCGACCCGTTCGCCATGCTGCCGTTCTGCGGCTACAACATGAGCGACTACTTCGCGCACTGGCTGAAAACCGGCGAGCGGCTTGAACAACTGAACGCGAAGCTGCCGAAGATCTTCTGCGTGAACTGGTTCCGCAAAGGCGCGGACGGCAAGTTCGTCTGGCCGGGCTTCGGCGAAAACATGCGGGTGCTGAGCTGGATGGTGGGCCGCATCGAAGGCGCGGCCCAAGGTGAAGAACATGCGTTCGGCGTCTCGCCGCATTACGAGGATATCGACTGGAGCGGCCTCGATTTCACCCGTGCGCAGTTCGACACGGTGATCTCTGTCGACGACGCGGCTTGGCGCGCAGAGCTCGCCTTGCACGCGGAGCTCTTCGACACACTGCAGCAAAACCTGCCGCCGGCGCTGCGCGAGGCCAAAACGGCCCTGGAAGGGCGACTCGCTACCTGATCATGTGAGTGCTCACTCCGCTAAACAAGACCGCCTCCGGGCGGTCTTTTGCTTTCTGCGATACGCTGAGCCTGTTGTGCACATTTTCGACGCAACTGCGACACCGCTCTCTGTTCCGGCAATGAACACAGTGCTAGCTGCAGCGCACCATATTGTTTCCCTAACAGGAACAATGGACTCTCGGGCACGACACTGGGAAGTACGGTGATACGAAATCTATGAAAATTAACCATTCTTGAGCAACTTCTGCACGATTTGGGGAGTCGTAGGAGAATTCGCAGTTCGCTTCACTGGCCAAACCGGTTTGTCAGGAAGCTGTAACACGGCAGGAGTTGTCTTATGGATCATTTGCAATCGATGCGAGTTTTCGTCCGCGTGGCGGATCTCGGCAGTTTTGCCCGCGCGGCCAGCGCAATGGATATTTCCAACGCAGTGGCCACCCGCCATGTAGCCGATCTCGAAGGCCGTCTCGGTACCCGCCTGCTCAATCGCACAACCCGCAGCCTTTCGCTGACTGAGTCAGGCCAGGTTTATCTGGAACGCGCCCGCCAGATTCTCGACGAACTGGAAGACGTCGAGCAGATGGTGGTGGCGCGCAATCACGAACCCGTCGGCACGCTGCGTATTGTCGCGCCGGTGGTGTTCGGGCTACACAATCTTGCGCCGGTGTTGCAGACCTACGCCGAGCGCTATCCGAAAGTCATTCCCGACGTGACGCTGGTTGACCGCCAGGTCGATCTGGTCGAAGAAGGTTTCGATGTGGGCGTTGTCATCGCGCGGCAGATGCGCAGTGCGAGCATCGTCACGCGGCGCCTGACAACGGGCTGCATGACGGTGTGCGCGACGCCCGCGTATCTGGAGAAGCACGGCACGCCGACGCGCCCTGAGCATCTGCTGGAGCATCCGTGTCTGTCCTTGCCGTCCGAATACTGGGGCGACGAGCGGGTCTTCACGGGTCCGGAAGGCGAAGTGCGGGTGCGGCCCACCAACGTGATCGTCGCGAACAACACCGAAATGCTGCGTCAGTTCTCGCTGCTCGGGATGGGCATTGCGATCCTGCCGAGCTACCTGATTGGCCGCGATATGACGCGTGGCCGGCTGGTGCGTCTGCTTGGCGAGTACCGTTTGCCGCAGGTCGAAATCAACATTGCGTACCCGAGCCGCCGTCACTTGCCGGCCAAGGTGCGCACGTTCATCGATCATCTGGTCGAGCATTTCAGCCAGACCCCGAACAGCCTCCTCGGTGAGCAATGGATCAAGGACGGCCAGCCGCGCCTTGGTTTGGCGTCCGGTCTGGATTCATCGGACATCGCGCCGCCCGAAGCGTTCGATGGCGCGGAGCCGCTGTCGCGCTTGCTGGATAGCGAGCTGTCGCCGAAGCTGCCTGCAAAGGCGCCGTCGTCGCGGGCACGGCCTGCTGCGTTGTCGCCGCTTTGATGCCTTGATTCAATGGCGCGGTGGTTTGTACCGCGTGCCAGACGAGCCGCTAGTAAAAAAGGCGCTGCCACTTTAAAAATGGCAGCGCCTTTTGTTTCGATGCGGTGAACGTGCCTCGTTTTTGGCTTTGACCGATAGCCCGGTTCCAGTCGGCAGAAAAAAGGCGCGGCCCACTGAAGCGGCTACGCCTTTTCTGTTCTGCCGTGACGGTCGTGCGGGCAGAGGGCGCTCGAGCAAGCGGCCCCGCCCCGCCCCGTCACGGCGTGGGGTTACGAGCCGGTCTTGCGAACCGCGGCTTTCTTTGCAGGCGCTTTCTTGGCGGCTGCCTTTTTCGCGGCTGGCGCCTTCTTCGCTGCAACCTTCTTGGCCGGCACGGTCTTCTGCGCTACGCCGCCGTCTCCGTCGTCTTCATCGTCCGCTTCCGGTGCGGCTTTGGCCGCAGCTTTGGCCGCCGCCGTTTTGGCTGCGGTTTTCGCCGACGGCTCTTTCTTCTCGAACTCGAAGCCGATCTTGCCGTCGCTCTGCTTGACGAGGAACGCCTTGAAGTTGCGGCCGGTGCGCGACGACTTGAAGTTCGTCAGCAGATCGGTGCGTCCTTCTTCCAGCAGCTTGCCCATCTGCTCGCGCGTGATTTCCTGCTGGAGGATCACCTTGCCTGAGCGGAAGTCGCAGGTCTTCGGATTGGCAACCGAGTTCTCGCAGACGTAGCTCATACCGTGTTCGTACACACGCGCCTGGCACTTCGGGCACGCGCCCACCGTTTGCTGTTCGGAGAAGTCCGGCACTTCGCCGTCTTCGCCGCCGGAATCCTGACCGAAGTCGAATTCGAGCTTGTAGTTCTTGATCTCGTCGTCGAGCGACAGCTTCAGGATCGCCGAGAACGGCCGGCCCATCTTGCTGCGGAAGCCGGACAGCGGTCCGATGGTCTTGTTCTGCAGCAGTTCTTCGACTTCCGGAATTTCGAACTGACGGCCACCCGGAATCTTCGAGATGGAGAACTCGCACTTCGAGCACGCGAAGCGGCGGTAGTTTTCCTTCACCTGACCGCCGCAATTCGGACACGGCGTTTCGAGCGTCGCGTAATCGCCCGGAATGGTATCCGAGTCGTATTCCTTCGCGCGCTTGACGATGGTCTGCGTCATGCGGGCGATTTCCTGCATGAACGCGTCGCGTGGCAGGTTGCCGCGCTCCATCTGCGAGAGCTTGTATTCCCATTCGCCGGTCAGCTCGGGCGCGGTCAGTTCCTTGACGCCGAGGCCGCGCAGCAGCGTCATCAACTGGAATGCCTTGGCGGTTGGGATCAGATCACGGCCTTCGCGGATCAGATACTTTTCGCCGAGCAGACCTTCGATGATCGCCGCGCGTGTCGCCGGCGTGCCGAGACCCTTCGCGGCCATGGCTTCGCGCAACTCGTCGTCTTCGACCAGCTTGCCCGCGCCTTCCATGGCCGACAGCAAGGTGGCTTCGTTGTAGCGCGCCGGTGGCTTGGTGACGAGTTGCTGGGCGGCGATCTTGTCCGTTTTGACCTTCTCGTCCTTCTGCACCGGAACGAGGTTGGCGTCTTCACCGCTGATCTCGCGGCCGTAGACCTGCAGCCAGCCCGGCTCGACCAGCACCTTGCCTTCCGTCTTGAAGTGATGGCCGACCACTTCCGTGATCCGCGTGGTCACCCGGTATTCGGCGGCGGGGAAGAACACCGACAGGAACCGCTTCACGACCAGGTCGTAGAGCTTCTGTTCCGGCTCCGACAGATTCTTCGGCGCCTGCAGCGTGGGGATGATTGCGAAGTGATCGCTGATCTTCGAGTTGTCGAAGATGCGTTTGTTCGGCTTCACCCAGCCCTTGTCGAGCACCTGCTTGGCGAACGGCAAGTAGTTGTTGCTTTCCTTGAGCATGCCAAGCGTCTGCTTGACCGTGTCCATATAGTCTTCAGGCAGCGCACGGGCGTCGGTACGCGGGTACGTCAGCACCTTGTGCCGTTCGTACAGCGCCTGGGCCAGACCCAGCGTGTTCTTCGCGGAAAAGCCGAAGCGGCCGTTGGCCTCGCGCTGCAAGCTGGTCAGGTCGAACAGTGCCGGCGACAGTTGCGTGGTCGGCTTCGATTCTTCCGTCACCGTGCCGATCTGGCCGCGGCAAGCCGCGACGATCGTTTCGGCGGCGGGCAGCGCCCACAGGCGCGAATCGCGTTTTTCCGGGTCGAACTCGTCGCGCTTGAATTTCGGGTCGAACCAGCGGCCTTCGTAGAAGCCGGCGGCGCAGACGAATTCCGCTTTCACTTCCCAGTAGTCGCGCGGCACGAAGCGGCGCATCTTCTCTTCGCGCTCGACCACGATCGACAGCGTCGGCGTCTGCACCCGGCCAACCGTGGTCAGGAAGAAGCCGCCGCCCTTGCTGTTGAACGCCGTCATGGCGCGCGTACCGTTGATGCCGACCAGCCAGTCGGCTTCGGACCGGCAGCGGGCTGCGTCGGCGAGCGGTTGCATTTCCTCGTCGCTGCGCAGACGGGCAAAGCCGTCGCGGATGGCGGCGGGGGTCATCGACTGCAGCCATAGGCGCTGGACCGGCTGTTTGGCCTTCGCGTGCTGCGCGATCAGGCGGAAAATCAGCTCGCCCTCGCGCCCCGCGTCACATGCGTTGATCAGCCGTTCGACGTCCTTGCGCTTGAGCAGCTTGGTCAGCACTTTCAGCCGCGACTCGCTCTTTGCGATGGGATTGAGGTCGAAATGCGGGGGGATGACGGGCAGATTGGCGAAGCTCCATTTGCCACGCTTGACTTCGTATTCTTCGGGCGCGGCGATTTCCAGCAAGTGGCCGACTGCCGAGGAAAGGACGTAATCGTCACTTTCGTAGTATTCGTCATGCTTGGTAAAACCGCCCAAAGCCCGCGCGATGTCGTTCGCGACGGAAGGCTTTTCGGCGATGATCAGTGCTTTGGACATGACTGGATTTGAGTTGGTGGATCCGGGTTTAGGCCCTGGGTTTGCGACCCCTAGGTTTGCGACCCATTAACGACCGCTTTATAGCACACGGCGCCGTGCGGGCGTGTCAAGTGCCATAAAAAGCGGGCCATCATAAATGCGTGTCTATATATTGAGCAAGCGGCGGCGGACGCCCTGCAGCATGCCTGCAACGCCCGTGCCGCAGGGCAGCGCGGCTAAAGCGCTGCCAAAAATACGCCGCTTAGGCGACCGCGAGAGCCGGCCGCAGCTTGGGCGCACCGGTCACGCCGGGTAGCGCGGTCAGATCGGCCAGCATCCGGTCGACGATGGCCGCCTGCGGCAGTACCGTGCCAAAAAAGCGCGTGGTCACACCGTCCTCTATCAGGATCGTAGGAAAATTTTCTACGTCCAGGTCGTCAAAGCGATCCGCGTGGGTCTCAATATCGATCCACGCGAAACAGATTTCCGGATGCTTGTCCGCCAGCCGGTCGAACGCATCCCGATATTCCCGGCAGGTCCCGCACCACTCCGCGCACAGGCAGGCCACGAAAAGCGTTTCGTGGTCGTTGACGCGCTCGGCGATCCGGTCTTGGTCGGTGTCGAGGTTCAGCGCGGGCATGTGGGTTCCTTGCGTACTTTGTCAGGTGCTTTGGCGCGAATGTAGCATGGCCCGTCGCCTGTCGGGATTGACCATGCTCAGCCGCGGCTCGCGCTTAACGGTGAGTTACTCGCGCAAAACGGCCGCCGGGTAGGACCGTCAGACGGCCGGCCAGTTCGAGTTGCAGCAACGTGCTTTGTAACGTGGCGTCCTGCATGTCGGTGCGGGCGGCAAGAATTTCAAGCGTCGCTGGCGCGTGGCCGAGGGCGGCGAGCAGCGTTTGCGCTTCCGGGCCGAGATCGGCTTCGGCAACGGTTTGATGGGGGAACGCGGCCTCCGGTGCGGCTCTGGACGGTGTCCCGGTGGCAGTCCCAGCCGCAGTACCAACCGCTGTCCCGGCCGCAGTACCAACCGCAGTACCAACCGCTGTCCCGGCCGCTGTCCCGGCCGCACCCCGAGACGTGCCGTCAGGCCCCGGTTTTGCCGGAATACTGTCCCACGGCATAGGCCCGGCCGCACGGGCCGGCGGTGGCACAAAACCCAATTCTTCGAGGATTTCCTCCGGCGTCTCCACGAGTTTGGCGCCTTGCTTCAGCATTCTGTGGCATCCACGCGACAGTGGCGCGTGGATCGAGCCTGGCAAAGCGAAGACGTCTCGCCCCATTTCGTTGGCGAGCCGCGCGGTGATCAGCGAGCCGGAGCGCATCGCCGCCTCGACTACCAGCACCCCGCCTACCAGTCCGGCGATCAGGCGGTTGCGCTGCGGAAAGTTGGCGGCGCGCGCGGGCGTGCCGAGCGGCCATTCGGAGATGATCGTGCCGGTGGCCGCGATTTGCCGCGCGAGCGGCTGATGGGCGGCCGGGTAGACGAGGTCGGCGCCGGTTCCGATCACCGCAATCGTGCCGCCGCGGCTCGCCAGTGCCCCACGATGCGCCGCACCGTCGATGCCCAACGCGAGCCCCGAGACGACCACGAGCCCCGCTTCCGAGAGTGCGCGGCTGAAGCGCTCGGCGTCCTCCACTCCCTGCGGCGTGGCGCTGCGACTGCCGACCACAGCGATCCCCTTTGCATGCAACAGATCGAGCCGGCCTTTTATATATAGCAGCGAGGGCGGGTCGGGCATGGTCAGGAGGGCGGGCGGGTAGACCGGGTCGTCGAGCGTCACGATCGCGTTGCCTTCCTGCTCGCGCCACGCGAGCACGGTATCCAGATAGCGGGCGAAGTCGGCGCCGGGCGGGGTCAGCGCGGCGCGTGCCGAGGCTTCGTCGGTAGCGGCGGCGAGCAGTGCGAACGGCTGCCCGAGGATGGCCTCCGGCAGGCCGAACGCGTTGAGCATCGCGCGTAGCGCGCCGGGTCTGAGCCCCGGCGCTATCGAAAGCCGCAGCCAGGCGGCGAGTTCGTTGTCGGTTGTAGGCAGGGTGTGCATTGCGTGTCAATCCTCCAGCACGGCCAGCGGGCAGGCGGCCGCCATGCTAAAATTTTCATCATCCGAAATAACTGCAGCGCCGCGCCTACCCGCGCGGGCTCGTCGTTGGCGCGTGATTGGCGCGTTGAATCGAACCGGTTCGACACCACCTATCCTCGGCGTATCGCGACGGCCCCACAAGCTGGCCGAATGGCCAGCGTCGCGACTTTCCACCCGTGAGCGGCGCCTAAAACCAAATCAAGATCATGGCTTTACTGAACATCATCAATTACCCGGACAAGCGGCTGCACAAGATTGCCAAGCCGGTCGAAGCGGTCAACGACCGTATCCGCAAGCTCGTCGCGGACATGGCCGAGACGATGTACGCGGCACCCGGCGTCGGCCTCGCGGCCACCCAGGTGGACGTGCATGAGCGTGTCATCGTGATCGACGTGTCGGACGCGCACGACGAACTGCACGCCTTCATCAACCCCGAGATCATCTGGTCGAGCGACGAGAAGATGATCAACGAAGAGGGTTGCCTGTCGGTGCCGGGCATTTACGACAACGTCGAACGCGCTGAGAAAGTGCGGGTGCGCGCGCTCAACGAAAAAGGCGAAACCTTCGAACTGGACTGCGAAGGCCTGCTCGCCGTGTGCATCCAGCACGAGATGGATCACCTGATGGGCCGTGTGTTCGTCGAGTACCTGTCTTCGCTCAAGCAAACGCGTATCAAGAACAAGATGAAGAAGCTCGCCCACGCGATGTAATGCGCGCCCACATCGCCTACCGCCCCCGTACATGAGCCATTCGTTGCGCGTCATCTTTGCCGGTACGCCGGAGTTCGCCGCGGCGGCGCTAGCCGCTATCCACGAAGCCGGTTTTCCCGTGCCGCTTGTGCTTACGCAGCCCGACCGCCCGGCCGGGCGCGGCATGAAACTGCAGGCCAGTCCGGTGAAGCGCTACGCCGAAGAGCACGCTCTCGCGGTCGCGCAGCCGCCGTCTCTGCGCCGTAATGGCAAGTATCCGGTTGAAGCGACGGCTGCGATCGACCTGCTGCGCACCACCCCGCACGACGTGATGGTGGTCGCCGCCTACGGCCTGTTGTTGCCGCAGGAAGTGCTCGATATCGCGCCGCACGGCTGCATCAACATTCACGCGTCGTTGTTGCCGCGCTGGCGCGGCGCCGCCCCGATTCACCGTGCCATCGAAGCGGGCGACACCGAAACCGGCATCACGCTGATGCAGATGGACGCCGGCCTCGATACGGGCGCGATGATCTCCGAAGCGCGCACGCCGATTCACGACGACGACACCACCGCGACGCTGCACGACCGTCTGGCAGAGTCGGGCGCGCGCCTGATCGTCGAGGCGCTGGTCGAACTCGAACGCAGCGGGAAACTCGTGGCAACACCGCAGCCCTCAGAAGGCTTCACCTATGCCGAGAAAATCGGCAAGCACGAAGCCGCGCTCGACTGGCGGCGCCCTGCCGTTGTTCTGGCACGTCAGGTTCGCGCGTTCGACCCGTTCCCAGGTGGCGTGGCCACGCTTGACGGCACCTCGCTGAAAATCTGGTCCGCTGTGCCCGTTGAAGCCACGGGCAACGTAGAGGCGGGGACGATCCTCGACGTTTCGCCGGAGGGTGTCGTGGTGGCCTGCGGTGAGGGCGCGCTGCGTCTCACGCAACTGCAGAAGCCTGGCGGCAAGCGCTTGCCGGTACGGGAATTCCTGGCCGGCTCGACGCTCGTCTCGGGACAGCGTTTCCTGCTACCGGAAGTACAGTAACAGGCGTCCCGTCACGCTCGCTATAGACCGTTCGGCCGACTCGCGCCGCATGCTCTCGGCGCGTTAGAATCGCCCATGCAACGTGCCTGTTTCCAGGCGCCCGCCACCCGAAACCCGGTGCTTCGCGCGAGGCGCCCGAGGGGACTTCCTGCGGGGTGAAAAACGTACGGTTGCTCAGCGTTTCCAGAGAGGATTGGATGTTCGGTATCACCCATTTCGGATTTTTCGTCGTTGCCGTTTTCCTGCTCAACGTCACGCCAGGGCCGGACACGGCCTATATCGTCGGGCGTAGCGTCGCGCAAGGACGTGGCGCGGGCCTCGTGTCGGCGCTGGGCATTTCCGCCGGCTGCTGCGTGCATTCGCTTGCCTGCGCGTTCGGCTTGACCGCGCTGCTGGCCGCGTCGGCAACCGCGTTCACGGTGATCAAGTTCGTGGGCGCGCTGTATCTGATCTATCTTGGCGTGCGTCTGGTTTTCGCCAAACCCGCCGCAGCCGAGACAGCAGGCGCTGCCCGCGCAACCGGTGCGCCGAAGTCGCTGCGCCAATTGTTCCTGCAGGGCTTCTGGACCAACGTCCTGAACCCGAAGGTGGTGCTGTTCTTCGTGTCCTTCTTCCCGCAGTTCGTCACCACCGGCAGCGATCACAAGGCGCTGGCTTTCCTGACGCTTGGCGTCGTCTTCCTCGTCATGAGCACGGTGTGGAACAGTTTTGTCGCGTGGATCGCGGGCAGCGTCACACAACGTTTTTCCGGCAAACCCGGCGTGAAGCGGTGGCTGGATCGCGGCGTCGGCAGTGCATTCGTCGGACTCGGCATCAAGCTCGCCACAGCATCGCGCTAATTGAATTTTCCTTGTCTGCCCATATCTAACAATAAGCTTACAGACAGTTTCGCCGCCGGCAGGCGGTATTGGATATGAACCCGCATTCGGGGCAAGGAGTGGTGAACATGTTTAACTGGGTCAAAACCGCGATGTTGATGGCCGCGATCACGGCCCTATTCATCGTGATCGGCGGGATGATCGGCGGCTCGCGCGGCATGATGATCGCGCTGGTGATCGCGCTCGGGATGAATTTCTTCTCCTACTGGTTTTCGGACAAGATGGTTCTGCGCATGTACAACGCGCAGGAAGTGGACGAAAACAGTGCGCCGCAGTTCTATCGCATGGTGCGTGAGCTGGCCACCCGCGCCAGCCTGCCTATGCCGCGCGTCTACCTGATCAACGAAGACGCGCCGAACGCGTTTGCCACCGGCCGCAATCCGGAGCATGCGGCCGTCGCCGCGACCACCGGCATCCTGCGGGTGCTGTCCGAGCGCGAGATGCGCGGTGTGATGGCGCACGAACTGGCGCACGTGAAGCACCGCGATATCCTGATTTCCACCGTCTCCGCCACGATGGCGGGCGCGATTTCCGCGCTGGCGAACTTCGCGATGTTCTTCGGCGGGCGCGACGAAAACGGCCGCCCGGCGAATCCGATCGCGAGCATCGCGGTGGCATTGCTCGCGCCGATTGCCGGTGCGCTGATTCAGATGGCCATCTCCCGCGCGCGTGAGTTCGAAGCGGACCGTGGCGGCGCGCAGATTTCCGGCGACCCGCAGGCGCTCGCGGCGGCGCTCGACAAAATCCATCGTTACGCGAGCGGCATTCCGTTCCCCACGGCTGAGGCACATCCGTCAACCGCGCAGATGATGATCATGAATCCGCTCGCGGGCGGCGGTATTGCGAATCTCTTTTCAACGCACCCGGCCACGGAAGAGCGCATCGCGCGCCTGATGGAAATGGCGCGCACGGGGCGCTTCGAGTAAGCGGGAGTGGGTGCGGCTACCAGGCCAATGAGTGATCGGGAAGGGCGAGCTCCAACGGGCTCGCCCTTTTTGTTGGCGCATCCACTCCGTCACCACTCGGCGGCCCGCCTACCCACCCAAGCTACAATGTGTGCTGTTTGCGCCGCGCGTACCGTGCGGCCTGCTTTTACCTTCTTCATGACTTCAAAGCCTTCCGCGCGTTCCGTTTCACCGTCGTCGCGTCCGCGTGAATCACGTCTGTCGACGCTGCATCTCGCGCCCGAGTCGCTGGGTTTTGCGCTCGACTGCGCGGCCCAGGCGGTGGGTGCGGTGCGCGTTGGCTCGGCGCTCCCCGCCGCGCTGCAGTCGGTCTTCGTCTCTGCCCCCGAAGGTAGCGCTGCCGCGGCGCGCGGGGCCGTGCAGGACATCTCATACCGGACCATGCGGCGTCTGGCCACGGCCGACTGGCTGATCGCGAAGCTGGTGAAAAAGGCGCCGCCGCCGCACGTCGCCAACCTGCTCGCCTGCGCGCTGGCCTTGCTCGTCGACACCGAAGAGGACGCCGCTTACGCGCCGTTCACCGTCGTCGACCAGGCCGTCCACGCGATTGCCGCGCGCCGTGAGCTCGCGTTCGCCAAAGGCCTCGTCAATGCCGTGCTGCGCAGCTTCCTGCGCGAGCGCGAGACGCTGTTGAGCGCGGTACGGGACGACGAGGTCGCGCGCTGGAACTACCCAGCCTGGTGGATCGACGCGGTACGCCGCGCCTGGCCCGACCGCTGGCAGAACCTGCTTGCAACCGGCAACACGCAAGGACCGCTGACGCTGCGTGTCAACGCGCGCCGCTCCACGGTCGATGCCTATCTGCAGGTCCTGCACGATCACCATATCGACGCCACACGCGCTGGCGGCGACGCTGTGCGCCTCGCCACGCCCATGCCGGTGGACCGCATCCCCGGCTTCGACGACGGCGTGGTCTCGGTGCAGGACGCCGGCGCCCAACTCGCCGCGCAGTGGCTCGGTGCGCGCGACGGCATGCGCGTGCTGGACGCCTGCGCGGCACCTGGCGGCAAGACGGGTCATCTGCTCGAGCGGGCCAATCTCGAACTCGTCGCGCTGGAAAGCGACGCGACACGCGCCCGCCGCATCGGCGAAAACCTGCAACGGCTCGGCCTCACGGCCGAGGTTCGCATCGGCGACGCCGGCGCGCCGGCGAAGTGGCACGACCCGCTGGACCGCCCCTTCGACCGCATTCTGGCCGACGTGCCGTGTTCGGCGTCGGGCATCGTCCGGCGTCACCCGGATATCCGCTGGTTGCGGCGCGCCGCCGACATCCCCGCGCTCGTCGCCGAACAGCGGCGGATTCTGGCGGCACTTTGGCCGCTCGTGAAGCCAGGCGGCGAATTGCTCTACGTTACGTGCTCGATCTTTCCCGAAGAAGGCGAATTGCAGGCGCAGTGGTTTGGAGACAAGTACCAGGATGCGGTACGATTGGACGCGCCGGGGCAACTGTTGCCCACAGCGGCCCGCGCGCCTGCCGACGCCCCGGAGGGTTCCCATGCCGGAGCCGACACCGGCACCGGCTCGAACCCAGATCACGACGGATTTTTCTACGCGCGCTTTCAGAAACGGTGACCATCAAACGCTTCTTTTCGCTTCGGCTAGTGGCCGTGCTCTGGATTGTGCTGGCCTTTTGGCTGAGCGCGCCGGGCGTGGCGTATGCCGATTCGATCGCAGTGCAGCGCGCCTCCCTGCAGTCGGACGGCGGCGGCTGGAGTCTCGATGCGCGTTTTGACTTCGAGCTGAACAGCAACCTCGAAGATGCCGTCAACAAAGGTATTCCGCTCTACTTCACGACCGATTTCGAACTGAGCCGGCCACGCTGGTACTGGTTCGACGAGCAGCCGGTGAGCGTGTCGCAGAGCATCCGTCTGTCGTTTCAGCCGCTCACGCGCGAGTACCGCGTGTCAACGGGCGGTTTGCAGCTCGGCTTCAGCACCCTGAAAGACGCGCTCGCGGTGATCCAGCATGTGACGTCGTGGCATGTGATCGACCGCAATCAGGTGCAGAACGGCGAGACCTATTCCGCCTCCGTGCGCATGCAGCTCGACATCGCACTGATGCCCAAGCCATTCCAGATCGACGCTGTGAACAACCGCGACTGGAATCTCTCTTCCGACTGGAAGCGTTTTACTTTCACGGTGACCGAACGTGCTAAATAAAGTACGCGGCACCACCAGCGTCAGCAGCATCGTCGTGCGCGTGCTGGTGTCGACGGTGGCGGTCACGGCCGTCCTGCTGCTGGTGTTGCTCGCTGCGGCAAGCGCCAACACCGAGTTCTTCGACCGTTACTATCAATGGCTGTACGCGGCCAACGTGGCCGTCGCGCTGATCTTCCTGATGGTCGTGACGGCGCTAGTCCTGATCATCATCTACCGGCTGCGCAAGGGTAAGTTCGGCACGCGGCTCCTGGCCAAGCTCGCCTTCTTCATGGCGCTGGTCGGCGTGGTGCCGGGCGGGATCATCTACGTCGTGTCGTATCAGTTCGTCTCGCGCAGCATCGAGTCGTGGTTCGACGTGAACGTCGAGACCGCGCTCACGTCCGGGCTGAACCTCGGGCGTGGCATGCTCGACGCATCGCTGTCGGACCTGCAAACCAAGGGCCGTCTGATGGCCGAGCAGCTGGCCAGTGCGGACGCCGCTGGAACGACGCTCACGCTGCTGCGCTTGCGCGATCAGTTCGGCGTGCAGGATGCGACGATCGTCGAACCGGTGCGCAGCATGTCCGGCGCGGCGCCTGAGATGCACGTGGTGGCGCAGGCCTCGGGTAACTACGTGACGCTCGTGCCCAACGACTTGCCCACGCCGATGATGATCGATCAGGCGCGCGGCCACGGTTTTGCCGCGATCGAAGGTGAGGTGGACGGCGATCCGAACGCGAACGGCGGCAAGGGCGTGTTGCGGCTGCGGATCGTGCAGCGCATTCCGGATTCGAACGCGTCGTTGCTGCAGCCCACGGAGCGCTTCCTGCAACTGACGCAGCCGGTGTCGCCGTCGCTCGCCCGCAATGCCGACGCCGTGCAGCGCGCGTATCGCGAGTACCAGGAAAAGGCGCTCGGCCGCACGGGTCTGCGCAAGATGTATATCGGCACGTTGACGCTCGCGCTCTTCCTCGCCACCTTCATTGCGATGATGCTGGCGCTCGCGCTCGGCAATCAGCTGGCGCGGCCGCTGTTCCTGCTGGCGCAGGGCACGAAGGAAGTGACCGAGGGCGACTACACGCCGAAGCGCGAAATCAAGTCGCGCGATGAGCTGGGCTTTCTTACGCAGTCGTTCAATGCGATGACGCGGCAACTCTCCGAGGCGCGTGCCGCCGTGGAAAACAACCGCATCGCGCTCGAGCATTCCAAGGCCTATCTGGAAAGCATTCTCGCTAACCTGACCGCGGGCGTGTTCGTGTTCGACCGGCAGTTCCGCCTCACCACGGCGAACCGCGGCGCCGAGCGGATCTTCCGCCAGCAGTTCCAGTCGGCGCTCGGTGCGGCGCTCGACCGCATCACCGTGCTGAGCGATTTCGGCGCGATGGTGCGCAAGGCGTTTGCGGATCGCGAGGCGGCGAGCGGCGACGGTCACGACGACCGCGGTCACTGGCAACAGCAGTTCTCGGTGCAGGTGTCGGGCGAGACCGAACCGCTGACGCTGCTGGTACGCGGTGCGCGGCTCGTCTCCGCCACGGATCGCGACGCCGAGGACATGCAGACTTCCGGCTACGTGGTGGTGTTCGACGACATCTCGGACGTGATCTCGGCGCAGCGCTCGATCGCCTGGGGTGAAGTGGCGCGGCGTCTCGCGCATGAGATCAAGAATCCGCTCACGCCGATCCAGTTGTCGGCCGAGCGCCTGCAGATGAAGCTGGCCGACAAGCTCACACCGTCCGACGCCGATGTGCTGAAGCGCGGCGCGACCACCATCGTCAATCAGGTCGCGGCGATGAAGCAGATGGTCGACAGTTTTCGCGACTACGCACGCACGCCGCCGGCGGTGCTTGCCAACCTGCAGTTGAATGAGCTGGTGAGTGAAGTACTCACGCTCTACGGCATTGAAGAGGGCAAGAGTGCGATCCACGTGGAGCTCGCCGCGCTGCCGGTGATTCGCGGCGACGCCACGCAATTGCGCCAGGTGATCCACAACCTGCTGCAGAATGCGCAGGATGCAGTGGCAGAGGCGGGGCAGCCACGTGTGCTGCTCGAGACGAGGACAGTAGAATATGGCGATCCCGACGCGGAAGGCAAAGTGCGCGTCGCGGTGCGTCTGACCGTATCGGATAACGGACCGGGCTTCCCCGCACGCATCCTGACGCGTGCATTCGAACCTTACGTGACGACCAAGGCCAAAGGAACAGGGCTCGGTCTCGCGATGGTCAAGAAGATCGTCGACGAACACGGCGCGCGAATCGACATTCGCAACCGTTTGAAAGCGGGCGATGTGATCGAGGGTGCGCAGATTTCGATCCTCTTTCTTCAATTGGCAGACGATGATGTAGCGGCGCCTGGGGCAGGGCCGCGAGCGGCGCATGGCAACGCGTCGCAGGGAACGACAAAAGCAACAGTGCAGACAAGGGCAGCGTAAATGGCAACCATCCTGGTGGTAGATGATGAAATGGGCATCCGGGAATTGCTCTCGGAGATCCTGAGCGACGAAGGGCACGTCGTGGAGGCCGCGGAGAACGCGCAGGAAGCGCGTGAGTTCCGGCTGCGCCAGGCCCCCGACCTGGTGCTGCTCGACATCTGGATGCCCGACACCGATGGCGTCACGCTGCTCAAGGAATGGGCCGCGCAGGGTCTGTTGACGATGCCGGTGATCATGATGTCCGGCCATGCGACCATCGACACCGCAGTCGAAGCCACCAAGATCGGCGCGCTCAATTTTCTCGAGAAGCCGATTGCGTTGCAGAAGCTGCTGAAGGCGGTCGAACAGGGTCTCGCGCGCGGCAACCCCGCGCCCGCAGCGCCGGGCGCTGCGCCGAAGCCGGCGCAGCCGGTGAGTTCGGCGGCGGTGGCTTCGGCTGCGTCGTTGCCGATGCTCGCTAACGACAATATCGGCAGTGGTGCGCTGGCGGCGCAGACGGCGTCGATCTCGTTCGACATCCCGTTGCGCGACGCACGCGACGCCTTCGAGCGCGCGTACTTCGAGTATCACCTCGCGCGCGAGAACGGCAGCATGACGCGCGTCGCCGAAAAGACGGGGCTCGAACGCACGCACCTGTACCGCAAGCTGAAGCAGCTCGGCGTCGATCTCGGCAAGAACAAAGGGGAGTAACGCGCTGGCGGACCTGGACTCCCCAAAAGGTGTCCCATCCCGCTAGGCAAAAATTTTGAGAAGGGGGCTTGAGCAGTCGAAAACCCTTTGATATACTCTCGCTTCTTCGTTGGCCCGGTAGCTCAGTTGGTAGAGCAGCGGATTGAAAATCCGCGTGTCGATGGTTCGATTCCGTCCCAGGCCACCAGGATTCAGCCCCAGGAACTCGCAAGATTCCTGGGGCTTTTCCTTTTCTGACGGGTGCCGGGCGTTGCGGTTGTCGTCGATGCATGCGGCGCCGGTTCGCAGGGCTACGCGGCGGCATTGGGCGTCGCATGATAAAATCGCGCCAGTTCAAGGACTTGCTGCGTTCGCCTGACAAGTCCTTTGTCGTTTTTCGGGGGGAGCGCCGGCTACTTTCCGGCGGCGCGGCACCGCGCAACCGCCCCTGCGTCCGACGATCAGCGGTATAAGCGCCAGCGACTCTGCACGCGGAAGGCGCGGCCTATACTGCTTGAGCCGGCTGTCACGCCGGCACGCGTCGCGCCGCGTTGCTGCATGGCGCACACCGCGCAGCGCGACGTGGCACTCATCATTCACGGAGTTTCACGGTGATCCGCAAAGACGCTAAAAGTAGCGCTCTAGTGCTGTTTTCCGGCGGTCAGGACTCGGCCACGTGCCTCGCCTGGGCGCTCGAACGATATGAAACGGTCGAGACACTCGGCTTCGACTACGGGCAGCGGCACCGGGTCGAACTGGAGTGCCGTGAAGGCTTTCGCGACGCCGTCGCCCGGGCCTTTCCGGCGTGGGCCGCGCGCCTCGGCGACGATCACATGATCGACCTGTCGGTGCTCGGTTCGATCAGCGATACCGCCATGACGCGCGAGATCCAGATCGAAGCCGCGGCCAGTGGTTTGCCGAATACCTTTGTGCCGGGCCGCAACCTGATGTTCATGACGATCGCCGCGGCGATTGCCTATCGGCGCGGCTTGCAGGTGCTAGTAGGCGGCATGTGCGAAACGGACTTTTCGGGCTATCCCGACTGCCGCGACGACACGATGAAGGCGCTGCAGGTGGCGCTCAATCTCGGCATGGACAGCCGCTTCGCGCTGGAAACGCCGCTGATGTGGCTCGACAAGGCCGATACGTGGCGCCTCGCGCACGAACTGGGCGGCGACGAGCTGGTCGAGCTGGTGCGGGTCGAGACGCATACGTGCTATCTCGGCGAGCGTGCCGAGTTGCATGCGTGGGGTTTCGGCTGCGGCGAATGTCCGGCGTGCCGCTTGCGCAAGCGCGGCTACGAGGCCTATCTCGCCGGCGAGAACGTCACGGAAGCACCGGTTTGAACCGTGCGCCCCCGGGTGATCCGTGGGGCGGCGGCAACTTTAATCAGGCACGCTGTGCCAGGCAGAAAGCAGCATGACGTACGCGGTCAAGGAAATCTTCTACACATTGCAGGGCGAAGGCGCGAATGCCGGCCGCCCGGCGGTGTTTTGCCGGTTCGCCGGCTGCAATCTGTGGTCGGGCCGCGAGGAAGACCGTGCAGAGGCGGTGTGCCGCTTCTGCGACACGGACTTTGTCGGCACGGACGGCGAGAACGGCGGCAAGTACCGCAGCGCCGCAGACCTGGTGGCGATGATCGCCGCGCAATGGCCGGAAGGCGAGGGCGAGCGCTTCGTCGTCTGTACCGGCGGCGAGCCGATGTTGCAGATGGATCAGCCCTTCGTCGACGCGCTGCACGCCGCCGGTTTTGAAATCGCCATTGAGACCAACGGCTCGCTGCCGGTGCTCGAGACGATCGACTGGATCTGCGTGAGCCCGAAGGCCGACGCACCGTTGGTGGTCACCAAAGGCAACGAACTGAAAGTCGTGATTCCGCAGGACAACCAGCGCCTGTCGGAGTACGCGGCGCTCGACTTCGAATATTTCCTCGTCCAGCCCATGGACGGCCCGTCGCGCGACATCAACACGAAACTCGCGATCGACTGGTGCAAACGCCATCCGCAATGGCGCCTGTCGATGCAGACCCACAAGTATCTGAACATTCCCTGATTTGCCGTGCTGACGATTACCCGAAAACTCGAATTCGACGCGGGCCACCGCATCCCCGATCACCGCAGCCAGTGCCGGAATCTGCACGGGCATCGCTATGTGCTGGAAATCACGCTGCAAGGCGATCTGGTCGATACGGAAGGCGCGCCGGATCGCGGCATGGTGATGGACTTCGCGGACGTGAAGTCGCTCGCCGTCGAACACCTCGTCGACAAGTGGGATCACGCGTTTCTCGTCTACGAAGGCGACACGCACGTGCGCGGCTTTCTCGATTCCATGCCGGGCCACAAGACGGTCGTGCTCGATCGCATTCCCACCGTTGAGAATCTCGCGGCGGTCGCGTTCGACCTGCTCGCGAATGTCTACGACGCCCACTACGGCGTGAATCTGCGTCTGCACAAGGTGCGTCTCTACGAGACGCCGAATTGCTGGGCCGACGTGGTCCGCGACTGAGTCGCAAGCGGGCCACCGGCGCCGCATCGACGCCGCAACCTCGCCTGCTGCGAGTCGTACCTCAGCGTCCGCGTTATTGTCACGGTATGATCGTTTCGATAACCACTCGGAGCGAGACATGCCGGTCACCGCACATCAAAGCGGGCGCGAGGCCCGCGGCGCCTGCCGCCTCTCCCGTGCTTCAGGCGACGTTGTGCGTTGCCGCGGAGTGCGGCGATGAGCACCTTCACCAATCCCCTCAAACAACGTCTCAAGGAAACTGAGGCGCTCTTTGGCGTGTGGCTCTCGCTTGGCTGCGAAAGCGCCGCCGAGGCGCTCGCGCATGCCGGCTTCGACTGGTTGCTGATCGATATGGAGCACGCGCCGATCGACAGCGCGGACGTCACCAACCAGTTGCGCGCGATTGCTGCAGCGCACCTGCCGAGCGAGCCCGCGGTGCGCGTGCCGGCGAGCGAAGCGTGGCTCGTCAAGCGCGTGCTCGATGCGGGCGCGCGCACGCTGATGTTCCCGAATATCGAGTCGGCTGAAGAGGCCGCGCATGCCGTGCGTCTGACCCAGTATCCGACGCCCGAGGCGCTCGACGGCTTGCGTGGCGTCGCGGGCGCCGTGCGTGCGGGGTCGTACGGCATGCGGCGCGACTACGTGCAGACGGCGAACGCGCAGATTGCGACGATCGTGCAGATCGAGTCGGCATCCGCCGTGCATGAGGTGGAGAAGATTGCGGCGACGCCGGGCGTCGATTGCCTGTTCATCGGACCCGCCGATCTCGCCGCGAGCCTCGGCCATCTGGGCGATTCGAAGCATCCCGAGGTGCAGGCGGCGATGAGCCACGTCGTGGCGGCGGCCGACAATGCCGGCATCGCAACCGGCATTTTTGCCATGGATTCCACCGGCGCGCGACAGTATCGCGACGCCGGTTTTCGTTTTATCGCGCTGGCAAGCGACGTCATGTGGCTGCTGCGCGCGACGCGTCAAGCGCTGCAGGAGGTGCGGTCATGAAGGGTTTTTCGCAGTACGTCGTGCGTGTGGCGGTGGGGTTTGCCGCATGTGCCGCATTGGCGGTGGCGGCATCGGCGACGGTCAATGCACAGGACAAGCCGTCCAAAGCCGACGATCCGGAGACGCAGACAGCGGTCGCCGATTACAACGCGGGCAACCTGAGCTCGGCGCTCGTCGAATTTCACAAGGCGGCGCTGCGCGGCAACCGGCTCGCCGAATTCAACTACGCGATGATGTTGCTCACCGGCGAAGGCACGACGGCCAACGTGGATGAGGGCAAGAAGTGGCTGCGCAAGGCCGCCGACGCGAACATGTCGCACGCGCAGTATGTCTACGGCAAGATGTACGACGATGGCGAGTTCGTCGACCGCGATCCGGTGGAAGCGCACCGCTGGTTTCTGAAGGCGGCGCAGCAGGGGCACGTGCAAGCTGAGCTGGCGCTGGCGAACCAGTTTCTGGATGGCCGCGGCACGGCGCGCGACAATCGCCAGGCGTTCGTCTGGTACAAGAAGGCCGCGGAAGGCGGCGACATGACCGCGCAGTACGTGGCTGGCTCATTCTACGAACGCGGCGGCGACGGCGTGGACAAGAACCTGAACGTGGCGCGTGCTTACTATGCGGCTGCCGCGGCGCAGGGCGATCCGGCGGCCAAGCTGAAGTATCTGCAACTGAGCGCCCAATTGCGCGACGAGCACGAGGCCAAACCGCAGTAAAGCGCGCGAATAGGCGAATGAGGCCGTTCAATTGAAAAGGGGCGCAGTTCAAGATGCGCCCCTTTTCGTATCGCGAGCCGTGCATCCGCTCTGGATTAACTCTGCATCAGCCGCTTCTGTCGCCCGACGCTCATGATCAGGCCCGTCGCGATTCCCAGCGTAATCAGCGCCGTGCCTCCATAACTCATGAAGGGCAGCGGCACGCCGACCACCGGCAAGATTCCGCTCACCATGCCGATATTGACGAACGCATAGGTGAAGAAGGCCATGGTCAGCGAGCCCGCCAATAGCCGGCCGAAGAGTGTGGCGCCATTCGCCGCGATGTATAGCCCGCGCGCGATCAGACACATGTACAGGAACAGCAGCACCACCCCGCCGGCGAGCCCGAACTCCTCGGAAAACACCGCGAAAATGAAGTCGGTGTGCTTCTCGGGAATGAATTCCAGGTGGGCCTGCGTGCCCTTCAGCCAGCCCTTGCCGAGCGGGCCACCCGAGCCGATCGCAATCACCGCCTGGATGGTGTGGAAGCCCTTGCCGAGCGGATCGGAGGTGGGGTCGAGCAAGGTGCAGATACGGTGCTTCTGATAGTCGTGCATCAGCGGCCACTGCACTTCAGGCTGGCAGATCTTGTCCTGAAACACCGCAATGGAGGTGACCGCGATCGCCGCGGCAATCAGCACCGGCACGATCAGCTTGAAACTCAGGCCCGCGAAGTAGATGACGAACAGACCCGCGGCGAACACCAGCACGGCGGTGCCGAGGTCCGGCTGCTTGGCGATCAGGCCCACCGGCACGGCCAGAATGATCAGGCCGACCAGATAGTCGTACCAGCGCATCACGCCTTCGCGGCGCTGGTAGTACCACGCGAGCATCAAGGGTGTGGCGATCTTCATGATCTCCGACGGCTGGATCACCACGCCGACGTTGATCCAGCGCTTGGCCCCCTTGCGCGTGAGACCGAATAGCGCCACCGCTACCAGTAGCGCAATGCCGAAGGTATACAGCGGGACGGCGAAGCGCATCAGCGTGGTGGGCGGCACATTCGCGAGCGCCCACATCAGCACGAAGGTCAGCATGATGTTGCGCAACTGGTCTTCCACCTTGCCCGGCATGTCGAGCGTGGCGCTGTACAGCGTGACGATACCGACGCACATCAGCAGAAACACCGCGAGTGCGAGCGGGCGGTCGAAGCCGATGAACATCTTCTTGATGCGATCGAGCCAGGCGCGCTTGTCGAATTGCATGCCTTTCTCCTTACTCGTCGATGCCGCCGGAAACCGGCTGGCGGGGTGACGTGGGCTGAATGCTATCGTCGCGCGACGGCGCAGCGGCGGTGGGTGACGGTTCGCTGGCCGGGCGTGGATGGTGCGGACCGGATTTGCGCGGCACCAGTGTCCTGGTGGGGGCCGAGGCCGGGTCCGCCAGCACGGTGGTGGCGACGAACGGAGCCGAGGCGTCGTTTGCCGTGGCGCCTGACCGATCTGCACCCGTTGCCGCCCGATTAGCTGCGTTCTTATCGGCGCCCTTGCCGTCCGGCGCTGCGACGACAGGGCCAACCGGCGCCGCAGGTGCAACATCCGAAGCCGCCGACGCCGCAGCCGGTGCCGACGCCCCCGCTGCATTCGATGCGGCGCCGGGCATCGGCAAGGCAGTGAAGCCCGCAGCGACGGAAGCCGGCTGCATGATTTCGACAGCAGTCGGCGCCGAGCCGATCACCGGCGCCGACGCCTCCGCGGTTGCCGAAGCCGCCGCAGCGACGGCCGCCGCTTCCGCGCCCGGCTTGTTCCGGTCAACGAGGTAGTAGTCGAGCACGCGGCGCGCGATCGGGCCCGCCACTTCCGCACCCCAGCCACCGTTTTCGACGATCAGTGCGAGCGCGATCTTCGGATTGTCTGCCGGCGCGAAGGCGATAAAGAGCGCGTGGTCACGCAGATTTTCTGGAATCGCGTGGCCCTTGTAGTTCGCGCCCTGCAGCGAATAGACCTGCGCGGTACCGGTCTTGCCCGCGGCTTGATAGGGTGCGCCGATGAAGACCTTCGACGCCGTGCCGTTGGTCACGACACCGACCATCGCACGCTTGACGACATCAATATCGGTCTGCGACACGTTGATGCGGCCGTCGTCCTTCGGCACGGTCAGACGCTCGTCCTTGGTGATCGGATTTTCGATTTCCTTCACCAGGTGAGGCTTCATCACGATGCCGTTGTTGGCTAGCGTGGCGACCGCGTGGGCAAGCTGCAGGATCGTGAACGAGTTGTAGCCCTGGCCGATCCCGAGACTGATCGTCTCGCCTTCGTACCAGCGCTGCTGTTCGGGCTTGCGGTAGGCTTTGCGCTTCCATTCGGTGGAAGGAAGAATGCCCTTCGCTTCGCCGGCAATATCGATGCCGGTGATCTGGCCGAAGCCCCACGGCTTCATGAAATTGGCGATCGCATTGACGCCGAGATCATGCGCCAGCATGAAGAAATACGTGTCGTTCGACACCACGATGGCGCGGTTCAGGTCGACCCAGCCCTGGCCCGAGCGCACGTCGTTGCGGAACGTGTGGCCGCCGAACGTGTAGTAGCCTGGATCCTGGAAGCCCCAACCCGGCGTGCGCTTGTGCAGCGTCAGTGCGGCGAGCGCCATGAACGGCTTGTAGGTGGAGCCCGGCGGATAAGTGCCGTGCAGCGGCCGGTTCAGCAGCGGGTGGTCGGGCGAGTTGTTCAGGTCGTCCCAGGTCTGCTGGTCGATGCCATCCACAAACGAATTCGGATCGAAGCTCGGCGCCGACACGAAGGCGAGCACGTCGCCGCTCGACGGTTCGATCGCCACCAGCGCGCCGCGCTTGCCGGCAAATGCCTGTTCGGCGACCTGCTGCAGGCCGATGTCGAGCGACAGCACGAGGTTGTTGCCCGGCGTCGCCTGAGTGCGCGACAAGGTCCGCACCGGCCGTCCGCCGGCGGTCACCTCGACTTCCTCGAAGCCGGTCTGGCCGTGCAGTTCGGTCTCGTAGCTCTGCTCCACACCGATCTTGCCGATGTAGTCGGTGCCCTTGTAGTTGTTCGCATCGAGGCGCGGATCGTAGTGATCCGGATCGCTGTCGTTCTGGTCGCTGGCTTCGTCGATGCGGTCCTGATCGCGCTGCGAAATGCGCCCGATGTAACCGATCACGTGCGCGGCCGTCGCCCCTAGTGGGTACTGACGGAACAGCCGCGCACGCACCTCGACGCCCGGGAAGCGGAAGCGCTGCGCGGTGAAGCGCGCGACTTCGTCGTCGGTCAGGCGGGTGCGGATCGGCAGGCTCTCGAAGTTCTTGGAGTCTTCCTGCAGCTTCTTGAAGTTGCGCCGGTCGCGTGCGTCGATCGTAATGACGGTCGCGAGATTGTCGATGACGTTGTCGAGCGTGTCGTTGAGCTTCGAAGGCGTGATTTCCAGCGTGTAGGCGGAGTAGTTCTTCGCCAGCACGACGCCGTTACGGTCCGTGATGATGCCGCGGTTCGGCACGATCGGCGCCACCGAGATGCGGTTCTCGTCGGCCTGCAGCGAATACTTGCTGTAGTGCCAGACCTGCAGGAACAGGAAGCGGAAAACGATCAGCCCGAAGCAGACGAACACGAACAGGCCCGCCGCCGCGACCCGCAGGCGGAACTTCGAGAGCTGTTGCTGAGTGTCCTTGAATTCGGCTGCCATGCTTTTGGTCAAAAGGCCGCGGAGCGGCCGTAAACGGTGAATGAGCCGCCGGCCGTGACCGGGAGGCAAGAGCGGTGTGGGCCGAGCCGGCCGGGGGAGCGCGTGTTTCGCGGGTTCAAGGAGGGGCTCGGTGCGCGCACTGCGCTAAATGGGCCGGGTGTCGTCCGGATCGGCCGGACGGCGCTGCGGCATCAGCAGCAGCGCACTCGCGATGGGCCAAAGCGCGGCTTCGATGAACCCGTCGATCAGGTAACCCCAGCCGGGAAACGCCGCACCCATCAGCAGCCGGATCACGAACGGCACGAGCTGCGCGACCACGAACAGGGGCATTACCGCGAAGGTCTGCACGCCCATCGGCATCCACAGTACCCGCCGGTGGATGGTGATCGCACCGTACGACAGCAGCGTATAGGCCAGCGCATGCTCGCCGAGCAGGCTGGCGTTGTGCACGTCCATCAGGATGCCGAGCAGGAACGCGATGCCCATGCCGACCTTGCGCGGCTGGTGCACGTTCCAGAACAGCAGCACGAGTGCGACGAAGTCGGGCACGCCGATCAGGCGTCCCCACGGCATCAGGTTCAGCAGGAAGGCTGCTGCCAGGCTGAAGGCGATGAAGTACGGGTTAACCGGCTGCAGGATGTATTGAGGGCGGTTCACTCGTCGATCCCTCCCGTTGCCGGTTTTTCTACGGGCGGCCGGCCGTCGGCTTTCTTCTCGCCAGCCGGCTTTTTCTCGCCCACGGGCTTCTTCTCGGGAGCGGCCTTCTTTTCCGTTGCTGCCGCTGCCGTTGCCGAACTCGGCCTGGCTGCCGCCGCAGTAGCGGCGGATGCGGGCGCCGCCGCTTTGGCGTTCTTCTCCGGCGCCTTCTCCGCGGATTTCGCCCCCTTCTTCGCCTTCGCTTCCTTTGCGGAGCTGGCGGCATCGGGTTCGTCCGCCGGACGTGGCGGCACCGTGTTCTGATAGTGCAACACCAGCAGCTCGCGAGCGCCACGCACCGGCGCAACCGGCAGGCACACTACGCGCGCGAATGCCGTATCGGCCTGCTTGTCGACCCGCACCACCTTGGCCACCGGCAAGCCCGGCGGATAGGTGCCGTCGAGGCCGCTCGTCACCAGTTCGTCGCCGGCCTGCAGGTCTGCGCTGATCGGCACGAAGCGCAGGTCGAGCGAATCGCCCTTCGGCGTGCCGTAAATCACGCTGCGCAGACCTGTGCGCACCACCTGCACCGGCACGGCCTGATCCTTGTCGGTCAGCAGCGTGACTTCCGCCTGCATCGGGAATACCCGCGTGACCTGGCCGATCACGCCGTCTTCGTTGACGACCGGCGAGCCGTCCTGGATGCCCTGCTGCGCGCCACGGCCAATGATGACCTTCTGGGTGAACGGGTCGCGCGTGTCGTACTGGATTTCAGCGGGGATCGATTGCGTGGTCATGCGCTGCGAGAGTTGCAGCAGCAGGCGCAGATGTTCGTTCTCGGCGCCCAGTTCGGCCGCCGTGTTGGCCTGCAGCGAGAGTTGCAGGTTCTTCTTGCGCAGGGTGTCGTTCTGACCGCGCAGCGTGGCGCTGGTGACGGCCAGATCCGCGGCGCCCATGAACATGTCGCGCGGTACGAGCGCGGCGCGCTGCAACGGATATAGACCCGCTCCGAGGACACCGCGAACGATTTCGAGCGTCCTGAAACGCGCATCCGAGATCAGCAGGGCGAGCGCCAGCAGCACGAAGAAAATCAGCCGTGCGAGTGCGGAGGGGCCTTGCTTGAACAGAGGCGGCGGACTGTATTCCATGGTCGGCGCCGGGGGCGTGAGCGGTTGGTCTGACTTCGGCGCGGAAACGCGTACTCAGCGCGCGGCAGCTGGATGAACCAGCCCAAGACAGGCCACCCCGAAGAAGGCTGGCCGTCCGATCCGCGCTGCTGACATGGAGATAAGCTCTCGCTTACTCGTACGAGAAGATGCTGCCGAGCTTGTCCATGCGCTCGAGCGCCATGCCCGAGCCGCGCACGACGCACGTCAGCGGGTCTTCGGCGACGAGCACCGGCAAGCCGGTTTCTTCGGCGAGCAGACGATCCAGGTCGCGCAGCAGTGCGCCGCCGCCCGTCAACATCATGCCGCGCTCGGCGATGTCCGCGCCGAGTTCCGGCGGCGTCTGTTCGAGTGCGATCTTCACCGACGACACGATCTGGTTCAGCGGATCGGTGAGGGCTTCGAGGATTTCGTTGCTGGAGATCGTGAAGCTGCGCGGAATGCCTTCCGACAGGTTGCGGCCCTTCACTTCCATTTCCTTGACTTCCGAGCCCGGGAACGCGGAGCCGATTTCCTTCTTGATCGCTTCAGCGGTTTGTTCGCCGATCAGCATGCCGTAGTTACGGCGGATGTAGTTGACGATGGCTTCGTCGAACTTGTCGCCGCCGACGCGCACCGAGCCTTTGTACACGATGCCGCCGAGCGAGATCACGCCGACTTCCGTGGTGCCGCCGCCGATGTCGACCACCATCGAGCCGGTGGCTTCCGACACCGGCAGGCCGGCGCCGATTGCGGCGGCCATGGGTTCTTCGATGAGGTAAACCTGCGAGGCGCCTGCGCCGTGAGCCGCTTCCTTGATGGCGCGGCGTTCCACCTGGGTGGAGCCGCACGGCACGCAGATGATGATGCGCGGCGACGGCGAGAACATGCGCGATTCGTGAGCTGTCTTGATGAACTGCTTGATCATCTGCTCAGTGACGGTGAAGTCGGCGATCACGCCGTCTTTCATCGGGCGGATGGCCTCGATGTTACCGGGCACCTTGCCAAGCATCTGCTTGGCTTCCTTGCCGACTGCCTGGATGGTCTTCTTGCCGTTGGGACCGCCTTCCTGGCGGATCGACACCACTGACGGTTCGTCGAGAACGATACCTTTGCCACGCATGTAGATGAGCGTGTTGGCGGTTCCGAGGTCAATCGCCAGATCGTTGGAGAAGTAGCTGCGCAAAAAACCGAACATTCAAAATCCTGTCTCGCTTGGGGCCTGGCCTCGCATCGCACCGAATGCGCAGGGCGGCAGCGGAAAAAATAACAGCTTCAACCGGGCGGATGCTGCGCCACAGAGGCTTGAAGCTGCGAGGGAATCTACCGGAGGCCGGAACATGGTCAGGCATCTATCTCTGGATCATTTGCTGCAAATGACCAGAAAGCCCTTGGTAAGTCGGTCCGGGTTTGGGTCGAACGCGTAATGATACCTTATAATTTTGAATGATTTGAAGGAAACGGATGGCACTTTTTGCCTCCGCTGGCCCCTTTTTCGAGGGGCTCCTCCAGTGTCGTAACCCGCTGTCACAGCATTGTTTTTCCCACCCTGTGACGGTCCACCACATTTTCCGGTGACTGCATGGCTCTGACCCTGACCGATGTTAAGCGCATCGCGCATCTTGCGCGGCTCGAACTGGCCGACGCCGAAGCTGAGCATACGCTCGCCCAGCTCAATGATTTTTTCGGCCTTGTCGAGCAGATGCAGGCCGTCGACACCAAGGGCATTGAACCGCTCGCCCATCCGATCGAGCAGATCGAAGATGTTGCACTGCGTCTGCGCGAAGACGCCGTGACGGAAATCGTGCAGCGCGACGAATTCCAGCGCCCTGCGCCTGCCGTGCAGGACGGGCTGTACCTGGTGCCGAAGGTCATTGAATAAGAATATGGATCCGGCGCGCAGTGCCCAGGGGGCTGCGCGTCCCGTTCTTCAGGAAAAACGCAATGCATGAAAAAAGCTTGACCGAACTGCGTGCCGCCCTCGCTGCGAAGGAATGCTCCGCAGTCGAACTGGCGCAGCTCTATCTGAAGCGGATCGACGCAGCCAAAAGCCTGAACGCCTTCGTGCAGGTCGACGCCGATCTGACGCTCGAGCAGGCCAAAGCCGCCGACGCGTTGCTTCACACCGGCCACGCCGGTCCGCTGGTCGGCCTGCCGATCGCCCACAAGGACGTGTTCGTGACGCGTGGCTGGCGCGCCACCGCCGGCTCGAAGATGCTCGCCAATTACACGAGCCCGTTCGACGCAACGGTGGTCGAGCGTCTGAAGCGCGCCGGCATGGTGTGCGTCGGCAAGACCAACATGGACGAGTTCGCGATGGGCTCGTCCAATGAGAACTCGTACTTCGGCCCGGTGCAGAACCCGTGGGACACGAAGGCCGTGCCCGGCGGTTCGTCGGGCGGTTCCGCCGCGGCCGTGGCCGCGCGTCTCGCGCCCGCTGCAACCGGTACGGATACCGGCGGCTCGATCCGCCAGCCGGCCTCGTTCTCGGGCATTACGGGCATCAAGCCCACGTATGGCCGCGTGTCGCGCTACGGCATGATCGCGTTCGCCTCGTCGCTCGATCAGGGCGGCCCGATGGCGCAGAGCGCCTCGGACTGCGCGCTGCTGCTCAACGCCATGCACGGTTTCGACGAGCGCGATTCGACCAGCCTCGTGCGCGACGACGAAGACTACACGCGCTATCTCGGCCAGAGCTGGTCCGCCGACGGCGCGGCGGCCAGGCCGCTCGCCGGCCTGCGCATCGGCCTGCCGAAGGAATACTTCGGCGCAGGCCTCGCCGACGACGTGCGCGCCGCCATCGATGCTGCACTGAAGCAATACGAAGCCCTCGGCGCTACGCTGGTCGAGGTCATGCTGCCGAAAACCGAGCTGTCGATCCCCGTGTACTACGTGATCGCCCCGGCGGAAGCCTCGTCGAACCTGTCGCGTTTCGACGGCGTGCGCTACGGCCACCGTGCCGCCGAGTACCGCGATCTGCTCGACATGTACAAGAAGTCGCGCGCCGAAGGCTTCGGCCCGGAAGTGAAGCGCCGCATTCTGGTGGGCGCCTACGTGCTGTCGCACGGCTACTACGACGCGTACTACCTGCAGGCGCAGAAGATTCGCCGCATCATCGCGAACGACTTCCAGCAGGCGTTCAAGCAGTGCGACGTGATCATGGGGCCGGTGGCGCCGTCGGTGGCGTGGGACCTGGGGGCGAAGGGCGACGATCCGGTGCAGATGTATCTCGCCGATATCTACACGCTGTCGGTGAGCCTCGCCGGCTTGCCCGGCATGAGCGTGCCGTGCGGCTTCGGCGCGGGCGCGAATGCGCAGCGTCCGGTCGGTCTGCAGATCATCGGCAACTATTTCAACGAAGCTCGCATGCTGCAGGTTGCGGATGCGTTCCAGCGCGCAACCGGCTGGCATCGCCAGGCACCGGCAGGAGTGTGAACACATGACCAAACAATGGGAAGTCGTGATCGGTCTCGAGACGCACACGCAACTGTCGACCGTCTCGAAGATTTTCTCGGGCGCCGCCACGCAGTTCGGTGCCGAACCCAACACGCAAGCCTGCCCCGTGGACCTCGCTTTGCCGGGCTCGCTGCCGGTGATGAACCGCGGCGCCGTGCAGCGCGCGATTGAATTCGGCCTTGCCATCGGTGCGACTATCGCGCCACGCAGCATCTTCGCCCGCAAGAATTATTTCTACCCCGATCTGCCGAAGGGCTATCAGATCAGCCAGTACGAAATTCCGGTGGTGCAAGGCGGCACGGTCACGATCCAGGTGCCGGCCAACGAGAAAGCCGGCAAGGAAGCGTACGTCAAGACCATCAACCTGACGCGCGCTCACCTTGAAGAAGACGCCGGCAAGTCGCTGCACGAAGACTTCGCGGGCATGACGGGCATCGACCTGAACCGCGCCGGCACGCCGCTGCTCGAAATCGTCACCGAGCCGGAAATGCGCAGCGCCGCCGAAGCGGTGGCCTATGCGAAGACGCTGCATACGCTCGTCACGTGGCTTGGCATCTGCGACGGCAACATGCAGGAAGGCTCGTTCCGCTGCGATGCGAACGTGTCGGTGCGGCCGGTTGGGCAAGCGGAGTTTGGCACGCGTGCCGAGATCAAGAACCTGAACTCGTTCCGCTTCCTCGAAGAGGCGATCCAGTACGAAGTGCGCCGTCAGATCGAACTGATCGAAGACGGCGGCACGGTGGTGCAGGAAACGCGTCTCTACGATCCGGACAAGCGCGAGACGCGTTCCATGCGCAGCAAGGAAGACGCGCACGATTACCGCTATTTCCCGGACCCGGATCTGATGCCGCTGGTGATCGAGCGGGAATGGGTCGAGCGCGTGAAGGCCGAAATGCCCGAACTGCCCGTCGCGATCCAGCAGCGCCTCGTGGACCAGTACGGCCTCACGCCTTATGACGCGGTCGTGCTGACCTCGAGCAAGGCGATGGCCGCGTACTACGAAGCGCTGGTGGCGAAGCTCGGCGCGGCGCAGGCGAAGGTCGCGGCGAACTGGATGATGGGCGAAGTGTCGTCGCTGTTGAACCGCGAAGGTCTCGACATCGCCGACAGCCCGGTCTCCGCAACGCAGTTGGCGCTGCTGCTGCAACGCATCGCGGACGGCACGATTTCGAACAAGATCGCGAAGGAAATCTTCGTGGCGATCTGGGACGAAAAGGCCACCGACGAAGCCGCGGCCGACCGTATCATCGAAGCGAAGGGGCTCAAGCAGATCTCCGACACGGGCGAGCTGGAAGCGATCATCGACGAGGTGCTTGCGGCCAACCAGAAGTCGGTCGAGGAATTCCGCGCCGGCAAGGAAAAGGCGTTTAACGCGCTGATCGGCCAGGCGATGAAGGCCACCAAGGGCAAAGCGAATCCGCAGCAGGTCAACGAACTGCTGAAGAAAAAGCTGTCCTGAACGAAGTGATGGAGTGGCCGTTGCGCGTGCATGTATAAGCGCGCGGCTTCGGTACTAACGGGCTGTTGCCGGACGAAAGTAGGGCAGCGGCCCGTTTCGTTTTGCTGCAGCGCGCTTGTAGCAGACGTGGCGAACATGGGAGCCAACGTATGGCAAAAAAGCCGGAACTCGACGATTTCCGCGTGCCGTATTTCGACGACGGCAAGAAGATCGCAAAATTCGCGCTCGCCGATTTCGACCCGGCCGCGAAGCCGTTTTCAACAGGCACGAAGGACGGCGATCGCGACCGTCTGGCGGCAATCGGTGCTGAGCTGGACGCGTTGCAGGAGCGCCTGCATGCCCAGCGTTTACAGCGCGTGCTGCTGGTGCTGCAGGGCATGGATACGAGCGGCAAGGACGGTACGGTGCGCGCGGTGTTCCACGACGTCGATCCGCTCGGCTTGCGCATTGTGCCGTTCAAGGCGCCGACGCCTGTCGAACAGGCGCACGACTTCCTGTGGCGCGTGCATTCGCAGGTGCCGGCGGCCGGCGAACTGACGGTGTTCAACCGCAGTCAGTATGAGGACGTGCTGGTGCCGGTCGTGCTGGGTCAACTGGACAAGGCTACCTGCGAGCAGCGTTACCGGCAGATTCGCGATTTCGAAGCGATGCTGGCGGAGAACGGCACGACCATCATCAAATGCATGCTGCACATTTCGAAGGATGCGCAGCGTGCGCGTCTGCAGGCTCGCATTGACGATCCCACCAAGCACTGGAAGTTCGACGTCTCGGATCTGGAGGCGCGCAAACAGTGGGATCAGTATCAGACGGCGTATCACGACGCGCTGGCGGCGACCTCGACGCCCTACGCGCCGTGGTACATCATCCCGGCCGACTCGAAGACCCATCGCAACGTGATGGTCGCCGAGTTGCTGCTGCGCAGCTTCGAAGGCCTGAAGCTCGAGTATCCGCCGGCGAAGGAATCGCTCAAGGGCGTGAAAGTCGAATGACGTGAGCCATGGTTTCCGCTCCGGATGGAGTCGAACCCTGAGCCATGAACCCCCAACGGATCAACAATAAAGGAACGACATGTTGCGTGTGATTACCGCCAACCTGAACGGCATCCGCTCTGCGGCCAAGAAGGGCTTTTTCGAATGGTTCGGCGAACAGAAAGCGGACATTCTCTGCGTGCAGGAAATCAAATGCTCGCAGGACGACATGACCCCCGAGTTTCTCGCCCCGCACAACTTCACCGGCTACTTTCAGCATGCGGTGAAGAAGGGCTATAGCGGCGCGGGGGTGTATACGCGTCATGAGCCGGACGAGGTGGTGATCGGCTTCGGCAGCGAAGAGTTCGATCCCGAAGGACGCTATGTCGAACTGCGTTTCGGCAAGCTCTCGGTGGTGTCGGTGTATGTGCCGTCCGGTTCGAGCGGCGAAGACCGTCAGCAGGCCAAGTTCCGCTTCATGGACGAGTTCATGCCGCATCTCGCCGAACTGAGCCAGGAACGCGAAGTGATCGTGTGCGGCGACGTCAACATCGTCCACAAGGAAATCGACATCAAGAACTGGAAGAGCAACCAGAAAAATTCAGGTTGCCTGCCGGAAGAGCGCGCGTGGCTGACCAGGCTGTTCGACGAAGTGGGGTACGTCGACGTGTTCCGTACGCTCGATCAACGGCCCGAGCAGTACACGTGGTGGAGCAATCGCGGTCAGGCGTATGCGAAGAACGTCGGGTGGCGGATCGATTATCAGATCGCCACGGCAGGTATTGCCGGCAAGGCGAAGCGCACCGACGTGTTCCGCGACATCAAGTTCAGCGACCACGCGCCGTTGACCGTCGACTACGACCACAAGGTCAAGAAGTAAGCGGGCGTCAGGTGCCCCGCTTGCGCGGGGTGCTTCAGCGCTTCAGTCGCCGCGAACCGGAACGCGCCGCGGGCGGCCGATGCCCGCATAGTCGGGCAGCTCGTCGACGGTCTTGCCGATAGCTTTCGCGTACAGCTGCAGCATGTCCGGCAGCCGTTTCACGATGTCCTGACGGCGTGCGGCCGTGTACGGATGGCCGTAGATGTAGTCCTGATTGCGATTGCTGTGCGTCGCCGCCGCCAGCTTGTCCCACAGCGTGATCGCGGCGCGCGGATCGTAACCTGCGCGTGAGGCGATGTCGCTGCCGATCACGTCGGCTTCAGTTTCGTCGGTGGGCGTGTACTTCATCTCGAGCAGTTGCGAGCCGATGCCGAGCACCGTCGCGCCCAGATCGGCCAGCCCGAATAACTGCGGAATCGTGCCGGACGAATCGAGTTGCGCCGCCTGCTGTTCGCCGAGACGCTCGCGGGCGTGCTCGCGCAGCGCATGGGCGATCTCGTGGCCGAGCAGCATGGCCAGTTCGTTGTCGTTCAGACGCACGCGATCGAGGATGCCGCTGTAGATCACGATCTTGCCGCCCGGCAGACAGTACATGCGGATATCCGGCGAACGGATCACCGCGATGGTCCACTTCCAGTTCTTCGCCCGTTCGTTCCACTTCAGCGAATAGGGAATCAGCTTGTCGACGATCGAGCGCGCGCGGATCACCCGTGCGTCGCTGGCGGGGTAGAGGCGGTCGGCGTGCTGGGCGCCGTAGACGATCTGTTCGAATTCGTCGGCGGCCTGCGCTTCCAGTGCCGGTGAGGGAATCAGATTGCGGAACACCGCATAGCTGCCGAAATGCAGTTGCTGAGGGGGCGGCGAGTAGGGCGGCGGCACGGACGGCGCTGCGGCCTGGTTGGCGGTGTGTGGCGGCTGTCCGGTGGTCGCGGATGGACTCTGCGGTGCGGTCGGGCTGGAGGGGGCGACGGGCGTGCTGCCGGCGCTGGCTCCGCTCGCTGCACTCGCAGAGCCTGATGTCGCGGCAGAGGGGCTTTCGGCAGGCGCTGCAGCCGGCGCCGCGGCCGGTGCCGACTTCGCGGCCGGCGCGCTCGCCGGCGTGGCCGCGCTGCTCGCCTGCGCGGCAGGCATTGCGCTCGCGTAGGCGCTCCATGGCGCCGCAAGCACACTGCCCGCGCAGAGCAACGCGAGCGCCGCACGCAGTGCGCGACGCGCGGCGGCCGCGATCCCGTGGGGCGGTTTCGCAGCGGCCTTGTGCCGTGCCGCAGGCCCGCTCACGACCGCAGCCTCCACGGCGCGATGCGCAGCAACAGCAGCATGCCGGGCAGCGCCAGTGCGGTACAGGCGAGGAAGTAGTCGAACCAGCCGATCTGCGCGACCACGTAGCCGCTTGCCGCAGAGGCCAGCGTGCGCGGCACCGAAGCAAGACTCGTGAAGAGCGCGAACTGGGTGGCGGTGTAGCGCGGATCGGTGGTACTGGCGATGTACGCGGTGAATGCCGCCATCGTCAGGCCGGTCGCAAAGGTTTCGAGGCCGTAGACGAGCGCAAGCGCCACCGAGCGTGGATCAAGCTGCACCGTCCAATCGATGCCGAACACGGACAGCAGCCGCGTCACGGCGTGGCTCGCGAACACGGCGAAATCGTAGATGGCCGTGAGTCCCGGCGACGCCGGTCCGAGATGCGCAAGCCAGGCAAAGCCGAGCGTCGACACCATCTGCAGCACGCCGAACACCCACAGCCCGCGGCCGATGCCGATGCGCATCATCCAGAGTCCGCCGACGATGCCCCCCGCGAGGCTCGCGCCGAACGCGGTGGTCTTGGCGATCACGCCGATCTGCGTGCGCGAGTAGCCGATGTCCAGAAAGAACGACGTCGACAGGTTGGTCGCCATCGTGTCGCCGAGCTTGTACAGGAAGATAAAGCCGAGCACGAACAGTGCGCCGCGCCAGCCGTCGCGCAGGATGAATTCGCGGAACGGTTCGACGATCGCTTCACGCAGGTTGCGCGGCGGCGCGCCGTGCACCTTCGGTTCGCGCACCACGAGCGTCATGATCATGCCCGGCACCATGAACGCGGCCGTCACCATGAAGACGGTGGTCCACGGCAAATGGTCGGACAGAATCAGTGCGAGCGAGCCCGGCACCAGCGCCGCAATCTTGTAAGCGTTGACATGCACCGCGTTGCCGAGACCCTGCTCGGTATCGGTGAGCAACTCGCGCCGGTAGGCATCAATGGAAATGTCCTGGCTGGCGCCGAAAAACGCCACCAGCGCGGTGAGCGCCGCGACCGTCCAGATCGAATCGCGCGGCGACACGAAACCGAGCGCGGCGATCGCGCCGGCCACCAGGACTTGCGTGACCAGCATCCAGCCGCGCCGGCGTCCCGGCCGCCAGCCCGGCAGGCGCGGCACGTAGCGGTCCATCAGCGGCGCCCAGACGAATTTCCACGTATAGGGAAACTGGATCAGCGCAAACAGGCCGATTTCCTTCAGATTGACGCCTTCGGACCGCAGCCATGCCTGCACCAGATAGACGAGCGTGAAGAGCGGCAATCCCGACGTAAAGCCGAGAAAGACGCAGATCAGCATGTGCGTGTTGAGAAACGCGCGCCAGCCGGTGTGTTCGACGTGAGCGGTAAGTGCGGGCGCCTCGTGCGGCGGGTTCGACATTTGGGTGAGTGGCGTTAGCTTTTCTTGACGCGATAGACCGCAAGACTACCACGCCAGTTCACCCCCCACCGCACCGCCTGGCCGCCATGCAGCACGACCCGGTCGAGAATCTCGATGCCCACCTCCGGCGCCAGCGCCTCGAAATCCTTGATGGTCAGCACCCGCACGTTCGGCGTGTTGTGCCACTGATACGGCAGCGATTTCGACACCGGCATGCGGCCTCGCAAGACCGAAAGCCGGTGGGCCCAGTAGCCGAAGTTCGGGAACGAGACGATGCACTCCTTGCCGACCCGCACCGTCTCGCGCAGGATCGCGGCGGTCTGGTGGATGGTCTGCAGTGTCTGCGAGAGGATGGCGAAGTCGAAACTGCCGTCTTCGAACAGGCGCAGGCCGTCTTCGAGATTCTGCTGGATCACGTTCACGCCGTTCTTCGTGGCGGCCAGCACTCCGGCGTCGTTGATCTCGATGCCGTAGCCCGACACTTCGAGCTCCTCGGTCAGCGTCGAGAGCAGCGAGCCGTCGCCGCAGCCCAGATCGAGCACCGTCGCGCGCGGTTCGACCCAGCGGGCGATGGCGCGGAAGTCGGGGCGCAGCGCAAGATAATCGAGAGCGCGCTGGTTCATGCGTTCACCTCGGTGGCAATACGTTCGTAATAGGCGCGCATCAGGTTGTGATAACGCGCGTCGTCGAGCAGGAAGGCGTCGTGGCCGTGCGGCGCGTCGATTTCCGCGTAGGTCACCGTGCGTTTGTGATCGAGCAGCGCCTTCACCAGTTCGCGCGAGCGTGCTGGCGCAAAACGCCAGTCGGTCGTGAAGCTGGCGATCAGGTATTTGGCCGTGGTGTGGGCGACGGCTTTCGTCAGGTCGCCGTCGAAGGCCTTGGCCGGATCGAAATAGTCGAGCGCGCGCGTGATCAGCAGATAGGTGTTGGCGTCGAAGTAATCGGCGAACTTGTCGCCCTGATAGCGCAGATACGATTCCACTTCGAATTCGACGTCGAAGTTGAAGTTGTAGGCATCGACGGCGCCTTCCGCGCGACGCAGCGAGCGGCCGAATTTCTCCGCCATGTCGTCGTCCGACAGATACGTGATGTGGCCGATCATGCGCGCCACGCGCAGCCCGCGCTTCGGCTTTACGCCATGCGCGTAGTAGTTGCCGCCGTGGAAGTCGGGATCGGAGAGGATCGCCGAGCGCGCCACCTCGTTGAACGCGATGTTCTGCGCGGACAGCTTCGGCGTGGATGCCACCACGATGCAATGGCCGACGCGCTCCGGATACATCATGCTCCACGCGAGCGCCTGCATGCCGCCGAGGCTGCCGCCCATCACCGCGGCGAAACGCTCGATGCCGAACGCGTCGGCGACGCGCGTCTGCGCGTTCACCCAGTCTTCCACGGTGACGACCGGGAAGCTCGCGCCGTACGGAACGCCCGTGGCGGGATTGAGGCTCATCGGACCGGTCGAGCCGAAACACGAACCGAGGTTGTTCACGCCAATGACGAAGAACCTGTTCGTGTCGAGCGGCTTGCCCGGGCCCACCATGTTGTCCCACCAGCCGACATTCTTCGGGTCGTCCGCATAGACGCCCGCCACATGGTGCGAGGCGTTCAGCGCGTGACAGACCAGCACGGCATTGCTGCGCGCAGCGTTGAGCGTGCCGTAGGTTTCCACCATCAGGTCGAAACCGGCCAACGAGCTGCCGTTCTGCATGAGCAGCGGCTCGGAGAAATGCATTTTCTGGGGAGCGACGATACCGATTGAATCCATTCATTCCGCCTTCAACAGGGACGGCTAAATGGTGTCGGCAAGGCACGGAAAAGGACGATGTGCGCGGCTGACGACCTCTTTAGCCGCATTTATAGTGAACCGCCGGATGGAATTCCGGCAGGTTCGCGCGCCCGCAATCGAGTCAGCAAATCGGCGCGTCTACGACCGTTGGTGACAACAGTCAGGCGCAAAGTATAGCGGAAAATTCGGCGTGGCAACGCCGGGCGCGCCGGGGCGCGGCCCGGTGCGTGAACCGCCGCTGCGCACGCCGTGTGCGAACGCAAGGGCGTCCCGCTCAGCGCTTACCTTGGTATTCGGAGTTTCGACACGACGTGCCGCCACCTGCGCGATGCGTACGACTGCCTTGGACTACTGAAGAATCAGTCTTAACTGAGCGTCGGCATGTTCGGCCGGATTGCGGGCAAAGCCGCTGCGCACATAGCGGTGCCAGCGCCCGACGATATAGCTGAGCAGCAGGTTAGCCCGCACGGCGGGGTCGTAGTCGGCCGGCAGCGGCACGGTTGCCGGATTGTGCGCGTGTGCCTCGCTCTGCACATTGGCGTCCATCAGGGCGAGCCGCAGGCATTGCTTGAGCGACGCTTCGACCCGTTCGAGCATCTGGTTGACGCGCTCGGTTAGCCGTTCATGCTCGCCCACCAGCGCCTCGCAGGTCAGCACGCGCGTCATGCCGGGATTTTTCGCGGAAAAGTTGAGCAGCATCAAGGCGATGGTTCGTGCCTGCAGCACGCCATTGGGCTCTTTCGTTGCGATCTGGTTGATCAGCCCGAAGATGGATTGCTCGATGAATTCGATCAGGGCTTCGAACATTTGCGCCTTGCTGGCGAAATGCCGGTACAGCGCGGCTTCCGAGACGCCGAGCCGCGCGGCGAGCGCCGCGGTGGTGATCTTCTCGTTCTTCGGCGCCTCCAGCATGGTGGCGAGAGTCTGGAGGATGTGCACGCGGCGTTCGCCCGGTTTCAGGCGGGCCGCGCGGGTACTGCCCGTGGCTGGCGGTTCTTCGGTTACGGCTTCGTCATGCTTGTGAATCGGTTGCATGTCTGTCGTCCCTTCAGTCGCACTGAGCGGGTGCCCAATCGGAGTGATTTTAACGAACGGATGCGCTTGTCGACATAGTGCGGCCGGCCCGTGCCCGGCAAGCGGCCCGGAATGCCGCCGGCGCCCGTGTGGCCCGGCAGATGACCGACGATCCACACGGTGCGGATGCCGAGCCTGCGGTAGTTCTTCAGATGCGAGCGCGTGTCTTCGACCAGGATGGCGTCCGCCAGCGGCACGTGGGCGTCGCGCATTGCCCGGCGCAGCATGCCGGCGTCGGGCTTGGCGCGCCAGCCGCGCCGGTCGCGCATGTGTTCGATGGCGATCACGCGCTCGAACAGCCGCTCGACGCGCAGTTCGGCCAGCACCGCCCGCGCGTATTGTTCCGGGGCGTTGGTCAGCACGATCTTGCGGCCGGGCAGGGCGGCGACCAGGCGGGCGAGGCCGCGTTCGCTGTGTACCATCGACGGCAGGTCGGCGAAGGTGTGCACGACCTTCAGGAAGTCATGCGGGTCGATCGGGGTGTGACGGGCGAGACCGAGCAGCGTCGCGCCGTAGCGTTCGGTGTAGCCGACGCGCATGCGGTTGGCTTCGTCGCGGTCCACCTGCAGGGTGTCGATGATGTACTGCGTCATCGCCCGGTTGATCTGCGGAAAGATCGAGTGCGATGCGTGGTGCAGCGTGTTGTCGAGATCGAACAGCCACACCGGACTGCCGCCTGCGATGTGGGGCCGGCGGCGTTTAGCGTGGCTCGAGGGGAAGGTGCGCATGATGACGGGAAACCGGACCGGGTTCGTGCCGCCGCGGTTTGCAATGAACGAGCGGTGGCCTGCGGTCCATCATGCGTGCGGCGGGAGAAAAAGGGAAGGGCAGGGCGCCACGGCGGATGCGGGGCCTGGCGCCTGATGTCGAGACTGCTGCGGTGAGGTCAAGCGAAGCGCCAGGCGGTAGCCTGCCAGGCGAAACAGGCAGCTCATCCACGGGACGCGCTGCCTGGCCAAACATGCTTAGTGCGAGCGGATCATCGTGCCGAACGGCTGTTCGGTCAGGATTTCCAGCAGTACCGAGTGTTCGATACGGCCGTCGATGATGTGCACCGAGCGCACGCCGCTCTTCGCCGCGTCAAGCGCGGAGGAGATCTTCGGCAGCATGCCGCCGGAGATGGTGCCGTCGGCGAACAGCGAGTCGATCTCGCGCGCGGACAGGTCGGTCAGCAGATTGCCTTCCTTGTCCATCACGCCGGGGATGTTGGTCATCATGACGAGCTTTTCGGCGTTCAGCACGACCGCCAGCTTGCCCGCGACCAGATCCGCGTTGATGTTGTACGACAGGCCGTCTTCGCCGAAGCCGATCGGCGAGATCACCGGAATGAACGCGTCGTCCTGCAGTGCCTTCACGACCGCCGGGTTGATCGCCTCGACTTCGCCGACCTGGCCGATGTCGACATACTGGCCGGGGTTCTCGCGATCCGGCATCAGCATCTTGCGGGCGTGGATCAGGCCGCCGTCCTTGCCGGTGAGACCCACGGCGTGACCGCCGAAGTGATTGATCAGCGTGACGATGTCCTGCTGGACTTCGCCGCCGAGCACCCATTCGACGACTTCCATCGTCTCTTCGTCCGTGACGCGCATGCCCTGGATGAAGGTGCCCTGCTTGCCGATCTTCTTGAGCGCCTGGTCGATCTGGGGACCGCCGCCGTGCACGATGACCGGATTGATACCGACCAGCTTCAGCAGAATGACGTCGCGCGCGAAGCCTTGCTTCAGACGCTCCTCGGTCATTGCGTTGCCGCCGTATTTGATGACCACGGTCTTGCCGTGATACTGGCGAATATAAGGCAGCGCCTCGGCCAGAATTTCAGCCTTCAGGGTGGGGGCGATCTGCGAAAGGTCGGGAATTTCGGACATGGCGGCAGGGCTCAGGCACGGAACAGTTGAAACACGGCGAATTGTACAGGACTGGCGCGCTGCAACAGGGTTTTCCATATGCGTTCCGGCGACGAGCGCCGTCGCGCTTCCGCACTGCGCAATGGACGTTGCGCGCACGCCACTTTGGAGGCGGTTCCGAGGGCATTTGCGGGGTATTTGCAGGGGTGTGCCGCCGGCGGCGAGACCGCGCTTTCAGGCGGCTCGCCAGACGTGGCATTATTTCCTGACCGGATGTCCGGTAACTCATTCGGGATGTGCCATGAATCCGCCCGTTGACCCGACGCATGCGACGAGCGCGCGCTGCCCGCGCTGCGCCAGCGTGTTCGACTGCGCCATGCACGGGCAGCCGTTCGACTGCTGGTGCAAGGCGATGCCGGCGTTGCCCGCAGACCGGCTGGAGCCGGGCGGCCGCTGCCTGTGCCCGGAGTGCCTTGCGGCTGAGATTGCCCGCGTGCAGGCGGGACGTGTGGTTGGGGGTGAAGCGGGCTGAGGGGCTTAAGGGACGTGAAGGGCCTGAGGGGCACGAGGCCCGGCGCGAGTTTGCCTGCGCTTTGCCTATGCCGGTCGGCGCGTCGCGTGCTTCGTTGCTGGCACTAACGCGGCACCATGTACCGCTCGGCCCTACCAAGGTTGACCGGCGAGCGCCGCCAGATCCCGCGTCACCTCGTCCAGCACCGGCGCCCACTCGCCGAACTGGCGCTGGCGGTACAGCGTCGCGGTGGGATACCACGGGTTGTCGCGCCGTTCCAGCAGCCATGTCCAGTGCGGATTGACGTCGAGCAGCACCCAGGTGCGCTGGCCGATCGCGCCACTCAGGTGGGCGACCGAGGTGCAGACCGTAATCACCAGATCGAGCGCGCTGACGAAGGCCGCGGTGTCGTCGAAACTTTTCAGCTCGGCGGTGTAATCGGCCATCGGCAGGCCGGCTGTTTGCGCGGCGGCCACATCGGCCGTGGCGCCCGGCTGCAGCGAATAGAACGCCGCGCCGCCGATGCCACGAAAGGCCGTTGCAAAGCGCTCCCAGCCCACCGCCCGGAACGGATTGCGCTGGTGATTGAGGCTGCCGGTCCACGCCAGTCCCACCTTGAGCCGCTTTTCGCCGGCGAGGCGCGCCTGCCAGGCGGCGCTGGCGGCGGCATCCGGCTGCAGGTAGGGCACCGTGCCGGGAAGGGTGTCGTCGAGCGTGCCGAGCACGAGCGGCACGCTCATCAGCGGGATCTCGTAGTCGAATGGGGGCAGCGTCTCGACGCCGCCGCCCGCCGAGTAATCGTCCACGTGGCCGCCGAGGCTGCGCGCGAGAAGCGCCCCCATCTGCGGGAACGAGTTCCAGACGACACGGCCCCCTTGCGCATGCACGCGCGCCGCCAGCAGTGGGATGTAGCGGCAGCACTGCAGGAGATCGCCCATGCCTTGTTCGCCCCACACCAGCAGTGTCTTGCCGGCGAGCGGCTCGCCCTGCCATTGCGGCGCCGGCATTGCCGGCCGGTTGCCGCCCAGTTCCTGAGAACCCTGCCAGCGCGCTTCGTGAGCCGGCCAGCCATTGACGTAGTCGCCACGCACGAGCTGCAGCATCGCCAGGTTCGAGCGCATCGTGGGGTCGCCAGGGGCGTGCTCGCAGGCGGCTTGCGTGTGCCCGACGGCCTCGTCCCAGCGTTGCGCTTCCTTGAGCGCCAGCGCATAGTTGTTCAGCGCGAGAGGGCTGTCGGGCGCCAGTTCGACGGCGCGGGCGCCCGCTTCCAGCGCGCGCGGCAAGTCCATCGCGAAGCGGCTCGCCTGGGCGAGATTGGTCCAGGCGTTGCTGTCGAGCGGGTCGGCCTGGAGCGCGCTTTCCAGCAGCGCGACCTGCTCGGTGAGGTCGCCTCCGGCAAGCGAGAGCGCGCCAGCCAGATTGGTGCGCAGTTGCGGCAGTTGTGGATCGAGAGCGAGCGCATGGCGATACGGCGCGAGTGCGTCGCGGTGCCGGTTCGCCAACTGCAGCGCGTAGCCGAGGCGGAAGCTGGCGATGGCTTCATCGGGCCGCAGTTGCGCAATAATGGCGGCGAATGCGACGGCGTCCTCATGCCGGCGTTGCTCAAGCAAACCGCGGGTGATGCGCTCGGTCGCGTCGTGGTCGACGGCTTGCAGGAGCGCCGCGGCTTCGAGCCAGATAGCGCGCGCTTCGGCCCGGCCGTTCCGCTGTGCCAGCGCGGCACGCTGCAGGAAAGTGAGAAACACGGGCCACGCAGGGTGGCCGGAGTCGGAAATCATAGGTGGCATGAATCGGTCCAGGCGCTGTCGCGATTTTTTGTCAAGCGGTCGATGGTACCGTCGAACCCCAATGCAGTGGGTCGGACAACTCCGAACAGGTAAACTGGCGTCATGCATCGTATAACCAACACCGGCCGGGTCAACCTGGGACATCTGTTCTGGCTGCGCAGTCTCGCGATTATCGGCCAACTGGTGACCATCGCGGTCGTGCAGACCTTTGTCGGCGTGCATTTGCCGCTGCCGGCCATGCTGCTCGTCATCGGCCTCGAAACGGTATTCAACGGCCTCACCTGGCTGCGCGTCTCGAAGCAGCGGCCCGAGTCCAATCTCGAATTGTTCGGCCAACTCTGGGTCGATCTCGGCGCGCTGTCGGCACTGCTGTTTCTCTCGGGCGGCACGACCAATCCGTTCGTCTCGCTTTATCTGCCCTCGCTGGCGATCGCCGCCGCCGTGCTGCCGTGGCACCTGATGTTGTGGCTCGCCGGTTTCGCGGTGGCCTGCTATGCCGTGCTCGGGTTCGATTCCGTGCCGCTGAATCTCGACAATCCCGCCAACCTGTTCGACTACTACCGCGCCGGCATGTGGGTGAACTTCACGGTGAGTGTCGGCCTGATTGCATGGTTCGTCGCTCGGATGTCGCGAGCGCTGCGTCAACGTGACGCAGCGCTCGGCGACGCCCAGCAACGCCTGCTGCGCGACGAACGCGCGGTGGCCCTCGGCGTGCAGGCGGCGACGGTCGCCCACGAGATCGGTACGCCGTTGTCGACCATTGCTATGCTGTCCGAAGAGTTGCGCGATGCGGCGCGCAGCGACGCGGGCCTTGCCCCCTATAGCGCCGACCTGGAATTGCTCGAGCAGCAGATGACGCTGTGCACGTCGGCGCTGGCACGCCTACGCTCGCGCGCATCGACGCCCGGGAGCCGGCAGCCGGTCGGCGAATGGCTCGAGTCGTTCGCGCAGCAGTGGCGTTTGCGCCATCCGCACGTCAAATTCGAGCGCCTGGGTACGCCGCCGGCCGGAGTCGACCTTGACGATACGGTCGCGGTCAGCCAGATTCTCACGATCCTGCTGGACAATGCAGCGCGAGCGAGCCGTGATCACGTGACGCTGGCGGCCACGCTGTCGCAGCAGGACGAGCGGATCGAATTTGAAGTTTGCGACGCCGGGCCGGGTATTCCGGCGTCGTTGCGCGGCTCGCTTGGGGCGATGCCGGTCGACAGTACCCAAGGCGGCCATGGCGTGGGCCTGTATCTGGCGTTTTCGGCGGCGGCACGGCTTCGCGGTTCGATCGAGCTGACCGACGTCAAGGGGACCAGACCGCGCGGCACGCGTGCAGTGCTGCGGCTGCCCGTGGCGGGTCGACAATCATCCGGTGTGGGCCCTACAGGCGCCGCGCCATCCAATACGGAGAAACAGGCATGAGCGACATGAATTTTCTGGTGATCGACGACGACGAAGTGTTCTCCGGCATCCTCGCGCGCGGTCTGACGCGGCGCGGTTTTACGGTGGCCGAAGCGCATAACGCCGAGGAAGCGATCAAGCTCGCGAATCAGCAGAAGTTCGGCCAGATCACGGTGGACTTGCACCTGGGCAACGATTCGGGCCTCACGCTGGTGGCGCCGCTGCGCGAACTGCAACCGGACGCGCGGATGCTGGTGCTGACCGGTTATGCGAGTATCGCGACGGCTGTTCAGGCGGTGAAGGACGGCGCCGATAACTATCTGGCCAAGCCGGCCAACGTGGAGACAATTCTCTCGGCACTCCAAAGCGAAGCGAGTGCGCTGCAGGCGGAGGAGGCAATCGAGCATCCCACGCCGCTTTCGGTGGCGCGCCTCGAATGGGAGCACATCCAGCGGGTGCTGGCCGAGCATGGCGGCAATATTTCCGCGACCGCTCGTGCGTTGAACATGCACCGGCGCACGTTGCAACGCAAGCTGGCGAAACGGCCGGTGAAGCAGTAGGCGTTGCCGCGCGAGTAGTCAGTCAGTGCAGCCATGGGCGATGCGTCGCCCATGGTCACACCGCTTCAATGAAAAACGGGCGGCCTCGCGAGAGACCGCCCGTCTTTTATTGCGTTGCGCTTTTGCCGGAGCGGAGGTCCGCCAGGCACATCATGCGCAAAGCGCAAAGCCGTCCTGCAAGCGCTGCGGCGTTACAGCACGTAGCGCGACAGATCTTCGTCATCCGCGACTTCGTTCAGCGCGCGGTCGACATAGGCCGCATCGATCCGCACGTTGGTGCCGGCATGATTGCCGGCCGCAAACGACACTTCTTCGAGCAGCTTTTCGATCACCGTGTACAGCCGGCGTGCACCGATATTCTCGGTCTTCTCGTTCACCGAGAAGGCGATCTCCGCCAGGCGGCGAATGCCGTCTTCGGCGAAGTCGAGATGCACATCTTCCGTGGCGAGCAATGCCTGGTATTGCTTCACGAGGCTCGCGTCGGTGGAGACGAGGATCGATTCGAAGTCGTTCACGGACAGCGAATCCAGCTCGACGCGAATCGGGAAGCGGCCCTGCAGCTCGGGGATCAGATCGCTCGGCTTCGCGAGATGAAACGCCCCGCTGGCGATAAACAGGATGTGATCGGTCTTGACCATCCCGTACTTGGTATTGATCGTCGTGCCTTCGACGAGCGGCAGCAAATCGCGCTGCACTCCCTGACGTGAGACCTCACCGCCGCCGGCTTCGCTGCGCGAGGCGATCTTGTCGATTTCATCGAGAAACACGATGCCGTTCTGCTCGACGTTCTGCACCGCCTTGGTTTTCACTTCCTCGTCGTTGAGCATCTTCGACGCTTCCTCGTCGGTCAGCAGCTTCAACGCTTCCTTCACCTTGAGCTTGCGGCGGGTCTTCTTGCCGCCGCCGAGATTGGCGAACATCGACCGGATCTGCTCGGTCATGTCTTCCATGCCCGGAGGACCCATGATGTCCATGCCCGCTTGCGGCTGCTCGACGTCGAGCTCGATTTCCTTGTCGTCGAGCAGGCCTTCGCGCAGCCGCTTGCGGAAGGTCTGGCGGGTCGTGCTGCCTTCGTCGACGGTGTCGGCGGGGCTCGAGCTGGCGCCGAATCCGACCGGCCGCGCGCTCGGCAGCAGGATCTCGAGAATGCGGTCTTCGGCCTGGTCTTCAGCCTTGGTGCGCACCTTGCGCATTTCCGTTTCGCGGGTCTGCTTCACCGAAATTTCGATCAGGTCGCGCACGATGCTGTCCACGTCGCGGCCCACGTAACCCACTTCGGTGAACTTGGTGGCTTCGATCTTGATGAACGGTGCGTCAGCGAGCTTGGCGAGACGCCGCGCGATTTCCGTCTTGCCGACGCCCGTCGGTCCGATCATCAGAATGTTCTTCGGCGTGATTTCCTGGCGCAGCGGCTCGCCCACCTGCTGACGGCGCCAGCGGTTGCGCAGCGCCACCGCGACCGCTTTCTTCGCGCGGCCTTGGCCGATGATGTGCTTGTCGAGTTCCGAGACGATCTCGGCAGGGGTCATGGTGCTCATCGTGGGTCCTTACTCGATCGTCTCGATAACGCGGTTGTGATTCGTGTAGATGCACATGTCGCCGGCAATCTGCAGCGACTTCTCGACGATCTCGCGCGGCGACAGCTCCGTGTTGTCGGCGAGCGCTTTGGCCGCCGCCTGCGCATACGCGCCGCCCGAGCCGATTGCGCAGATGCCGCCTTCCGGGTCCAGCACGTCGCCGTTGCCGGTGATGACGAGGGTGGTGTGCGCGTCGGCCGCGATCAGCATGGCTTCGAGCCGGCGCAGCATGCGGTCGGTGCGCCAGTCTTTGGCAAGCTCGACGGCCGAGCGGGTCAGGTTGCCCTGGTGTTTTTCAAGTTTGGCTTCGAAGCGGTCGAGCAGCGAAAAGGCGTCGGCTGTGCCGCCGGCGAAGCCGACCAGCACCTGGCCGTTATAGATGCGCCGGACTTTTTTGGCACCGCCCTTCATGACGATGTTGCCCAGCGTGACCTGTCCGTCGCCCCCGAGGGCTACCTTGTCGCCGCGGCGCACGGATACGATCGTCGTGCCGTGAAATTGCTCCATATGCGTTCCTTTTGCAAAACGGGTAGGACGCGGCAGCGCTCGCACGCCATCGCGCCGATGCGCCGGGCGCTACCGCCTGAAGCCGATAGAGCGCACGGCGCGCGACGTCAAGCCAGCAAAGGGCGGCCCGCGCGCTCGTACGACGCATGTCGGGTTTATTTTAGGGCGGGCGCTGTCATATCAAGAGCCAGCCGAACGGCATAGGGCGGAAAAACGCCGGAAAAAAGCGGCAGAGACGGGGTAGGACGCGAGGGGATGGGAGCCGCGGCGACCAAATGACTGGTGCGCGGCGGGCGCGGTGCCCGGAGCGGTAAAAGATGCTGGTGACCGGGGCACAGGCGGGGCGGGTATGCGGCGTAAAGCGGGACGCCGGGCGCCAGCCCCCACTGGCCGCAAAGAAAAAGGCGCACAGCTCACCGTGCGCCTCTCAACGAAGCAGCGTGTCAGGGCGGGCCGTAGGCCGCGCCGCAGGCGTTCAGTCGCCGAACAGCTTCTGGCGCAGTTCGCGGCGTTCCTGCGCTTCGAGCGACAGGGTAGCTGTGGGCCGGGCCAGCATACGCGGAATGCCGATCGGCTCGCCGGTTTCTTCGCACCAGCCGTAGTCGCCCGATTCGATGCGCGCGAGCGATTGCTGCACCTTCTTCAGCAGCTTGCGTTCGCGGTCGCGCGTGCGCAGTTCCAGCGCATGCTCTTCCTCGATCGTCGCGCGATCGGCCGGGTCCGGCACGATCACGGTTTCGCGCAGGTTTTCGGTCGTCTGGCCGGCATTGCGGAGAATCTCCGCCTGCAGCTGTTCAAGCTTGTTCTTGAAGAAAGCGAGCTGATCCTCATTCATGTAATCCTTGTCGCTCATCTTCAGGATTTCGGCTTCGGTCAAGAGTCGTTTCGTCGTCATCTGGCTTGCTTCTTCAATGTGAGGCAAAACTCGTACATGTTGCCCGCACTTTCGTGTTGCCCGCAAAGGCGGTGAAACGCTCAATGAGCGCCGGCGAACACGGACGGTGGGCTGTCGTGACGCCGAAGCGCCGGACGCCTAAGCGCTGGGCGCCCTGGCGTCGATGCGGGGCCGAACTCCTCTGGAAACGATCTTCAAATGCTCCTGAGGCATTGCTTACCGGCGGCGTGCCTGTTGCGGCGGTGGGCCAGCCAGCTTGTCGGCGTGCTGCTTCCCGGACAAGATTTTCCGGCGCCGTGTCAGGCCCGGCGCGGGATACGCGCTGACCGGGCAATCGTTCTCATTCTCCAGTGGGCACGTATTGTAACTGAATCACAATCCGTCACCGCAACCGGGATTATTCCGGGCCGCGGCACGCCATTATCCCGAAAATATAACGCGCGAACGCCTAAAAAGCGATGCCCGTGCACGATTCCTGCAACAGGGTTTTCACGCGTTTTTCACAGGTTGCGTGCTTCCTGGGTGCTTTTGGGCAGAACCGGGGGCTTTTCGAGCCCCACGCATTCTTCGTTCCCGGCTCTGCGACCCTTGCCGCCCCTGCCGGCGGCCGTTCAGACGAGGCAAGCGCTCAGGCCGTCGGTAATCAGGTCTTGCGGCAATTCGATGCCGATAAAGACCATCTTGCTGTTTTTCTTTTCGACCGGTTGCCATTTGGCGGCCAGATCGCTGCCCATCATCTGATGCACGCCCTGGAACACCACCTTGCGGTCGACGCCCTTCATGTACAACACGCCTTTATAGCGCAGCAGCCGCTCGCCGTAGATCTGCAGGATCCCGCCCAGGAAGTCCTCGAGCTTGTTCGGATCGAACGGGCGGTCGCTGCGGAAGACGAACGACTTGATCTTGTCGTCGTGATGCGCGTGGTGGTGATGGCCGTGGTCGTGGCCTTCGTGATCGCAGTGGCCATGATCGTGGTCGCAATTCGCGTGGTCGTCATGCGTATGGCCGTGCTCGTCGTGCGCGTGGGCGTGGCTGTGCGCGTGCTCGTCTTCAGCCAGGAAGTCCGGGTCGATTTCCAGCTTCGAATTCAGGTTGAAGCCGCGCAGGTCGAAGATTTCCTTGATGTCCGCTTCGCCGAAATTCACCATCTTGATCGCCGCGCGCGGGTTCATGTGCAGCAGGCGATGACGCAGCGCATCCAGCGTGGCTTCGTCGACCAGATCGGCCTTGGTGATGAACAGGCGATCGGCGAAACCGACCTGGCGCTGCACCACTTCGTGCTCGTCGAGCTGGTGGTTGGCGTGCTTGGCGTCGACCAGCGTGATGATCGCGTCGAGCAGGAATTCGTCGGCGACCTCGTTATCCATGAAGAACGTCTGCGCGACCGGACCCGGATTCGCGAGACCCGTGGTTTCGATCACGACGCGGTCGAAATCCAGCTCGCCGGCGCGCTTTTTCGCCGCCAGGTCGCCGAGCACGCGCGCCAGGTCGCCGCGGATCGTGCAGCAGATGCAGCCGTTGCTCATCTGGATGATCTGCTCGTTCGCGTCCTGCACGAGGATTTCGTTGTCGATATTCTCTTCGCCGAACTCGTTCTCGATCACGGCGATCTTCATGCCGTGCTTTTCGTTCAGGATGCGCTTGAGCAGGGTGGTTTTGCCGCTGCCGAGGAAGCCGGTCAGGATAGTGACGGGAATCATGGTGGTCGCCTGTTTGTGCGTGAATCTGTGCGTGAATCGGAATGCCTGGAGCGGCGGCAGACATAAGCCTGCGCCGTTCGAGCTAATCGGTTATTGAAACATATCTGTCAAGCCGCTGCAGACGGCGGGCCTTAGGTCACTCAGGCACCCGGTCCGCCCGCCGCGCAGGAAATAACCCTCAAACTATGGGCGATCAGGCGATTTGCAACAATAGGCCTTTCAGATACTCGCCTTCCGGGAAAGCCGTGAGCAGCGGATGGTCGACGCCGGCCCCGAGGCGCTTGAGGATGCGGGCGTCGACGCGGGCATCCGCGGCCGCGCCGGCAACGATCTTCTGGAACAGCTCCGCGTCGATGGCGCCGGAACACGAATAGGTGAACAGCAGGCCGCCCGGGCGCAGCAGCTTGAGGCCGGTCAGGTTGATGTCCTTGTAGGCCCGCGCGGCGCGGTCCACGTGTTCGCGCGACGGCGCGAATTTGGGCGGATCGAGCACGATCAGGTCGAAGCGCTCGCCTTCTTCGTGGAGCCGGCGCAGCGTCTTGAACGCGTCGGCGTCGAGCCAGGTGGCGCGGGCGGCGTCGAAGCCGTTGGCGGTGACGTTCTGTTGCGCGAGCGCCAGAGCCTCGCCGGAGGAGTCGATCGACACCACCCGTTTTGCCCCGCCCTTGAGCGCCGCCAGCGAGAAGCCGCCGGTGTAGCAGAAGCAGTTCAGCACGTCGCGATCCTGGGCGAGCTCCTGCACGAGGGCGCGGTTGTCGCGCTGATCGACGTAAAAGCCGGTCTTGTGGCCGTTACGCACGTCGACGTGGTAGCGCACGCCGTTTTCGCTGGCGATCAGCGGGTCGGACGGCGGCTCGCCCGCCAGCACGCCGGTGATCTGTTCCAGGCCTTCCTTCTCGCGGATCGACACGTCCGAGCGCTCATAGACGTTCGGGCAGCCGGTGGCGGCGCTTAAGGCCGCGACGATCGCCTCCTTCCACGCCTCGACCCCGGCGGCCATGAACTGGCAGACGAGCTGGCTGCGCTGGCCGGCGTCGTCGGCGACGTAGTGATCCACGATCAGGCCCGGCAGGCCATCCGCTTCGCCGAAGATCAGGCGCACGGCGCCGGTGTTGTGCACCATCGCCTGACGATGCTCGATGGCGCGCTGCACGCGGCGCTTGAAGAACGCGTGGTCGATCGGCTCCGCTTCGTCGAAGCTCCAGACCCGCGCGCGAATCTGCGAATGCGGGCTGTAGGCGGCGCGCGCCAGAAAACGGCCGTCATGCGAGCGGACCAGCACGGTAGCGCCGGCGGCCGGCTTCCCGTCGACGCGGTCGATGGCGGTCGCGTAGACCCACGGATGGCGGCGCAGCAGCGACTTTTCTTTCGACGGTTTGAGCGTAACGGTATTCATGACTTCGTGAGGTATTCAGCAGAACAATAGGCCGCTCGAGGCGGCGAAACTGGCGAGAGCGGGCGCCGAACGCCCACCAGAAGCGTTCGTCTCAGTCGCGTTTTTTGGCGCGCGGATGCGCCTGGTCGTAGACGTGCGCGAGGTGCTGGAAATCGAGCGCGGTGTACACCTGCGTGGCGGTGATGCTGGCGTGCCCCAGCAGTTCCTGCACGGCGCGCAGATCGCCGCTCGACTGCAGCACATGGGTGGCGAACGAGTGGCGCAGCACGTGCGGATGGACATTGGCGGGAATGCCGGCGACCAGCGCCATGCGCTTGACGCGCTCGCGCACGACGTTCGGCGACATCCGGTTGCCGCGCGCCGACAGAAACAGCGGATGCGGGTCTTGCTTGACGAATTCGCCGCGCACCGCGAGCCACGCGTTGAGCGCATCGAGCGCCTTGCTGCCCACGGGCACAATGCGGCGCCGGTTGCCCTTGCCGAGCACTTCGACTTCGGCGGAATCGAGCTTGAGCCAGCCGGCGGAACGGTAGCCGCCGGTGTCGGCGAAGCGGGCGTCGAGCCCGACCAGTTCCGCGAGGCGCAAGCCGGACGAATAGAACAGTTCGAGGATCGCGTGATCGCGCAGCCCTTCTGCCGTGCCGGCGGCGGGCGCTTCCATCAGCCGGTTGGCATCGTCGACCGAGAGCGCCTTGGGCAGCGTTTTCGCCTGCTTCGGTGCGCGCACTGTCGCAACCGGATTGGCCGGCAGGTCGACCCGCCCGGCGAGCCAGCGGTAGAAGGCCCGCCATGCCGACAGCCGGTGACTGATCGAACGCGCCGTCATGCCGGCCGCGTGGGCTCTCGAAACCGCGCCGCGGATGTCGATGGCGGTCAGGCTTTCGAGCGGCCGGCCTTTGGCCAGCCGCTTCAGTTCGTCCAGTTCATGGGTGTAGCCGCGCAACGTATGCGCCGATAGCCGCCGCTCGTGCTCGAGATTCGACAGGTAGTCGGCGATCGGATCGGCGGTGGTCACAGTGGGTCGGCGGCGGGTGGCGGATCGGCCGTTCAGCGCGGCAGCAGGCGGCTGAGCGCCGCGCTGGCCAAGGCGCCGATCTGCGTCAGGAAGTCGGTCGCCATGCCGTCGTGGAAGCGCCGCGGGTCGGACGAGCCCATCACCAGCAAGCCGAAAGTCGGCGTCTCTTCCTTGCCCTCGGGGTCGCGCAGCGCGAGCAGCGCGATCGATTCCGTGGCATGCCCGCCTTCCTGCGGCTCGGCGCCTTCAGCGGGCACGGACGTCACCGCCGGCACGAGCCATTGCGCCGCTTCGAAGCCGGAATTGGCGCCGCAATACGGTGTGGTGAGGCTGTTCGCGAAGATCCGCACTTCCTCGCCAACCTGACGCGCGAAGTCGGCCTGGGTGTAGGGCTCGGCGACGTCCCACACGCGCAGCGCCGCCTGCGGCACGTCGAACACATCGCGCAGGCCGTTGGCGATGGTGCGCGGCAGTGCGTACGGATCGCGCTCGGACATCACGCGGATGGTCCAGCGGTTGAACTTCGACGCAATGCTGTCGTTCTCGTGCCCGTAGCGCAGCAGTTCGGCGAGGCGCCGTTCGAGATGCTTGTTCTTCTCGCGCAGCATTTCCATCTGCCGTTCCTGCAGCGAGACCGCGGCTTTGCCGTGCGGATTCGCGAGCTTGATGGTCGCGAGCATTTCCGCGTGTTCGGCGAAGAATTCGGGGTTGGCGAGCAGGTATTCAGCGACTTCGCGATCGTTCATGGTTTCGGCTAAAGGACTACGCCCTCACGCGGGCGCATCGGTCAATGGGGTCAGTCGGTCACGTGTCTGGTTGGGTACGGCCATCCCTCGGGCCACGCGTCGTGGCCGCTTAGTCGGCCAGTTCGATTTCACCTTCGAATACGGTCGCAGCGGGCCCGGCCATCAGGAGCGGCGCATCGTCGTGTTCGCCATTCCAGGAAATTGTCAGCGCGCCGCCATGGGTATGCACCTTCACCGGCGAATCGAGCAGCCCGCGGCGGATCCCGGCGGCGACCGCCGCACAGGCGCCCGTGCCGCATGCCAGTGTCTCGCCGGCGCCGCGCTCGTAGACGCGCAGGTTGATCTCGTTGCGCGCGACGATCTGTATGAAGCCGGCGTTCACCCGTTGCGGGAAGCGCGGATGATGTTCAATGATGGGCCCTTCGATCAGCACCGGAAACGCCTCGACGTCCTCGACCACCTGCACGGCGTGCGGATTGCCCATCGAGACGACCGAGATCCAGCGTTCGACGCCGTTCACCTCGAGCGGCCAGAGCGTGTCGCCACCCTCGCGGCGTCCGTCGAGGCGGCTTGCGTCGAACGGCACGCGGTCCGGTTCGAACACAGGCACGCCCATATCCACCGTGACTTCGCCGTTGTCCTGCATGGTCAGCGTGATGACGCCGTTTTGCACCTGGACGCGCACGCTGCGCTTGTCAGTCAGGCGCGTGTCGCGCACGAACTTGACGAAGCAGCGCGCGCCGTTGCCGCAGTGCTCGACCTCGCCGCCGTCGCAATTGAAAATGCGGTACCTGAAATCCACGCCCTCGATGGTGGGCCTTTCGACCAGCAGGAGCTGATCGGCGCCGACGCCGAAGTGCCGGTCCGCGAGCGCGCGCACTTGCTCCGCGCTCAGCTTGAGCGGCTGCGTAAAGCCGTCGAGCACGACAAAGTCGTTACCCGCGCCGTGCATCTTGGTGAATTTCAGTCTCATGTCGCTATTGTAAGGGACGCGCGCGGACGTGCGCCGAACGCCGTTTTTATTGCGCCGGGATCCTTCGTGTTGCGGGGCTCGCCATTTCCGCCAGGCGGCTCCCGCGTTGCGTTCAGTACACGCTCGGCTCGCCCGGCGGCCGCGTCTTGAAGCGCTTGTGCACCCAATAATATTGTTCCGGCATCAGCGGAATCTGCTCTTCCAGGAACGCGTTCATGCGGCGCGCGTCGGCTTCGTCGTCGCCGGTGGGGTAGTGGTCCCACGGCTTGAACACCTTGAGACGATAGCCTTTGTAGTTCGGCAGCACTTCGCCGATGAACGGCACCACCTGCGCCTGGCCGACCTTGGCAAGCCGCCCGACGGCGGTCAGCGTGCAGGCCGGCACGCCGAAAAACGGCACGAAGGCCGAATTGCGCATGCCGTAGTCCATGTCGGCGCCGAGCATCACCGGCTTTTTGTCGCGCAGCCAGCGCAGCACCATGCGGGCGCTGTCGGCGCGGCTTGCCATGTCCGCGCCGAAGCGGGCGCGCGCCGCCTTGGCGACGGCCTCGAGTTCCGGGTTCGACATGGGCTGATACAGCGAGCCGCATTGGCGCCTGAGCGAATAGTTCAGGAAGATCGAGCCCGCCTCGATACCGACGAAGTGAAAGCCGAGAAACAGCGTGGGCGGCAGGTTGGGATCGGTGAGGTCGATCGCGCTGTCGAGCTGAATCAGCTTTTCGAGCTTCCTGGCCGAGCCGAACCACTGGACGCTGCGCTCCACATAGCTGCGGATGGCGTGGCGGAAATGCTTCTGCGCGACGTCTTCACGGCGCTCGTCGCTCCATTCGGGGAAGCACAGCTTCAGGTTGATATGGACGATGCGCTTGCGCCGGCTGGGGATCTGATAGAGCAGCCAGCCCAGGCCGTCGCCGATGCGGGCGATGAGGCCGTAGGGCAAAAGCGCAAACAGTTTCAGCAGTCCGATGGCGAGTTTGGCTCCGAAGCGGCTCAGCATGTCGCCGCTCCACGGCGGGCACCTGAGGACGCGGCGCTCAAGGAAACCGAAAACGAGTCGAAATACAACACGCGTGGGTACTCTGTGACAAATGTAGGAAGTCGCTATAATAAGGCCTTCGCCGAGTTAATAGACAACTTGCGGGGCGAAGCTGGCAGGTGCGATCCACGCGATACGCGCCCGCTAGTCAGGAAATCCGCTAAAGCGTCGCCGCTTCAGGCCTCCGAAGCTGGCTACGTGAAACTCAACCGTAACCACATAACAGGAGTCTGCAACGTGGCAAACGACTATCTCTTCACCTCAGAATCCGTTTCCGAAGGCCATCCGGACAAGGTCGCGGACCAGATCTCGGACGCGATTCTCGACGCCATCCTGGCTCAGGACAAATATTCCCGCGTCGCCGCTGAAACGCTGTGCAACACGGGTCTGGTCGTGCTGGCCGGTGAAATCACCACCACCGCCAACGTCGATTACATCCAGGTCGCGCGCAATACGATCAAGCGCATCGGCTACGACAACACCGATTACGGCATCGACTACCGCGGTTGCGCGGTGCTGGTCGCGTACGACAAGCAGTCGCCGGACATCGCCCAGGGCGTGGACCGTGCGCACGACAACAACCTCGACCAGGGGGCGGGCGACCAGGGTCTGATGTTCGGCTTTGCGTGCGAAGAAACACCGGAGTTGATGCCGCTGCCCATCCACCTCTCGCACCGTCTGGTCGAACGCCAGGCTAACCTGCGCCGCGACGGCCGTCTGCCCTGGCTGCGTCCGGATGCGAAGTCGCAGGTCACCGTGCGCTACGTCGACGGCAAGCCGCATTCAATCGACACGGTCGTGCTGTCCACGCAGCATTCGCCGGACATCGAGCTGTCCACACTGCGCGAAGCCGTGATCGAAGAAGTCATCAAGCCGACGCTGCCGGCTGAGCTGATCAAGGGCGACATCAAGTTCCTGGTCAACCCGACCGGCCGGTTCGTGATTGGCGGCCCGCAAGGCGATTGCGGCCTGACTGGCCGCAAGATCATCGTCGACACGTACGGCGGCGCGGCTCCGCACGGCGGCGGCGCGTTCTCGGGCAAGGATCCGTCGAAGGTCGACCGTTCGGCGGCTTACGCCGGCCGCTATGTCGCGAAGAACATCGTGGCTGCGGGTCTCGCGTCGCGCTGCCTGATTCAGGTGTCGTATGCGATCGGCGTGGCGCAGCCTACGTCGGTGATGGTCAACACGTTCGGTACGGGCCGTGTGTCGGATGCAACGATCACGCGCCTCGTTCAGGAACACTTCGACCTGCGTCCGAAGGGCATCATCCAGATGCTGGACCTGCTGCGTCCGATCTACGAAAAGAGCGCCGCTTACGGCCACTTCGGCCGCGAAGAGCCGGAATTCACGTGGGAGGCGACCGACAAGGCGCTGGTCCTCGCTGAGGCCGCAGGCACGGAGCCGGTGGCTGCGCTGGCTTAAGCCACGTTTGTCTGGCGGTTTTGAATGAAGGACAGGGACGCGAATCCCTGTCCTTTTTTATTTGAAACGCGTGTTTCGTCGCGGGAATACGTGCTTGAGCCGAGCGGCGGGTTGTCTGTGACAGGCCGGCTACGTTGCCCGGGAACCGTCGGCATTCAACAGACGAAACTCCGCAGGCGATTCTTCCAGCGAGTTCGTGGCCCTGATTTGCAGTATCAGGTTGGCAAGGCCCGAGTAGTCGAATTGGGCGCACCACTTTGCCATTCGGGACATTGCCTTGATTAGCGGCTCCGTGTGCTGCCCTTGTGTCGGCACTCGAAGGCAGTCGACAAACTGAGGGTGGAACAGCGTCGGGATGATGATGCGACAGCGCTGGACTCTGGATAGCTCGGCGTTCATGATCAATCGCGACAAGCGGCCGTTACCGTCCTCGAACGGATGAACTTCGGCAATCAGGAAAAGATAGTAGATGGCCCGAGCAAGTCCCTCGGGAACTGCAAGCGCCAGGCGGGACCCTTCTGCAAGGGTTCCGCGTACGTGCGAAGGCTGTACGAATTGCGTCGTGCCCGCATAGTTCGATTCGAGTTTCAGCTGCCCAGGACGAGCCTCGGGGCGTCGCTCAAGCATTCTCAGATGCCGCTCCTGAAGGACATCGACGAAGTCGTCACCGACCGGAGGTACGGCTGCCCTGGTGTCGGTACTGTTGGCGAGATTGAACACTCCCAAAATGTCGTGAGAATCCTTAGGTCGTTGAGGAACGATCTTATTGCGCAGGACGATCCCTTCGGCTTCCTCCACGGAGAATTTGGTCCCCTCTACGTAGTTGGAAAAGTACGACTCGAAGAACGCGAAATTGATTCGGCCGCTGCCTGGCGCAGCGACCTCGGCAATATCCGGCAGCACTGCGACGCGTAGCGCGGTCGCGAGGGTACCGAAGAGGTTGATGCGGTTCGTATCAATGGGCGTGCCGTTAGCGATGGCCAATCCTGTCTTGGTTTTGAGCGCCCCTTTCGAGTGAGTGCTCAGCAGCGCCCCGATCATACTGTTGAGTACATCAAAACTGGCCCCGGCGGCCAATGGAACGGACAATTCCCGAGCGCGGTCGCGAATCCGGTTTAGCCCAGTTTCCTTGTTTGCGTTCAGGCAGTTGATGAGGCGCTCCTCCACCTCCTCGTGCGACGCGCGGGTCGTCGCAGAGCCACGGCTTAGATTTTCGAGCAGAGCGCGTTCGAAAGAAGACCAATACAGGTCAAATGATCCAAGTGGAAAATCTCCGGGCTGGCGGCCGGGGCCCTTAAGCAAGACCAGAGTGAGGCCGGGATAGCGGATGCGCCGGTTGAAGCGCGTGGGATGCGATATCACGACCTCGTTGGTCGCTGTGATACCGCGCGTGAACGCGCTGAGATGCGAAACGACGCCGCCAGGGACGGCGTGCGCGGCAAGCTTTTGCCAGTTCCGCTGAACTCGCCCTGCGATTTCTTCATCGACTCCAGCTTCGACGTAGACACCCGGGGCGACTCGCGTCAAGAGTCCGCTCTTGGCGCGCCGTTGGAGGTCGCGGTCGAATGCAGCGTCGCCGGTCGCAAACAGCACTTCATCGAACTGTCGTTTTTCCGCTTTTAAGCCGCTCATTTTCGCCCGCGCGTGTCGTATTTCAGCTTTTATTATAGTGCTTTTGTCGTTTTTCAGCTAAATTCGAGGCGTGCTGAGGCACATGGTCCGTCGCTTTCCCGCTAAAGAACTGGGATTCTGGACGAGAAATGTCGCCGAAGCGCTAAGCTGGACGCGATTTTGTCGCGAACGAGCTTATTTAGCGTGGCGGACACCATAGGAGGGTGTATCGGAGAGCTCTAAGCAATGGTTGCCACTGGGTAGTACAAAAAATCGCACTAAACGCATGCCTCAGCGGCTTGCGAACCCAAACCACCCTTCACTGCTAAACGACATCCGGCGCGGCCGACGGCTGGTGCTGCGTGGCGCGGCGACGCGTGGCGCAGGCAGCGCGCGCAACGGCGTAGGCTTGCGCAGCAGCGTGCGCAGCGAAAAGCGGCGCGAGCCGGCTTGCGTGCGCAGTGCGATGAAGAACGTCTGGAACCAGGTGCGGATGCCGTCCACCGGTTTGGCGTCGCGCCATTGCCCGGCGAGCGCGCGGGTACGGGTTGCGTGGTGGCGCAGCGCGCGCACGACATGGCGGCGCGCGGGACGCGCTGCCTTGAGGGCGGCGCGGGTAAGACGGGTGCTCAGGAGAGTGTGCATGGCTTCAAAGGTGGGCAGCGTGTCGCGCGACGGGAGGTGCTAGAAAAAGCAGCACCAACTATGCCAGCGGGAGCGGCGCGCAAGCCCGGAAATGGACCGGAAAGTGGCGGCAGCGGCCTGGAAAGGCCGTGCGCTAAGGAAAGCAGCGGGAATTGCAATCAACATGCGAGCAGGCTACACGCGAATCGTGACGTCAGAAAGTCCGTTTTAACCCTCGGGCTTACGGGTTTTTACGGGGCAGATCCGTCGCCGGCGCAGATGAAATCCGTCCCTTGACGGTCGAAAAATGTGCATGTCCGCCCTTGCCGCGTGCACCCGGCCCCTTTGTCGCACCGCAAAGGCCGCACGCTGATCGCGCACGTTTTACAATCGAGCATCAGCCAGTAGAAAGTAACGGAATACCCCATGTCAGTTCATTCGAAGAAAGAACAGGTTCAGATGTTGCGGGAACGGGGCTTCGTCGTCGTGCCGGGGCTGGTTTCGCCCGAGCGCTGCAGCGAACTGAAGCAGATCGCCCTGCAGCAATTGCAGGAAGCGGCCACGCCGGTCGAGTTCGAGGCGGATCTGCGCTATCCGGGCGCGCCGGAGTCCAAGCATGCGCCTGGCGGCCATACGGTGCGCCGGCTGCTCGATGCCTATGCGCGCCACCCGCGCTTCGCCGAGTGGGCCACGGCGCCGGAAATCCGCGGCTGGATGGAAACCTATTTCGGTGAGGAACCGCGCCTGTCGCGCGCCCATCACAACTGCATGATGACCAAGCATCCTGCCTATGGCAGTCTGACCGGCTGGCATCGCGACGTGCGTTACTGGTCGTTCGAGCGGGACGATCTGGTCTCCGTGTGGCTCGCGCTCGGCCCGGAAACCGTCGATAACGGCGCGCTGTGGCTCGTGCCGCAGTCGCACAGTGCGACGTTCACTTCCGAGCGTTTCGACGACGCGAAGTTCTTCCGCTCCGATTTGCCCGAGAATCAGGCGCTGATCCAGACGGCTGTGTCCCCGGAGCTCAAGGCCGGCGATGTGGTGTTTTTCCACTGCAATACGCTGCATTCGGCCGGCAAGAACATCAGCGACGACGTGAAGTTTTCGCTGGTGTACACCTATCACGGTGCGAGCAACGTGCCGCTGCCGGGTTCGCGCTCCGCGTCGAAGCCCGAAGTGGCCTTCTGAACCAAGGCCGGGCACCCGCCGGGCGGGTGCCCTCTGCCGCGCGTCCTAGCGCTTGCCGCTCGATGTAGCCATCCCAATCAGGCCTGCGAGCGTCGCCACCACGCCGCCTGCAATCAGGTAAATCGCCTTGTTGGAGGGCGAGCCGGTGAACACGCGCGACACGTCGCTGCTGAGCGAGTGGTACGCCTCGCCGCCGAAGTACAGCAGCACCACGCCGCCGACAATCAATGCGAGCGAAATCGCTTTGGTCATGAAAAACCTCCTATAAACAGGGTCGTCGAAGTGTAGGGGAGGGTTGCTGCCGCGTCCATGCGTCAGCCGTGTTGCCAGCCGCCGCTTCAATCGCCTGGCAGGCCTCTTCGCCGCTCGCTTCTGTCCCGCATAATGGGCCTCAGCAAGTCTTTCGACGATTCGCTAAGATAGTGAGCTCGTCTCACCCCGCACTGAACCGCACGCGGCCGTGCCGCCCGAGCAATCGGCGCAGCGGCTGCCTGACGACTCTTCCTTCCGTTTTCATCAAGGGATTCAAGCAATGGCTTACGAAGCAGCTTCAGCACGCTATTCGGACATGCAGTACCGCGTTTGCGGCAAGTCGGGCCTCAAACTACCGGCGCTCTCACTGGGCCTGTGGCACAACTTCGGCGATACGACACCGCTCTCCACGCAACGCGAAATCCTGCGTACCGCGTTCGATCTCGGCATCACGCACTTCGACCTGGCGAACAACTACGGGCCGCCGTACGGCAGTGCTGAAACGAACTTCGGGCGTCTGTTCAAGGACGACTTCAAACCGTACCGCGACGAACTGCTGATCTCGTCGAAGGCCGGTTGGGACATGTGGCCGGGTCCGTACGGCCAGGGCGGCGGCTCGCGTAAGTACATCCTCGCAAGTCTGGATCAGAGCCTGCAACGCATGGGGCTCGAGTACGTGGACATCTTCTATTCGCATCGTTTCGACGCCGACACGCCGCTCGAAGAAACCGCCGGCGCACTGGCGAGCGCCGTGCAGCAGGGCAAGGCGCTGTACATCGGCATCTCGTCGTACTCGGCCGCCAAGACGCGCGAGATGGCGAAGCTGCTCGCCGAATACAAAGTGCCGCTGCTGATCCATCAGCCGGCCTACAACCTGCTGAACCGCTGGGTCGAGCACGAGCTGCTCGACACGCTCGAAGATCTCGGCACGGGCAGCATCGCCTTCACGCCGCTCGCGCAAGGCCTGTTGACCGGCAAATATCTGAACGGCGTACCGGACGATGCGCGCGTCAACAAGCCGGGCGGCGGTTCGCTGAAGCAGGACCACCTCAGCGCGCAGAACATCGAGCATGTGCGCAAGCTCAACGAGATTGCCCAACGTCGCGGTCAGAGTCTCGCGCAGATGGCGCTCGCGTGGACGCTGCGTGGTGGACGCATTACTTCGGCGCTGATCGGCGCGAGCAAGGCCGAGCAGGTGCGTGAAAACGTCGGTGCGTTGAAGAACCTCGAGTTCTCGAAGGAAGAGCTGGCGGAGATCGACCGCTATGCGACCGAGGGCGGCGTCAACCTGTGGGAGAAGCCGTCCACGGATCAGGCCATCTAAAGCTGACGGCGTACCCGTCGGAGCGATGTCAGGAAAGCCGCCGTAAGGCGGCTTTCCTTTTTGGGCGTGGGTCTCGCGTCACCCGTTGTGCCACGCCGAGGCCGTTCTTCCCGCTGTCACAGAGCGCTGCTAAGGTCGCGGCGATCTCGTCTCGACGGAGGGAAGATGGACCCACGTGCGGCCGCTCAGGCTGGACCGGCAGCGCCGACTACGGCAAACGCGCGACGCACCCCGCGACGCGCGGCCATCGACGTACGCGCCAATCTCACGCTGCTTGCGGTGGTCACGCTGGCGACGGCGCTGCAGCTTTTCGGCTTGCCGTTCCTGCTACGTGAATGGGGGATGCCGGCGTTGCTGCTGATCGTGCCGCTGGTGGTGTCGACTCCCATGCACTGGGGTTTGATTCACGAAGCGATTCACGGACAACTGTTTGCCGCACGGCATCTGAACGAAGGTGTGGCGCGCGCCCTGGCGATCGCCTTCGCGCTGCCGTTCGACGCCGTACGCTTCGGACACCTGATGCATCATCGCTTTACCCGCGAACCGTTCGATCGCCCGGACGTGCTCGACGCAAGCCGGCCGCTGTGGCAGGTGCTGCCCGGTTACTACGGACGTTTGCTGGGCGGTCTGTATACGGGCGAACTGGTGTTGCCGCTGCTTGCCTTTGCGCCGGCCAAGTTGGCGCGCTCGCTGGTGTCCCGCGCGATCGGAGCGGAGGGGCCCGCCGGTGCCGACGTGCAGCGTCTGTTCGCGAGTTTCGCGGCCGATCCCGCGCGGCGCGCGCGCATCCGCCGCGACTGGCTATTGAGCCTTGCGTTGTTCGCGCTTGCCTTCTATCTGTATGGGACGTGGTGGCCGGTGCTGGCCGTGTCGATGTATTTGCGCGGCGTGTGGCTGTCGCTCGCGGACAACCTGCCGCACCATGGCGTAGCGCTCGACGTACCCGGACGTTCGCGCAACTTTCGCGTGGCGCGGGTATGGCAAGGTGTGCTGATGAATCACCATCTGCATCGTTTGCATCATCAGCATCCCACGTTGCCGTGGACGGCGTTGCCGGCGCTCGCGCTTGAAACGCGCGGCGAAAAAAACGCAGGAACGGACGCAAAAGCGGACGCACAAACGGACGCGATCGACCCCGCCTATTTCCGCAGCGCGTTACGCCAGTTCAGGGGACCCGGAGCGCTGGACGCGGCGACGGCGCATTGACTGGCGCCCCGGCCGCGGCCGCGCGGCTAGACTAGCGCGGGTAGTCCTTCGACTAGCAGCACGGCGACGCCCACACCCATCAGCGCGCCAATCAGGCGGAAGATGTTGTGCCTCAACTCCGTCTTGCACGGTAGGGCGCCGACAAACAACGCACCGGCTAGCGCCATCGGAATGATCAGGATGAAATCGGCGATCGTGAAGTAGGTCGTCATGCTCGTCTCCTTATGGTGTTGCTCGCGGGTTCAGCCCTGTATTTTTAGGCTTGATGCGGCTGCCACGCTTGATGTGAGTATAGGCCACCCCTTGGGCGATGGGGGACCTGTTTGCGGCGCTGCAGCGAGGCTTCGCAGTGCGTGGAAGTCTTGCCTGGCGGGGCTGCGCGGGTTTTCACCAGGCGTCGTTGACGCGCCAGGCAGTGTAGCGGCCGCTTACATTGTCCTTTCTGGATGATGGGGCACCCGGTGCCTCGCCCGCTCGTGCACGGCCCAGGAAAAAACCAAACGCGACAGAAGCGACACCGTCTGCGATGACCACGATTGTCTTCAGCATCGTCGGTCCGAGGTTGTTCAACATGACGACGATGCCGCCGCCCAGCACGCACGTTTTTGAGATATCAGTGCCGCAGGGTTTATGATGGGTCATCAGCATGCGGTAGAGTAGGGCCATCGGCTTGGTTTTTTTGCCGGTCCACCACCGCGTGCGACGCGGAGACAATCAGGTGCGTGCGCAACGTGTTCGGCGAAGCGGCGCTTTTATCATCACCTCGACCGGCACGATCGTCATATAGCCGGCAATGGGAGAACGGGGAAATATCATGCAAGTCGGTTCTATTGTCCGATCCGTGCATATCGCCGTGCCGCAGGGCGCGCGCGGGATTGTCATGCGCATTCTTGGCGATATGGCGATGGTGGCGTGGTATGCCGGCGAACCCGGCACATCGCTCCAGTTGAATACAGAACCCTTCTTCCTCGAAGACCTGATCGATACGGGCGAGCTCGTGCGCCCGGCCAGTGCGCAGATGCACTGAACGCGGCGCGTGTCCGCGCGTGTCGCTGCAGCGCTCGTCTTTGACGGCGTCGCGGCGCACAATGCGGGCATGAACCCAGACACTCACGATTCGCAGGACAGCGTCTCCGGCGCTGTGCCTTTTACCCGGCTGACGCCGGAATGTGTGCTCGACGCAATCGACAGCGTGTTGAGCACGGTCGGCGTTCGCACCGATGGACGCATGCTGCCGCTCAACAGCTACGAAAACCGCGTCTATCAGATCGGCGTCGAGGACGGCCCGCCCGTCGTCGCGAAGTTCTACCGGCCCGAGCGCTGGACGGACGAGGCGATTCTCGAAGAGCACGCGTTTGTCGCCGAGCTCGCCGCGCGCGAGATTCCGGCGGTGCCCGCGCGCGTCTTCGAAGGCCGCACACTGCATGCATTCGATGGCTTCCGCTTCTCGATCTTCGAGCGGCGCGGCGGTCGCGCGCCCGACCTGGACCGGCCCGACACGCTCGAATGGCTCGGCCGTTTTATCGGCCGCATCCACGCCGTGGGCCAGACCGAGGACTACACGGCGCGTCCCACGCTCGACATCCAGACCTTCGGCTATGAGCCGCGCGACTTCCTGCTGTCGCAGCACTTCGTGCCCGACAACGTACGCACCGCATGGGAAACCGTGGTGAATCTCGCGCTGCAAGGCGTCGAACAGGCGTTCGAGCGGGCCGGCGACATTCGCGCTTTGCGCATGCATGGCGACTGCCATCCGAGCAACGTGCTATGGACCGATGCCGGCCCGCATTTCGTCGACTTCGACGATAGCCGCATGGGGCCGGCGGTGCAGGATCTGTGGTTGCTGTTGCCGGGCGAGCGGGCCGAAGCGTCGCGCGCGCTCACCGATCTGCTCGCGGGCTACGAAGACTTCTGCGAGTTCGAGCCGCGCGAACTGCATCTGATCGAAGCCTTGCGCACGTTGCGGCTGATTCATTACCAGGCATGGCTTGCGCGCCGCTGGGACGATCCGGCTTTTCCTGCGGCGTTTCCGTGGTTCAACACGCAGCGCTACTGGGAAGACCGCATTCTCGAAATGCGCGAGCAACTCGGCGCCATGCAGGAAGGGCCGCTCTGGCCGGTTTAGCCTTCGGTTGAGGCGGTATTGCGGCCGTAGGGCGGCCTTATCAAGGTGCGAATGGTGAGAGTGACGAGGACGGTGTGGAGGGTGAGAACGCCGCCACGTGCGACGATTCGACCAGCGTCGACTTAACGATCACCTCGGCCCGCACGTCGCGCCCGACCCGCTCGATGGTGGGACGCATCTGCGCGAACTCGTCGGGAGTGCAGACCTCGCTGTCGAAATGCGTGACGCCGTCGCGCGTCATCGTCACGATGTTGGTAAGCGGATCGAAGCGGTACTGCGAGTGGAAATCGATGAAGCGATCCTGCGCTTGCGTCGCCTCCGGCATGTCGAGCACGCTGAAGTTGGGTGGCAGCGAAATGCGCGCGTGTTCGTGCAACTCGAGGTTGCGGCAGACGAACGGCTGGGTGCGCTGACGTTCGCCTAACCAGTACTGCGCATCCGCACTGAAGCCGCCCGCAAAGCTCGTCAGTGCGGGAATGGAGGCCGCGGTGCCCGGCACCACGAGGCTCTCCAACGTGCCTTTCATTGTGATCGTCAAGGGGCCGTCGGTGGCGGCGAGGTCGCTTGTGGATAGCGTGGCCGTGCCGTTCAGGTTGGCACTGCGCAGTTCGGCCTGAATCGATTCCTCACGCTGCGCCGGTGTCTGCATGCGCAGCATTGCGCGTCCCTGTTCCGCCGGCCAGCCGGACGCCTGCACCTGATAGACGAAACTCGCCGAGCCATCGGGCGCGACCGTGATCGACAACTCGGAACGATGCGCCATGGTGGCAGTCGCCGGCGTTTGCGCCAGCTTGCCCTGGTCGACGAGTAACGCGGGCCGGTCCATGTCGGTGGACGGCAGAAAGCCGAATTCCACATTCGATGCTGTGGAGTCGGCGTACATCTGCAAGTCGGGCAGCCAGGTGATCACGTGATTGATCACGCCGTAGCCGGGCACGCTCGGCAGCGTGTAGATCGTGCCGCTGCTGATCAGCGCCGGCTCGTTGCGGATGCCCACCGCGTCGAGCAACGCGCCGTATAGCGCGACGTGGTCCTTGCAGTCGCCATAGCGGTCCGCGAGGATGGCGCTCGCCGGATGCGGCACCACCGCGCCGCGCCCCACGTTGATGGCGACGTAGCGCACATTGCGGCGGACCCAGTCGTAGAGCGCCTTGGCTTTCGCCCGCGGCGAGCTCTGGTGCGCAGCGACCGATTGCGCGAGCTGGACCAGCGCGGCGTCATGCGCGCTCGGGTCGGCCGCCGACGCGCGATACGTCGCGGCGAATGCCGCGTAGTCTGCGAAGGTGGACACCATCAGGCGGTCGCCGTAGGACACATACGCCACCGAACCATGCTCGAGGCGGCTGAAATGCGCCCGGTCATAGCGGAATTCGTAACGTGTGCGGCCGTCGTGCGTGACCGGCGGCTCGACCGTGAAGCCGCGGGCGTCGGCGTAAAGCGGCTTGTCGGCGGGGAGGTCGTAGATCAGGCGGAAGTTGTGAGTGGGTGCGAGATCGGGCGGCGTGAAATCGCTGAATTCACCCGCTACGATCGGCACCTTTTGCGTCTTGCGGTAAGTCAGGTGAACGCGCGAGCCTGGTTCGACCGCAGGGAACACGATCACCTTTTCCTGGATGTCCTGGAACATTGGGGCGTCGAACGAGCGAGCTTCCTGCACGTCGCGGATCTCGTCGGGCTGGACGTCATGGCGCACTCCGTCCGCACCGGTCGTATAAGCCTCGATGATCTGCACATCCGCCATGTTGCGGTTGAACCAGATGTATTGCTGGGCCACGCGCGCCACGCCCGCCTCGTTGTTCACGTGCAGCGTCATGCTGTCGAGCTTGCTGTACGAGCCGTCCGCGTTGACGGTGTAGGTCTGGGTTTCGCCCTCGTTGGTGTAGGGATCGTCCGGGCCGACCGCGACCGCAACGCTCGCGCTGGCGGCGCAGGCGCTCAAGAGCCAGCTGGCAGTCGCGATATAGGCGAAAGGGGCGAGGCGCATGGCGGGTTCAGGTGTCCGAACGGATACGTTGACGGGGCTGCGTCGCTCAGAGTCGGTTCACAGAAGCCGCTTGTCAAGCGGGCGGCGCGCATAAGCCCGGTTTTCGCCTCTACACCGTGCCGACGAGTCAGGCGGCCGCGCCCCGGGCCGCAGGCCTCTCCCCCAGCGAACTCAGTTTGACGTCGCGATCCGGGAAGCGCGCGATCATGACCAGCTCGCCGCCCAGTGCATGAATATGGTCACGCAACGTGGAGATGTACATGTCCGTTCGCTGCTCGAGCTTGGCGATACTGGGTTGCTTCACATCCAGCAAGCCGGCCAGCTCCTCCTGCGAGAAGCCAAGAGCACGGCGTAATTCCGCGAGCGCCATTTCGGCGAGCATTGCGTTGGTCCGTTGCGCTGCCTCGGCACGCAACTCGGGTGACATCTTTGCTGCGAGTTCAGAGAACTTCTTTGCCATTACGGCCTCCTTTCTGTTCCAGTTGTGCCAGATGCTCGCCAAATAACGCATCGGCACGTGGCACATTGACTGCATACCAGCGATCGTTACCGGTCTTGTTGCCGCCGAGCAGCAGAATGCCCGTGCGGAATGGGTCAAATGCATAAAGCACGCGATAAGGTTTGCCCGCATGCTGGACTCTCAATTCGCGCATACGACCGTACTTCGAGCCCTTGACCTGGCTGCAATACGGGTGCGGCAATTCCGGGCCAACCTGCTCAAGCAAATCAACCGATGCCTTGACCGACACCTGCTCTGCTTCCGTCAAATCTTCCCACCATGCACCGAAGAGATCGGTGTACTCGATTTCCCAACTCATAGATAAATATACCCTCCATGGAATATTCCGTCAACGGAATAACGACGCCGTTGCGCGTGCGATACGCAGAGGTCGCAAGCGACCTCGCAGCGCCTCGCGCGACGAACGCATGTGCGCGGCGACGGGGCGCCGCGCATGAGGTCATGCTAGGGATTTGGGGGAGAGAAACCAGTCAGCCGGATGGCTAACGTTGTGGAGGAAAAGGTGTAGAGGAAACGCGTTAGACGTTACAGGTCGCGCCGCCGCTCGCGGCAATTTCCCGTGCGGCTTTCGCGCCTTCAACCTGCAGCAAGGTCGGCAGCGATACGCCGTTCTTTGCCGCCGTCACTTCCGCCAGAATCGACACGGCGATCTCCGGCGGCGTCCTGCTGCCGATATAAATGCCGACCGGCCCATGCAGCCTCGCCAGTTCGGTATCGTTCAGGTCGAACTCCTTGAGCCGCTCGCGCCGGGCGGCATTGTTGCGCCGCGATCCCAGCGCGCCGACATAGAACGCGGGCGTCTTCAGCGCTTCCATCAAGGCAAGATCGTCGAGCTTCGGGTCGTGCGTCAGCGCGATCACCGCGCAGCGCTCGTCGAGCTTCATGTCGAGCACCGTATCGTCGGGCATCGTACGTACGATCCTGGTGCCGGGGATATCCCATTCGTCGGTGTACTCTTCGCGCGGATCGCAGACGGTCACCTGGTAGTCGAGCCCCACCGCGATATGGCAGAGATAGCGCGACAATTGCCCCGCGCCGATCACCAGCATCCGGTAGCGCGGTCCGTGGATCGTCAGCAGGCGCTCGCCGTCGAAATCGACGCCGTCGGTCGCCTGCGCGGCGCCCAGTTGCACCCTGCCCGTCGCCATCTCGACCCGGCGTGCAATCAGCTTGCCGTCTTCGACCGCTTCACACAGTTCGGCGATGCCGCTTGCCTCGTTCAACGGCTCGAGCACCAACTGGATGGTGCCGCCGCAGGGCAACCCGAAGCGATGCGCTTCTTCCGCCGTGATGCCGTACTTGACCGCCTCCGGCAAGGTTTGCTCGATGCCGCGTTGCCGCACCCGGTCGATCAGGTCGTCTTCGATGCAGCCGCCCGACACCGATCCCACCACGAGACCATCGTCGCGCACCGCCAGCATTGCGCCTTCCGGACGTGGCGACGAGCCCCACGTCTTGACCACGGTGACGAGTAGCGCGCGATGTCCCAGTTCGAGCCAGCGTGCACTGGACTTCAGGACTTCGAGATCCACGCTGTCCATGATTTCTTCCTTTTCGCTTGAGCGTCGCCGGATTCGGAATCCGCGCCGTCGGTTGATGCTGTGTCGTCTGCTGGCGCCGCGGTGTCGGCCGCTGCATCCGCGCCGCCTTCACCGGTCACCTGAGCGCTGAAGCGCTTGAAAAATTCGCCGGCCAGCTTGCGTGCCGCGCCGTCGACGAGCCGCGAGCCGATCTGCGCCAGTTTGCCGCCGACCTGCGCGCTCGCCGTGTAAGTCAGCCTGGTCGCTTCGGGGCCCTCCGGTTCCAGCGTGACGCGGGCATTGCCGGAGCCGAACCCGGCCACCCCGCCCTGGCCTTCGAAGACGATGGTGTAGGTCTGCGGCGCGTTGATATCGGTCAGCAGCATACGCCCTTTGAAGCGCGCCTTCACGGGACCTACCGAGGCGGCCATCGACAGCGCAAACGCGTTCTCGCCGTCCGCTTCGATGCTCTCGCAACCGGGGATCGACGCGCGCAGGATCGCGGTGTCGTTCAGCGCCTCCCACGTGCGCTGCTGCGAGACGGGCAGCGTGTAGCTTTCGGTCAGTTCCATCGCGTGACTCCTTGTGTTCCGGCCGCGGCAGCGGCGCGAGGTGCGCGCGTCAGTTGCGCCAGATCGCGGCCGAATGCAGCCAGACTATCGAGATTATGAACTGGCCGGTGCGCGTCCACATAGGGCAGGATCGCCTGCACGCCGCGCGCCTTCGCTGAGAAGCCGCTATACCGCAGCAGCGGGTTGAGCCAGATGATGCGATGGGCGAAGCGGCGCAGACGCGCCATTTCGGTGTCGAGCATGTCAATGGCCTCGTGGTCGAGGCCGTCGGTGACGAGCAGTACGGTTGCCCTGCCGGACAGCACGCGCCGCGCCCAGCGCCGGTTGAACTCGGCGAGCGCCGCGCCGATGCGTGTGCCGCCCGACCAGTCCACCACCTGATCGGCCAGCGCGGCGATCGCCACGTCGGGGTCGCGCTCGCGCAGCGCGCGCGTCGCATGGGTGAGGCGCGTGCCGAACAAGAATACCTGCAGCCGTTCGCGCGATTGCAATAATGCGTGACAGAAATACAGCACCGCGCGCGAATAGGCGCTCATCGATCCGGAGATATCGAGCAGCAGCACGAGCGGCGGCTTGCGTTCGATGACAGCGCGGTACTTCCACACGGTCCAGTCGCCGCCCGAGCGTACCGCGTGACGCGCGCTCGCCCGCAGGTCCGCATGGGTGCCGCGCGAGGCGGCCTTGAGGCGGCGCGTCGGTTCGGTGGCAAGCGGCAGACGGTGACCGCGGATCACATGGCGCAGCGTGCGCCATTCGTCGGCGCTGAGGGTGTCGAAGTCGCGGTGACGCAGACGCTCTTCGGCGCTGAACGTGACGTGCGCGCGCAGTTCGTGTTGCTCGGTTTCGGGTGCGGTCTGGGCGTTGCGTGAGCCGGCCGGACGTGCGGCAAGCGCGTCGGCGAGACGGTTGTTGCGCCTGGGCGGCGGCAGACCGTTGCGCACCTTCGGCAGCAGCAGCGCGCGCAGCTTGCTTTCCCAGTCGGGATCGCGCCAGAACAGGTTGAAGGCCGTGTTGAAGATCTCGCGTTCGTCGGGGGCGGAGATCAGCAGCGCGGCCAGTGCGGCGCATACGTCATCGCGGCGGCCGAGGTCGATCCAGCGCAACGCATCGAGTGCATCCACCGCGTGCGACGGCGACATCGGCAAGCCCGCGCCGCGCAGCACGCGCACGAAATGGACGACATTGTGCGCGAGTGTGGGAGGCAGTTCGTCATCGGGAGCACTTGGCATGACTGTCATACCCGCCGTCATTCCTTCGCTGCCAGGCACTGCCCGATCTGCGCTGCGTCCACCCGCGCCAGATCGTCCTGATACTTCAGCAGCACGCCGAGCGTGTCCTGCACCGACTGCGGATCGAGTTCGGTCACGCTCAACGCGGCCAGCGCGCGGCACCAGTCGATTGTCTCCGCGATCCCCGGGGCCTTGAACAGATCCATGCCGCGCAACTGATGCACGAAATCGACGGCACGCCGTTGCAACTCGGCGCTCGTCTGCGGGGCGCGCGCCGCGACGATCGCCAGTTCGCGATCGCGCTCCGGATAGTCGATCCATTGATACAGGCAGCGGCGCTTTAATGCGTCGTGTACCTCGCGGGTGCGGTTCGAGGTCATCACGACGAGCGGCGGTTGCTCGGCGCGCACCGTGCCGTATTCCGGAATCGACACCTGAAAGTCCGACAGCAGTTCGAGCAGAAACGCCTCGAACGGCTCGTCGGCGCGGTCGATCTCGTCGATCAGCAGCACACGACGCGCGCCGGGATGCAGTTCGTCCGGCATCAGCGCCTGCAACAGCGGGCGCTTGAGGAGAAATTCGCTGCGATATAGCGTGTCGTTGCCGGGCCGCTCACCGGCCGCTTCTGCCAGCCGCAGCGCCATGATCTGCCGCGGATAGTCCCACTCGTAGAGCGCGCTGGCCGTGTCGAGCCCTTCGTAGCATTGCAGCCGCAGCATCGACGTGCCGAGCAGGCCCGCGGCTGCCTTGGCCAGTTCGGTCTTGCCGACTCCCGGCTCGCCCTCGACAAACAACGGCCGTTCCATGCGCAGCGCAAGGAACAGCGCGGTCGCCAGCTCGCGGCTCGCGAAATAGCCTTGAGCGCCGAGCTGGGCAAGGGTGTCGTCAATTGAACTAACCATTCGCGGTGGTCACCGCCCGTGCAGTCAGCAGCGGAATCAGATGCGCCCGGTACTCGGCGCTGGCGTGCATATCCGTGTTCAGGTCGTCTGCGGACACCGTGACGGCTTGCGCCGCCGCTGGCGTAAAGTTCGCGGTGAGCGCGCTCTCCAGATCAGGAGAGCGAAACACGGATGCCCCCGCGCCCGTCACCGCCACCCGCACCCCATCCGCCCGTTTCGCGACAAACACGCCAACCAGCGCAAAGTGCGAAGCCGGATTGCGGAATTTCTCGTAGGCGCTGCGCTCGGCGAGCGGAAATTCGACGGCGGTGATCAGCTCGTCGGGCGCGAGCGCAGTCTCGTACATGCCGACAAAGAAGTCGTCGGCGGCGATGCGCCGCCGGTCCGTCACGATCGTGGCGCCGAGCGCCAGCACCGCGGCCGGATAGCAGGCGGCGGGATCGTTGTTGGCGAGCGAGCCGCCGATCGTGCCGAGCGCGCGCACCTGACGGTCGCCGATATGGCTCGCGAGGCTGGCAAGCCCAGGCAGGACGCGGCGGATGTCGGCGTGATCGGCGACGTCCGCATGACAGACGGCTGCGCCGATGGTCACGCTGTTGGCGTCGACGCGAATCTCCTTGAGCGCGGCAATCCGCGTGACGTCGATCAGCTTCGATGGCTGCGCGAGGCGCAGGCGCATGGTCGGCAGCAGGCTTTGGCCGCCGGCGAGGAATTTTGCGTCGCTGTCGCCGGCGAGCGCGGCGACCGCCGCTTTGGGATCGGCCGCGCGTTGATAGTCGAAGGTGTACATGTCGGCTTGCTCCGGTCAGGGTTGTTGCGCAGCGCGGATCGCGGACCACACACGATGCGGCGTGGCGGGCATTTGCAGATCCTTCACGCCGAGCGGCGCCAGCGCATCGAGAATCGCGTTGATCACCGCCGGCGGCGAACCGATTGCGCCCGCCTCGCCGCAGCCCTTCACGCCGAGCGGATTGTGCGTGCACGGCGTGCCTTTGGCGGTTTCCACCGTGAAGCTCGGCAGGTCGGAGGCGCGCGGCATCGCGTAGTCCATGTACGAGCCGGACAGCAACTGGCCGCTGTCGTTGTCGTACACGCAGCGCTCGAGCATCGCCTGGCCGATCCCCTGACCCAGGCCGCCATGCACCTGGCCTTCGACGATCATCGGATTGATCACGTTGCCGAAATCGTCGACCGCGGTGAATTGCTGGATGCGGCACTCGCCGGTATCCGGATCCACCTCCACTTCGCAGATATACGAGCCGGCCGGATAGGTGAAGTTGGTCGGATCGTAGAAGGCGCTTTCGTCGAGTCCCGGTTCGAGCTTGTCGAGCGGATAGTTGTGCGGCACGTAGGCGGCGAGCGAGATGTCGGCAAAAGCCTTGGTGCGGTCGGTGCCGGCGACGCGGAACACGCCGTTCTTGAACTCGATGTCTTCGGCCGCCGCTTCCAGCAGATGCGCGGCGATTTTCTTCGCCTTTGCTTCGATCTTGTCGAGCGCCTTCATGATCGCCGAGCCGCCCACCGCAATCGAGCGTGAGCCATATGTGCCCATGCCGAACGGAATGCGACCGGTATCGCCATGCACGATTTCGACGTTCTCAATCGGAATGCCGAGCCGGTCCGCCACGACCTGGGCGAAGGTCGTCTCATGCCCTTGGCCGTGACTGTGCGAGCCGGTGAACACCGTCACCGAACCGGTGGGGTGCACGCGTACCTCACCCGCTTCGAACAGGCCGGCTCGAGCGCCGAGCGCGCCGGCGATATTCGACGGTGCGAGTCCACAGGCTTCGATGTAGCACGAGTATCCAAGTCCACGCCGCTTGCCGTTTCGCTCCGAGGCCTGCTTGCGGGCCGCGAAGCCTTTCACGTCGGCGAGTTCCAGCGCGCGGGCCAGCGTGGTTTCGTAATCGCCGGTGTCGTAAGTGAGGCCTACCGGTGTCGCATACGGAAACGTGCGAATGAAGTTGCGGCGGCGGATCTCCGCCGGATCGAGGTTCATTTCGCGCGCCGCGGTTTCGACCAGCCGTTCGACCACATAGGTGGCTTCAGGCCGGCCCGCGCCACGGTATGCATCGACGGGGACCGTATTGGTGAAGACCGCCTTCACCTCGGCGTAGATCGCGGGCGTAGCGTACTGACCCGCCAGCAGCGTCGCGTAGAGGATGGTGGGCACGCTCGAGGCGAAGGTCGACAGGTACGCGCCCATGTTGGCGATGGTGTGCACGCGCATGGCGAGGAAAGTGCCGTTGGCGTCCATGGCCAGCTCGGCCTTCGTCACATGGTCGCGGCCATGTGCATCCGAAATGAAGGCCTCCGAACGTTCTGCAGTCCATTTCACCGGCCGGCGGATTTTCTTCGACGCCCAGGTGAGCGCCACATCTTCGGCATACAAAAAGATCTTCGAACCAAAGCCGCCGCCGACGTCCGGCGCAATCACGCGCAGCTTCGATTCGGGCAGCGACAGCACGAACGCCGCCATCAGCAGCCGTTCGACGTGCGGATTCTGGTTCGCGACATATACCGTGTAGCTGTCGTCCTGCGGCGACCAGCTGGCGTTCACCGCTCGCGGTTCGATCGCGTTCGGGATCAGGCGGTTGTTGACGATATCGAGCGTCGTGACGTGCGCGGCTTTGGCGAAGGCGGCGTCAGTGGCCGCCTTGTCGCCGTGACCCCACGTGTAGCAGACGTTGTCCGGCACTTCGTCGTGCACGGCGGGCTGGCCCGGATCGGCGGCGTGCGCCGTATCCACCACGGCGGGCAGCACGTCGTAATCGACTTCGATCAGCTCGGCGGCGTCTTTCGCCTCTTTCACCGAGCGGGCGATCACCAGCGCCACCTGGTCGCCGACGTGGCGCGCCTTGGTATGCGCGATCACCGGATGTGGCGGCTCGTTCATCGGTTTGCCGTCGACGCTGTGGATCAGCCAGCCGCAGGGCAGGCCGCCCACGCTGTCAGCGGCCATATCCGCGCCGGTGAAAATCGCCACCACGCCAGGCGATTGCTTCGCCGCGGCCGTGTCGATGCTTTTGATCCGCGCATGCGCGTACGGCGAGCGCAGGAACACGGCATAGGTTTGCTGGGGCAGCACGATATCGTCGGTGTACTGACCATTGCCGGTCAGGAACCGGTAGTCTTCCTTGCGCTGGACGGAGGCGCCAATCAGCGGATGCGGGTCGGGTGCGTTCATCGTCGTCTCCTCAGACCGTGACTTGCGCGCTCGCCTGAGCGGCGGCGCCGGACTTCATGCCGGCAGCGCCTTCGAGCACGGCCTTGACGATGTTGTGATACCCCGTACAGCGGCACAGATTGCCGTCGAGCTGGGCGCGCACGTCCGCTTCGGTGAGATCGGGCTGACGCTGCGCCAGCGAGGTCGCGCTCATCACCATGCCCGGCGTGCAGAAGCCGCACTGCAGGCCGTGGCAGTGGCGGAACGCCGCCTGCATGGGATGCAGTTCGCCGTCTTTGGCGAGACCTTCGATGGTGGTGATCTGCGCGCCTTCAGCCTGCACGGCGAGAATGTTGCACGATTTGATCGCGCGTCCGTTCAGATGCACCGTGCACGCGCCGCATTGGGCGGTGTCGCAGCCGATATGCGTGCCGGTGAGCCGGAGTTGATCGCGCAGGAACTGGACAAGCAGGGTGTGGGGCTCGATTTCGGCGGTAACGGGCGTACCGTTCACCGTCAGACTGATGCTGATCGCCATGAACTGTCTCCTTTGTCGGCCAGAGCTAGCGCTTTGGCGCTTACTCTGGTCCCATGCAACATGGTTGCGAGAGGGATCGAGACCGGCGCGGGCCCACGTTCACTACCTTCCGCCTGCCTGCTGTGAGGGCTCGCTTCGGTTTGTGCTTTTTATGGTTCCACCAAAAAGTAAAGCACAAATCGGGCAGGGCTGCTATCGGGGGAAATCGTCCGGAGGCTGGCACGGCGCGCGCGGCAGCGTCGGCCCGGACAAGAAAAAACGGCACGCTGCGTGGGCAGGTGTGCCGTTCTGAAGCCGTTCTAAAGCCATTTTGAGGCGGCAGGGAAGGCCGTTGGGCGTTGCTGAAGGCCCATGAAGGCCTATGCATACCGCTGAGCGCCACTGAACGCCGGCGGGCGGCGCTCAGTTTCGCGGCGCTCCTCTATCAATGCTGCGAGCCGTGCGCGAGTTTGGAATGGCGGCGCGAGTAACCGAAATAGATCACCATGCCGATCAGCAGCCAGATCACGAAGGCCATCCACGTGACCGCCTTCAGGTTCACCATCAGGAACAGGCACGACGCCACGGCGAGCACCGGCACCACCGGCACGCCTGGGCAGCGGAAGGCGCGCGGCAGGTCCGGATGCGTCCTGCGCAGGATCAGCACGGCGATCGACACCATCGAAAACGCCGCCAGCGTGCCGATGTTGATCAACTCCGCGAGCACGTTGAGCGGCACCAGCGCGCCGATCAGGCCGAAGAAGATGCCGACGAGCCAGGTGGTCAGGAACGGCGTCGCAAAACGCGGATGCACGCGCGAAAGCGCGGCGGGCAGCAGTCCGTCGCGCGACATGGCGAAGATCACACGCGTCTGGCCGTAGGCCATCACCAGAATCACCGTCAGCATGCCCAGCACGGCGCCCAGATCGATGAAGCCGGCTACCCATTTCTCGCCGGCCACCTGCAGTGCGTACGACACCGGGTGCGAGATGCTGGCGAACTGCGCCGACGGCACGATGCCCGTCACGACCGCCGCCACCGCCACGTACAGCACGGCGCACACACCAAGCGAGGCAATGATGCCGACCGGCAGATCGCGCTTCGGATTCTTCACCTCTTCGGCCGCCGACGAAACGGAATCGAAGCCGATAAACGCAAAGAACATCACCGCCGCCGCGCCGAACACGCCGTTCCAGCCGTTCGGCATGAACGGATGCCAGTTAGCGGGCGTGACGTGAAACACGCCGACGCCGATCACCAGCAGCACGACGATCACCTTGATCGCCACCATGATGTTGTTGATGCGCGCGGATTCGCGGATGCCGACCGACAGCAGCGCGGTGATCGCCATCATCACGACGAAGGCGGGCAGGTTGAACAGGGTGGTATGGCCGGGCAGCGCGCCGGGCGCGGCCGACAGGGCGACCGGCAGCGTCACGCCGAAGCCCGACAGCAGCGACTGCAGATAGCCCGACCAGCCGACCGACACGGCCGAGGTGGCGAGCCCGTATTCGAGCATCAGGTCCCAGCCGATGATCCACGCGGCCAGTTCGCCGAGGGTGGCGTACGAGTAGGTGTAGATCGAGCCGGCGACCGGAATGGTGGAGGCGAACTCGGCATAAGCCAGCGCCGCGAAACCGCAGGCAATGGCCGCGATGATGAACGACAGCATTAGCGCCGGGCCGGCTTGTACGGCGCCGGTGCCGGTCAGGACGAAAATGCCGGTGCCGATGATGGCGCCGACACCGAGGAAAGTGAGGTCGAGCGCGCCGAGGGTTTTCTTCAGGCCGCCGCTTTTGCTGCTGGCGGCGAGCATGTGCTCGACGCTTTTCTTGCGAAACAGGGACATTGGCGTGGGTCTCCAGTAGTGCACGCGTCTTGCGCGCCGAATGTCGGGAAACCCAGGATTTTAGCGGATGTGCGACCCCTTACTTTTCCGGGATAGCAGGCGGATGACGCAGGACAGGACGCGCGCCGTCGTGCCGCGCCCCGCTGCGGTGCCCTTAACCCTAGCCGGCCATGGCCGGATTCAGGTCGACGAGGCGGTTGCTCATCACATAGAAGGTGAGTTCGGCGTTGTTGCGCAGCTTCATCTTTTCCAGCAGCCGCGTGCGGTACACGCTCACGGTCTTGACCGACAAAGACAGCGCATTGGCGATATCCGTCAGCCGCTTGCCGGAGGCGAGCATGCAGAGCGTCTGATATTCGCGGTCGGAGAGCTTTTCGTGCGGCAACTGCTCGCCGTCGAACGAAACGTAATCGGCGAGCGCCTCGGCCATCGCCGGGCTGACGTACTTGCGGCCCGCCGCGACCTGCTGGATCGCGCCGATCATCTGCGCGGCGTCGACGGTCTTCGAGAGGTAACCGGCCGCGCCGGCCTTCAACGCCCGGACTGCATACTGGTCTTCGCGATACATGGAGAACATCAGCACCGCCGCGCGCGGCGCCTTGCGCTTGAGGCGCTTGAGCGCTTCGACGCCATTCATGTCGGGCAGCGAGATGTCGAGCAGGACGACGTCGTAGACGTGCTTCGCCACCGCAACGAGCGCATCGGCGCCGGTTTCCGCTTCGTCGACTTCGAGCGCCACGCCACGGTCCATCAACAGTTGCCGGACGCCCTGGCGGACCACGGCGTGGTCGTCGACGAGCAGGATGCGCAGGCTCATGACGGCGCGCTCAGGAAGAGAAAGACGCGGCGCCGGCCGCGAGGCGTTCGGCGCACGCAGCGCCGGCGAGCATGGCATCCCACGCAAAACGCGCACGCACCGTGGTGCCGCGCGCGTGCGTGCCGGCGTCGGGGCGGCTGGCGCCGATCTGCAGGCTGCCGTCGAAGGCCGCGCAGCGGGCGCGCATGCCGGCGAGGCCGAAATGGCCGCGGCGCGTACGGGCGCGCGGTGCGAGGCCAATGCCGTCGTCACTGACGACGAGCGTCAGGTGGCGGCGGCTCGCTTCGATGCGCACGTCCGCCGCGCTGGCGCGGGCATGCTTGGCGGTGTTGTTGAGCGCTTCCTGGGCGACCCGGAAGATCGCGAGCGCGGCATCCGCCGGCAAGCGCGTGAGGCGGACGTCGGCAGCGCACACGAAGCTGGTGCGCAATTGTGTGCGGGCGGCGAAGTCGCCGGTCCATTGCGACAGCGCGCCCACGATACCGGCGTCGAGCGAAGGCGCGTGCAATTCGGCGACCGCATGGCGGGTGGCTTCGCCGACGGCGTCGAGCGAGCGCTGGGCAACCGTGAGCGCGGCGGCGCACTGCGGCGGCGCATCGGTGGGCAGCCAGGTTTCGACGCCGGCGAGCGCGAAGTGCGTCGCGGTCAGTTCGGCGCCGACGCTGTCGTGCAACTCGCGCGCGACGCGCTGGCAGGCGGCTTCCTGGGCATGGACGAGTTCAGCGGACAGTTCGCGCACGCGGGCGCGCAGACGCGCGATCTCGCGCTCGGCAGGGCTGCTGGCGCTCGATCCATCGAGGCCTTCGCGGGCGATGGAAGTGGGCACATGCGCGGTGATCGGTACGACAATCGACGTATCCATGACTCTCCCGCTTAGGATGCTGCTCGCACAGCAAACCGGGTGCGCTTCGACGGCGCGAAGACAAGGGAACGCATGCGAATCTCTGGCCTCAAGAAGTGTCCGCTGCGCACCCCGGCATGACGGACAAATCGCTACGAGGTAGCGTAACGAAATTTACATTCAGTAACAAATCGGCTGTAACCCTGGTGGGGTCTTACGGCAACCGGTGATGCGCCGCGATCATATCCCAAAAAAAAGAAAAGAAGCAGATAGGACAAGGCTCAGCGTGGGTTTTTTGCGGCAGGAATTTATTGAGGTTGACTTGTCATATGCATTTTGCATGTAGGAAAAATGCTGACATTGAAGGTGAGGCCGTGTGTCGGAATTGTAACTGGATGACCGGGCGAGGATTCCGGCGTCGGCGGTGAGCCGGTCATGTCTTCGCAGAGGGTTTGCCGGGCGCAGAGAAACACCCGGCGAGCGTTCGCGGCGAGCGCCCAAAAAGCAAAACCGGAGCGCGAAGGCTCCGGTTTTCGCGGCTCAGCCGGCGGGCGGCGAGCCGGGTACGTCCGCGTAACGCGCGGCTTAGGCTTAGCCCACGAACGCCTTTTCGACGACGTAGTGCCCCGGCGCATTGTTGCTGCCTTCCTGGAAGCCCGCGTCGTCGAGCAGTTTGCGCGTGTCGCGCAGCATGTGCGGGCTGCCGCACAGCATGACGCGGTCGTTTTCCAGCGAGAAGCCCGGCACGCCGAGGTCGGCGAACAGCTTTTCGGTTTCGATCAGCTCGGTGATCCGGCCACGGTTCTGGAACGCTTCGCGCGTGACGGTGGGGTAATACAGCAGCTTTTCCTGAACCAGTTCGCCGAGGTGCTCGTGCGCCGGCAGGTGGTCCGTGATGTATTCCTTGTACGCCAGCTCGTCGACGAAACGGCAGGTGTGCGTGAGCACCACGCGCTCGTAACGGTCGTAGATGTCCGGATCTTTAATGATGGACATAAACGGCGCGAGGCCCGTGCCGGTGGACAGCAGCCACAGCGTCTTGCCCGGCAACAGGTTGTCGGCCATCAGCGTGCCGACCGGCTTCTTGCCGATCAGGACTTCGTCGCCGACCTTCAGGTGCTGCAGGCGCGAGGTGAGCGGGCCGTCCTGAACCTTGATGCTCAGGAATTCGAGGTGCTCTTCGTAGTTCGCGCTCGCGAGGCTGTAGGCGCGGATCAGCGGCTTGCCGTCGACTTCGAGGCCCACCATCGTGAACTGGCCGTTTTCGAAGCGAAATGACGGGTCGCGCGTGCAGGTGAAGCTGAACAGCGTATCGGTCCAGTGATGGACGCTCAGGACGGTTTGTGAATTCAGGTTGCTCATGGCTTCTTGGATGGTGCGAAAACAAAGACGGCCAGACGACTAGCCGGCCGGCACGGCAAGGGCGATGCTGCGCTAACCCCGCTGCTGATCCGGGGCCAGGGAAATGATGCGCAATCCGCTATTTTACCGCGCTTGCCACCTGAGGGTATCGGCACGGCGTCGAGCGTGGTCAAGCGGTTTGCCGGACTTGCGGCTTCGGCGTCGGAACGGCACGCGGTGGAGCACGTCGGCGGGGGTACAGCCGGGGTTCAGCAGCGGTACGGCGATGGGCAAATTCGCGTGGTGCGTTGCGCCGTCCGGTGACCGGATCGCGTGCCGGTAGGCATGCGTCCTCACAACAAGTTTTTGGGATGATACAGAAAGCCGTCGCGCAGCGCAGCATTGACCCTGCTAGCGGGACGGCAAAAGGGGCAAAAATGCCGCAAAAGCGGCGAAAAAGCGCCGGGAAAGCGGCGCAAGTGCCGTCTTTAGCCACCACGAGCGGGCTGCTGCCGCCGGCAAAACGGCGCCGGGGCGCCGCGCGTCAGTGCGCGTGGCCCGAATTCCGTGCGAGGCCGCCTTTAGCCCGCCACGGCAGCCGTGCGCTTGCGCCCCCGCTGTTTCAGCACGCGCGCCTGCATCACAATGACGGCCAGCAGGAACACGCCGCGAATCACCGATTGCCAGTACGCCGACAGGCTGATGAAGCCCAGGCCGTTTTCGAAGTTGAGCAGGTTGAACACCAGGCCGAGCAGCAGGACGCCGGCAATCGTCATCGCAATCGAGCCCTCGCCGCCGGTCAGCAGGGTGCCGCCCAGCACCACGGCGGAGATCGCGAACAGCTCCCAGCCCACCCCTTCGTTCGGCTGCCCCGCGCCGAACTGGGCCGCGAGGATCACGCCGGCCATGCCGGCCAGCAGGCCGCTTACGGCATAGGCCGTGACCAGCGTGCGGTCCACATTCAGTCCCATCAGGCGCGCCGCTTCCTCACTGCCGCCGATGGCAAGCGAATGCCGTCCAAAGCGCGTGCTGCGCAGTGCGAGCCACCCGGCCAGCGCCGCCACCACCGCGACGATGCCGGGGATCGGCAGGCCGAACAGATCGCCTTGACCGAAGGCGCCGAAATTCGAGTCGGGGGCGATCGACACCGCGTCGTTCTTGCCGAGCAGCAGCCCGACGCCGTGCGCGCCGAGACTGGTGGCGAGCGTCGTGATGAACGGCAGGATCTTCAGACGCGTGATGATGATGCCATTCAGCACACCCACGATTAACCCTGCCAAGGAGCCGGCCAGTACGGCGACCCAACCGCCATAGGTGCTGGTGAGCGCGGCCACGACGCTCGACATGGCCGCTACCGTGCCCACCGAAAGGTCGATGCCGCCCGTGATAATCACGAAGGCCATGCCCACCGAGATCAGCGCGAACATCGAGTTGTAGCGCCAGAACGAATTGATGTTGTAGGCCGAGCCGAAGTGGTCGTAACGCACGAGCCCGAACACCACGAGGGCGACGAGCGCGAGCAGGATGGGGAGATTCTTTTTCATCGCATCGGGTCCGGAGTCTTGGAGAGCACGGGCAGCAGGGTCGACATGGCGGTTCGGGATCAGCGCGAGCGCCGTTGCACGTACACCGCTGCGACGATGATCGCGGCCTTGACGACCAGCGCCGCCGCGTCGGGAATGCCGTGCGCGAGCAGGGTAAAGCGCAGCAACTGGATGATCAGCGCACCGATCAGCGTGCCGCCGATATACGCCTTGCCGCCCGTCAGCGCCGTACCGCCGACCGCCACCGCGGCGATCGCATCGAGTTCGATGCCGAGGCCGACCACATTCGCGTCCGACGACGAGTTCACCGAAATCGAGATCAACCCTGCGAGACCCGCCAGCGCCGCGCATATCGTGTAGGCGATCAGCTTGACGCGTGCGGTCGGTACGCCGCACAGATAGGCGGCCTTTTCGTTGCCGCCGGTGATCAGCAGGTACTGGCCGAACAGCGTCTTGCGCACGACCCAGACGAACAGCGCGACCAGTGCGAACATCAGCAGCACCTGGAACGGCACGCCGCCTACCTTGCCGAGGGCGATCCACTGGAACGCGGGGTTGTCGAAGGCCTGCAGGCTGCCGTCGGTGACCACCTGGGCGATGCCGCGACCGGCAATGAACAGCACCAGCGTGGCGACGATCGGCTGCACCGAGAGCTTCGTCACCAGCAAGCCGTTGAAGACGCCGCATGCCGCCGCGGCGATCACCGGCAGGACGAACGCGAGGGCGATGCCGCCGGGGCCCGGGATATTCATGAACAGCATCGGCGCCAGCGCGCCGGAAATCGCCATGGACGCGCCCACCGACAGATCGATGCCGCCCGTCGCCACCACCAGCGTCATGCCGATGCCGACGATCACGATCGTCACCACCTGTGTCAGATTGACGTTGAAGGTTTGCAGCGACCAGAAGTGCTGCGTGAACAGCAGATTGAACACCAGCATCGCCAGCAGCACGATGACTTCGCGCTGGATCGTGACGCGGTGCCGTTTCTTCGCCTGTTGTTGTGCGGCGCTATCCGGGGCGGCCAGCGGGGTTTGCGCGGCCAGCGGCTGCGCAGCCTGATTGCCTAGTGTTTTAAGCGACTTAAGCGCCATGACGGTCGCCCTCCAGCGCGTCTTCGATATGGGCCGTGTGGGCGGCTTCGACCAGTTGCGAGGGGCCGTCGCTGCCATAGGCGATGGCGTCCATGATGCTGCTCTCGCTCATTTGAGCGCCGTTCAGTTCGGCGACGGTGCGGCCGTCGCGGATCACCACGGCGCGGTCCGCCACAGCAGTGAGCTCTTCCAGTTCCGACGCGGACAGCAGCACGGCAAGCCCGGCGTCGCGCAGCTCGCGCACGATCTTCGCGACGTCCGCCTTGGCGCCGACGTCGATGCCGCGGGTCGGCTCGTCGAGCAGCAGCAGCGACGGCTCGGCGGCGAGCCAGCGCGCCAGCAACACCTTTTGCTGATTGCCGCCGGACAGTTCGCGGATCGGTTGATCCGGCGAGCGCAGCTTGATGCCGAGCGAGGCGATAAAGCGCTCCACGATGGCCTGCTGCTTTTTCACGTCCACCACACCATGTTTGGCCAGCGTGCGCAGGCACACCAGCGTGAGGTTGTCGCGCACCGACAGTTCAGGGACGATGCCGTCGCCTTTGCGGTCTTCGGTGAGGTAGGCGAAGCCGCGCGCAATCGCATCTTGCGGCGACTTGAGCGTCACGGTTTCGCCGCCCACGGCGAGCGTGCCGTGTTCGAGCGGGTCGGCGCCGAACATCAGACGCATCGTCTCCGTGCGGCCCGAGCCGAGCAGGCCGGCGAGCCCCACCGCTTCGCCCGCATGCACTTCGAGCGAGACGTCGCTCACCTTCGGATGGGCGCTGAGGTTGTGCGCCGCCATCACCTGCGCGCCGCGGCGCGCGAGATTGGCCTCGCGCGCGGTGGCGTCGTCCTGAACGACGGCGGCCAGCGTGCGGCCGAGCATCGTCGTGACGAGCTGCAGTTTGTCCATCTCCGCCATCGAGCTTTGGGCGACGGTCTGGCCGTCGCGCATCACCGTGACGCGGTCGCACAGCGCGTAGAGTTCGTCGAGGCGGTGCGAGACGAAAATCACCGCGCGGCCGTCGTCGCGCAGCTTGCGCACCACGCTGAACAGCAGTTCCACTTCGCGTTCGTCGAGCGACGAGGTGGATTCGTCCATGATCACCATCTTCGCGTCGGACGACACCGCGCGCGCGAGCGCCACCATCTGCTGGATGGCGGTCGAATAGCTGCGCACGGGTTTCTTCACGTCGATCTGCAGGCCGAACGACTCAAGCAGTGCAGCTGCGCGCCGCTGCACCGCGCGCCAGTCGATCAAACCGTAGCGGCGCGGCTCACGGCCGAGAAAAATGTTTTCCGCCACGGAGCGGAACGGCACCAGATTGATCTCCTGGTAGATCGTGCTGATGCCCGCTTCACGCGCTTCCTTCGGCGTGCGGAAATCGATCTCGCGGCCTTCGAAACGCACGCTCCCACCGGCGCGCCGATAGGCGCCGGTGAGGATCTTGATCATGGTGGATTTGCCGGCGCCGTTCTGGCCGATCAGCGCATGCACTTCGCCTGCGGCGACGCTCAGATTGGCGTTGCGCAGGGCGGGCACGCCGCCGAAACTGATCTGGATGTCCTGCATCTCCAGGAGCGGCGAACGTCCGGCGCTGGGAGACGGCGGCGTGGGGCTGCCGGATTGCGTCACGTCTATTCTCCTGCTGCAGATACTGTGCGGCGGGGCGGCGGAGCGGCTCGCGCCACCTTCCCATAGTAGTCCGTAAGACAAAGCGAAGCGACGGCCCGTCGTGGCACGGGCGCGTCGCTCCGAACCCTTCCCGTCCCCCCGGAGACATAAAGGGGACGTCCTGCGGGGCGCCTCCCAATCCTCAGAGGTGACCGCCTCCGAGGGTAGAAGACTGACTGCGCGTCGCCATCGGCAGCGCCGGATCAGCTATGACGCCGGATCTGGCGTGCCGACGGCCGGGGCGACATCAATAGCCGTACTGCATGCTCTGCTGCACGTTGCTCTTGTCGTAGAAGCGGTCGGAGACTTTCACCCAGGTCGGGATCGTTTCGCCCTTGGCGAATTTCTGCGCGACATCGCAGGCGAGCGGGCCGAAGAACGGGCTCGACTGCACGCTGGCGCCCAGTTCGCCGGCGGCGATGGCGTCCATGCCGCCCTTGGTGCCGTCGATCGTCACGATCTGGATGTCCTTGCCCGGTTGCTTGCCGGCCGCCTTGATCGCAGCGATCGCGCCCAGCGCCATTTCGTCGTTATGCGCGTAGACCGCGGTCACATCCGGGTGCGCCTGCAGCAGCGTTTCCATCACCTGACGACCCTTGTCGCGCGAGAAATCGCCGTCCTGCGAAGCAATGATCTGCATGTCCGGATGCTTCGCGATCACGTCGTCGAAGCCCTTCTTGCGATCGTTCGCAGCCGAGGCGCCCGTGGTGCCTTCGAGTTCGATGATCTTGGCCTTGCCGTTGGTGGCCTTCACCAGCCAGTCGGCGGCGCGCTGGCCCTGGTTGATAAAGTCGGAGCCGATGAAGGTGATGTAGTCCGTGCCCGGCTTGGCGACCGAGTGATCGACGTCGCGGTCCACCAGGATCACCGGAATGCCGGCCTTCTTCGCCTGCAGCACAACCGGCGAGAGCGGCTTTTCTTCACGCGGCGGGAACACCAGCAGATCGACGTGCTGCGCGATCATGTTCTGGATGTCCGAGACCTGCTTGGCGTTGGAGCCGTTGGCGTCGGTGACGACCAGTTGCCAGCCGCACTTGGCGGCGATGTCCTTCATGCTCTTGGTTTCCGCGAGCCGCCACGGATTGTTGCTTTCGGTCTGCGCGAAGCCGACCTTCAGCGGAGTCTTGCTGGGTATCTTGGGCAGGGCATCGTCGGCGTGAGCCGTTGCGACGCCAAAACCGAGTGTCAGGGCCACAAGCGATGCAGCCAGCGGGGATGCGGTCAGCCGACGACGTTGACCACGCAATTGCCGTTCGAGCGATGCCATGTCTTCCTCCAGTACCTGGTGAGGTAGGTGTATTTGCTTTTTGGTGTTTCTCCTGCCGGTCGGCACCTGCGCACCGTTGACCGGACGTGCCGATTATTCCACTCGGAATTATTATCGGTCAATCACTAATAATATTAATTATGGGCGATTTTGCCTCGGTAATTACCCTCACTGAGGCGCGTTCGACGAGCGGACCGTCGAGCTTCACCATGCGGTGCCGCACCGGCGCGCCCGCGGCGCGGTTCTGTTCTTCCTGCAGCAAGGTTTCCACTGCCCAGCGGCCCAGCTCGTAGTTCGGCAGCACGACCGTCGAGAGCGGCGGATGGGTGTGGCGGGCAATTTCCTGGTCGTCGTAGCCGAGCACGGAGATGTCTTCGGGCACCCGCAGGCCAAGCTGCTTGAGCGCCTCGATCGCGCCGAGCGCAGTCAGGTCGTTGGCGCAGAAGATGGCGGTGGGCGGATGCGCCTCGCGCATCAGCGAGAGCGTGTGCTCGAAGCCCACACCCGAGCTCCAGTCGCCTTCGCGCACGAGTTCCGGGGCGAACGGCAGGTCGGCGGTGGCGAGCGCGGTGCGGTAGCCCTTCAGGCGGTCCTTCGAGGCGTCCTGCCACGGCTCGCCGTTGATGTAGCCGATGCGCCGGTGGCCGGCGTTGAGCAGGTACTCGGTGGCGATATGGCCGCCCGCCACTTCGGCGGGCACCACCGACGACTGGCCGCCTTCGCTCGTGTAGCAGTTGAGCAGCACGGTCGGCACGCGCGACAGCGCGGCCGGCAGGCTCACCTTGCGCGTGTAGACGGTGGCGTAGATCACGCCGAACAGGTGCGGATTCGACAGCGTGGTTTCGAGCACCTGTTGTTCGATGTCCGCGTTGCCGTGGGTCGAGTAGACCGCGAGCATCTTGCCGCTCGCGTAGGCGGCGTCGCGCGCGCCGTCGATGTTGACGACCGGGTGCGGACTCGTCGAGATTTCGTCGGCGAGATAGACGATCAGGTTGCGCTCGTCCTTGGACGCGAGCACCGGTTCGCGCGCCGAGAGCCGGTAGCCGAGATCGTGGGCGGCCTTGAGCACCTTGTTGCGGGTGGCCTCGGAGAATTTCGCGCCGGTCGCGTTGTTCAGGACAAGCGAGACCGTCGATTGCGACACGCCGGTGAGCTTGGCGATGTCGGTCATCGTGGGACGGCGTTGAGTCGATTTTTTCATTGAGCGGGCCGCGCCGAAGCGGCGGCGAAAACAGGGAATGCCAAGGGCACGATCGTGCTGACGGTACCACTAATAATATGCGGACGGCAACGCGCAAAAACCCGTCATTTGGGACGTCCGGCGGGGCTTTCTATTGGTGCAATTTTGAACTAAATATTACTAATAATATTGACCTGAGAGTTGCGACGTGCGATTCTCGGTCGCGCGGGGCCATGTCGGCCGCGTTCCGCCCAGGGCCTTTCCTATCCTCACCATGCGCGATGTTTCCTTGAATCCGATCCGGCCAGCCGCGACAGAGGCGTTCCAGCTCGACGATCCCGCCTTGATCGCGTTGGCGAGCGGCACCATGCGTCTGCTGGTTGCGCCGCACGTCGGCGGTTCGATTGCTGCGTACTACGAGGCGGCGGCCACTGGGCCGGTGCACTGGTTGCGGCCCGCCACCGAGGCGGCGCTCGCCGCACGCGATCCGCTGCGCATGGGGAGCTTCCCGCTGCTGCCGTATTGCAACCGCATTCGCGATGCGCGTTTCGAGTTCGACGGACGCACCGTCGATCTCGCCGGCGACGGCAACCTGTTCGCCCACGCGCTGCATGGTCATGCGTGGCGTCGCGCGTGGCGGGTGGGCGCGCGCACCGCGAGTTCGGTGGAGCTGCACTTCGATCACGAGCCCGATCCGCACGCGCCAGGCGACTGGCCGTTTCGCTATCGCGCGATGCAGCGCATCGAACTGGCGGGGGATGCGCTACGGGTGACGCTGTCTGCGCACAACCTGGCTGAGCGGCCAATGCCGTTCGGCATGGGGCATCATCCGTATTACCCGCGTACCGCCAGCACGCGCGTGCATGCGCAGGTGCAGGGCATGTGGCACGCGGACGGCGAGGTGCTGCCGACCCACCTGGGCCCGCATCCCGCGGTCGATGCCATGCGCGAAGGGATGGCCGCCGATGCGTTCGATCTCGACAACAACTTCGCCGGCTGGTCGCGCAGCGCGACGATTGCGTGGCCGGACGAAGGCCGTCAACTGACGTTGACGGCGCAAGCGCCGTTCGATCATCTGGTGGTGTTTGCGCCTGCGAGCGAAGCGCTGTTGTGCGTCGAACCGGTGACCAACACCACCGATTGCTTCAACGCCGACGACACGCGCGACCATGTAGGCGGCTGCGTGCTGATGCCGGATGAGCAGATCGCCGCGACCGTGCACTGGACGCCGCAGCGGGTCTAACCCGCAAGCGAAGCGCGACGGCTGTCGATCCGCGCGCAAGCTGCTACGCGCAGCGTTACTCCACCCGCAAGCGCGCCATGTACGGCAAATGATCCGACAGCCACGCGGTCTCCTGCGTTGGCTGGATCCACTCGACCGGCTTCATGCCGCGCACGAACATCTTGTCGAGCGCGAGCGCCGGTGAGAACGCCGGGAAGGTCCGTCCGGACTCCCCCAGCAATGTTGCCACCTCATACAGACCGTGTTCGCCGAACAGCGGCACCGAGTCGTTGCGCCAGTCGTTGAAGTCGCCGGCGAGCACGAGTGGCCCCTCTGGCGCTTCCTTCGCAATCCAGTGAGCAATCCACGTCATCTGCCGCAGACGGGCCGCCCGCGTGAGCGCGAGATGCGCGCACAGCAGCGTCACGGAATGGCCGGCGAAGGTGGCCCGCGCTACCAGCAGGCCGCGTTTTTCGAAGCGGTGTGCTGAGATGTCCCAACGGCCGCCGAGATCGAGCGGATGCGGCGACAGGATCGCATTGCCATGCCGCCACGACGGCTTGAACACGTTCGGCCCCAGCGCAATCTGCAATTCCGCCGAGCGGGCGATTTCAGTGGCCTGGCAATGCCAGACATCGTCGAGCGGATCGCGCAGCGGTGCGCCGAACCCGCCTGAGAGCACCGGCGCCGGCATGCGCCGCGCCATCGCTTCCTGCAGGAAGAAGGCGTCGGCGGGGGTCGACTGCACCCAGCGCTGCATCGCCTGCCAGGCCTGAAAGCCGAGCGGCGTGCGCCCTTTGTGCAGGTTCCAGCTGACCGCAATGAAGTCCTTGGGCTGCACGCCTGGGCGGATCAGTTCTTCGGGGTTTCGCATACCGCGTGGTCCACGGTGTTCGTTGATATCAGGAGTGATGGGCAAGGCTCGCACGGATTCGGTACACCAGGTTCGGATTCTTGTCGACGATCTGCCAGGTGGCCCATTGGCCGGCAGCCACTTGCAGACCCGGATGATTGGCGCTCACCTGGCGCGGCTGCGGCGGCAGCTTGCAACCGGTATCGGTTTTCTGGGCGCTGTCGTCTTCGAGGGTTTCCTGCGCGTCGATGGCGAGCGTGACCTGATTCGCGTCGGCCTGGATCGGCGAGACCGTGAGCGTGCGCGTCAGATCGATACTGCCGGCGGGCGCATCCTTGCAGCCGACGTTGTGCTGCACCACCTGATGATGCGTGTCGGTGCGCGCCTGGCCGACCGTCGTCTCACCCTCGAACGCATCGATCTGCTGGCCGTCGCGCATCACCTGCAACTGCCACTGCACGACCTGCTGGTCGGCCGGTTGCTGGGCCTGAGCGAATAACGATGTGCCGAACAGCACGGCGACGAGACTGGATTTCCACATGGTTGACGGCTCTCCGGGAGCGCTGTGTCCGGCTGGGTGACAGGCGCCCATCTTACGCCTGATGGGCATAACGTCTTTCTGACACCAATGTCGGGACCGGGTTCAGCAACAATGCGTTTCGTATCAGATGAGGATGAGTTCGGCCCATTCAACCAGGCTGTGCCGATAGCCCACTGCGCGTGTTAGCAGCAGACCCGCATGGCTGCTGGCTTGCGCACGAATATGGCCTCGTTACACTGGACTTGAAACGGCGCCTCACCGGTGCCGTAGCGGCAAGACCAGCACGACGGGGTGAGCTATGACAACAGCAATGGTCAAACAGGAAATCGCGGTGGCGTCGTTCAGCAAGGTCTATGACCTCGAGCGGGTTGAAACCGCGCTGAACGATCTCGGCGACGGCGCCAACGACGCGCTGCGCACCACCTACGAAAAGATGCTGAAGATCGGCAATCTGCGCTTCTGCGTGAAGCCGAACCGGATGCCCTCTATCGACGATCTGGTCGAGGCGCTGCCCAACTTCAGCGAACCGCTCGACGACGTGCGCAAGCAGGTCGCGCTGTGCCTCGAGACCGAGGACCGGCTGGAGCTGATGCCGATCCTGCTGCTCGGCGACCCTGGCATCGGCAAGACGCATTTTGCGAAGCAGCTCGCGCGGCTTCTGGGCACGTCGTATCACTACGTGGCGATGAGTTCGCTGACGGCGGGCTGGATTCTCTCGGGGGCGTCGTCGCAATGGAAGAACGCCAAGCCCGGCAAGGTCTTCGATGCACTCGTGCATGGCAGCTACGCGAACCCCGTGATTGCCGTCGACGAAATCGACAAGGCCACCGGCGACTCGCAATACGATCCGCTCGGCGCGCTGTATGCGTTGCTGGAGCACGACACGGCGCAAACCTTCATCGATGAATTCGCCGAGATCCCGATCAACGCGGGTCACGTCATCTGGATCGCGACGGCCAACGACGAGCGCTCGATCCCCGAGCCGATCCTCAACCGCATGAACGTCTACGAGATCCCGCCGCCGGATCGCGACGGTGCGCGGCGCATCGCCCAATCCATCTACGATGAAATCCGCACGGCCCATGGCTGGGGATTGCGCTTTCCCGGCGAACTGGGCGATGCCGCGCTCGATGCGTTGAAACATGCCTCGCCGCGGGAAATGCGCCGCGCGATTCTGAACGGCTTCGGGGCGGCACGGATCGACGGCCGCGACTGGATCGGCGCGGACGATATCCGGCTCGACTACGGCAACCGCCGCAAACCGATCGGCTTTTGAGCGAGGCTCACCGTTCCACCGCGAACAACCGCCTTCGGGCGGTTTTTTGTTGGTCGGAGGGACCGCGCGCGGCGTGCCCATCCTGAGCGCAATCGGCCACACGGGCGCCACGATTGTTGTCCTGGATGTAACTGTTAATTGGTCCAATCAGAATAAATTTTCGATAGTCGTGGCCTACACTGGGTTGTCCCGACATGCAGCGGCGCGCAAACGGCGGCGCGGCATCTCAGTCGATTCAACGGTACTGACGAATCTGGAACCCATCATGAAACTCGCCCCCTTTGCTCGCTTTGCTCCCTTCGCTGCCTTGCTGATTTCCGCCGCCGTTGCGGTGCCCGCCTTCGCCGGCGAGGACACCGCCGCTGCGAACAATGCCCCGAAGACCCGTGCCGAGGTTCGGGCCGAACTGGCGCAGGCGCGCGCCGACGGCGAACTGAGCATGAATCCGAACGCGCCCGCATATCCCGCACAGTTCGCCACCGGCGGCTATACCGTGCCGCGTGTGCAGATCAATACGGTGCGAACCAGTGCCGAGCGCGATGCCTCGCTCAATCGCGCCGCCGTGCAGAACTGAGGCGCCGTAAAAACCACCTGAACCCGCCGTCCGCTCGTATCAAGCGAGCGCCTCGTCCCTCGACGGCGTACACTGAAGCCGTGCGGCACACAGAATCAACACGCAGAATCAGGGCTGGTTCCCGATCCGATGCCCGCAGTCGTCGCGACTGCGGGCATTCGTTTCTGTACCGCACCGTACAATTTTGTCATGTGTGCAGGATGCGTTCGGCAGCGAGCGGCGAGCCTTATCAAACGGCCACATCCTGTCTTCATCTTCATCAGGTGGACGAGGCAGCGCGCGGTGCGGTAGGCCGCGTCAAGGGACATGGATCAGATCGAGTGTGTAGTGATTGGCGCCGGTGTCGTGGGCCTGGCGGTGGCGCGTGCTCTCGCGGCGCGCGGCCACGAAGTGATCGTGCTGGAGGCGGCCGAAGCCATCGGCGTAGGCACCAGCTCGCGCAATAGCGAAGTGATTCACGCGGGCATCTACTATCCGCGCGGCTCGGTGAAGGCAGCACTCTGCGTGCGCGGCCGCGAGATGCTGTACGAGTACTGCGAGCAACACGGCGTGCCGCATTCGCGTTGCGGCAAGCTGCTCGTGGCCACTTCGCGCAACCAGATTCCGCAGCTCGAGAGCATCATGGCGCGCGGCAAGGAAAACGGCGTGCTCGACCTGATGCGCATTGGCGGCGCTGAGGCGCAGGCGCTGGAGCCGGCGCTCGAATGCGTCGAGGCGGTGTTCTCGCCGCGCACCGGCATTGTCGACAGTCATCAACTGATGCTGGCGATTCAGGGCGACGCCGAACGCGATGGAGCAGTGTGCGCGTTCCACGCGCCGGTCGAAGCGATTACGTCGAGCAACGGACGCTTCGTTGTGAAGGTAGGCGGCGCGGCGCCCACGACGATCAGCGCGGCGTGCGTGATCAACAGTGCGGGGCTGCAGGCCAATGCGCTGGCCCGGCAGATTCGCGGACTCGATGCCCGCCATGTGCCGCCGCTCTATCTGGCGCGCGGCAACTACTTCAGCATCTCGGGGCGCGCGCCGTTTAGCCGCCTGATCTATCCGATGCCGAACGAGGCGGGTCTCGGCGTGCATCTGACTATCGATCTCGGCGGCCAGGCGCGTTTCGGTCCGGACGTCGAATGGGTCGACGCGATCAACTACGACGTCGATCCGCATCGGGCGGATTCCTTCTATGCGGCGATTCGCGCCTACTGGCCCGCGCTGCCCGACGGCGCCTTGCAACCGGCCTATGCCGGCATTCGTCCCAAGCTCTCCGGTCCGGGCGAACCCGCCGCCGACTTCGTGATTCAGGGCCCCGCTGCACACGGCGTGCGTGGCCTCGTCAACCTGTTCGGGATCGAATCGCCGGGGCTAACCGCGTGTCTGGCGATCGCGCAGCGCGTCTGCGAACTGGTGGGCCGCACCTGAAACGATTGCGGCCTGCGGCCCGGAGCGCGCAACACGCGCAGTCGGCGCGGGCAGCGCCTATGACACGGTCATGCGCCGAACTACCCATTCGCTTATCTCTATCATTTGAGCCGTCACGCGTGGGGGCTTCATTGCTATGCTTGAGGACCGCTGTCGTCAGAACGGCGTTGAGCCCAATACAAAATGGAGTGAGTCCCCATGAAGTCATCCCGTCGTAGTTTCCTGATTACGAGCATCGGCGTCGCGTCGACGCTTGCATTGTCGCGCCAGGCCTTTGCCGACGCTCCCAAAGTCACCGAAGCCGATCCGACCGCTCAGGCGCTCGGCTACAAGCAGGACGCCGCCCAGGTCGACAAGGCCAAATACGCCAAGTACGCCGCCGGCCAGGACTGCGGCAACTGCAGCTTCTACCAGGGCAAGGCCGCCGATCCGTGGGGCGGCTGCCCGATGTTCGGCGGCAAGCAGGTGTCGGCCAAGGGTTGGTGCAGTGCATACAACAAGAAGGCATGAGATGCCGTTGAGGGCCGCGTGCCGGACCTGTCGCGCGAAACGCGCTGCAGCATGACGGCACGGTTCTCCCGCTGATGGATGAAGGCGCCGGCCGCAGCGAGCGGCCGGCGCCTTTTTGCAGCTTGAAAACCGTTACAGCGATCTTTACACTCGCAATGCATTTGGCATGGCAGCAGCGCGTCGTTGCGTCGAGCGGCCCATCTTCAACACCGCGCGCGATACTTTTCGAAGGCTGGAGATTCTGATGGCGGCATCCAGGAGCCTCAACACGCGAGCGGTGACGGCAGCGGTTATCGGCAACGCGCTCGAGTGGTACGACTTCACCGTATTCGGTCTGATGACCGTGGTGATCGCCGGGCTCTTCTTCCCCACCAGCAGCGATTATTCGTCGCTGCTTCTCACCACCGCCAGTTTCGGTGTCGCGTTCGTCATGCGGCCGGTCGGCGGCATCGTGCTGGGACTCTACGCGGATCGTGCGGGACGCAAGGCGGCCTTGTCGCTGGTGATTGCGCTGATGACCCTCGGCATCCTGCTGCTGGCGATTGCGCCGCCGTATTCCGCCATCGGCATCGGCGCGCCGCTGATGATCGTGTTCGGCCGTCTGCTGCAGGGCTTCTCGGCTGGCGGCGAATTCGGCAGTTCAACTGCACTCCTGATCGAAGCCGCACCGTTCTCGAAGCGCGGCTTTTACGGCAGTTGGCAGATGGCGAGCCAGGCGGCCGCCTTGCTGCTCGGCGCGGTGGTGGGCGCACTGATTACGCATGGACTGTCGCCGGAAGCTCTCAAGTCGTGGGGCTGGCGCGTGCCCTTCGTGCTTGGGCTCGTAATCGGCCCGATCGGCTTTTATATCCGCCGCCACCTTGCCGACTCCGAAGCGTTTTTGCATGCCCAACAGACCGCCCGTCGCGCGACGCTGCGTGAAGTGTTCACGAACCATAGCCGCGAAGTGGTGTGCGGACTGGGCACCGTCATCGCCTTGACGGTCACCATTTACGTATTGATCAGCTATCTGCCCACCTTCGCAGTGAAGCAACTGAAGCTGCCGTATGCGCAGTCGTTCTATGCGGTGATTGCCGGCAACCTGCTGCTGATGGTGCTCTCGCCGCTGACCGGTGCATGGTCGGACCGCATCGGCCGTAAGGGACTGTCGATGTGGTCGCTGGTGCTGACCCTCGCGATCATCTATCCGCTGTTCTCGTGGCTTGCGGCGGCACCGAGTGTGTCCAAACTGATTCTGGTGCAGGCCCTTCTCTCGATCACGCTGTCCGGCTACTACGGTCCATTCGGTGCGCTGATTGCCGAGCTGTTTCCGGCCAACGTGCGCTCTACGGGACTCTCGCTCGCATACAACATTGCGGTGATGGCGTTCGGCGGCTTTGGTCAGTTCATCGTTACCTGGCTCACCAAAACTACCGGCTCGCCGCTCGCGCCTATCTACTACGTGATGGCTGGACTCGCGCTATCGATCGTCGCGCTCGCCTGTATTCCCGGCATGCGTCACGCCGATCTCGACGCGCGCCGCAAACACGCCTGAGCTGAGCGCACGCTTTGGCGCGTGCTGCGTTCAGAAGCGCGCCGGCATCAAGGGCGGTCTTCTGGAGAACCAGGGACGCGCCGCTTCCAGTTGCGCAGCGAGCCGCAACAATGTGGCCTCGCCGCCCTCGCGGGCCGCGAACTGCACGCCCACCGGCAGGCCGCGTGCATTCCAGTACAGCGGCACCGACATCGCCGGCTGTCCGCTCAGATTGAACACCTCCGTGCAACCGGCCCAGGCGAATGCCTTGTCGGCGGCTTCCGCCAGCATCTTCCGCAACAGCGGTTCGATCGGCATCGCGGTGACCGCGCGCATCTGCATGCGCTCGCTCTGGGTCGGCTGCATCTCGCCGATCTTGATCGGCGCAGAGGCCAGCGTCGCGCACAGGATCACGTCGTAGCGCGACAGCAGATCGGTGAGCTTGACGGTGATGCGGCGTTGTTCCTCGAGGGCGGCGGGCAACGCACGTTCGCCGAGTTTGCGGCCGATTTGCGCCATTGCCCACGTCGCAATTTCGAACTCATCGCGCGAGGGCTTGCGGCCGGTGATGCGCTCGGCGTTCAGCACCATGTCGCGCGTCGTCACCGAACACAGCATCAGGAAGGCATGGCGCACCGCTTCGAAGTCGATGCCGAGCGTGACCGGTTCGACATGATGTCCGAGCGATGCCGCGAGCTGCGCCGCGTCGTCGAGCGCGGCGCGTGCATCGGCGGACAGCGTGGGTGCGAGCATCGGGTCCGTCACGTAGGCAATCGCCAGCGGCGCGCATGGTTCGCTGAGCGCGCCGAGAAACGTGCCGGGTGCGCCCACGGCTTGATGCTGCGTGTGTCCGGTCATGAAATCGAGCAGCAGGGCGCTGTCGCGCACGCTGCGCGAGACGGCATGATCGACGCCTAGCTCGCCGGCGCTGGGAGCGTAGAGACCCGGAACGCGTCCACGCGATGGCTTGAGTCCGAACAGACCGCAGCAGGAGGCGGGGATGCGGATCGAGCCGCCGCCGTCGGAAGCATGCGCGAGCGGCACGATGCCGGCGGCGACCGCGGCTCCGGCTCCGCCGCTCGAGCCGCCTGGCGTGTGGTCGAGGCTCCACGGATTGCGGCACGGGCCGAACAGTTCAGGCTCGGTGTAGGGCATCTGGCCCAGTTCCGAGGTACTTGTCTTGGCGAAGATATTGAGGCCGGCGGCGCGCGCCAGGGCGACGACCGGCGCGTCTTCGGTGGGCACGAAGTGGCGGTAGTGGCGGCTGCCCATCGACATCCGTAAACCCGCAACCGGCGCACCCAGATCCTTGATCAGATAGGGCACGCCTGCGAACGGGCCGTCGCCGGGCGTCCGCGCGGCATCGCTGCGTGACGCGCGTTGGCGTGCCGCGTCGTAGTCCTTGAGGACGATGGCATTGATGGCGGGATTGGCTGCTTCGGCGCGCGCGATCGCGATGTCGAGCAATTCGCGCGCGCTGGCTTCGCGGGTGCGGACCAGCGTGGCGAGGCCGATTGCGTCATGGGCCAGGTAGTCGGATAGCACGCCGGATGAGCCTCGCGTATCGCTAGCGTAACTGACTTAGAGACGCTCGCCGAGGAACGTCAGCGTACGGCCGTGTGCGAGCGCGGCGGCATGCTGGTTGTACGACGCACGGTCGGTGCAGTTGAAGCCGTGATCGGCATTCGCATAGATGTGGAATTCCGCGTCGCCGCGGCCGGCGAAACGTTCCTGCACCTGTCCCACCGCTTCCAGCGGAATGCCGTGATCGAGTTCGCCGTAGTGGAACTGCATCGGCACCTTGATCTTCGCTGCTTCGTCGAGCAGGTTCTGGATGCCGCCGCCGTAGTAGCTCACGCCGAGGTCGATCGTGTTTTGCGCGGCGGTCAGGTAGGCAAGGCGGCCGCCGAAGCAGTAGCCGATTGCCGCCACCTTGCCGGTGACTTCCGGCAGGGCGCGCAGCGCAGCGGCGGTGGCGCCGATGTCGGCCACGGCAAGACCCACGTCGGTCTTCTGCAGGATTTCGATGCCCTTGTCGCGGTCGGCGCCGGCATAGGTCAGCTCGACGCGCGGCTGGGTGCGCCAGAAGATGTCCGGCGCGAGCGCCACGTAGCCATCTTGCGCGTACTGGTCGGCGACCGCGCGGATATGGCTGTTCACGCCGAAGATTTCCTGAATGATGATGACGGCCGGACCCTTGCCGCCTTTGGGCAGCGCGAGATAGCCCTGGAAGCTTTCATTGCCGGCCGGAATGTCGATCCATCGGGAAGTCACGCTCACGTTGCTCTCCTTCAAATGACTATGGGTGCAGGCGGGCAATGCCCGCAGCGGGCGGTCAGTTTGCCACTAAAAGAAAGGCCGTGCAGCGAGGCGGGAGGCGGCGCGGCGCATGTGGCGGATTTGTTTCCGCCACGCAATCCTTATTCGGCCAATTAACGGTTTAGGCGCGAAAAACCCTTTAGGCAGGCGCGCCGAAAAATTCGCCTCGCTTAGCGGAAACCCGCATGGGCTGGTGCTTTCCGGGGTGACCACCGGTTCTCCATTCAACCTCATGGGATAAACGCTATTGGTGTTCATCCCACTTCCTCAAAAAAATCCCACAAATTAATTTGATAGCCTACACTTGCGCGCAAGTACGCATAGCCGCCTGCCACAAACAGACTGGTTCACGTGCTGGCCAAGTGCATAACGATGCAACCGGCGTGGTCGTCCACGGGATTGAGCGACACGAGAAGGAAGCGGGGCACAGGGCGATTACGTTGTTTTTGGGACCGAAACTGGAGACTTACATGAACATCAAGATTCAAAAGCTGTTGCCGATCAGCGCTGCGGCCATGTTGTTTGCGTCGTTGGCAACGGGCGCGGTGGCGGACGAGGTCGTCAAGATCGGCCACGTCGCACCGCTTACTGGCGGTATTGCTCACCTGGGTAAGGACAACGAAAACGGCGCTCGTCTGGCAGTTGAAGAGATCAACGCCAAGGGTCTGACGATTGGCGGCCAGAAGGTTACGCTGGAACTGGACGCACAAGACGACGCAGCTGACCCGCGTACGGCAACGCAAGTTGCGCAGAAGCTGGTCGACGATAAGGTCGTTGCAGTGGTCGGCCACTTGAACTCGGGCACTTCGATTCCGGCTTCGAAGATCTATAGCGATGCAGGCATCGTGCAGATCTCGCCGTCGGCAACGAACCCGGCCTATACGCAACAGGGCTTCAAGACGACGTACCGCGTCGTCGCGACCGATGCGCAACAAGGCCCGGCACTGGCTAACTACGCATCCAAGGACCTGAAGGTGAAGAGCGTCGCGATTGTCGACGACTCGACGGCTTACGGCCAGGGTCTGGCAAACGAGTTCGAGAAGACCGCCAAGTCGCTCGGCATGAACGTGATGTCGCATGACGCGACTAACGACAAGGCTGTCGACTTCCGCGCCATTCTGACGAAGATCAAGGGCGAAAACCCTGACGCGATCATGTACGGCGGCATGGACGCAACCGGCGGCCCGTTCGCTAAGCAAGCCAAGCAGCTCGGCCTGCGTGCGAAGGTTCTGGCGGGTGACGGCGTGTGTACCGACAAGCTGTCGGACCTGGCTGGCGACGCAACCGACAACATCGTCTGCTCGGAAGCCGGTATGGCGCTCGAGAAGATGGCTGGCGGCAAGGCGTTCGAAGCCAAGTACGAAAAGCGTTTTGGCCAACCGATCCAGATCTACGCTCCGTTCACGTATGACGCTGTGTACATCATCGTCGACGCTATGAAGCGTGCTAACTCGACGGATCCGGCAAAGATCCTGGCAGCCATGCCGACGACGGACTACAAGGGCGTGATTGGCGAAACGACGTTCGATTCGCACGGCGACCTGCAGCACGGCGTGATCTCGCTGTACAACTACAAGGGCGGCAAGAAGACGCTGCTCGACGTGGTCAAGATGTAAATATCACATGGCATGACGGTAGGTGTTTCACCTGCCGTCTGCCGGATGATTCAAGGCACGCGTTTTTTAGAAACGCGTGCCTTTTCTTTTGGGCGCTTGCATGAGAGTCTAACGATAGGACGAATCAACGCAGGGGGAGACAAACCGTGACCCGATCGATCGACGACTGGCGCCGCTGGATAGCCGAAAATCTGCTGCTGGGCGCGCCGCCGCCCGACTTGCATGCCGCGCTGTTGCAACAGGGATTCAATCCCGAAGAAGCGGCGCTCGAAATCAACACCGCATTGGCGAGCCCGTATCTTCAGGGCGGCACGCGTCTGCGCAATCGTTTGCGCAAGCGCGACTGGACGCTTTCCGTGTATGGCCAGTTGAGCCGCATGCGGGAGCGCGGCGGCGAAGTCGAACGGCGCGAGCGGCTCTCGCGTGACGAATTCTTTGAGCAGTACTACTTTCAGAACCGGCCGGTGATTATCACCGGCGCATTCGATGCATGGCCGGCGCGTACGCAATGGAATTTCGATTACTTTCGCGCGCGCTGCGGCGATTGCGAAGTGGAAGTGCAGTTCGGTCGCAACGCCGATCCGAACTACGAGATCAACCAGCCGAATCTGAAGCGAACCATGCCGTTTCGCGAGTATGTCGATCTGGTTGAAGGCAGTGGCGCGACCAATGACTTTTATATGACGGCGAACAACACGTCGCAAAATCGCGTGTCGCTAGCGGCGTTGTGGGCGGATGCGCCGACTATCCGCGAGTATCTCGATCCCGCGTCGCCGGATACCGGCTTTTTCTGGTTTGGCCCGGCCGGCACGAAGACGCCGTTTCATCATGACCTGACCAATAATTTCATGGCGCAGGTGATCGGGCACAAGCGGGTCAAGCTGGTGCCGATGTCGGATACGCCGCACATGTATAACCTGTTGCACTGTTATTCGCAGGTAGACGGCAGTGCGATCGACGCGTCGCGCTTTCCGGCTTTGCAGCAGGCGAACCTGATCGAATGCACGATCGGGCCCGGCGACCTGCTGTTCCTGCCGATCGGTTGGTGGCATTACGTGGAAGGCCTCGAGGCCTCTGTCACGATGACCTATACGAACTTCGTCGTGCGCAACGATTTCTGCAATACCTACGATACGTATCACGAACTCTAGGCGCGCAATGCGCTGTGATGCGGGCGCGATGTCGTTCGCGTTCGCGCGATAAAAAAACGGCGGGCCGGTTGCCCGGCCCACCGCCCCCCTGGTACTTCTTTTTATTTGCTGTCGTTATTTCTTCGCTGCGAGTCCGCTGAGCAGGCCGCCCGTGGTACCGGACCCGCTGCCCGAGGTCGCGCCGGTCAGCCCGCCGGTGAGCGAGGAGACGAGGCCCGTGACCGGCGCCAGCAGGTTGCCGGCCGAGCCGGACCCGCCTGACGAACCGGATCCCGCCGCACCGCCGGTGGCCGAACCCAGCGCACCGGTCAGCGACGAGACTGCGGAGGTGACCGGCGCCAACGGATTGCCGGAGCCACCACTGGCCCCGCCGAGTGCACCGGTAACCGAGGTCAGGATGCCGGTCAGCGGCGCAAGCGGACTGCCCGAGCCGCCGCTGGCGCCGCCGAGTGCCCCCGTCAGCGACGAGGTCACCGAGGTCAGCACACCCGTGAGCGGAGCGAGCGGGTTACCCGAACTGCCGCCGGTGAGGCCGCCGCTCAGCGTGCCGGGCAAGGCTGTCAGGATGCTGGTGAGCGGTGCCAGCGGCGTCCCGCTGAGCGGGTTGGTGCCGCCGCTGAGGATGCCGGTGATAGGCGCCAGCGGATTGCCACCCGTGCCGCCGGTCAGCAGGCCGCCGGCGGACGTGACGGTGTCGCCGAGCTTGGTGACCACGTTGCCCAGGTTCTGGCCGATCGGGTTACCGGTTGCGCTGCTGATCTGGCTGCCTGCGCTGTCCAGGCCATGGCCGATGGTCGAGAGCAGGCCGTTGAGCGGCGCGCCGAGGCCGGTGGTGTTGCCGATGGTCTGCGTCGTCTGGGCGACGGTGGTGGTGATCGGCGTGATGACGGTGCTGACCGACTGCGTGACCTGCTCGATCGGACCGGTGGAGAGGGCCGTGCCGAGCTGGGTGCCGAGTCCGCTGACGGCGTTGCCGAGTGTGGAGACCGTGCTGCCGAGCGGGGTGGTCAACGGGCTGAGGGCCGCGGTCGGACCGGTGCCGAGACTGGTGACGAGCTGGCCGGCGCTGTTGACGGCCTGGCCGGCGTCATAGACGAGGTTGCCGCTGCTCGACAGGGTGACGCCAAGCGGATTGGCCGAGGCGCCAAGCTGGCCGAGGCCGTTGGTCGCGCCCATGCCGACGGCGGTGACACCATTGCCGAGATTGGACAGGACGTTGCCGAGCGCGGCGGTGGTCGCGGAGTTGCCGCCGGGGATCGGGGTGAGGCCGATCTGGCTGCCGATTGACGAGACGGTCTGGCCGGTGGCGGTGACGACGTTGCCGGTGTTCTGGACGACGACGCCGATGGGGTTGGCGCTAGTTGGTGTCGGCGTTGGCGTTGGCGTTGGCGTTGGCGTCGGTGTTGGCGTCGGAGTCGGAGTCGGAGTCGGAGTCGGAGTCGGAGTCGGAGTCGGAGTCGGTGTCGGCGTCGGTGTCGGAGTCGGAGTCGGTGTTGGCGTCGGTGTGGGCGTCGGAGTCGGCGTCGGAGTCGACGTGCCTCCACCCGAACCACCGGCACCCGAGCCTCCACCCGAACCCCCGCCCGTGCTTACCGTACCGCCTCCCGCGCCGCTGCCAGTTGTCGGCGGTTTGTTGACCGTTGTGCCGCAACCTTGAAGAATCATCAGCGACGACACGCACATGGCGATGGCCGTCATTTGGAAATTGCGATTCATGTCTCTGCTCCCCCGTCATTGAACTGATGGAGAGCTAACTGCAAGCCCTATGCCATTCGTGCGATGTGATCGGTCGTCCGAAGTAAACCTAGAAGAATCAAGGGTGTGCGGGATGTGATGACGATTCCGGCAGTCGCTGCGAGCAGCGATGTGTCGCGGAACAAAACCTCGCGTCCGGCGCGTGTAACGTAACGCAACGCGGCGCGTTTCTAGCGATCTCACTCGCCGCAAAGCGGCGCGCCGAGCCGGTCTTGATCGCACTTTCAAACACTGCAACACAGTCGGTCCGGTGCGCGCGACCCGCGCGAAATAGGTCGCCGCCGCGGACGGCCCGATCGGCGGAGGGGTTGTTCGCGTCCGTACAATAAAAAAACGGCGGACCGGTTGCCCGGCCCGCCGCCCCCCTTAGTGCTTCTTTTTATCTACTGTCGTTATTTTTTCGCTGCGAGTCCGCTGAGCAGGCCGCCCGTGGTACCGGACCCGCTACCCGAGGTCGCGCCGGTCAGCCCGCCGGTGAGCGAGGAGACGAGGCCCGTGACCGGCGCCAGCAGGTTGCCGGCCGAGCCGGACCCGCCAGACGAACCGGATCCCGCCGCACCGCCGGTTGCCGAACCCAGCGCACCGGTCAGCGACGAGACCGCCGAGGTGACCGGCGCCAACGGATTGCCGGAGCCACCACTGGCCCCGCCGAGCGCACCGGTGACCGAGGTCAGGATGCCGGTCAGCGGCGCAAGCGGACTGCCCGAGCCGCCACTGGCGCCACCGAGTGCCCCCGTCAGCGACGAGGTCACCGAGGTCAGCACACCCGTGAGCGGAGCGAGCGGGTTACCCGAACTGCCGCCGGTGAGGCCGCCGCTCAGCGTGCCGGGCAAGGCCGTCAGGATGCTGGTGAGCGGTGCCAGCGGCGTCCCGCTGAGCGGGTTGGTGCCGCCGCTGAGGATGCCGGTGATAGGCGCCAGCGGGTTGCCACCCGTGCCGCCGGTCAGCAGGCCGCCGGCGGACGTGACGGTGTCGCCGAGCTTGGTGACCACGTTGCCCAGGTTCTGGCCGATCGGGTTACCGGTTGCGCTGCTGATCTGGCTGCCTGCGCTGTCCAGGCCATGGCCGATGGTCGAGAGCAGGCCGTTGAGCGGCGCGCCGAGGCCGGTGGTGTTGCCGATGGTCTGCGTCGTCTGGGCGACGGTGGTGGTGATCGGCGTGATGACGGTGCTGACCGACTGTGTGACCTGCTCGATCGGACCGGTGGAGAGGGCCGTGCCGAGCTGGGTGCCGAGTCCGCTGACGGCGTTGCCGAGTGTGGAGACCGTGCTGCCGAGCGGGGTGGTCAACGGGCTGAGGGCCGCGGTCGGACCGGTGCCGAGACTGGTGACGAGCTGGCCGGCGCTGTTGACGGCCTGGCCGGCGTCATAGACGAGGTTGCCGCTGCTCGACAGGGTGACGCCAAGCGGATTGGCCGAGGCGCCAAGCTGGCCGAGGCCGTTGGTCGCGCCCATGCCGACGGCGGTGACACCATTGCCGAGATTGGACAGGACGTTGCCGAGCGCGGCGGTGGTCGCGGAGTTGCCGCCGGGGATCGGGGTGAGGCCGATCTGGCTGCCGATTGACGAGACGGTCTGGCCGGTGGCGGTGACGACGTTGCCGGTGTTCTGGACGACGACGCCGATGGGGTTGGCGCTCGTTGGTGTCGGTGTGGGCGTCGGCGTTGGTGTGGGCGTCGGAGTCGGAGTCGGAGTCGGCGTTGGCGTTGGCGTTGGCGTTGGCGTCGGCGTCGGCGTCGGCGTCGGTGTCGGTGTCGGTGTCGGTGTCGGAGTCGGAGTCGGAGTCGGAGTCGGAGTCGGAGTCGGAGTCGGAGTCGGAGTCGGAGTCGGAGTCGGAGTCGGAGTCGGAGTCGGAGTCGGAGTCGGAGTCGGAGTCGGAGTCGGAGTCGGAGTCGGAGTCGGAGTCGGAGTCGG